>QCIY01000006.1 GCA_003216415.1 Prochlorococcus sp. AG-402-O16
GAGGAAGACAAGTATTTTTAGAAATTATTTTTAAGGATAAAAATCTACTTTCCAACGCATTACGCAATAACTTAAAGGGTTATATCCATTGCAATTCCAGAACTTGAAAATTTTAACAGCAAAATGGTGAAAACTAGCATCATTGAAAAATGCCCAACCAAAATAAATAGCAAATGCAGTTACAACAAAAGCAACATATTGAAGCCAATGAGTTCCAGATTTATCTACACCATTTATGTCAAAATTAGAATTACTCATTTAAAGGATTGGATATGCTATCCATCCAAATAAGGTGTAATTAATAATGACAGCCATAAAGCCAATCATTGCAAGTCTTCCATTTGTTCTTTCAGCAATAAACCAATAGCTATTTGGCCATTCAAATTTAGTCGTATGATACATTTGATCCTCTGAAAGAGTAGTCTCTTTAGGAGTATTGACCTGATCAAGATAATAATTACTATCTGGGTAATAGCTTTCGCTTCGAATATTGTCTTCTTTTTTTTCAATCATTTTATAAGAAATTTGAATTTTATATATCTTAAAAAAAAAAAAGCTAAATAGGTTAAAAAAGTATTTAATTTTCTATTGCCAAAAAATAGCAGAAACTGCCTTTTGATACTAAATTGTTCGTAAAATTGTTAATTATGCGATATATCTATTCTTAGAAGTATCTTTAAAGAAGGATAATTAATCAAAATTCAAGAGATTTATGAAATGAAGTTTGCATTTTATTTTTTCATAATTGCTCATATTTTTAACTTTCTGGGTGTATTGGCAGAAAAAGTTATAAAAGATTCTTCTGAATTCAAATCAATTAAGTGGGAAAAGGTACAAGAAAATAGGGGTGAACCTCTAAAAAAAATTATTTGGAAATCTTATAAGGATGATAAAAGTTATTTTGAAACTAAAAATTTAAAAAATAAATCAAAGAAGAATCTTGACAAAACTAAAATGGAGCCTCCAACTTGGCGTAATCGCACCTTGCGGTTTTCCTTTGAGGATATAGTCATGCCAGATCCTGACGAACGCATGGGTTTGTACAGTATAGGCGCTTACGATCAACTAAACCCTTGGCTATACGGTGGTATCACCCTTTACGGTGCCGCTAGCGGATATCGTGGAGGGTTCTTTACTGGTGGCTATACCTTGGGGGTGGAGCATCAGTTAACTGATAACTGGACTCTCGATGCAGGAGGCTATATGGGTGCAGGAGGGGGCGGTGCCGCGGCACAAGGAGGAGGGTTAATGATACGCCCACATATTGGTCTCAAGTACGACTTTAACTGGAGCGAACTGGGAGTGAATTACACCTACGTAGACTTCCCTAACGGAGATATTTCCAGCGATGCAATCGCGCTTTCACTGGATATTCCCTTCAGTACACCGACACTCAATTGGAAAAATGATGGGCTGACTATAGCTGATTACTTTGGGGAAGATTGGAGTACTGTTAGCAGCCACCGATCGCACCTAGCTGCCCGGGTTCGTGTCTATTCTCCATCCAACGGTAGCAAAACCACCTCCGGTGAGTCGCTTAATAATTCATTAGGTCTGATCGGCGTAGAGTACTCTTACTTTCTTAATGATAACTGGTTTTCTACCTTTGAAACTGCCGGTGCCGTATCAGGTGGAGTAGGCGGGTACGCTGAACTTTTAGCCGGGATAGGCTATCGCCTCCCCCTAACTAAAGACGATCGTCTAGCACTACTCCCCGCTCTAACCATCGGCGGTGCCGGTGGCGGGTCTGTCGAAACCGGCGGAGGATTTGTTGCCCGAGCAAATCTAGGATTGGAATACCGACTTTCTCCTGATCTCAGTCTAATTATCGATGGCGGGTATCTCACCGCTCCAGATGGTAATTTTGATACACAATATCTCGGCTTCAATTTGGCATACGTAATGGAAACTTTTGCTCAGGATCAAAAAGGAACTCCTTTAACGGAAACAGATCTTATCCAAACTACCAAATGGCGTTTTCGCCCAGCGCACCAATGGTATTTTGATGCTCAACGTAAGAGTGGTTCTTCACGCGACATGCAACTTATGGGAGGTAAAATCGACTGGATGGGAGGGGATTGGTGGTACCTTACTGGACAAGGATTAAGCGCGTATGAAGGAGGAGCTGGAGGCTATTCAGAGGGGCATTGGGGGGTAGGTATTCTTGGCCCGAGCTGGAAGAACTTGCAATTCTATGGCGAAATGCTCATTGGTGCCGGTGGGGGAGGAGGAGTTGATAGTGGTAGTGCCCTTTTATATAAACCGAGTATAGGTTTAGAGTACAAACTAAATAAAGACTTTAGCCTTCAAACTGGCATAGGAAAAGTGATTTCTAAGGAAGGTAATCTGGATGCTAATACCTTGGATGCTAGTATGATTTGGCGTTTCAGGACCAAAAAATAAAGCTCCCAAACTTGGAGATTGATTGCGGACAAATCGTTAATAAATATTGCTTAACTTGTCAGAAGAAACTACGCAGAACAAAAAAGTTATTAATTTAAAATCTTATACTAAGTTAGTTTCACTTGGTATGTTGGGGGCACTAGGTTGTAAGTTTTTATCTTGTCGTCCCGATTTACTTCTGATTATTTTCAATATTACGTGTTGCAATTAATAAGCTACTATCTGCTTATATTTGAAATACCTATAAGTCTTAATTAGCTTGATAAAAACAATAGCTAGAAAACTAATAATTAATAAATAATTTAAAAGGTAAGTTTTAATAAAATTTTTTTTCAATTTAAATAAGACAATTTGATCTTTTTATAATGTTATATTAAAGATCAATTCGAAAAAGATTTTAAAAGTGCTTGGGTTATTCCCCGAAAATTTTAAATTTAGCAAATTTGGATTTGCTAGAATTTCACCAGAAATGGATAACAAGAAAAATTTTTTTGAGAAAATATCCTACAAAAAAAATAAAGATCTGCTCATAAAAGATAGAAAGGATGCTGGAGCATTAAAAGTAAAAAAGGAAAACCTACAAAAGAGCTATAACTTATATGCTGATTTACTTTTGAAGTACGGGTATATAAAATTTGCGGAGAAGCTTGTTGGAGATAAAATCTATCCTTTTGTGGTAATGCATATGCTAAATGATAAAAAAACGAAAGAACTAATATGGCATAGAGATCAATATTTTCATGGTAAAAATTTTATAGGTCCAAAATTTAAACTATATAAGTTAGCAATTTATCTACAAGATACAAATAAAAATAATGGAGTTACTGGCTTCATACCAAAATTGATTTCTCCTAGATTTAGAAATAGATATTTAGACACTATGTTCGCTTACTTATCATCATTTTTATCTATTCATCCAAGATTATCTGTTGGAGAGGCTATTATATTTAGTGGCAAAGTTATGCATCATCGACCGAAACAAAAAAATAATAATTTTAGAGAAGCAATAATTTTTTCATGTACAAATAGTCCAAATAATCTTCCAAACCTTAAAGATAATGAAAATGAATTCTTAAATTTTTATATAAAGACTAAGATTGATTATGGCATTAAATAAAAAATGAATTTAAATACATTTCTTTTAATTCTTCTTGTGATCGCAGCTTATACAAATTTGTATCTAGCCTTAAAAAAAAGGAAATAGAAAATTATTATTTAAAAGTTATAAATAATAATTAAGCAATTTTTTAACGATTAATATTTATCTAAGTTCAATTTTTTTTACCTTTAGCATATTTATAAAACTCCTTATTGCATATCTCAACTAATAAGCGGTAATATCAATATTTTGCTTAACCAACATACTCAAATTAAAGGGAGCATCTCTGGAAGACTGGATTGCACAATAGGATCTTTTAGTCTGTTTTTTTGAGAGATTAATATTTGTCTACAAATAATGAGAGCAAATATAATTTTTATGGCGATATAAAGAAGAGATTTCTAACTAGTCACTTATTTTTAAAGAGTTTTTGAGTAATTCATTTAATTTAAAGAGTTCTTCTTTGGTAAATTCGCGATGTTTTCCTGTTGGCAAGTCTAACTTAATATTCATAATCCTTACACGCTTTAATGATTTTACTCTGTAACCTAAGGATTCACACATTCTCCTGATTTGACGGTTAAGGCCTTGAGTAAGGATTATATTGAACCTTTTTGGCCCTAATTGTTTTACGAAACAAGTCTTGGTTATGGTTTCTAATATTTGTACTCCATTACTCATGGTTTGAATAAATTCTTTATTTATCGGACGATTAACGCTTACGATGTATTCTTTTTCATGATTATTTCTTGCTCTGAGTATTTTATTTACAATATCTCCATCGTTAGTTAAAAAAATCAATCCCTCACTGAGCTTATCCAATCTCCCAATAGGAAAAATTCTTTTAGGATATTTAATGAAATCTATGATATTGTCGGGTTCTACTCCTCTATCAGTTGTGCAAACAATTCCAACAGGTTTATTAAAAGCTATATATATTTTTTTTTGTTTTGTTGATTTTTCTATTCTCTGACCTTCAACTTCTACTTGATCTCCATCCTCTACCTTAGTTCCCATTTCAGGAACTTTACCATTAATGGTTACTTTCCCTTCTTCTATTAGCCTATCTGCTCTTCTTCGGGAACAATAGCCTAATTCACTTAGATATTTATTTATTCTGGTAGCCATCTTGTCAAATTTACTTCAAAAGTCCCTCATATAGTTTTCTCGTTAAGCTTATAAAAAAAATATAAATAAAATTTTAGTATTCTTCATAGCTAAACTTTTGCCCTCCAATGCTTGCTTCATACATGAGGCCTCCTTTTGAATATGTAAGAACTGCAACCCCGTCACTATAATCAGCAGAAGCATTAGCCCCTTCTGTAATTAAAGCTGCACTAGCTGATGCCCCAAATTCAAAATTACCTTCAGTAAACCTTTCAAGTGATTTTTTATCCTTAAAAAAAATAATCTGACTAAATGCTTGTCCACCTAATTGAAAACCGATAGATACCTGAGTTAAAGTTGTTGATCCAATTACATTACCTTTCTCGAATACTTCACCCTTCCCTCTAGCACCTCCAATGCCAATCCCTCCTTTCCCTACATTTGGGAAAACAGCATATCCTCTAGCTTTTTTAAAATAGGGCTTCAAAGAGGATTTATTTTTGAACTTATTTAATGCCTTTATTGTTTTATCACTAGCTTTTTTACCTTTGCTATTTTTATCTGATGATGGTTTCCAACCTGATATCAATAATTGTTCTGAAAGTGTATTAAATTTTGATTCATTCAAATGAGATGATTTAACTGAAGATAAATATTGTGTGAATATTATCAATATAATCAAAAAAGATTTCTTAAATATTTTCAAATACATAATTATTTTCTATTAATTATTAATATAACCTAATAATAATTCTATAAAAAACATTTCACTAATGATGGTAATTTTGGAGCATTAGGTCTTTGTCTCGAATCCTGGATTTGTCAATGTTAGAGCAACTCTAGCCTAATTTAAAATTTAAGATATTATTTCTTGATGCAAAACTCATAGGAAATATAAGTTTGAGTTAAGAACTTTCTTATATCTTTTTATATTTTAAGCAACGCCTTATTTCTTTGAATTTGTATCGAATTTCAATGATAGAGATAAAATTTCAAGCTAGATCAAAAACCGAATTTATTTTATCCATTTTCAAAATTAATTGTTGGTCCTCTATCCGTATATATTTGTACCTCAAACCGTACATCAATATTAATCATTTAACTAGAGTGCTTGGTTAGAACTTACAAATAGCAAATGTTATTTCAAATGGCTTCAACACCGATTAAATCTTGTAATAAATATTTGTTGAGTTACAAAGATTCATCAAATAACACACATCAAGTTGGCTTCTACGCACGCGATACATATGACTGCATGATGCTTGCAAGAGAATTTAATTCTTACTTACATGACCATCCAGGTTCTGTAATCAGAATCCAACAGAAATTTTGAGGTATTAATTCATGAATCTAAAAAGATCACCAT
This sequence comes from Prochlorococcus sp. AG-402-O16, assembly GCA_003216415.1. Classification (GTDB taxonomy): domain Bacteria; phylum Cyanobacteriota; class Cyanobacteriia; order PCC-6307; family Cyanobiaceae; genus Prochlorococcus_A. The sequence goes on from QCIY01000006.1 coordinate 5,976, forward strand.
TCGCAATTCAAAATAAAAATAAAAGAGATCTTGAATACGCGAAAGATTATCCAACTATTTCTGATTTAATGAGAAAACAAAAAGTTTCTAATGATAATTCAAGTACTGTCCACCATAGAAGAGATTTAGATTCTCTTGGTTAGTTTTTGAAAGAAAGCTAAATATGAATTAAAAAAATCACGATTACCATACTTCAATAAAGAAGGTAGAAAGATACACTGTTATTGAAGGAAATATATAAAAGTGAGATTTTTTTATTTATAAGGTAATATTTTCTTCTTCAAGTTTTTTCTTAAGTTCTATAGGCATATAAGCAATATCTTTCTTTATCGCATCAATTGCATCTTTATACTTTTCAGGTTCATCTAATAGCTTTTTTATTAAATTGTATTGACTTTCTATTTCTTGAGAAGAAAATTTCCCCATAAAAAAGTGGACTCTATTACTCCATGTTATATAGAAGGTCAATAATATCAAATAAAAAGAATAAAGAATTTTTTACCCTAGAGATATTTTCACATAATAATAAAGAGAAAATATAGATATTGAAAAAGTTCCTCAAATTTAATTTAAATGTTTCATCATAGAATAATGATAGATCCTATCCTCTACTTATCTATGATTTTAGGATTTGGAGGAGTTTATATATTAATCTCTTCTTTCGATGATGATGATGATGATAGTAATGATGATGGAGAAAAATTTTTTCTAAATTCCAATATACTTAATCAACCATGTAGTTGATATGTTGTTAAACAAACCCCTGTAAATATAAATAGAAATCAGTTTTCTTCTTAAAATAAACTCGCTTGATCAAATTTTTTTTGGATTTGTTCTAATACCCATCCTTCTGGTGACCAACCCATCGTTATTGGAAGCAAACCTTTTAATTCATAAGGATCTTTTACCTTTTCAGTCCATTTTTCCTCATGTCCATTTGGCACAACTACAGGCATACGATCATGAAAAGGCTTAATGAGATTATTTGGTTCAGTTGTCAGAATACAACAACTTTCTATTTCAGCCCCATCAGGCGAACTCCACTTGCTCCAAATTCCACCTAACCAAAAAGTCTCATAATTTTCCTTACGAATACGGTATTTTTTCTCTAAAAAACCACTTGCAGGTATTAAACATCTTTTATATTTCCAACTTCCACTAAATAATTTTTTTTCTTCTACAGTTTCTGACCTTGCATTAAATGGTCTTGATCTTTTTTTATCAAATGGGTCTTTAGCCCAAGGGGAAATAAAACCCCAAGACATGAAAGTCGTTTTCATTTTCCCCTCATTTTTAATCACCAGAACTGGATCAGTTGGTCTAATTAAATTTTGGGTTTCGTATTTTTTATCAAGTCCACTTGGATAATCTTGTTTCAAAACTTTAGGCAATTTATCAAATTTAGTATTAAGTTCAAATCTTCCGCACATTTACCTTCTAAAAGTTTCTTGAAACATATAAAAAAATACGTGGATATTTCTGCTTATTGTAAATTGACTCTCAATCACATATTGAGAATAATTACTAACTCGAGAGTGTGGCAATTTCTTTATGTACTGATAGAAATTCTTGGTCTGTTAAAACAGGTGTAACCTTAATTTCTACGCCAAAATTATCGACCCAGATATTACTCCACTTCCAAATGTTCTGATGGTTTGAAGATTCAACAATTGCCCACCCATTTGCTCCCTCTGGATTTACTACTCTATTAACAACTTTGAACCCATCAAATTCGTCACCTTCGCATCCCCCTTCTACAAAACCAGCAAAAGCTTCTGCACCTTGCATATGACTTTCTTGATCTGGGAATTGCCAATGTACTATGTATGTCTGCATGACTAAAAGAATTTTTTATATTATTAATTATCAAACTTAAAAATTAAATAAAAAATCTTTAAACACTAATTAAAAAATTAATAAGTATATATTCTGGTCAAAAAGACTATCATTTCATCGAACTAATCGTATGAAGTACTGGTCGAAGATTCGAATTCTATTTCCCATATTATTAGGGCATTAAGTCTAAAAATAAACCCCTGAACAAACCTCTCAAAAAGAAAAGGTTAAAAATTACTTATTTAGGGATTTCTAAATATTCGGCAACTTTATCCTCGTTAACTTTTAATTTTAATAGAGGGATTAAATGAAACATCTATCTGATCAGAAACCAGACAAAAAAAAAGACTCTTACGAGCCTAGGTGATGGGGATCCCTATAATGACAAATTAAACGAGAACTTACAACCCCATCAATAGGTATTTTTTATTACTTTCAAACACCATATGTAGTGCTAGGATCATGAAAAGGCTGGGTGATGGGGATTATCCCGCTTTTTGCATGGGGCGAAGCTAACGCCCTTTTTTTATGGGAAAAAATTTACCTTAATCAAAAACGATAGCTTGAGGATAAAAATATTTTAACCTTTTGAATATATTGCAAATGCCTCTCCCATAATTAAGGAAATTTTGATTTCTTATGTTTTTCTTTATAAGCGATCAAGTAAACCAGTTATGATAGGCTCAAGGGTTGAATCGATAGATGAAGGATTGAAAAAGCTTCTAGATTCAATATTTCTTTTTAAAAAAAATGGTGGATATGTAATTTACTCAAAATTTGACATTATTAGAAGATAATTATTAGAAAAATCTACAGATTTGATGATTAATTATGAAAAAAGACATTTATTCAAACATTGAAGATTTAGATGCTTTGCAAAGTTTTTTGAATGTATAACTTCTTTTATTATTAATATTGAAGGAGTGGATTGCACTACAGCATGTTATACAAGATATTTAGAACCAAACAATATTGATTACCCTTTAAAATTCTTGTAAGCAAAGCTTATAGATAATTGCTAGATTGTATTCATGATATTTCCACCTTATCAAGTTATTTTTGGTCTATTGCTTTTATCTATAGCGGTAGTTCTCATTTGGGATATTAGATATAACCCTTTCGGAGAAGACCAAGACGGAATTTGATATTCAACTAGGAAGTTGATTTGTAGGTGGGGCATGGAATTTCCTTCTTTTTCTACTAAATTTTTTGTAAGCAAATAATGAGCCCAATATCAATAATGGAATAGCTATAGAATTAATCATTTAAAATACTTAATTTATATATAGAAACAGATTTGTTATAAATATCAATAATCAAAATTTAATTTCCTATAAAATTATATTTAATATTTTTTTTAATGTTCATCTAAAACGTTAAATACAAAAACCAGCAAGTATTAAATAGCAAATTAAAAAATGAGTAATTTCTTTGCCTTAATTATTAATCACTTTTTCTTATTCCTCATTTGATACTGCAGAATAGCTTTAAGATGTTTTACTTCTTTTTCTAAAGTCTCAACTCTTTTTTCTAATTCTTTATTAGTGACCATATTTTTGTCTCATTTTTAAAATTTTAACGTTTGTTGAATTAACTCAGTTTAAATTGCTAAGTTTTAAGTATCCAACTTAATAAATATAAAAGCTTTAATAAGTATAAGAGCTTATTGATAAGCTCAATTTCCCTAGATAAATTAGGCAGAATATAAATTTCAGGGGGGAATTAATGAGTGGAGATTATGAAACAATGGAAATCAATCAACCAAAAATATCATATTTCAAGAAAAGATCTGAAAACAATACAGAATGGTTAGATGAATTAATCAACAAAATTGAAGATATGAAAAACAATATATCCAAATCAGCTTAATGAGAGAAATAGTGCAAAAGGAAATAAAAATTTGTAAAATTTAGAGCTTAAAGATATATATTTGAGAGAACTTTTAAATTAAAATAAAGAATACAAATGAGATCAAATTTCTGGCAATATTATACTAGCTACAAACATTCTTCTAATTATCGTAACTTTTGTTATCGCTTTAAAAATCGCACCAATTACAGAGCTATATAATGAAAAAAATTTGTGTATTAAATATTTAAAACATCAAATAGATTGAGACACTCTTATAAAAAGACTAAAAATAGTTAAATAAGCAAATCCATCTAGTATTTGTGACTATATTTTTAAAAATTAAGATATGAAAATTAAGTCATTAGCCAGTTTATTGCGGTCTTTGGTACTTCATTTTTCATAATAATCATATTGCTTAAAAATTTCCAAGTTTTTCTGGCAGAACAAAAATATTTGATAGAATTTCTAGTTAATACATATTTTAAATTTGAAATAATGCATGTTCTTCGCCGAAATTTAAATTTTTTTATTTTTTTATTTTTAATATCTCTAAATTTCAATAATTATTCGTATGCGCATATGAGGGGTACATTTTCTTCTGCTAAGGACGCTAAAAATAAATCTTTAGAACTTGGTTGCCAAGGAATACATAAGAACAAAGATAAATGGCTTCCATGCAAAAACGAAAAAGAATTACATTTATACTTGAGAAAATAGATGAAAAAATTAAAACCTAATAAAAGAAAAATTCATAGAAAAGTAGCAGCAATCTCTGCAATCCCTTTATTAATTACTATTATATCGGGGACTATCTATAGTTTTCTTCAACCATTAGGAATAGATGTTTTTTGGTTAATCAAATGGCATATAGGAAATTTTGGCATTATTAATTTGCAACCTTTTTATTCGATATTTCTAGGTATTACATCTATAGTCTCTGTAATATCAGGAGTTAGATTATTACAAAAAAATTCCTAGATTTAGAATAATAAAAAATAAGAATTTAATTAATACTACTCGCTCCACCACTAACTAAGAAAATTATCGCTCCAAGTGCCATAGTAACTACTCCCATGTAAGGATATTTTTTAAGTCTTGATTTAGTAATTGGAAACCAAGAAAAATATCTATCAGAATTACTTACTTTAACTTTTTTTTGTCTAGGTGGTAAACCTAATTCTTCTCGTCTTTTAGCTTCACCCACAATTTTAATTGATTTATTTATCAATATTAAAAATTAAGTTCATCGCCTGCGAGTTTTTTATTAAAAAAAATACTACTTTTTATAAAGATAAATTATTTAAAATTTATTTAGCCTTTTTTAAATATAGATTTTTTGTATTTGCCTGATCTGATGTAAATAACAAAATTAATATCGTTCCAACTAAAAACGAAAAAATCATTGTTAAACCAACAACCTCAACCATCTCACTAGGCAGATAATTTAGAAACATAATTAATAGATCTCTTATTTTAAACTTAGCAATTGTATTTGTTATGTAAAGTAGTTATTCCTCCTTAAACTTCGAAAAGAAATTAGTTGGACTCTATGATGTTTATTTAATTATATTCGAGATAAGTCTTGAATTAATCTATCAAAATTTTATTACTTAGCTATTCCTAATTTCTTAAGCAATTTAAGGTATGGTAAGGCCCAATTACCAAAGGTAAAAGAGATTGTCGTATCTTTTGTAATTGGCAATAATGTTTTAGAACGTAGGGAGACTAATTTTGAGAATTGCTTAATAGTCTCTGCCTCTAGATTATCAATATAAAATTTATTTTGAGCACCTCGGTATTTCTTCTGGGGCAAATAATTTTCAATGAACCATAAGACTTGATCTAATTTTGATTTATTGGATGAGTCATTAAATTGTCTATATTTCTTTTTAAACATATTTATTCTCTTCTTAATTTCTAAATTAAATTTGCCATTTATATATTTGAACGCAATAGTAAAAACATCAAAATTATGTTATTTTTACAATTCAGGATCGAAAAAAAAATTATTTAAAATTAAGTTATTTTTATATTAAAAAAAAAGAGGGTTGGGCACCCCTTTTTTTGATGAATTACAAATAAGAAACTGATTTTTAGAGTCTTTCAATTGCATTTCTTTTTTTGTTTGCCTGGTTCTTTCTTCAAAGACAGATCTACTGTATGGAATCACTTCTCCATTTTTAGTCTCCAAAATTTGGGCTTTATAAAGCCTAATGGCCCTATTCATTTTTTCTCTTATTTGTAATAGGTTATTAATGGTCATTTGCAGTAATGTGAATCTGGTTCCATATTCCCATTTCATACATCCAGAGATATAAACTTGGATGAACTTTAATGAACAAAAATATCTGCAAAAACTTAAACCGAGAGTGATTTTTACTATTTTTCTTTTTTTTTAATAAATATATAATTAATAGGAAAAATAAGCTTTTAATATTAAGTGAATTAGTATAAGAAAATTGATTGCGAGCCATCATTATTATCTTCAATCAATATTTTTTTATTTGGAAAAAGTTCTGATAATATTCTTTTCAAATTTGAATTTTCTGAAGGAATAATATTATCCATATTTTTTTTATTAATTTTCCAATTTTCATCGACAAATAGTTCATTATCAAAACTGTTTTTAGTTTCGATTGAGGCCTTAGTTAGAATTTTAAGGAGCAATTCAGAATCATAATCTCTAAATTGTTCAGGATTATCTTTGAAATTTTTAATCATTAATGAGAAATCTAATGTTTCTAAATCTTGCTTGAAATTTTTTTCTAACACAAGGTATTAATTACCTAAAAATTTCTTTCCAATAAAAAAATTAGAATGAAATTAACACCCGAGTATTAATAAAATTTTTTAAAATTGCTAATGCTGATATTTAAAAAGATTAATCAATAATTTACACCTTTTATTAACTTGTTAAATTTCAAATAAGAGATATTTAAGTCTATGCCAAGAGTAATTAATAAAAGAATAAGATTTTTAAGATGGTTGAACTCAGGAATGATATTGCCATTTGTTTTTATGGCTACCTCTTCGTCTATTATTCTTTACGGATTTTTATATTTTCTAATAAAATAGTTTTCTAATTTAAGCAGCTAAGTTTTCATCAGATTTTGATATAATCATTGCAGCTTTTTTTAATAAACTAACTACTTCTTTTCTTCCAACAGCATTATCAGCTTGACGCATTACTTCAGAATACTTTTTATTTATTTTTTTTTTCATAAAAATTTTAAGTTAATCCAAAATTACATCAATAAAGGTTGTTGTCAATCGTAAATAAGGCTAATATATTTTTTGTCATCATTTATTTTAAACTTTTTTGTGCATTTTCTTACCCTGAAATTTTTTTTAAATAATGATTCCAAAGAAGCATAAATATTTCAAATCTATATTATGGATTATTATTTAAATAAGCAATCCTTATAACGAAACAATCTTAAAGGATTTAAAAACATAAAATAAACCTCCGATTAGGATCAATATTGCGGCTCCATAAAAAAGAAAAGGGATAATTGGATATTTATATAATGTAGACCTAACTTTTTGTTGTATGGCTTTTTTATCGAGTTGAGGTAACTTTATATCATTAGTTTTTTCTCTTGGCGGAATTCCTAAATTTTTCCTTCTTTTTGCTTCGCCCATAATTAATAATGAGTTATTCCCATACATTTTAAATAGTTATTATCAGCAAAATCTAAATTTTGATTCTATTCTTCACGAGATGTTTCTAAGAGATTTTAAATCTTTTTCAAATATTGCATAGATAGTAAAAAATAATGAACAATTATCACACTATTTGGCTTTATAATTTTTTTATCTATTATCTATAATTATCAAATGATAAGTTCTATTAATTTAAACCATTTGCCTATTCAGGATTTAGTTGTTTCGGGGTTAATTATATTTATTATGTCGACAATTATCGCCAATATTTATAACCCTTTATTAGGAGTACTTTATGCATTTGGAAATATATTTACTCTTACTTTTTTAAGTTGGCTATACAGAGAAACTTGGAGTGATCCAAGTAAATAGATCTGATACAAAAAAAATTAATATACAAAATCTACTTTTGAGGTTTTAACTTTGAAGAATATTTTAAATTTACAATGTACGTTGCTAAAAGAGATAGTATCATAAAAAATAATAAGCTCTCCAAAGTAGATTGAGGCATAACCATAATTAGTGCAAATAAATAATATATTCCTAGAGAAACGAATTCTGATAAAAAATCAACCCTTTAATAATTTTTTATTTTCAAATTAATAAAATTTATACTGATTAAAAAAAATAAGCAAAAATTCTTAAATCTTGAATTAATTGATATTTAAATAGTTTTTAATTCGATAAATATTTTTCTGCCCTCCTTAAGGCTTTTATAGCTCCTTTATAATCCAGATTTTTTAATTTTTCTTTACTTTTATTTTTTAACAATTTCACTAGTTCATTTCTCTTTATTTGATCAATTTTTAACTTATGATCGAATATAAGATCAAATTTTTGGGAATATAAGCTAGATAATTCTTTTCTATATTTATCAATAATTATTTCATCACAATATTTAGATTTTAATATTGCATCAGCCTTCATTTTGTCGTATATAGCTCCTTTGAAATTTCCTAACTTAAATTTTTTTTCACTTGATCTAGTTAGCTTAATAAGATTTTCCAATACCAAATCAACAGTATCTTCCATTTTTTTATCTTACTTTGAATTAATCCTATCAGAATACTGAGAAATCAACTCTTTTTTCTTAAAACTCAAAAAACTGAATAATTTTTAACCAATAACAAGTCCTTTTTCAAGAAGTAAATCAAAAACCTCCACACTTTTTGTCTTCCCTGATTTGGGTGGCTTATGCAAATCTAATATTTCAGCAAGGCACATAATCCAATAAGTATCCTTTTTTAAATTAAGACATTCACAAATATGGGATGGAGCCGATTTGAAACAACCAAATTCTCTTGATATATTAATGTTCATGATTTGAGCTTCAAGTTCCAGACTTAAGAGTTCTATTTCTTGCTCAGAAAGGGGGGTCCCAAAAGAATATGATTCAATTAACAGTTGATAATTCATAAAAAATTAAATTTTCACTAATATCTAAATCAAATATCATAGATAAAAACCAACCCTACTGAAATCAATATAAAATAAAGTTAGTTGTTTATTTAAGTAATTACAACTCAAACAAGAATAGATTTAAACATTGATGACAAGGAAATCTGATTCATTAGAAGGAAAGATTACAGAAAATTTTTCTGAATTTGCTCAACTATCTGACTATTCTTTTATGAATTCTCTTAAAGCAGATCCCCAATCAACAAAAGATGGAAATGATCATAAGCCACGTTCAGTTTACTCAGGCCATTACGTACCAGTTGTTCCAAAAGCGATCCCAGAACCAGAATATATTTTACACAGCAACAAACTTTTTAAAGAACTTGGACTAAGCTCAGATCTTACAAAAGACCAAAATTTTTGTCGGTTTTTCTCAGGTGATATATCTGTAGCTGATTATCCGATGAGTCCGGTTGGTTGGGCAACAGGTTATGCATTGTCAATTTATGGTACTGAATATACCCAACAATGTCCTTTTGGGACTGGCAATGGTTATGGCGATGGCAGAGCAATTTCTGTATTTGAAGGTTTATTCAATGGGAAAAGGATGGAGATGCAACTAAAAGGAGGAGGTCCAACTCCCTACTGTCGTGGAGCAGATGGTAGGGCTGTATTACGTTCTAGCATTCGAGAGTTTCTTGCACAGGAATTTATGGATGCCTTGGGAATCCCTACATCAAGATCTTTAACACTTTTTGTCTCACGATCAGAAATAGTAAGAAGGCCATGGTATTCCAAAGGCTCCAAATATTTTGAACCTGACATTATGATCGATAATCAAGCGGCAATTACTACGAGAGTCGCTCCATCGTTTTTACGAGTTGGACAGCTTGAACTTTTTGCAAGACGAGTTCGTAATAATGCTCATGATCAGGCACTTAATGAACTGAAAATGATAGTTCAACACCTTATAGATAGAAATTATAAAGATGAAATTGAAAATAAGATTTCACTTGAAAGTAAGGTAATAAAAGTGGCTACATTATATAGATCGAGACTTATATCTCTTGTTGCCAACTGGATGCGAGTTGGTTATTGCCAGGGCAACTTCAATAGTGATAATTGTGCTGCTGGAGGCTTCACCCTCGACTATGGCCCTTTTGGATTCTGTGAATTATTTGATCCAAGATTCCAGCCATGGACAGGTGGAGGTGAACATTTCTCATTTTTTAATCAACCTTCTGCTGCGGAGATTAACTTTAAAACATTTTGTTCTTCTCTTAGTCCATTACTCTCAGAAAGTGGACAAGATCTTGAAAAGCTAGAACAAATCAAAAATGATTTTTCAAATTTAATAGACAAAGAGCTGAAAAAAATGTGGGCAAACAAGCTTGGTTTAGAACATTACAACGAAACTCTTATTAATGAATTTTTTAATCTAATGTTCATTTCAAAAGCAGACTATACAATTTTATTCCGTAAACTATCTGATATGCCTGATAACTTAGATTCTTTAAAATACAGTTTCTATTTACCAATTAATGATGAGCTTAAGAATAGATGGGAAGTCTGGCTTAAAAACTGGCAATCAATTTTGAAGAAAGGGGCAAATGTTAAATCAAAATCTGCATCAATGAAATCTCTTAATCCAGTTTATACATGGCGCGAATGGATGGTCGTTACTGCATATGAAGAGGCTGAAAAAAATAATTACGACAAAATAAAGGAGTTGCAGACTGTTTTTAGCAATCCATATAAAGAACAATCATCAGAAATAGATCAAAAATATAATAGATTAAAACCAAGCCAGTATTTTAACTATGGAGGCGTTTCACACTACAGCTGTTCTTCGTAATAATTTCATATCCTAAAAAATCAAATGACTAATCTAGAGAATAATCTTATTTATTAATAGTTGTGGGCATCCCAACTACTGATATAACTCCTACATGAAGTATAACCGCCTTCTTCCCAATATTTTTAACGTAGTGGGCATCTCCATTATTACTTTCCACAAATGAATCCCCTGCCTTAAAAAAATTAATTTGTTCACCCCTGACATGTTTTAATCTGCCTCTGGTGACATGAATCAACATCGGGGAAGGATGCGTATGAATTGGGGTTTTCAATCCTGCCGGAATCTTGACTTTTAAGAGTCTTAATTCAGGCTTACCATCAAGATAATTAAAATTTTTGCCACTTAATCCTTTTGAAGTTTGAATAAGAGGAATTACCTCAATCTTTTCTTGTGCAAGAGAAAATTGTGGAAGAATTAAAGTCCCAAGAAAAAAGAAACAAAAGGGGATAAAATTTTTTAATCTCATTAGATATTTGTGTTGCACTAATAATAGATGGTTTTCAAAAAATAATTAACTAATTTATTTTTTATATAACCTCTCTAATTGCTTAATTTCCTCTCTTAAATCGCTACCTCTCTTATTTAATTTATTATTCTTAATTATTATTGGTATGATCCACCAAGCTTGAAGACCTAAAAGGATAAATACTAGAATTAACAAATCAAAAGTACCAGGCCTCATTTAATAAATAAGTGATTTTTTTATAATGTTATTCTAAAAGTTATTAGACAGTCATGAGATATTTATATATTTTTAGGCTGCCTCTAATTCAATATTAAGTTCAATACCTTTAGAAATGATCGCTTTTTTAAAATCAATAAGTTTGTAAATTATTCTTTGTTTCTCCTGATCAGTTTTATAGATATCCTCTACAACCTCCTGTATTGCAAGCGTTACTTTTTGAAGTTTGATTTCTAAATCTTCCCTGTAATTCATATGTTGAATAAAAGTCTCTTTTTATTAAAAAACAAAATAATTTTTAGTAAATGAGTACTTTACCTTAAAAGGACTGACAGTAAAACAAGCAACAAAATTAAAAAATAAATATGCTAAATACTTAATTATTAAGTCTCTTAATGATTGAAAGCCGACCTAAAATGAGGAGCAATTAGCTCCTTTTTTTTTATCTTGCTATATAAGTAATAAGGGATGATTTAACTTCTTAACATTTCATAGAATATTTTGGAATTAACTGAACTAATAAAGGATTACATAGCCACAGAATTATTATCAAGTATTGAACTCGATTTTCTAGAGGGAGAATTATGGGAGACCACTCAACATATCTCCGAAATAAATACAGTTATCATAGCTCCAAAAAATATATGTAAGAAATTAGATCTAGATGAAAAATCTTGTTGGCAATTATGTTGTGCTGCTGTTCTTGACTCCTCAAGACCATTAAATAATGGACAAAAACGAGTTGATGATTTTATAAAATTAATTAATCGATATGAAATTAGCTACTTATAAAGATAAGAAGACTCAATGAAAAATTTAATTATTGCATCAATCCTTTTTTTTATACCTCTAGGAGGACTTGCTGATGAAAGGCAAAGAGAAATTGAGTATGAAGCTATAAACCTTGTTATTAAAAAATATGGAAAAGGCTTAGATAACAGATTAAAAGGAACTGGATTAAAGCCCAGTTATAGAAGTTGGTATGAGAATGATTGCTTTGTAAGCATTGCTGCAGGTACATACCAAGAATATACTTGGTCGGCAATGGAGTGGTTTAGCGTTAATGTCTGTTCTGAATCAGCTGAAATAATAGAAAATGAATGAAGGAAATAAGAAGTTTAATAGTTTTGCAGCATATAGAAATAGAGGTGCCAAGTCTTTTTGAACAATTTGCTAAAGAAAGAGATTTAAAAATAAATACTTAAAATACGAATTGAACTCTTATTAGTTGACGAACCAAACTGCAAAGCGTAACAAATTCAAAAAAAAACAATTATTTAATGATAGATGTCACGTTTACGTTACAATTATGTGATAGATATCTTGAAAATAACTTAACTTCGCCCCAATACTTTACATTTGTTAATAGTAGTGTTACATTAGTTAACAATTACACAACTTCAATGGCTAATTCAAACATTACTACTGAATCAGGTGGTAGGCAGAACATGTTTCCAACTGAGACACGTCCTTACATAGACGAATCTGTTTCATACGACAGCTACCCACAAAATGCAGAAAAAGTTAATGGTCGTTGGGCAATGATTGGGCTTGTAGCATTAGTAGGTGCTTACGTTTCAACTGGACAAATTATTCCTGGCATTTTTTAATGAGTCCACTTTCAGGTTTTTTAGCTGTAATTGTATTATTTACAGCCACCCTCATTGCTTATTTAACTAAGCAATTTCAAAATGAAAATTTTAACTATTCATCTTCTAATCAAATGAAAAACACAAACACAAAAATCAAATCAATCGAAAAAGAAAAAGTTGTTGCTGAAACTCTTAACGGGAGATTCGCAATGCTTGGATTAATTGCTGCTGTTGGAGCATATCTAACAACAGGTCAAATAATTCCTGGTTTCGTTTAAAACTTACTTTTTAATAAATCTACAACTCAAAAAAATGGAAAATTCAAAACCAACTTATTGGCAAAACGCCGAGAGAACTAATGGAAGAATGGCAATGATGGGCTTATTTGCATTAGTTGTAAATTATGGTTTATTCGGCTGGATAATTCCTGGAATTTTTTAAAATGAATTTAGGCTTACTTTTTCTTAAAGTAAATACTTTAGGAGTCATAACACTTTCTGAACTTGATTGGATAACTAACCATCAATCTGAATTTTCAAGGCTGGATATGGCTTTAGTTATTAAAATCGGCCGTCTTATGGATTCCGGAGTGGTGGAAATTGATAATAGATTGCCTGTTTAATTTTTAAAAATTGATCGTCATGAGTGTTTGTCAATAGGGATACTGACAAGCACTTTTTTATGAGAAAAAATATTTGTAAAAAAAAGAGATTATTTCTTAGCTAAAAACAATCTCTTAATTACCTAATTCTTACATGAAAAATTCAAGTAAGCACAAAGATTTTAACTGATTTATTTTTATATTAAATACACAACAATGCTTTTGTTATTTATCTTTTTAAACCACCTCTTTTTATCCATAGAAACCAAGTAACCCAAATAGGCGGGAGAAATCTGATTAAAAAAGAAATTTTATATATATAAAATGGGGCATTTTCACTTTGAAATAAATTTATTAATAAAGAAGATATAGTTAGCCAGAGTAAAATTATTAGTATATTTGCTCCCAACAAAGCGAACTTATTTTGTTTGAATATTTTTGGCATAAGGTAAATTTTTTAAATTCTTAATTTTAAATAATCTTGGTAAATTAATTATACATTTTCAAAAAAACTTTAAATTTAAAATCCATATCCAAATAAAAAAAATACTAAATTTTAATCCCTCTCCAAATAAAATTCCAAAAGCAATAGGAGGCGAAAATATTAAAAAAAGAATAGAGAATAAACTAAATAAAGCAAATGATCCTCTTAGGAAAAAATTCTTTCTTTTCGTTCTTCTTAGTTTTTTTAAGGTATTCCACTCCCATTCCATAAAAATGTAGAACTTTTCTGATAATAAAAATAAATACTTCATTAATATTATAAATTTCTATCGGCTTTTCCTATTTATAAAATTAATTTCTCCTGTTAGCAATAAACTTTATCCCCTTCTTCAGAAAGATAGTAAATTCTATTTTCTGAACTTACAAAGAAAGTTAATCCCTTATATTGTGATCTTCTAAATTTATCTAATCTAAGTTTGTGTAAATCCCAATTATCTGTACTTATATCAGGATTAAATTCTTGTTCTTTTAAAAAAGGTACATAAGTTGGAGTAATTGTTGTTTTTTTTGCTGACCTTTTGTTTTGTTTTGAATAAAAAAATAATATAAATAAAAATACAAAAAAAACAATAAGAAAAAAAAGAATTAATAATATATTTGTCATTGTCACTTTTTCTAATTTGAAAAAACTCTACTTTAGAGAATCAAGAACTTTAAACAATAAATTTTTTAGTAAGTAAAAAATCCTATTTTTATATTCTTGTATTTTTGAATACTTATCAAGGGTCTTTTTGAATCAGATTATAAAAAGAGATGCAATTTTTACATGACTCAAAATTCAATGAATACTCCTTATGCAAAGAGAGTAGCTGAAAAATTTAGAGAAGCTCAAAACTACTTAAAGACAAACGGTTTTAGTAGATCAACTAAACATTTACTAGAAGATATTGAAAATACCGCTGAGAGATAAAAACGCAATACTTTCTATCAAATTACAAATAAACTTGCATAATAGGATGATATTTCTCAAAACATTTTTATCTAAAATAATAAAGAGAATTATCTTTCCTAACTTTACTTTTGACTTTTATTTGATTCAAAAATAAAAAGAGAAAAACATTAATCAATTACTCACAATTAATATCTAAGTAAAAACTCAAATAAAAATTCTTTACCTACTATTTGATTTAAAGTAAATTACTAATATGCGAATAAGAATACTTACTGCTATTTTATTATCGTTGAGCATAACAACAAGTTGGTTATATTTTGGGCGGAAAAATTCATTAAAAGATAACAGTAATAATATTAATCGAGAAATAATTAATAATTACTCTAAGGCAATATCAAGAGATCCCAACAATTTTTCTTTTTATTTAGAAAGAGGAAAAGCTAAGCATGAATATGGAGATTTTGAGGGAGCGATTAAAGATTTTAACTACTCATTTAAAATTAATCCAGATTTTAGAATTAACTTTTACAAAGCAAATTCAAAATATAGACATGGAGATTTCAAAGGGGCAATTAAAGATTATGAAAAGTTAAAATTTTCTGAAGAATCTAAGGACCAGATTTTTTACAATATTGCAAGCGCTCAATTAATAATTTTTGATTATCAAAACTCTATAAAAAATTACACTAAATCAATTAAATACGATAATAGGGATGAATATGCCTTTTTATATAGGGGAAATGCCAAATTCAAAATAAAAAACTATGAAAGTTCTTTGACAGATTATACTGAGTCCCTAAAAATTAATCAAAGATCTTACATCGCTTTCAATAATAGAGGTGTCAGTAATTTTAAATTAAAAAACTACAAAAGTGCTTTAGAAGATTTTAAAAAATCTCTAAAGATTAATCCTCGAAACTATAGTACCCTCTACAACAAATCACTAACTCATTTTGAATTGAAAGAAAATAAAAAAGCTTGTATTAACTTAAAAAAGTCAATCAAGCTTGGCAAAGAAGTATTTAGAGATGAATATTTAAAAATATGCACCTCAATTTATTAATTGAAATTTATGATGAATAAATTTTGAATCTATTGCATTTCTGCTATCGCAGCTTCTAGTTCCGAAATTTCAGCCTGCAACGCAGAGGTATCTTTTCCTGCTGCTGCTGCTTTGGACAATTGTCTCTTTTTGAAAGTTAATTTGCTGTTTAATTTTTTAGTTTTTAAAGCACCAGGCTTATTGCCACCGGAACCACCGCCTCCCCCACCGCAAGCTAAGAGATGATTCTCACTGTAATTCTCGTATTCTATGCCATCGGAAAAATTATTTGCATTTAATTCACCCCCAATAAAGAAACTTACTGGAATGGCGAATAATACTCCAATTGATAATTTAAAAAAATTGTTTAAATTCATTTATTTAGAAAAATTTTTAGTATTTTATTCCTATTAAGATAGACATTGTGAAGAAAGAATTAAAATCACATATTAGTTAATAATTAAAATTTTCTATACGTTATTTTGTATCTTTTTTAATATCAAGAATTTCAATAGCAAGCATTGTACCTAGTTTACTTGCTGCAAATTCTGTAAAATGGCTGTAATCTAAAAACCAATTAGTGCTTTCTGCTTTTTGAGAGTAATCAATGAAAGTTATTTTTTTATTCTTTTTCAGTTCACGAAATAGAGTTTCTCTATAATCCTTTTCAATCAGGAACATTTCCCTTTCCAATATTTCAGGAGGAAAGACTGGGTTCCCAATTAAATGTTTTATCCCAATCAAATATTTATGATCGTCATTATTTAATTGTTCTTCCGATAGAGAACTAAAATAATTTGGTGCATATACATAAATATATTTGCTATCTAAATTGAGATTAGCAGTAGCACTAATATTCCTTATTGTAGATTGTATTGCAAAATTTTTTATATTATTGTAGTCCTCATAGTCTAAATTCAGTCTCTGTTCCAATACCTCTCTAAGATTATTATTTTTTATATCATTCTTAACGTATATAGTTAACTGTTTTTTTTCGTAAATTCCTGGCTTTATTTTATTTCTGGATCTCAAATTATCTATATATGAGAGAAAATTACTGCTTTTTCTTATCGAATTTAAAAATGCTATGAATCCACTTCTTATATTTCCTAGTGAACTACTGGTTAAAAAATTTATATAATCAATATTATTTTTATCAATCATCATCCCATTAGCAAAACTATATTCGTTTCTATTGCCATTGTTTTCAGACAAAAGCCTTATAAAATTCCAAAAATCTTGGATGCCTCCGAAACTTACTATTAGTCCTAAAGGGGGCAATTCGTTATTAAAGGGTTGAGAATTTAAATATCTAAAAGTCTCTACGTGTTCCTGCCAAGTATTAAAACCTGAATAGGCAGCATTTATAAGATCAATTTGTGAATTTTCATTTCTTAATTTTTTTTCTAAGTGACTAGCAAAAGTTTTCTCATTATCAAATCCATAAAGTCCTTCTCCCATCGCCACACTATTCCCAAGAAGTAAAATTCCATATGTATCCTTTTGTTTTTTGTCATGTTCAAAAGGTGTCTTTATAAAACCATTTCGATCACAAATTAAAAATTTATAATTTTCGGGATTCGTGTACTTATTTTCACAATTTTCTTTCCAACCAGTTAAGGGGTCATATTTTGTCCCATTGGTAAATTTAGTATTTGATTTATTTATAAAGAAAAAAGTTATTTCTAAAATAAAAATTACTATTGGAATAAATATACTCGTATAAAGGATAAATTTTATAATTTCACTCCTACTCTTCATTGGAAAAAATATTAATAGATTACTGATATATTTTAAAAATAAATATTAAATCTAACAATCCAGAATACTTAAAATCTTATCAAAAAGAGCTAAATCGCGATATACGTAAATGGAACTATTACTTGTACTACGCTAATAATTAAAATCACAATAATCGCCAACAAAATTGCGGTTATCAAAGCCGCCTGAATAGGCGTTGCGTTTTTCCAGGCAGATAAAGTGATATGTTTTAAAAATCGAAAAAAATTAAACATTTTAAATTTTTTAAGTTTTTCTTTTTAACAATCCTAAATCAGTTAAAAGATAACGTAGTTTTGTTCTCGAACAAACCATAAGTCCATCAACCAAGTCAAAGCAGGTAGGATCTCCGCTAACATTTAATGAAGAGTTAGCAATTATTTCGATTCCCATAGTTTCCAAAATAGATAATAACTTGTCTAGAGAAGATTTATTTTCCACAATTTGAATACGTGCTGTTCCATCAACGTGAGTTGTTGGGAATTCTAAAGAGACATTATCTTTAAGACATTTGCATGTTGCACTCATAGATTTATAGCATTCATAAATTTCAGGCCTTAATTTATAATATTTTTCCGCAATTTCATATCTCATTGCGGGAGCAGTTGGCCTAAAGGGACTTCTATTCTTAATCACAGTATTTAAGTACTTTACAGCATCTTTATTTTTTCCATCACATATTAAAGATCTGTTACCTAGTGCCCTTGGACCTGTTTCATTGTTCGATAAAACTGTCCCAATGACTTCTCCTACACTTATAAGTTCAGCAGCTTTTAAAAAAGCATCTTCTTTATCCTTCTCTAAAACAGTAAATTCATTAGAAATAATTTCCTCTGCGAGAAATTCATCATTTCTTATTTCTTTTAAAGAAGGAAATAAAGAGGGCTTAGAAATATTTAAATCACTATATGAATTAGATTTTATGTAGGAATAAAAAGCGGCTCCAATGGCACAACCAGGGTCACCAGGGCTTGGTGGGATAATTATTTCATCTATAAAAGGCAGTTGTGCAAGACTATCAATAGATGCTGAGTTCATAGAAACTCCCCCCGAAAAAAGAAATCTCCTAGATCTAGTAATTTTATAGGCATGGGTAAAAATTTTACGAAGTAGATAAATTGTTAAATCTTGAGCTCCCCTAGCTATATCTGCACATCTTTGAAAATCACTATCTCCGGGGATAAGTGGCACAAAAGGATTACGAGCAGGTCCTAATAACTCCTCTAATTTACTGTTAAATGAGTTAGAAGTTGATAGATGATAATCAAAATAACTCATATCAGATATTATTTTATTAGAGTTGGAATCCCAACCCATTAGCCCACTTATTAACTTTGCTGACTTACTTTTTGAATCTCCAAAAGAAGCTAATCCCATGACTTTATATTCACCTTCATTAATTGCAAACCCTAAGTAATCAGTAATAGTTGAATAGAAAAGTCCCAAAGATACAGGATATGGACATTCCCACAATTCATTAATCTCGGTTGGATCAACTATTTGACTAATTGAGGCCGTGCTTCTATCTCCAAACCCATCAACAACTACAGAGCAAATATCTTTTTTAGAATTAGAATATGCAAGTGCAGTCAGTGTATGAGATAAGTGGTGATCAGAATAAATTAATTTAGTCTCTAATCCTCTAAAAAATTTTGCAAAATCTAGATAACAAGAAACCGATGAACGATTAAAATTACGAAACTGATGAGTAAGTAGACCTAAGCTTCTTGGCATATGAAAAGAAGCTTCTTTCACGATATGTAAGAACGCACTTAAAGGTCTTTCATAGAAAGCAACTCTTTCAATATCTTTTATTTCAATATTACTGGATTCTAATAATTTTTTAATTGACCTCCAGGGGAAAGATTTATCGCCCTTTATTCGACTAAGAGATTCTTCTATGTAGAAATTAACAAGCACCCCATTATTATCAACTAATGCCGCAGAGGATTCATGATTATAACCAGTTACACCAATAAACATTTTTAATATCTATGAATAATTTAAAGAATAGAATTAGATGAAATATTCATTAGATTTTTACCTTTTCTTTTGAATTCATTTAGATTCAATTTCCTAGCCATAGTTCCTGCCAAATAAGCCATAGATTTATATATGGGAGTTAAAAGCCTATCAAGAATCTTTATATTCGCATCATATAATTTTCTTCCTTTATTATGAATCGTCTCTCGCAATCGGTAAATCATTAACTGCCAAGGTTGTAAAGCAGGATAATGATTTAAGAAGAATTTTTTAGCCATCCCATGATGTCGTAATTCATCGGCCATTATCTTTGTAATTGTTTTTCCTTCCTCAGTACCATGGCCAACCAAAATTAATATGTTTTCGAAAGATGATTTAGCTAAAAGTTCGTTTGTATAAACAAAAGCTATAAAGTCTTTAAATTTCATCGTGTCGATCAGAAAGCCTTTATTGGAAATGTATCCCTTTGTTATTAATGAGGGAGGTGTGAATCTAAAATCTCTAGCTTTTTTAATTGAAGCTTTCTTTCCTCTTTTAGAAAGCATTTTAAAAAAAGATCTCGCATGATTATATTCATCTTTAGCATGCATAAAATAACCAAATGCTTGCTTTGGCGAGTAAGTTCCTTTACAAGCCGCAAGCATTTCTAAGGCTGAAGCCAGCTCAGCATGTGCTGTTTCAAAAAAAATAGGTAGTTCAGACTGAATCTTTTTCATTTTGTTCTAAACATTGAATAAGAACTCCATTACATCACCTTCGTTAACAATATATTCCTTACCTTCACTTCTTAGTAAGCCTTTAGTTTTTGCATTTGCAATTGAACCTGAATCAATTAAATTTTGATATGAAATAGTCTGAGCTCTTATAAATCCTTTTTCAAAATCAGTATGAATTACTCCTGCTGCCTGTGGCGCAGTCATCCCATCTTTTATAGTCCATGCTTTTGTCTCCTTTTCTCCTGTAGTGAAATAAGTTTTTAATCCCAATAATTTATATGTTGATCTAATTAAAGAACTTAATCCCCCTTCTTCTACACCTAAACCCATAAGGTAGTCTTTTTTATCTTCTGGTTCTAACTCTATTAATTCAGATTCGACTTGCGCTGATATTTTTATACACTCTGTGTTTTCATTGCTTGCAAAACTCTGAACTTTTGATGAAAAATGATTACCTTCAGCTAAATCATTTTCATTCAAATTTGTTGCGTAAATAATTGGTTTAGCAGTAAGGAAGCCTAATTGCTTAATTATTAAATTTTCTTCTTCACTCAAAGATATTGATCTAACTGAAAGTCCTTTCTGTAGCTCTTCTTCAATTTTTTCTAGTAAATTATCTTCTTTTGCTGCCTCTTTACTAGTTCTAACCTGTTTTTTAATTCTTTCTCTTCTTTTTTGGAGTTGGGATAAATCAGCTAAATTCAATTCCAGATTAATTATCTCAATGTCATCCAAGGGATCTACCTTGCCGGAAACATGAATTACATCACTATCTTCAAAGCACCTCACAACATGAACTATTGCATCAACCTCCCTAATATTTGATAAAAATTTATTTCCCAGGCCCTCACCTTTACTGGCTCCTTTTACTAGTCCTGCGATATCTACAAATTCAATTTTTGTTGGGATAATATTTTGGCTAGAACTTAAATCACCTAACTCTTGTAACCTTTGATCTGGGACGGAAACTATACCTTTATTAGGTTCTATAGTACAAAAGGGAAAATTAGCCGCTTGAGCTTTAGCATTTTCTACAAGTGCATTAAATAAAGTTGATTTTCCAACATTTGGTAATCCAATAATACCGGCTTTTAACATTTGAAAAAATTTATGGAAAAATTATTCAGAAAACATCTTCTAGTAATATAGTATTTACTTAACCAATCTTGGATAAGTTAATTATAATCGACTTGATTATTTATTTAGTTCCCAAATATTCTCAATTACTGTTTTCAAAAGAAATGCTTGATTTAATAAAAAAAAATATAAATCTAAGAAGTGGAATTATATTACTTTCTTTAACTATATTTTTCGTTTTTATAACCAATTCCTTCAAGAAAAATAAATCAAAAGACATTTCTGATTTTGTAGTTCAAGTTGAAAAAGGAATCCTCTCAGATTCAATTAATACAAGTGGTGAAGTAAAAGCAATCAGGACAAGCAATATTGGACCTCGGAAGCAAGGTGTAATAAAAGAAATCAAAGTAGATGAAGGCGATCTTGTAAAAAAAGATCAGGTTTTAGCTTCACTTGATGATGAAGACTTTATCTATAAAATTGAAGAACTTGTATTAAATGTAGAAAAACAAAAATCTGAATTTTTAAGAAGAGAGTATTTATATCAAGAAGGTGCAGTAAGCAAAGAAGATTACGAAAGTTATAAAAATAACTACAACATTAGTAGCGCCAAACTTAATGATGCAAAAGCTGAAAAAAGTTTCTATCTAATTAAAGCTCCTTATGGAGGAAAGATAACTGCAAAATATGCGGAGATAGGATCTTATGTCACACCAAGCACAAACTTAAGTTCAGACTCTAAAACCAAAAACTTTATTTTTGAACTATCAGAGGGTCTAGAAATTGTTGCCAAAGTTCCTGAGAGTGACATTGGCAGAATAAAAATAGGTCAAGAAGCCTCAGTAAGAATTGAGGCTTATCCCTCAAAAAAATATAGTGCCATAGTTAAAAAAATAGCTACAAGAGCTGTAAAAGATAATAACGTAACCTCATTCGAAGTAACTTTAAATTTTAAAGATATTTTTGAAGAAATTAAAATTGGAATGACTGCAGATCTTGAATTTAGAGTCGAAGGTAATGAAGAAAAAATCCTAGTGCCAACAGTTTCTATTGTCACAGAAAAAGGTGAAAAAGGAATTTTGAAAGTTGATAAAAACAATTCCCCCAAATTTGAAAAAATCGAAATTGGTATTAGTAGTGGAAATAAAACTTCAGTCATTGATGGATTAAAACCTGGAGAGCAAATCTTTATTGATATTCCACCTTGGGCTAAGAAGAGAAAATGAGTTTAAAATCTGAAAACTCTAAAAAGCCAATTTTACTTCTAGTCGATGGCCACTCACTTGCTTTTAGAAGCTTCTATGCATTTAGCAAAGGGATTGATGGAGGTTTAACCACCAAAGAGGGATTTCCAACAAGTGTCACTTATGGATTTCTAAAAAGCCTTCTGGATAATTGCAAAAATATTAGTCCTGAGGGTGTTTGTATTACGTTTGATACCGAAAAACCAACTTTCAGACATGAATTAGATCCAAATTATAAGGCCAATAGAGATGTAGCACCAGATGTTTTTTTTCAGGATATTGAACAACTAGAAATCATTTTAGAAGAAAGCCTTAATTTACCAATTTTTAAATCTCCAGGATACGAAGCAGATGATCTCCTAGGAACAATTGCAAATGATGCTTCTTCTAAAGGATGGTGCGTGAATATTCTTTCTGGAGATAGGGACTTATTTCAATTAGTAGATGATCAAAAAGATATTTATGTACTTTATATGGGTGGTGGTCCATATGCGAAAAGTGGTAATCCAACTCTTATAAATGAAATTGGAGTAAAAGAAAAATTAGGTGTTGCGCCAGAAAGAGTAGTTGATCTTAAAGCCCTAACTGGTGATAGTTCTGATAATATTCCGGGTATTAAAGGGGTAGGTCCAAAAACTGCAATTAATCTACTAAAAGAGAACGACACTCTTGATGGAATCTATCAGGCTTTGGATAAGATTCATCAGAACAACGATAAGAAATATAAAGGATTCATCAAAGGTTCAGTTATAGAAAAGCTCAGAAACGATAAACATAATGCTTTTCTTTCCAGGGATTTAGCAAAAATAAATACTAAGGTGCCTTTGATTTTAAGTAACGGTTATGAATTAAAAAATATAAATCAAGAACTACTTTCAGAGTCACTGCAAAAACTAGAACTATCAACACTACTTAGACAAATTGATATTTTCAATTCAACTTTCAGCAAAGGTGGTTTTGACAAAAATAATGTAGCTAAAGAGAAGGAGAAGGCACCAAAAGTCTCAAGTAATAATGAATTAGAAAATAGTGAAAATAAAATCCCTAATATCAACGTAATTGTTGTAAATGATTTCGAATTACTTGATAAATTAATTCAAAGATTAGACAAGACCAATCAAATAGTTTCTTTAGATACAGAGACCAATAGTTTGAATCCAATCGATGCAGAACTTGTTGGGATAGGGTTATGTCTTGGAGAAGAAAATGATGATTTATTTTATGTCCCTCTTGGTCATCAAACAAATGAAGAAACGTCCAATCAATTATCAATTGAAGATGTTTTCTCAAAGCTAAGAAATTGGATAGAAGATCCAAACAAAGAAAAGTCACTCCAAAATTCTAAATTTGATAGGCAAATATTTTTTAATCATGGACTTGATCTTAAAGGCGTAACCTTTGACACCTTGTTAGCAGACTACCTTCTTAATAATCAGGAGAAGCATGGGTTAAGTGAAATTAGTTTTAGATTATTTGGATTTAAGCCCCCTTCATTTAAGGAAACAGTTGGGAAGAATAAAGACTTTTCATTTGTTGATATTGATGAAGCAAGTATTTACTGCGGTTATGATGTTTTTCTAACTTTTAAGATTGTCAAAATTTTTAAAGAGAGATTTTCAAAGGAAAAAGATGAATTAATCAAATTATTCGAAGAAATCGAGCTGCCCTTAGAGCCAGTATTGTCCCAAATGGAAATGAATGGCATAACCATCGACATCCCTTATTTGGATAAACTCTCAAAAGAACTAAAAAGTACCTTAGAAGATATTGAAAGTAAAGTTTATGAGTTAGCAGAGGAGACTTTTAATCTATCTTCACCAAAACAACTTGGTGAGATCTTGTTTGAAAAATTAAATTTGGATAAGAAAAAATCACGGAAAACAAAAACAGGATGGAGTACAGATGCAGTAGTTCTGGAAAGATTAGTCGACGAACATGAAATAATCCAACATTTAATAAAACACAGAACTCTTAGCAAATTACTTAGCACCTATATTGATGCTCTTCCAAATCTTATTAACGAAAAGACAGGAAGAGTTCATACAAACTTTAATCAAGCTGCCACAGCGACTGGGAGACTAAGTAGTAGCAATCCTAATCTTCAAAATATCCCTGTTAGGACTGAATTTAGTAGGAGAATCAGAAAAGCATTCTTGCCTGAAAAAAATTGGAAACTTTTATCAGCTGATTATTCTCAGATCGAATTAAGAATACTCGCTCACTTAGCGAATGAAGAAATACTAATAAATGCATTTCATAAAAATGATGACATTCATTCTTTGACTGCAAGATTAATTTTTGAGAAAGAAGAAATTTCCTCTGATGAGAGGAGAGTTGGGAAAACAATAAATTTCGGAGTTATCTATGGTATGGGAATAAAAAAGTTTGCACGTTCTACAGGAGTAAGTACTCCAGAAGCAAAAGAATTCCTAATAAAATACAAAGAAAGGTATTCAAAAATTTTCAAATTTCTTGAACTTCAAGAAAGGCTTGCCTTATCAAAAGGTTATGTAAAAACAATTTTTGGTAGAAAGAGAGAATTTAAGTTTGATAAAAATGGACTTGGGAGACTAATAGGAAAAGATCCTTACGAAATTGACTTGCAATCCGCAAGAAGAGCTGGCATGGAAGCACAGTCACTAAGAGCCGCAGCAAATGCCCCAATTCAGGGTTCAAGTGCAGATATTATTAAAATTGCAATGGTTCAACTAAATAAGAAATTCATACAAATGAACGTTCCCGCAAAAATGCTTTTACAAGTACATGATGAATTATTGTTTGAAGTTGAACCAGATTCTTTGGAAATTACGACGAAATTAGTAAAGAAGACTATGGAAGATTGTGTAAAATTAAATGTGCCTCTTTTAGTTGATATTGGAGTTGGAGACAATTGGATGGAGACAAAATAAACCTTATGAAATACTTAGTTTAAGATGATCAAACTTTTTAATACTTTAAGCAAAAGAGTTGAGGTTTTTAAGCCTATTGATGATGTAGTAAAAATTTATTGTTGTGGAGTAACTGTTTATGATTTATGTCATCTTGGTCATGCCAGAAGTTATATAGCTTGGGATGTATTAAGAAGATTTTTAATTTACAGTGATTTCAAAGTAAAGTATGTTCAAAATTTTACAGATATTGATGACAAGATCTTAAAAAGAGCGAAAGAAGAAAACAGTTCAATGAAAGAAGTATCTGAAAAGAATATTATTGAATTTCATAAAGATATGGATTCTTTAGGGATAATGCGTCCGGATAGTATGCCAAGAGCAACGAATCATATATGCAATATCTGCTCCTTCATAACAATCCTCGAGGACAAAGGTTATGCATACTCTAGGGATGGAGATGTTTATTATTCTGTTTTTAAAAATAAAAATTATGGAAAGCTAAGTAATCAAAATATACAAGAACAAAATATCAATCAGCAAGGGAGAATGGCTAATGAGGGAAATAGTAAAAAACTAAATCCGCAAGATTTTGCACTATGGAAAAAAGCCAAAGATGATGAACCATTTTTTAATTCGCCATGGGGTAAAGGTAGGCCAGGATGGCATATTGAATGTTCGGCGATGGTTAAAGATGAATTAGGAGATACTATTGATATCCATTTAGGTGGTTCTGATTTGATTTTTCCGCATCATGAGAATGAAATCGCCCAATCAGAAGCAGCCAATGGCAAAAAGCTAGCGAACTATTGGTTACACAATGGGATGGTCAATGTAAATGGACAAAAGATGAGTAAATCCCTTAAAAATTTTAAAACTATCAGAGAGCTAATTAAATCAGGTATAAGCCCTATGACTTTGCGATATTTTGTTATGACTGTGAATTATAGAAAACCACTTGATTTTACTGAAGAAGCTTTAAGGAGTGCTTCAGAAGCTTGGAAAAACATTAATGTAGCCCTTTCTTTTATGGACCTTACAAAAGGAGCTTTTAGATCTATTGATAAAAACGAATCTCTCGAAGAAGAATATAAAGAGAAAATAAGTTTTGAATTATCTCAAAAAAAGCTTAAATTTTCTGAGGTTCTTGGAAATGACCTTAATACAGCAGGTGCTATTGCAATTATTTACGATTTAGCGAAACCATTAAAAAACTTTTTAAACCAATTTCAAAGGGTTGAAGGTTTTAAAATAGACCTAAATGAAAAATTCTTTCTACTTGAGAATTTTAAAACTCTTGAAAAGTTGACTGAGGTACTTGGTCTTAAAAAAGAGGTTTTAGTAAAAGAAAGTAAAATAAAAGAAGAAGAAATATCATCGCTTATTAATGAAAGATTGAAAGCAAAAATGGAAAAGAATTATGCGAAGGCAGATGAAATCAGGAATTTGTTAAAAGAAAAAGGTATTGAACTTATTGATCAATCAAAGGAAATAACAACATGGATAAGGGTGTAAATTTTAAGAAAAAAACCAATTTGAAATTTTTATTTTTTAAATACACCTTTAAATGGGAAGATATTAGAAATATCCGAGAAAATTGAAATACATTACTGTGCTCGGTTCTACTGGTTCAATAGGGACTCAAACTCTCGAAATAGCTAGTGAGCAGCCTGATAAGTTCAAAGCCGTAGCTCTTTCTGCCGGAAGAAATATTAATTTATTAACTGAACAAGTTAATACACATAAACCAGAAGTAGTTGCAATTGAGGATGAAAATCTTATAGAAGATTTAAAAGATAATATTAATAATCTAGATTTGGATGGTGCTCCCTTGGTTTTGGGTGGAAAGCAGGGGATTAACGCAGTTGCAGCGTGGGATAAGGCAGATACTGTGGTAACCGGGATAGTAGGTTGTGCAGGCTTAATTCCAACAATGTCAGCAATTAATGCGGGGAAAAATATTGCACTTGCTAACAAAGAAACTTTAATTGCGGCAGGGCCAATTGTAATTCCTGCATTAAAGAAAAATAATAGTAGGCTTTTACCTGCTGATTCAGAACACTCTGCTATCTTTCAATGTTTACAAGGATTACCTAATTATGAAAATGCAGATTTTTCAACAGGAGAGATACCTAAGGGTTTAAAAGCCATACATTTAACAGCTTCTGGTGGTGCTTTCAGAGATTGGGCGGTTGAGGATTTAAAGCATGTCACAGTGGAAGATGCGACTTCACATCCTAATTGGGATATGGGAAAAAAAATAACTGTAGATTCTGCAACTCTTATGAATAAAGGATTAGAAGTTATAGAAGCTCATTATTTATTTGGGACCTCTTACGAAAATATCGAAATAGTTATCCATCCTCAAAGTATTATTCATTCAATGATAGAGATGGAAGATTCTTCAGTATTAGCTCAATTAGGTTGGCCAGACATGAAGCTACCTATTTTATATGCTATGAGTTGGCCTGAAAGATTTAAAACAAATTGGAAAAGATTAAACCTGAGTGAAATTGGAAAATTAACTTTTAAAGAGCCAGACGAGTTTAAATATCCATGTATGGGACTTGCCTATGCCGCAGGAAAATCTTCTGGGACTATGCCTGCAGTCTTAAATGCTGCTAATGAAATAGCTGTTGAACAATTCCTTAAAGAAAAAATTTCTTTTCAAGAAATTCCAACTTTCATAAGTAAAGCTTGTGAATCACATATGGAGAATTTGAATTTGAGTCCCGAATTGGAGGATATTCTTGAAGTAGATAATTGGGCAAGACTTTTTGTTAAGCAAGAAATTAAAAAAGGGAAAAAATACTTAACTATTGGATGAAAGTGGATATTAAAAAGCACCTTTTACTATGCGCAACACCCACAAAACAGAAATGCTTTAAAGACAATGAAGGTCAAAAAACATGGGAATGTTTGAAAAAGACTTTAAAGGAATTTGAAAATGATCCCTCAACAAAAAACGTTCATATATTAAGATCAAAAGCTGACTGTTTAAGGATATGTAAGAACGGCCCAATTCTTCTTGTTTGGCCTGATGGTATTTGGTACGAGAAAGTTTCTCCAGAAAAAATTTCAGAAATTTTTACCTCACATATTATTAACGGTAAGCCAATAGAAAAATGGATTTTTAAAAAAACACCATTTTTAAATAATCCTAGACACTCATAAACCAATTCTTTACGACTTCGTCTGACCAGCAGCCATTTATCGAGTGAAAACCATTATGGCCGCCTTTTTCAGTTATAAAAATAGTAAATTTATCAATTGATTTTTTTCTTAAATTCAAAGTAGCCTTATATGGAACCCAAGGATCATCCTTGGAATGAATAAAAAGCATTGGAGGTAATTTTTTTATTGACTTTTGGATTCTAAATATTGGAGAAGCTTTGACATAATAATCTTCTAAAGAATTAAATCCCCAACTAGGAGCTGTAAATTTTTGATCAAATTCCCTTATACTTTTTAAACTTCTAATTTTTTTTCTTAATTTCTCGTTATTAAGAATTTTGCCTTCATCATTAAATCCATCCCATAACTGATTTTTTAAGCGGTGAAGTAACCAAGTTTGGTAGATAGAATTTCTAGGTTTTTCAATACAGAGACTGCATGATGATAAATCTAAAGGACTACTTACACAGGCTAGGCCATTTAAAAGTTTTTCTCCATTGTTTCCATCGTAATCTAAGCAGGCATTTAAAAGAATTGTTCCACCTAAAGATAATCCAACTCCGTATATTGGAAGATTATTATTCTTTTTTATGAGATCTTTGAACTCTAAATTAATTAATTTTTTAAAATATTTTATTGATGAAATAACATCACTGGAGCATCTAGCACAATAATTTCCTTTAGCTAAATATCTCCCAGCCCCGGATCCTCTTAGATTTAATTTAAGAACTCCAAAACCATTTTTTGCCAATTTCCTTGAGATTCTTCTTAAACCAAACCGTTTGGTTGAGCCCCCTAACCCATGTGTCACGATTACAAAACCCCGAAGGGTAGAAATTTTTTCAGGTAATTCTAAAAATCCCAGAAGATAATCACATTCAAATTTTTCAGAAAGAATTTTATTAATCGGAAATAATATTTTTTTATTTTTTATTGATTTACCAAAATCAATAACAAAAGTATCTCTCAAAGTTTGAAAGTCGCCACCTATCCAAGGTAAGACTTCTCGAAATGAATTATTTTTTAAGTAATCTGAAAAACTTGAAGATATACTTTTATTTCTCCCCAACTCCAAGATCCTTTAATTCTCCAATTAGATCATTTAATACCTTCTTTGCATCGCCAAAGACCATAGAAGTATTTGGCAGATCAAATAAATCATTTTTTATTCCGGAATAACCTGCACTCATACCTCTTTTAATTACAAAAACCGTTCTTGCTTCCTGCACATCAAGAACTGGCATGCCATATAAAGGAGAAGAACTATCATTTTTCGCCTGAGGATTAACTACATCATTTGCTCCTAAAACTAAAACAACATCCGTTGCTGGAAAATCAGGATTCACAACATCCATCTCTTTAAGTTGTTCGTAAGGGACATCTGCTTCTGCTAAAAGTACATTCATATGTCCAGGCATCCTCCCTGCTACAGGATGTATTGCATAGACAACTTCAATACCATTTTGTTCTAGTTTTTTTGTCACTTCCCTTAAAGTATGTTGAGCCTGCGCTACCGCAAGACCATAGCCAGGAACAATTATTACCTTGTTGGCTGCCTCTAAAGTTAATGCACATTCTTCAACACTACAAGAAGTTATATTGGTATATTCTCCTGATCCAGAAGAGGTCGTACTTTGTGAAGATAAAGATCCTCCAAAAAGGACAGAAACCAATGATCTATTCATGCCCTTGCACATTACTTGAGTAAGAATTAGACCTGCTGCACCAACCATTGCACCTGCAACTATCAAAAGCTGACTATCAACAACAAAACCTGCTGCTGCTGCTGCGATTCCTGAATAGCTATTTAATAGAGAAATAACAACTGGCATATCTGCTCCACCAATTGGCAAAGTAACTCCTATTCCTAACAAAGAAGAAACTATAACTAGAAGCCAAATAGAGCTTGTGCTTCCATTTATCAGATCAAAAAAAGCAATCAAGGAAGCAACTGCAAAAACTATATTTACAAAATGTCTTCCTTTGCTCTGAGTCCATCCTGGCGTTGACAACCAACCCTGTAACTTTGCCATTGCAACAATTGAACCAGTGAAAGTTATGGCACCTACAAATATAGAAACAGATATAGAAACTTCGTTAATAATTGACTTAAAAAAATCAAAATTTTCTATGCTACTTGATATAGGGAAAATAGCTACTCCCAAGGCCACTAAAAGTGATGACATCCCTCCACAACCATTGAACAACGCCACTGTCTCAGGCATAGAGGTCATAGGTACTTTTTTTGCAAGTATTGCTCCGAATAAACTGCCTATAATTGATCCAATTATTATCCAAATCCAAGACTGAATAGCAATTCCAGATGTACCCAAATAATAAGACAGTAAACCTAATACTGATAGCGACATTGCAAATGCAGCTAATCTATTAGCATCCCTTGCTGATTTTACTTTTGACAATCCTTTTATTCCCAAAGCCAGTAAAAGTACAGCTATAAGGTCAATAACGAATTTAATGATTACGGGTAAATTCATGTTAAAAATTACTTCTTATTTGATGGTTTACGACTAAACATCGCGAGCATTCGATCAGTTACAAAGAAACCGCCTACAACGTTAAAAAGAGCAAATCCAAGAGAAACTGAACCAATGATTAAAAGTGGTACGTTACCTTCTGCTTTTACAATTAAAGTCAATGCTGCCAACATTGTTATTCCTGAAATTGCATTTGCTCCACTCATTAGAGGTGTGTGAAGGGTAGGAGGAACTTTTCCAATTAACTCGAGGCCTAATAAACTACCAAGTAAAAGAACCCAAAGAAGACTTATAAAAGACATAATTTTAAAACCTCAATTTTCAAAAACTTTATTTTGAAGAACAACTCCTTCATCGCTTAATAAACATCCAGAAATGAGTTCATCCTCTTTATCTAATTTAATTAGACCATCTTTTATAAAAGGTGTAATCAAAGATGTTAAGTTCTTAGCATAAAGTGAACTTGCATCATAAGGAACTGATGAGGGTAATTCACCGGCTCCTATAAGTTTTACCCCATCTTTGATAATAGTTTCATTTGATTTTGTTCCTTCACAATTACCTCCCTGAGAAACTGCCAAATCAATCACTACTGCACCAGACCTCATTTTTTCAATCATGGGAGAGTCTATTAAAACAGGAGCCTTTTTCCCTAAAACTTGCGCAGTACAAATAGCAACATCAGCTTCAGATAAGTATTTAGTTAAAGTAGCTTTCTGTTTTGAGAGGAATTCGGGTGTTACAGCTTTTGCATAACCTCCAGCCTCCCCTGGTTTTTCGTCCACTTCAGGAAGTTCTATAAATCTTGCTCCGAGGGACTCTACTTGTTCTTTAACAGCAGGTCTAATATCAGATACATATACTATTGCACCAAGTCTTTTTGCTGTCGCAACTGCTTGTAATCCTGCAACGCCTCCTCCAAGAACTACTACTTTGGCAGGTTGGACTGTGCCCGCTGCAGTCATAAGCATTGGAAAATATCTATCTAACTCACTTGCAGCTAAAAGAACTGCTTTATATCCAGCGATATTGGCCTGTGAAGAAAGAACATCAGAAGATTGAGCTCTACTAATCCTCGGAAGCAACTCTAGTGATATAGCTGAAATCTTTTTACTATTTATAATCCTGAGAAGCTCCTTATTACCATATGGGTTAAGAAGACCAAGAAGAATAGCGCCATTCTTTAATTTAGTTAAATTATCCTCTGATGGAGTTTGAACACAGAATATCAAGTCCGCTTCACCCCAAATATTTTGATCTAAGTCATTAATTATTGTGCCGCCAGACTCTTCATATGATAAGTCACTAAATCCTGATAATTTCCCTGCTGAACTTTCAATATAAACATCACACCCGAGACTTTTTAATTTCTTTACCGCTTCTGGTGTAGCTGAAACTCTCCTTTCACCAGGGCTTGTTTCGGAAGGAATAAGTATCTTTGTCAATTTATTTATTTTTTTAACATACTAAATATAAATTGAAGAAAGTCAAAAGTCTTGGATTTTTGTTAAAAATATATTTTCTTTTTTATAAAAAATAGCTATCTAGAATATATAGGTACTAATTAATCCAATGAGTATAAAAGCAATCGAATGTCCTGATGGAGTATGTCACAGCCATCATGGTGGTCATGCTGTTCCAAGGCAAGCTATGCAGAAAAATCTAGAAAAGCATGGTAAAGACTGGTGCGAGAAATTAGCAGAGAGAATTTATGAAATGTCAGTTGATACTTATTCACAGACAGTCATGCCCAGCCTTCACTCGGCAGGTTGGCAAAGAAGACATTTAGATTGGGAATTTAAGCTGGCAGAAAATGATTCTGAACCTGATGAAGCTCTTGTTGAAGGAATTATTAATGCCACAGAAAGCTTTCTAAGGAGTAGTGAAGTACATCGATTATTTATTCAGGAATTAGTCCAGGGCACATTTGAGGAAGCAAATGACAAAAAAATAATTTCTAAAGCAATAAAATCAATTATTGAAGAAGAAATTGTTAGTTCACTTAGAGAAAAGAAAGAAACTCTTTTAAAGAAAATATCCGCAAAATTAATATCAGAAGAAAAAGTTAGCGAGGAACTTGCAATAAATTCAGCTAAAGAGGGCTTTGAGGAAGTTGAAAGGCTACTTGCTAATCATAGCGAGGCAGTTTAGTCCTATTTCTTTATATTATTTTTATAATTAGAGCAGAAATTGGTTCAAATATAAATTAAAGATTAAATTATTGTTTGAAAGTACAAAGTTGTAACTTATTAGACAATGCATCTGTTATCGAATGTGTTTATCTATATACAACTTTTAAATTTCAATGGAAAATTTCATAAGAAAAAGAATAGACATTGCGACCTGTTGGGCGACCAACAGAATTTCTGCAATGGATACGCTAGAAAGATATGAAGATAGTTATGCAATCGCAGAAGAATTTAGAGAGTGGATATTACATATTGGAGAAAAGAACGAAAATTTAAAAGATTCTGTCTTAAATTTTCCAAAGGGAATAGAAAAATTATTAGACCAAAAAGTCAACGATTAATTATTAAATCTATCGAGTGAAATCCGCCCTACATTATTTGGGTTTGTTTATTATTATTAGAAGTGAAATTAGCAAATAAATGGAAAATAAAGAAAAAATTTCTAACGTAGAAAATGTTGTAATTATAGGTTCAGGACCTGCAGGTTATACAGCTGCAATATATGCAGCAAGAGCAAATCTTCAACCTTTGCTCGTAACAGGATTTAATTCTGGTGGAATTCCTGGTGGACAATTAATGACTACAACATTTGTTGAAAATTATCCAGGTTTCCCAGATGGTGTACTTGGTCCTGAATTGATGGATCTAATGAAGGCTCAGGCAGAAAGATGGGGTACTAACTTATACGAAAGTGATGTTATCTCATTAAATACTGATTCACATCCCTTTGAATTAAAAACTTTAGAGGGGACTATAAAAGCTAACTCAATTATTATTGCAACTGGAGCAAGTGCAAATAGATTAGGCGTGATAAACGAAGATAAATTTTGGAGTAAAGGAATAAGTGCTTGTGCAATATGTGATGGAGCGACCCCACAATTTAGAGATGAAGAATTAGCTGTAATAGGAGGAGGCGACTCTGCATGTGAAGAAGCAGCATACCTCACAAAGTATGGTAGCAAAGTTCATTTGATTGTTAGATCAGAAAAATTAAGGGCTAGCGCAGCAATGGTTGATAGAGTAAAAGCTAATCCAAAGATAGAAATCCATTGGAACACAAAAGTTGATAAAGCTGATGGTTCTGAATGGCTTGAGAAAATAGAAACTATTCACTCTCAAGAAGGAAAAGGAGAAATCAACATAAAGGGTCTTTTTTACGCCATTGGGCACACACCAAATACTAAGTTCTTAGGTAACAAACTTGATTTAGATAATAAAGGATATATTGCTTGCAAATCAGGAAGACCAGAAACATCTATTGAAGGCATTTTCGCAGCAGGTGATGTAGTTGATTCAGAGTGGAGACAAGGAGTTACAGCTGCAGGAACAGGATGTATGGCAGCATTAGCTGCCGAAAGATGGCTAGCCGAAAAAAACTTAGCGAAAATCATAATCAGAGAAACACCCGAACCAGAAAGAAAACTTAATTCGTCAAATTTTAATGAAGACGAAGTTAATGAAGATACCTTCGATTCAAACTCTGAATGGCAAAAAGGCAGTTATGCATTAAGGAAACTTTATCACGAGAGTAAAAAACCTCTCTTAGTTATTTTTAGTTCCCCAAGCTGCGGTCCATGTCATGTTTTGAAACCTCAATTAAAAAGGGTAATTAAAGAACTTGATGGTGCAGTGCTAGGAGTTGAAATAGATATTGATAAAGATAAAGAGATTGCGAAACAAGCTGGTATAAATGGCACTCCCACAGTTCAACTTTTTAAGGAAAAATTATTAAAAAAACAATGGCAAGGAGTTAAACAAAGAAGTGAGTTTAAAGATGCTATAAAAAATATTATTTAAATAAACTTTTTACTTATTATTCCTCTTAGGATTATTTTTATTAGTTGTAATTCTGGGGCCCCCACCTGCATTTCTCTCTCGATAAGTTATCCTTCCTCTAGAAAGATCATAAGGACTTATCTCAACTAATACTTTGTCTCCTGCTAATAATTTAATTCTAAATTTAGTTAATTTACCTGCGGCTCTGCATAAACATTGATGTCCTTCAGGTTGCTCTAACGTAACCAAATAAAATCCATTTCCCTGCTCTTTTTCTATTACACCTGATGTTTCAATCATTAATTAATTTTTTACTAAATTTATAATATCAGAAAAAGATTGGCCAAAATTAATTTGAGAAAAATTACGTGTTTAAAAATATAGAATCCAATTTAAATTGAAAATTTAATTTCATTAATTATTTGAAGTTGACCATAGTAAAAATTAGCTTTTGCAATTTTTTCAGAATCTTCTAATTGATCAAAAAAAACAAATCCTAGGCTTTCCCATAATGACGATCCGCAGACGTTATTCAATTCATTTTTTGCTTCTTTTGCAAAATTTTCTAGCTTTCTTTCAAGATTTTTAGTTTTGGAAACAGACATAACAAGTAATAACTTTATAGTACAAATATACTATATATTCCTGCGATAGCAATATTAAAAAGGTAATCTCTTTTTTTCTTCAATATTTAGATCTGCTTCCATTTCTCTTAATCTTTTAAGTATTTGCTGGTAGTATTCTTTGATATAACTCTCTAAAGATGTCATATCATCTTCTTTTAGTTCCAATATTTCGTAGGTTTTGCTCATATCAGCGTCTAATGATTCTCCACTACTTGTTACTTCAGCAAAAGCCAATCTTTCAGCAACATTTAAAGAATCTTGAAAAAAAGAAACTACCTTTTGAGTAACACTAATAAGGAAGGGGGAAACTCTAAATATTTTTGCCTTTTTTTCGCTAAATTTTTCACATAGGGAAATAACTTCGTTTGAATCCCATGCTTTGGGCCCAACTAAAGGCAATGATGTTCTATGAGTTTTTGGATTACTTACTGCTGCAATAATAACTTTTGCCATGTCTTGAGTATTCATATAAGCTATTTTAGTTGGAGTTCCACTCATCCAAACTGCTTGACTGTCTAATACTGGGATAGCAAATTGACTTATAACTCCCTGCATAAAAGCTGCACATTTAAAGATTGTATATTCCAGGTCAGAATTCTCAAGAAGTTTCTCAGTACAAAATTTAATGTCCATTAATGGAACATTTCTAAATTTATCTGTTAGAAGTATTGATAGAAAAATTACCCTTTTTACATTTAAAGATTCACAAGCGTTGTATAAGTTGAGTTTCCCATTCCAATCTATTTCATAAATACTTTTAGGATCGTCTGGTCTACTAGTTGCTGCATCAATAACAACTTCAATATCTTGCAATGAATACTCAATATCGGAAGAATTAATTAAATTCCCTTTTGTAAGTTCACATCCCCATTCTTGAAGAAAAGAAGCTTTTCTTGGGTTTCTAACAAAGCATCTAACCTCATGTCCATCTTCTATAGCTTGCTTTGCAATTTGCCTTCCAAGAGTCCCTGTTGCTCCTACTAAAAGAATCTTCATATTTAAGATTTACTTAACTTGTAGACCATAACTTAATTTGTTATGAATTCGTGAGAATCAATCCCCCTGAAACTTTAATAATAATGCACCGCCAACTAATCCTATTGGAATCAGTATCCAAAAAACTGCAGCAATACTAAAAATTTCTTTAGCCATAGTAAAATTTTATCATTAGTATAATTTACATTCAATTTACATTTATTTGTTAAAAATGTAGATAATGCAAATATCTTGAAAATTATTGAATGCATGATCACCAATCATAAAGAAGAAAATATTAATTATCCTAATTTCTGGGATTGGAATGGTTTTAAAATTTGTTGGAGTGTTACAGGCGAAGAAAATAAAATTCCAATTATCTTTCTACATGGATTTGGTGCTAGTCGAAAACATTGGAGAAACAATGTAGGATATTTTGCAAAAAGAAATTGTGCCTCCTATTCTTTGGATTTAATAGGATTTGGAGATTCAGCTCAACCTGGGATAAGACAAATTGGAAAATTAAATAATGAGATTTGGTGTAATCAAGTGAAAGACTTTATTGCTCAGGTCATTAGACCAAAGAATCCTGGGAAAGTAATTCTCATCGGCAATTCACTTGGCTCATTAGTGGCATTAACATGTGCTGTCTCATTAGAGGACCAAATTGCAACAGTTATTGCATCTCCTCTACCAGATCAAATTCAAGAAAAAAAAATAAGAAATAAACCAATTTTTAAAAAATTAAAAGATAGATTTTTAATAGTATTTTTTATATTTTTTCCTTTAGAGATTTTTTTATTTTTAATAACCAAATTAGGGGTTATAAAACTGGGGCTAAATTCTGCCTATTTCAAAAAAGATTCTATTGATCTAGAACTAATCGATTTAATAACAAAACCAGTATTGAGGAGAACTTCAGCTAGATCATTAAGAGCAATGTGTATTGGAATGTCCTTGAGAGATGAAAAATTTCAAGCCTCCTACCTTTTAAGAAAACTTAGCGCCTCAAAAAAAGTTCCTCTTTTATTAATTTGGGGAGATAAAGATAATTTCATACCTTTGTTTCTTGGTAAAAAGATTGCAAATTTCCATAGATGGGTAAAATTAAAAATAGTATCTAATTCAGGACATTGTATCCACGATGAAGATCCTTCAGTATTCAATAGAATCTCTTATGAATGGATTAGAGATTTAAAAACCTTTTAAAATATGAAACATACATTATCAGTTCTTGTAGAAGACGAATCTGGAGCTTTGAGTAGAATCTCAGGTCTCTTTGCTAGAAGGGGATTCAACATAGATAGCCTTGCAGTTGGTCCTGCAGAATCCAAAGGAATTTCAAGGTTAACAATGGTTGTAGAAGGTGACGATGAAACTCTTCAACAAATGACTAAACAACTTAATAAGTTATTTAATGTTCTGGGAGTTGTTGATTTTACTAATCTCGCAGCAGTTGAGAGGGAATTGATGTTACTAAAAGTTTCATCTAAAGAAGATACCAGAAGTAATATCTTAGATATAGTCCAAATATTCCGTGCAAAAGTTGTTGACGTTTCAGATATAGCATTAACACTTGAAGTAGTTGGAGATCCTGGGAAGTTAGTTGCTTTAGAAAAATTACTTGAACCTTATGGCATTCTTGAAATAGCAAGAACTGGCAAGGTAGCTCTTAAGCGCTCTTCAGGAGTTAATACCGAAATGTTGAAAATCAACAAATATTCTCTAGAAATTTAATTAGATATCAAAACTCCCTTGATATAGTCTTCTTTATCAATTTTTTCAAGTACATCCAATCCACTTATAATTTTTCCAAAGATTGAATATCTTCCGTCTAGTTCTGGAATCTTATTAGTTACAAAAAAAAATTCAGTAGATGAAGAGTTATTTTCACCGATCTTAACCATAGCGATTGACCCCTTTTCAAAAGTATTAATTAAATCTTCAATTTTATAAGGGTTAAGGATTTGATAGTTATATCTTGGATTAATTTCTTTTTTGAATTTCATCTCTAAGGGTATTGAAGGATTTCTCTTATTAAGAGTTTGATGTCTTTCAATATAAAATTTATTTTCCGGATTAACGCCGCCGTGTATAAACCTTACTTGGGGATAATTTATTATTTTATAAAATTTTTGATTAACGTAAATATTATTATTTATATTTTCTAGAAAGTTTGATACTGTAACTGGATTATCTTTACCAAGTAATTTAACTTCAAAATCACCCTTTGAAGTTTTGAATTGTATAACTTTATCACCTTCAATACAATTTAATTTGAGTTTTTGACAATAATAATTTGTGTTAATCTCATTTTTGAAATTACAAGCTGTAAGCAAGAAAAAAGTATTGAAGAAAAATACTGCTTTTAAAAAATATTTTTTTTTTATTTTAAACCCTCCAAATTAACATTTAAAAATTTAGCAAGGCGAGCTCCTTCTTCTTCAACCTGAAGAAGTGGTTTAAGTTCACCTGCTCCACTTAGAGGGAGAGGTTTTTTTCTACCTTTGAGGACCAAAGCAATCCTTCTTCTGGGATTAAATCCCTCGCTTATATCCAACTTAACTGATTTAATTTCATCGAATTTCAATTTAACTTCAATATCTTTAAATAACCCTTTTCTTTTAATTTCTACAGATTTTGATGATTTATCAAAAAAATTACTTCCTGAACCAAAGTTTATATAAACTAAATACCATAAATAAAAGTTAAGTAGATTAGCTAATACTCCATACGCTCCCATTATTATTCCTTGAGGTACAAATAATAAAGTTGAAGGGTTACCTAAGGGTAATAAATCTTTTCCTGTGTAGCTAGATATAGAGGCTAAAAGGAACCCAATACCCCCAATAGTCAACATTCCACCAATAATGTAATTCGAGATTTTTCTTGATCCACCAATTTTTTGTTCGATTTTATCGAAAGAAGTGAGGTCTGAATTCATTTTTATCTTTTTTTAGAACCTAATTCAGATAATTTAACAAACTAAGGGAGTATTCTTACCTAATTTTTAATAAAAAAGTCAGGAAAGCTTTACAAGGCATTTCAGATATGCAAATATTTCCCCACATTACTCTCAATCTTTGTTACAGTCACTGCGTATCCCGAAGCTAAAAACGATTTCTCATGACGATCGCAGTTGGTAGCGCCCCACAAAGAGGATGGTTTGATGTCCTCGATGATTGGTTGAAGCGCGACCGCTTTGTATTTATTGGTTGGTCCGGACTACTTTTACTTCCTTGTGCATATCTTGCTATTGGTGGTTGGTTTGTTGGAACAACATTTGTTACCTCTTGGTACACACACGGAGTTGCAAGCTCATACCTTGAAGGTTGTAACTTCTTAACAGCAGCTGTAAGTACCCCTGGTGATGCCATGGGACACAGTCTTCTATTTTTATGGGGTCCTGAAGCCCAAGGTAGTTTCGTTAGATGGCTACAACTTGGTGGACTTTGGAACTTCGTTGCATTACATGGAGTATTTGGCCTAATTGGTTTTATGCTTCGTCAGTTTGAAATTGCTGGCCTTGTTGGAAT
This sequence comes from Prochlorococcus sp. AG-402-O16, assembly GCA_003216415.1. Lineage (GTDB taxonomy): Bacteria > Cyanobacteriota > Cyanobacteriia > PCC-6307 > Cyanobiaceae > Prochlorococcus_A. The sequence goes on from QCIY01000006.1 coordinate 46,353, forward strand.
TAGACCATACAATGCTTTGGCTTTCTCAGCAGTAATTGCAGTTTTCACAAGTATTTTCCTAATTTATCCTTTAGGACAGCATAGTTGGTTCTTCGCACCTTCATTTGGTGTTGCAGCAATCTTCCGTTATATCCTGTTCATTCAAGGTTTTCACAATATAACTCTAAATCCATTCCACATGATGGGAGTTGCTGGAATTCTTGGTGGTGCTCTACTTTGCGCCATTCATGGAGCTACAGTACAAAACACTTTGTATGAAGATACAAGTATTTATACAGATGGTAAGGTTCAAAGTTCAACATTTAGAGCTTTTGACCCTACACAAGAAGAAGAAACTTATTCAATGATTACAGCGAATAGATTCTGGAGTCAAATCTTCGGTATTGCTTTCTCAAACAAGCGTTTCTTACATTTCTTGATGCTATTTGTACCTGTTATGGGTATGTGGACATCTTCAATTGGTATTGTCGGCTTAGCACTAAACTTAAGAGCTTATGATTTCGTAAGCCAAGAAATTCGTGCAGCAGAAGATCCAGAATTTGAAACTTTCTATACAAAAAATATACTTTTGAACGAAGGTATGCGAGCATGGATGTCTTCTGTGGATCAACCACATGAAAACTTTGTATTCCCTGAGGAGGTTCTTCCACGTGGAAACGCCCTTTAATAATTTATTAAGAGCTCCAAACCAAAGTATTGAGGAAACTGGTTATGCCTGGTATGTAGGCAACGCTAGATTAATCAATTTATCTGGACGTTTATTAGGAGCTCACATTGCTCACTCTGGACTAATAGTCTTTTGGGCGGGAGCAATGATGCTCTTTGAGGTTAATCATTTTACTTTTGATAAACCAATGTGGGAGCAAGGTTTAATCTGTATGCCACACGTCGCAATGTTTGGTTATGGAATAGGCCCTGGTGGTGAAGTTACTGATATCATGCCTTTCTTCCAGGCAGGTGTGGTTCACTTAATAGCTTCTGCTGTTCTTGGTTTTGGTGGTATTTACCATTCATTAGCAGGTCCAGAAAAACTAGAAGAAGATTTTCCATTTTTCTCCACTGATTGGAGAGATAAAAATCAAATGACCAATATTCTTGGATATCATTTGATTGTTCTTGGTGTAGGTGCATTAGCATGGTCAGTAAACTGGTGTTTTATTGGCGGTGCATATGACACATGGGCACCTGGTGGTGGAGAAGTTAGACTCGTTAATCCAACCTTAGACCCAAGAGTTATTCTTGGTTATCTATTTAGATCTCCATGGGGAGGCGCTGGTTCAATAATCGGTGTTAACTCCATTGAAGATATAGTTGGTGGACATGTTTATGTGGGTATTACTGCAATTATTGGAGGAATATTCCATATCTTTACAAAGCCTTTTGGATGGGCAAGAAGAGCATTCATCTGGAACGGTGAAGGACTACTAAGTTATGCTCTTGGTGGAATTTGTGTAGCAAGTTTTATTGCTTCAACATTCATCTGGTTTAATAATACTGCTTATCCTTCAGAGTTTTATGGCCCAACAAATGCTGAAGCTTCACAGGCCCAAAGCTTTACTTTCCTAGTGAGAGATCAAAGAATTGGAGCTAACGTAGGTTCAACAATGGGACCAACAGGTCTAGGAAAGTATCTCATGAGATCTCCTACAGGTGAAATTATATTTGGTGGTGAAACAATGAGATTTTGGGACTTCAGAGGACCATGGTTAGAGCCTCTAAGAGGTCCTAATGGATTAAGCCTCGAGAAAATCCAAAATGATATTCAGCCTTGGCAAGTAAGAAGAGCTGCTGAATATATGACTCATGCTCCTAATGCTTCTATCAACTCTGTTGGTGGAATTATTACAGAACCTAATGCTGTTAACTTCGTTAACTTAAGACAATGGTTAGCTGCAGCTCAATTCTTCCTAGGATGGTTTACATTTATCGGTCACCTTTGGCATGCTGGACGTGCTAGAGCTGCCGCTGCTGGTTTCGAGAAAGGAATCGACAGAAAGAGTGAACCAGCTCTAGAAATGCCTGATTTAGATTAATTTCTATTTCATCTACAAAAGCCCTATCTAAATGATGGGGCTTTTTTTTGCTCAATTTTCTTATTTATTTAAATTTTTTCTAAGCCATGGCAAACTTAACCCCATCACATTACTGAAACAACCCTCTATTTTTTCTATATATTTACCGCCTATGCCTTCTAAAGCAAATCCTCCGGCGCAATATAAAGGTTCATTTGTATTTACATAACTCTTGATTTCCCAATCTTCCAACTTAGAAAAATAAACTCTTGAACTTACAGTTTCTTTTATAGTTTCAGTGATCTTAAAAACATTTGAAATTGAATCGAAATTTCCAATAAGTAGAGTATGACCAGTATGTAAAAATCCAACTCCACCAGACATTTTTTTCCATCTAATAAATGCTTCTTCTTTATTAGATGGTTTCCCATAAGCTTCTCCTTTAAATTCAAAAATTGAATCACATCCAAGGATTTCCAAAGGACCATAATTATATTCTTCGGATAATGATATTTTTGGAATATTTTCAGATAAACTATTAGCTTTCTGAAAAGATAATTCCAGAGCTAATTTGTATATATTTTTTTCATTTATTGAAGACTCATCAAAATCACTTGAAAACTGAAGGAACTCAATTTGACAATTTTCAAGTAATTTCTTTCTAGATTGGGAAGCAGAGGCTAGAATTAACACAAATTTTTTATCAAATTATAATTCAATTTACTAACTAATAAATTTTAAATTTAATATAAATTACTGATGGATGTAGAAGCAAAATTACATGATATAAAGAAACCAATAATGGTCCTTGGAACTTCCAGTGGAGCAGGAAAATCGTTAACAGTTACTGCCATTTGCAGGATTCTAAAAAATTTAGGAGAAGAGCCAATACCTTTTAAAGGACAAAATATGAGTAACAACGCTTGGGTTGATTGGGAAGGTGGAGAGATGGCATATTCACAAGTACTTCAAGCTTTTGCTTGTGGTATTACTCCTTCTTCAGAGATGAATCCCATTTTATTAAAACCACAAGGTGATTCTACAAGTGAGGTGATTCACCTTGGTAAAAGTATAGGAATAACAACTGCCAAAAACTACTACAAAGATTGGTTTATTCCAGGTTGGGAAGTAATTAAAAAAAGCCTAAGTTCTATTTATAGAAAAAGTCCAAATTGCCGTTTAATTATCGAAGGGGCTGGAAGTCCAGTAGAAATGAATTTGATTCATAGAGATCTCACTAATTTAAAAATTGCTAAGTATTTAAATGCAAATTGCATATTGGTTACTGATATTGAAAGAGGAGGCGTATTTGCACAAATAATCGGAACACTTGAATTAATGAAACCTGAAGAAAAGAAGCTTATTAAGGGAATCATTATAAATAGATTCAGAGGGGACCTTTCATTATTTGAAGAAGGGAAAAAATGGATAGAGGATAAAACTCAAATCCCAATAATTGGAGTTATTCCATGGTTAAATGATTCATTTCCTCCAGAAGATTCTTTAGATTTATTAGAAAAAAAATCTCATTTTACGAATCCTGATATCAAAGTTGGGATCATAAAATTGCCCTCTATAAGTAACTTTTCAGATTTTGATCCACTAGAAAATGAAGATTCAATCTTAATAGAATGGATTAAAGACTCCCAAAACTTGAAGATGTACGACTTTATTATTCTTCCTGGTAGTAAACAAACTATTAAAGATCAAATATTTCTTGACAAATCAGGTTTATCTCAGGATATAAGAGAATATTCTAATAATAAGGGAAACATTATTGGGATCTGTGGAGGTTTACAAATGTTAGGCACATCACTTGAAGATCCATTTTTAAAAGAAGGTTCGAAAACTTTCTCAGAAAAAAAAATAAAAGGCATTGGATTACTACCATTAAAAACCACTTTCTTTGAGAAAAAATTAACTCGTCAAATCAGATGTGAATCTTTATGGCCATGCCATTCAAAAATTAATGGATTTGAAATTCACAATGGCCAGACCGCATTGGATGATACTCAAAACACATTAAAGATTAACCCTATTTTCAAAGACATTAATCTAGGTTGGTACAAAGAGAATAAAGAAGGTGGAACTATTGTGGGCACATATATGCATGGGATCTTTGAAAATGATAGTTGGAGAAATCAATATATTAATTTAATAAGAAAGAGTAAAAATTTACCAACATTAAATAAAAAATCAATAACTTATAAAGAGAAAAGGGAATCGATTATTAATAAACTTGCTAATGAATTTAATAAACATTTAAATATCACATCAATATTAAATTGAAAGAAACAAACATAAAGATTATATGGCCAAATAGTAATGAAACATTTGTTTCAGAGGGTGATGATTGGTTTTCTTCTGCAAAAAAAGCAGGTTTAGAAATCCCAACTGGCTGCCTTACAGGAAGTTGTGGAGCGTGTGAAATCGATGTTAATGGTAAAACAGTAAGGGCTTGTATTAGTACTATTAAAAATCATAAAAAATGTCCATTACAGGTTTCTTTAACTACAGATCCCTTTTGGCAAGAATAAATTTTACTAAACAATACCAATTATTAGAAACAGAAAAACATAATAAAAAGTTGATCCTAAAAATGTGTTGATTAAAATAACCTCTTTTTTAATTTTTGAAGAGGCAATAATATAACTTCCTAAGATATGAGGTAAAATTGGGAAAGACCTTATGATTAAAATATAGAAAGATTTAAAAGTAATATTTGCAAAATATTTATATAGATTATTTTTTACTGGTTTGTCCAAAAATAATATATTCCTAGAAAATTTGAATTTAATTTTTCTCATAATAAGAACTTGAATCACACTTAAAATAGTTAAAGCAGGAGAAAAAAATAAAACATAATTTAGACCAAAAATCTTTATTAATACAAAGTCAAAAATAATTGATAAAGGAAGACCTAAAAATATAGAAATAATATTTAAAGTTATCAAATATTTGTATTGAACATTATTTAGTAAAGATTCAATATCATAAGTATATTTAAATATTAATGCCAAAAAATAAACCACTAAATAAGTAAAAAATACTTTAAAAATAACTGATTTATATTTCATATTTTTTTATATCTACAAAAGGCAAGAATTAAGAATAATCATGAAAAAAAATTTGAAATAAGAAGTCTCTTTTTAAAGTTATCATTCGTCAAAACATCAATTATTAAGATACCATTTTTTTTATTTTTTCTCTAAAAATATATGTCTTACAATCCTAGAGTAAGTTACACATCCTAGCCATAGCTTGTTTTTATTAATTAAAGGAAATAAAAGCCTGACAAGTTCAGCCTTAGGAAACAATATAGAACAAACCTGAACAATTTTTTCATATCGTCAATCAATTTTCCTCCAACAAATTCACCAACAAAGCAAACTAATTTTATATTTTCTCTTACCTAAATAAAATATAATTGAAAGACAAACTTATTCGTTCTTCATCTGTATCATTAGGTTCAACGGAATGCGGTAACCAAGAAGGGAAAACAATTAGTAACTTTTCTACGGGCTTAACTGGAATTTTTGGTAAGTCATTTGGAAGAAATTTATACCCCTCTTTAAAAAATCCCATATTCTCCTCAGATTGCAAAAATCTCTCGTTGTAGTCTTTTATAAAAAGGAGATTTCCACCTTTCATTACTTGAGGAACTTTAATATAAAAAACACCTGAATATTTAGCTCCAGGATGCGTATGTGGGACATTCGACCCTCCTTTACCATTAATATTTATCCAAAAATCTACTAATCGAACATTTTCTCTTCTAGATTGTTGATGTATAGTTTGAATACATTTGGTAATTTGTTTCATTAATTTCAAAATCTCAGGTGGATTCTGAAAATTAATTAAGTTGGGAGAATGATATGAGTTTTGACCTGAATTACTTTTTTTTTGAGAAGGGATATTTTTTCTAATTTCGTAACACTCTTTTTGCAAGTTGCCAATATTTACCTCTAAAAGAGAGTTCCAAAAAGGTTTTGGAAATATATAGAATTTTTTTATTTCCAAATTTTTAATCAAATATATGAATCATATCATGACTTTATATCAGCATAATACAAACAAACCCTCCTACAAAAGTCCCAAAAGCTACTTCTCTTTTAAGCAAAAGATTAACTTTATTTTGAATATTTAAAAATCTGAAATTAAATCATAAAGATGATGCTTCAGAATACATAATAATTATATGTCCGTAAAATAGTAAGATTTGAAATCGTACGGAGAGGATGGGATTCTATCTCAAGTAATATAGGCAGATACTGGACTATTTTGGAGTAATTTTGTGTATATCCACGAATACATTATTTGAATATTTAGGGAACATTTTAAACGATATAGGAACGTCAATAAAATTAGTAAGTAGCCATAAAAAAAACCCCTATTTCTAGAGGTATTATTTTGGTTTTACAGAATTAAGTGTTTCCTTGTTTCCACTGTTTCAGTAAAACCACTCCTTCACACGTACATAAACTATGCCATATTTTTCTTTTCCGTGGAAGGAGGAAATGGATTGTTACTAAACTGCCACATGTGCAAGTTGTCTCTTCTGGGATATTTGTCATTAAAAAACACCCTAATTTAAAGAAAAGGGTGTTTAATTATCAGAAATTAGTGTGTGAGGAGTTTCTGATGCATATAATCTACTAGGAAAAGGTATTAAATATCTATAGTATTAATTACTATTTCTTTTCCCAAAATAAATAAAGATTTGAAAACTGGTTTTTAGTATCTACTATTGAGGTACTTGTTGAGATCAACTTCCATCCTGCAGAATTACGTTTTTTCATAATTGCTGCAAGTTCGTTTTCTTGTCTTTGAGTATTTGCATTTCCAACTGCGTAATATATATCAAGATCATTTTCTAATTTTGCCATTTTTTAAGGTGATGCTTTATTCAGATTTAATATTACTCAATCTTTCATCGTAACTGGGAAAGATTCGATATGGTGGTTGAAAATAAGACTTATATGGTATTACCTTCCCCACAAATTGCGAATGGATTACTGCTTATAAGTATTGGGATAGTAGTTACTTTTGATATCAAAATTGATCTATTTAAAAGTAAAGAGTAAAAGTAAAAATTGGGAATACCTCACAATAATGATATAAATTTGATCAAAGAATAATTAATCTTATTTAGATTAAGAATAAAAAACATCCAGCTACAAATCCACTTAAATGACCTAATAAACTTACACCTGGCAAAAAAGAGAACATCAAACCTATAAAGCATATTGTTTTTGACATTTTTTGGACTTCATAATTGGACTTAAAACCAATTTCTTTACCTAAGAAATATTTCTTTCCATAAAAAGAAGTTAATAGTATGAATCCAAAAAAAGCATAAATTATTCCACTAAACCCTAAAGAGGCATAATTCGGATAGATATTAAAATACGATAAGATCTTTTCGTAAAACCAGATAATAAAAAAATTTAAAAAAGAACAAATTAAAATAAATTTCAAATAAAAAAATCTGCTTTTAATTCCGAATCTCATCAAAAAATATCTTGTGATGATTATTCCACCGAGATTACTTAATAAATGATTTAAATCTCCATGAGTAAGAATTGATGTGAAAACCCTATGGGGTTGATCACTAATTAATCTTGGTACAAAGTAAAAATATTCTTTATCAATAACTCCAATTAAATCTGTAAAAATAAAAACTGAGATTAAAAAAAATCCAGTTATAAGATACTGCCAATCATATTTTGATATTGAATTATTAAAAGGCATTTTTTAGTTTAATTTAAAAAATATCTTCTTAAATAGAAGAAAAGACCCTGAAAAGGGTCTTTGTAAATATCTTAATGTATATTGGCTTTAGTAAACTTTGCAATGAGAACTAGTTGGGTGCTCTATGCATTCTTTTTCCCAATAATCTTGTCTATGATCTTGTGGTAGTTGATAATTAAAATCATGCATTCTCCAAATATCTGAAGTTGCATTTCTAAGGGCAGTGAATGGAGTGGTGAGTCTCATAAAACCTCCTATATCTCTACTACTTAATTATCCTCCTATTCAATTGAAATTAATAGAGTATTAATACCCGAGTATGAGTGCTTTATGGTTGTCGCGACTATCTTATCCAATTCAGTAGGAGTAGAAATAATTCAGGAGTCGAAAGCACTCCATCGACTTTGTGGACATCGAGGTGCATAAGACTCGGAAAGGGTGAAATTCCATCTCAAGCAACTTAGGCAGACACTGGAATATATAGGACTTATTTTTGAGTGATGATATGAATATCCACCAACCCTCATAAAAATAAAACCCAACTATACAGAAATTGATATTTCTTAGAACTCTTCTCTATTACAGAAAATTGAATTAGAACTCAAAAAATTAAGAGTGCAAATTATCCTATTACCCTGGAGAGGGTGGACTAAGAATTGAACATAAGAGAACACTTTAGAACACACCTGAACAGGTTTTTCATATCGTAAATCAAATTCCCGCCAACAACCCCGCCAACAAAATTTTCAACCTAATTTAAATTTATTTTTAAAAACTTTTATCCTTTGACTTTCAATACTTTTAAAGTTGTAATTGGATTAAGAAGATTCAAAGGACATAAAAGTTAACTAAAAATGTTTAAAAAGAAAATTTTATTTTTTATTTTTTTCTTAACCATACCTCTATCGTCCTGCTCATTAAGAAAAAATAATACGAAAATAAACCAAATTAAAAACCAAAAAACTCCTGAAGAGAAGAAAATATCAAATGTAATAGAAGGAAAAGAAAAAGAAACTTTAAGTGAAGAGTTAAATATTAATGAAACAACTTTTAAGCAAAATAAGTCAATGGAAATGAGAATAGAAAATGATCACCAAGTTAAAAGTTTTGAGAATTATAGAAAAAACTTTTATCTAAACTTTTCTTTTGGATACTCAAGTTTAAAAAATTATGATGTGTACAATACTTCCACTAATAAAGCGATATGGGACGATAGATATACAGAATTAGGGCGTTCAATTGAGATAGGTATAGGTTATGACTTTGGGAAAATAAGAACAGAAATATCATATGCTCAGGAAAATGGAAGATTTGATGAATACCTTACTTATTTCGACAATAGCATTACAAAAATTGAAAACGATAGAGGGAAATTACATAAAGACTTTTACATAATTAATACTTATTACGATTTCAGAGATAGTAAAAAATTCTCTCCATACATTGGCTTAGGAATTGGATTCGTTAACAGTGTCCAAGATTCAGCTCCTTTTATTCCTGAATACGTAAGACAAGCTTTTGTTACGCAGTTAAAAGCAGGTTTGAGTTATAAGTTTTCCGATGAAAACATCTTTTACATCGAGGGATTCAAAAGGGATGCAAAATCCCACACCACCAATGATGGATTGGGGACATCTTATATTTACGAAGTTAAAGATGGCTTTGATTCTTCAGGGGTACAAGTTGGATTCAGGAAAATGATTTAAAAATAATAAATTTCAAAGCAATCTATTTGATTACTTATATCTAAAACATTGAGATGGATTTCTTGGATTCCAATAAATACACTTAGGTTTTGCTTCCTCAGCTTTTCTTGCTTCCTCAGCTTTCCTTGCTTCCTCAGCTTTCCTTGCTTCCTCAGCTTTACTTGCTTCCTCAGTTTTTCTTGCTTCCTCCGCTTTTCTTGCCTCCTCAGCTTTCCTTGCTTCCTCAGCTTTCCTTGCCTCCTCCACTTTCCTTGCTTCCTCCACTTTCCTTGCTTCCTCCGCTTTCCTTGCTTCCTCCGTTTTTCTTGCTTCCTCATCTTTCCTTGTCTCCTCAGCTTTCCTTGCTTCCTCCACTTTATTGATTTGAAATGAGGTGAAACAAGACATAAATTCTTTTTCTCCAACATTAAAGAAAGAAAATTCCTTAATACTTGATATTCCTTCTATTGGATTAAAGCACCCAGTTACACTACTGCCCTTATCTCTATAAATGACTCCATTTGGAATAGCTCTTACTTGAAAAATAATATCAGAATTACTAATCCCAGTAGTCTTGAACTCTACTTTATAGTTTCCAGATGGAGAATAAAAATAGGTATCATTTGTATCAGCTTTTGCAATAGTATTTAAATCACAAACTTCTCTACCTTTTATCGCAACTTCTTCAGAGATACACTTTTGAAATGAAGCAAATTTTTCGAGAGATTTTACTTTAGATGGTAAGAATGAATCCAAAGCATAACTAGCCTTTACTGCTTTAAGAACACTATTAACTATTAGAGTTGCCTCTTTTTGCCTTGCCTTATTAATTACAGCCCCAAACAATGGGAGAGATACACTAAAAGTCAAGCCAAAAATTAATGTTACTAGTAGAATTTCAACGATTGTATATCCTTCTTGTTTATCGTGAAAACTAATTTTTTTTTCAAAAATTTTTTTACGTTTCATAATTAAGCGACTCTTACTCAGCATCTCACTTCTAAAATTTTTGTCGAGACTTTTATAAAAAATAAATTAATAAAACCCGTCAATAGATTTTCAAAACCCCGCCAACAGTGCATTGTTTTCAAGGCTGAATTTAAGAATTAGATTTAAATTTGAATAGAGGCGAAATTAATTTATAGATATAAACTCAGGGAATTTTTAATAAATTTATCGTCCGTAAAATGGGACGATTTGAAATCGTACGGAGAGGGGTTCATGGAATTATAATTAGAAATCCAGTAATGACCTACTCTGACCACACTTTAACTTAGTTATTTAAATAAAACCCTAAGATAACCCTGAGACATTTTTAAATTTTATTTAATCAATTTTCTAAACATTTCTTATTTCTAGAATTTATTGTTAAATTACTTCTTTTATCAATACCTCCATTATTTAGATCAAATTTCCATCCATGTACTGGACAAATTAAGTGGTTATCTTCATTTATTTCAGCATTACATAAATCTGCCTTTTGATGAGGACAATATCTATTAATCCTGAAACATTCTCCTTTTTTATTTTTAATATCAATCCTCTCTTGGTCTATATAATAAGTACTCAAAAAGTTATCCTTTATATTGGAAGAATCTGAGAAAAGAAATATATTTAAGTCATTATTAAAAATATCAGGTTTTCTAAATACTTTTGCTCTCAATGTTAAATATACATTTTGCCACCTTTCGTTACACATTAAGTAAAAGTATTTTTCTTTAGAAACGATTTCCTGATAATTTGATGCATAATCAAATGTTTCTAATAATTTTTTATTTTCAATATCTATAAAAATTTTGTTTTGGGTTGTTCGATCATCTTTATTAAAAACATTTCCATAATTAAAAATTAATACTGGACAATTTTTAATATTAATATCGTCTATTTTTGAAAATCTTTCATTAATTTCTTCTTCTAAAACAAACCTATCAAATTTGTCAGGGATATCACTCCATTTATTTTTTAATCCTATTTTATAAGATTTTATATCTTCAAAACTTGGAACCTTAATTGGTTCAGAGTTATTTGAATTAAAACTTTCACCTGGTTTGAGAAATAAAGTGTTTTTAAATTGATTATCTTCCAAAAAGTTTTTTAATTCAGGTTGATGAACAAATATATTATTTTGTCCTAAAGAAAGTTCTTTTTCTAGGAAAGGGAAAATCGCTGGTCCTGCAGCAGGTATAAAATATTTAGGTTTTAAAATATTTAAAGCATTAAGAACATTTGCAAATTTACTATTCACTTTCTCAGAAGAAATTTTTTTCTTCTTTTTATCAGAAAAATTAAAATTTGATGGATGCCAATTTGCCCCTGAAAACTGAACTGAATAAAAATCAATAGTTTCTTTAACTTTATATATTTGATCAAAAATTTTGCAATCATTTTGATTGAAAAATACAAAATTATTAGTCTTTACTAAAATTGCAGCATCGTGGTTGATCCCAATGTCTTTAATAAATAACAAAATACTTATTTCATTATCTAATGAATATTTCTCATTATTCTCCAATTCAACAACATTATTAGAATCTTTAATTATCTGATTTCTGAAATCCTTATCAAAATACTTTGGAATTATTATCTTGACATTAGGAGGAACACAACTTAAAAACTCCTTATCGAAGTGATCTTGATGTTCATGAGAAACAAAAATAAAAATGTTTTTCTTCTCACAAATAAGATCCAAAACACAATTTTTAAGATGATGGTTTTTAGGATATTGGAACCAACTACTACAAAATGCACCTGAATTTGAAAACCATGGGTCAATCAATAAAGTCGTAAATTCATTGCTCACAGAAAAACAATTATGACCCCAAAACTGAAAGTCTCCTCTTTGTACTTCAACAAATTCTTTACGCACAAAAAAACTGAAGGATTAATTAATACTTTATTAAATTTTTGAAAAAATGAAAATAGAATACAGAAAAACTTTTTTATTCCATTTTTTAGTTATTTTTATTCTTTAGAAACCCAAAGACCTATTTAAAAACTTGGAAAACCATAGAGACATATATGGTCATTGTGGTACATTACAAAAGTCAAATGGGTTAAAGAATACCTTAAATAACTTAGTTATAACATTCAAACTGGGCATACTGACAATCTCTGACTTCTAGAAATACGGAGAGGGTGTTAGTTGAGATGAATCCATGAGACACTCTCAGACACTTACTGGCAAAAGAATTTTTGTAAATCGCTAAAATTCCCCCAACACTTTTAAAATTCCCCCAACATTTCCCCCAACACTTTTAGAGAAAAAAGATCTGACATTGTCTGAATTCACCTGACATTATGAGACACTGTTTTTAAGAAGAAAATACAATAATTATTGTTATTGCAAGTATTTACAGGGATTTTGACATTCACAGAATGTCTCTGACATTTTCAGACACTAAAAAAATCCGGAGAGGGTGGGATTCGAACCCACGAATAGTTTCCCATTAAACGATTTCGAATCGTTCGCTTTCGACCACTCAGCCACCTCTCCCTCTCATAAGTATGCACATATTAAAAGCAAAGGTTATGTTCTATCCCCATTATCTTAATTTTTAGTCCCAACCTGAATCTTTCATCAATTTTATTGCAAGAGAGTTATTTAACCCAAGGTCTTCTACAGTTACTTTATCGGGAATAAACTCTCCAAAGTCTTTGACAATTGGATTTTGATTAACCTCTTTTAATGGATGTTCAAAAGTAGGGGCAGCAAGGCCTTTACTTCCCTCTGGAGATGCCAAATATTCAAGAAGCTTAATAGCTTCATTTTTGTTTGTTGCGTATTTAGCTAACCCACCAGCGCTAATATTTACATGAGCAGGATTTGGCGTAATTACAGAAGTTCTCTTTGCATATAAGGCATCTCTTCTACCATTAACACCAGCTAACATTCTTGCTACATAATAATGATTAACAATACCTACTCCACATTTTTTCTTAGAAACAGCTCTAATTATTGAAATATCACCTGGGAAGAAAGGTTGGGAAACATTAGAAATCATTCCACTTAACCAAGATTTAGTTAGTGATTCACCTTTGTTAACTATTTGATTAGCTACTAAAGATTGATTATATGGACTTTTTCTATTCCTTAAGCATACTTTTCCTTTTAAAGATGGGTCAGCTAGATCTGTGTAGTCCCTAATCTTGCTTACATCTACAACTTTTGGATTGGCGACCATAACTCTTACTCTTCTGGTTAATGCATACCATTCCTTATTTTTATCCTTTAGCCCAGTTGGAACATCATTTTCTAAAGAATTTGATTCTATACGTTGAAGCAATCCAGCTTTAGCCGCATTAGTAATTCTTGCTGCATCAACTAACAATATTAAATCTGCTTGAGAATTTTTTCCCTCTCTCTTTAACCTTTCAATTAAAGATATTCCTGCAGCTTCTATAAGTCTAACTTTGATTCCTGTTTCATCTGCAAACTGTTTATAGACACTTCTATCAGTATTGTAATGTCTCCCAGAATAAACTTTGACCTCTTTTTGTGTTGAATTAGCGGGTATATTTAAATTCAGTAAAAATGTACATGTTAGTGCTGAGTAAAATAGTTTTTTTAGATTTTGCACTTTTTCAAAATAGTATCTATGGTTACTTTATATCTAACTTCATAAATAGGCCTCTTTAGGCGAATTTCTATACATTAATATGTATCATTTTTTATACCGAAAATGAATTTTTTAACTCATCAACTATTGAATTCTGAAGAATTAGATATTCTTAGGAAATCATTAAACAAAGAAGAGAAATTCTGGCAAGATGGCAAGCAAACTGCTGGAAAACATGCCGCAAAGGTGAAAAATAATTTACAACTTAGAAGAGATTCAGATTTATCAAAAAAGTTTTCTGGATTAATCACAAAAAAGATTCTTAGTAATGATTTAATTAAGAGCTTCGCTTTACCTAAAAAAGTTCATGGAACAATCTTCTCAAAATCTAAAAGTGGGATGAAATATGGGCGTCATATTGATAACGCTTATATGTCATCTGGAAGAGCTGACTTATCTTTTACAATATTTTTAAGTAACAAAGAAAACTATACAGGTGGTGAATTATCAATTGAGAGTTTCAACTCAGAAAAAATATTTAAACTGGACGCAGGGGAAATAATAGTTTATCCAAGTACATATTTACATTCAGTAGAAGAAGTGATTTCTGGTGAAAGATTAGTATTTATTGGTTGGATTGAAAGCTATGTAAAAAGCATTGAAGAAAGAGAATATTTATTTGATATAGATGCCGCTGCCAGATCATTAATTACTAAATATGGCAGATCGGAGGAAGTAGACCTCATCTATAAATCGTATTCCAATCTTTTAAGAAGATTAGGAGATTAGTCTTGAATCATTTTATACATTACATAGAAAAACTTTTTCTAAATAACTAAAATAAAAAATATTGATTCAGAATTTATCAATGCCAAAAAAAAGCTCAATTGCAATATTTTTAGCTGCAACAAGCGCTCTAGCTATCTCATCTGCAGAAAATACAACCCTAAAAGCGGGAGAAAATGATTTAGGAGGTTTAAAAGAATGGAATACTGATATGCCTCTTGATGCTGATTTCAAATTAGATGCTAGAGCTCAAGAATTAGCAGATGAGTCTGCAGAATCGAGTGTTTGCATACCTATAGGTGAAGGAGAGAATTGTTGGTAAGTTTAATTTAAACACTTAAAAAAAAACACCCTAGATTGGGTGTTTTTTTATGTCATATTAGTTTTAAGTAAAACTAATAATTAGAATTTGAACTTTGTAGTAAGAAGCATACCAAATATGTCATCTTCTTCGTCTGCTGCAATGTCATTTCCACCAAAGATAGCAGGTGTTATTTCCATTGAATCATTTGGTCTGAAGGAATAATAAAGTTCCCAAACTTGAGGATCAACTTCACCAGTTGCTCCACCACCTTGAACCTCAGTAGCTGCTAAAGGTTGTGTGAATGCAAAACCGATTCTGTCATCAGCTTGGATCATATCTTTCCAAGTAAATCCTACAAAGTAACTAGTTGCTTCTGTAGTATTACCAGCAGTAAATACTCCACCGTAAGATTTAGTATCATAACCGAAAGAAATATCAGGTATGTTGGTACCGTATTCCTCTGGCATCCAGTAAGCTCTTAGAGCTAAACCATTTGAATCTCTAGCTACTTGCCTACCTAATGCAGTAGCGTTGTAATCATGAGCTGTCCAGTTGCGAGCAGTGGATAAAGTTCCTGAGACATGCCATCTATCAGCAGTATATGCAAGCTGTGTATCCCACTTCAATGGGCTATCAGGAGAGAAGAAACCTTCGTCCTCATCAGCTTCCTTATCAACCACGCCGGTAGCAAAACCAAATCCATTATCAAGTTCGTACTTAATTCCAAGACCTACATCAGTACTTGCTCCAAAGTTACTATTTCCACCAAGTTTGAAAGATTTAAGTGCGCCTGGTTTGTAAATAGAAGGAGTGATATACATGTAATAGTTTTCAATCCTTGGACCTACAAAGGCTGTAATTTTTTCACCAACTGGGAAGGTATACCACATTTTATCTACCTCAAGTAGATCACTATTATCTTTAGTCTCTATATGGTAAAAGTACTTGTTTTTCCATACATCACCTTGTTCACCAGTTTTAAGACGAACATAAAGATTATCATCGCCTGTAAAACTTGTATTTAAGTCCCATTTGTATGTGTAACCTGTTGAAGTACCTTCATCAGTTGCATTTCCTGTTATTTCGTCAGCACCATCAATTGCACCGACCCACATAACAGCAACACCACCCATAACGGTAGTATCTGAAAAGGTGCCAGCTTCAAAAATATTTTGTTGAACATCAAGACCGTTATTACCGCCTTTAATGTTTGCTACATCACTAATATCGTTAGTGAAAGTTTTGCTGTCAAATTTTGGAGATTTCTTTTTTTTGCTACGAGAGTAGCTATTCATTTCCTCAATATTGACAATATCGGAAGCCTGAGCAGTCATTGGAGCTAATAAGCTCAAAGTTGCCCCCGCCACCAACATTTGTTGGAAGAGTTTCATTTTGCCTCACACAATATAAAAACCCAGGATTTGGGTACTTATACTGTATCGGAGGTAACCAAAAAATAAAGCCATATAAGTTTCAATTAGGTGTAACTTTTGATACATTGACTCCTATTGCTTCTTTTTAAAAATTATCTACATTTAATTCTTAATCAGTGGATAGTCTAAGGATTCTCTTTCCGATACCCATGATGATGCAACTTCTCTAGCTAATTTTCTAATCTTTTCAATGTATTGAGCGCGATCTGTAACTGAAATAACTCCCCTTGCATCAAGCAAATTAAAGGTATGACTACATTTTAGAACAAAATCAAGAGCGGGATAAGTTAATTTTTTAATGATTAAAGAATTTGCTTCATCTTGATAAATTTCAAATAATTTCCTGAGATTATCAGGACTAGAACCATTAAAATTATATGAACATTGACTTTTTTCAAATTGAAGCCAAATATCACTATATTTCAGATTTTTGTTCCAATCTAAGTCCCAAATACTCTCTTTATCCTGCAAGAACATTGCGATCCTCTCTAATCCATAGGTGATTTCTATGGGAATTGGATTACAATCTAATCCCCCGCATTGCTGGAAATAGGTAAATTGAGTAACTTCCATACCATCCAACCAAACTTCCCAACCTACTCCCCAGGCACCAAGAGTTGGTGACTCCCAGTTATCTTCCACGAATCTAATATCATGATTTTTAGGATTAATTCCAAGGGACTCCAATGATATTAGATATTTTTCCTGTATTCCGTCTGGTGATGGCTTAATTATTACTTGATATTGAAAGTAATGTTGAGCCCTATTGGGATTATCGCCAAACCTTCCATCTGTTGGCCTTCTACATGGTTCTGAATATGCAACACTCCAAGGTTCCGGTCCAATAGCCCTTAAAAAAGTATGCGGATTCATCGTCCCAGCCCCTTTTTCAGTATCATATGGTTGCATTATTAAGCACCCTTCTTCAGACCAGAATTTATTTAAGTTTTGAATTATATCCTGAAAAAACATCTATTTAAAAGTCTAAAAATTTAGAGCATTACCATAAAATATAATAACAAAACTGCCTGAAAAGAAGAACAAAAACAATTTATTAAAAAATTATCGATTTTGATTAACAACAGTAATAATCAAATCTAGTTTCCAAAATAAATTTACAGCTAAAAAATTCTTTGCACTAACAATTTTTGATTAAAAAATCTAAAAATAATTATTAAGTAAAAAAATCAAGGGGTAATGGTCCATAAGTATTTGATTCTTGAGCATCTTTTTCATACTGACATGTTATTAAAATTCCTTCTCCCAAACCGTTTTCAGATCTAACGAAAACATTGCCAGTTTTTTGATTACCTTTTAAAAAAACACTTCCATCAGCATGAAGGGAATCTAAATTTCCAAATTTAATTGTGGAATATTTTTTAAGAATTGATTGCAATGCTTCAATAGCCTCAGTATCACAAGATGCCATTATCCCTATTGTTATCCAATCTGCATTAAGAATATTTGCTTCTATTTCTTCTAATAGTTTTTTTACTTGAATACTGCCTAATTGTGGCGCAGTCCTAAGACTATTTAAATCATCTAACTTATTTATTTCCATTCAAAAAATAACTAAAATAATAATTCTTAACCAAAGGTTCTTCCATTCCAAGCCCACATTGAAGCAGGTACATCCTCGAAAGAAATATAAATCTTATCTATTGGAATTCCGATCTTCTCATATATAAAATTAGATATTGGCTTTGCCATTTCTAAAGGATATAAGGAGCCTATTGACTTAATCTCTAAAAAGCAACAAGGACTTTCATCTACAAAATACATTTCGGAATTATCATCTAATTTGGCCATTACAAATCTTTTTGATTTATTTGTTAAAGATGAAACTAATATTGAAATTTCTTCAAGAAATTTTTTCTTATCAACTACTTTAGCTGATGTAGAAACATTAATGTAAGGCATATTTATGCAGCCATATAATCTTTTTGAGAATCACTCTCTATATAAATAGTTTTAGCTTTTAAAACTTTTTTTGAAGAAAGATAGGCCATATCGTAAGAACTTATTCCGTTTTTATAGGGATTGAAAAGGGCATTTTTAGATCTACTCTTTTTGCCCCGTTTGAATTCAATCATTATTAATTAAATTATTAATTAATAATTTAACTTTTTTTTAATAGATGTCTAGTTTTTTTAAAAATCTTTATTAATTAAAGGCAAAATACATCTTAAAAACACGATATGAATATCTATTTACTAAATTTAAAATGCAATTCAATATTAGTAATTTTGGATGTTTTAAATAATTATCAAAGAAAAAAACTTGATGAGAGTAATGATGCAGAATTTTATTCTGACCCTAAATTTGTTTATCATCTAGATGCAAATTTCAGGCAATATTTATCAAATATTTATAAAAATGAAATTGCAGATTATTCAACTGTCCTAGATTTAATGTCAAGTTGGGACAGTTATTTACCTGTAGAGAAAAAATATAAAAAAGTTATCGGGCATGGATTAAACAAACAAGAATTAGAAAAAAACAAAATTTTTGATAATTATTGGATACAAAATTTCAATTTTAATCAAGAAATACCCCTTGATAATGAGAGTATTGATTATTGTTTAATGGTGGCCGCTTGGCAATATTTACAATATCCAGAAAATTTAACCAAAGAAATTACAAGGATTTTGAGTGGTCAAGGCAAGTTTATAATCTCTTTTTCAAATAGAGCATTTTGGCATAAAGCTCCCAATATATGGACTACTTCTACTGAGGAAGAGAGAGTCAAATATGTGAGAAAAGTATTAATAACAAACGGATTTAATGAACCAAAAATTATTCAAAAGTTTAATCAACCAGGTCTAGATAATATATTTAATTTTTTTAAAAAAGATCCCTTTTATTGTTTAATAGCTACAAAAGAGTAAACAATAACTTGATTACATTTGTAAACAAATCTAAAAATTAGAATCCATAGCCATACTTTTAAATTTTTACTAACATTGGATAGTTAAAATTAATCATATGGGTTCTAAAAGAGAAAAATATCCTGAGAAATGTCCTTGGGATCTAGGACCTAATCAGCATTTAGCCAAAGAAGAAAACTGGACTTTAAGATTAGGCGAGGCAAACGTATGTTTTAGCAAAAATAAACTTGATAATAATTATTTCCATGTAATTAGTAATGAGAATGAAGAGCAAATTTTAGCCTTTAGAGCTAGAATCCTTTATCAAAAACTACTTGATAAAGGTTTTAGATTGGTTGAATAAAAAACTTAGTTCAATAAACGTATATCTTCGAAAACAAACTTTTGGATTTCTTCTTCATGATTTTGGTTTAAGTATTTTATTGTTCTAGAATTTAAAATCCAATAATCTCCTTTTCCTATATTTATAAATTCATCATTGAATTCCAGTTTTTGTGAATTTGCTTTTAGTGAATCTGGATCAATTTGTTGACTATTGTATTTTTTACTGAGGGTACCTATTCCTGTATCTAAGAATTCTTCAACAAAAATTTCAATTATAGTTCCATGGATTCTTCTATAAACCATATTAATGCAGTCATTTTGAACTCTATATTTATCACCTTCATTTTTGCCACTTATTATCATTTCAATGCCTTTTTCTGAACTTTTAAGTAAATTAAAATTATTTTCTGAATGAACAGATTGGAATTCTCTCTTTACCCTGTGTATGCATACTTCAAATAATTGAGAGGAAATACTTTTAACAATTTTCTCATCATCTATTTCTTTAATATGTGGTTTAAAGCCTTTGTCTAATAAGAAATTACCTTTATGAATATTGTTATTAATTAATAAAATACACTTACCTTGGTAACCATTAAATTCATTATTCCAGGTATACCTATTTTCGTAAGCCTTTCGAAAAACCTCTTTGCAATTAATCTCTTTAAATTTCTCCATTTAATTTTTAAATCATATAAAAATTCTACAAAAAAAAAACCTCTCATTGATAAAGAGAGGTTTTTTTAATAAATAAAACTAGTTTTGTGTAATTTTTGTATTTTCTATATTGTCAAATGCTTGACCGATTTTCTTAAAGTCAAATCCCATAGCTCTTAATGCATGCCAAAGATGACCTTGTAAGAAAAAGAAACCCAAGTAAAAATGAGTATTTGCTAGCCAAGCTCTTGAGCTATAAGCTCCCGAGCCTAAATCTACCGTATCAGTAAAATAAGGGGCAAATTCAAATTGAAGTTTTAATGGCTCGCCATATAGATCAACTGGATATATGGTTGTATTGGAAGCACACCAAAAAGCAGCTACAAAAGCCATATAAGAAACACCAACTACTGAGTAGGACAAAATAGCCTCAGCACCGAGTAATCCTTTTCCTTTAAATTCTGTATATTCTCCAAATTGTTTAGTACAAATATGGAAAACTCCACCAATTATTTCTAGGAAAGCGAGGAAAGCATGTCCTCCCATAACATCTTCTAAACTATCTATTTTTAAAAAATCAAATTGATGATTCCAAATAGCAGCAATATCTAAATTGTAAACAACTTGCCTAGTAGATCCTATAGCTGGGTCATAAATTCCATGAATGCGAGCCCATTCGACAAACATTATTGCTCCAAGCCCAAGAAAGATCAGATGATGGCCAAGAATAAAAGTTAATTTATCTGGATCATCCCACTCAAAATCAAATTTTTGTGGCTTACTATTCTCTGGATAGTCTCCAAGATCACCTGCAAATTTATTGGAATGTAATAATCCACCAGCACCTAATACCGCTGAGAAAATTAGATGCAGTGTGCAAATAACTACAATTCCATATGGTTCTGTAATAACACCATTTTCAACGCCACCAATTCCAATACCCGCAAGGTGAGGTAAAACAATTGCTTTTTGTGCACCCATTGGAATACTGGCGTCGTAACGTGCCAATTCGAATAATCCAAAAGCTCCTGCCCAGAACATCATTAATCCTGCATGTGCTGCATGAGCTGCTATGAATTTACCTGAACGGCCAACAACACCAGAATTTCCTGCATACCAGTCATAGGTGACATCAGATTTCCCGTAAGTTTGTAACACTTGATTTAAATAAACAGCATGTTAAACATATTGCTAATCAGTATGTTTTTTACATGTTCTTTACAGATTTAATTACTTATGTAAAAAAAACATATTAAGAGAGAACAAATGTTACAAATCAGAAAGTAATATCTTTGATAGCTTATGCCAACGAAGGGATTTCACCCTTTAGCTGAGAAGCCCATGTTTCAAGACGTGAATCAGTCAAATCAGATTCACTATCCTCATCAAGAGGCAATCCACAAAAACTTTCTCCAATGACGCTTTTGGACTCATCAAATGTATAAGATGATTTATCTACATAACCGACCATTTCGGCACCTGCTTTCGTGAAGTAGCTATGAAGTTCTTCCATGGCATCACAATAATTTTCTGTATAGGTAGAAGAATCTCCTAAACCAAAAATTGCAACTTTTTTCCCTGATAAACTTAGTTCACCAATATCCTCCAATATTGAATCCCATGCAGTTCCTGATCTTTCTTCATCTGCTCCGGTATTCCAGGTAGGTATACCACAGATAATTCCATCAAGGCCTTCAAATTCTGAAAGATCATCAACATCAGATACATCTTTAGGTGCTTCTGCTGAAGAAATAAAGTTGTGAAGACGATCTGCTACGTCTTCAGTTTTTCCAGTTGTAGTTGCGTAATAAATTCCTACAGTCATAACTTCAAAATGTTTACCTTAAAATAATAAAATCTAAAAACGATAAATAAACTTTTTTAAAAACTTTTTCATGTAAAATTTTATACTAATCCAAGTAAGAAAATTTTTTTTAGAATAACTTAAATTCTTCTTTATAAAGAATATGACTAACAAATTTCAAAATGATATAAATAATCTAGTTGAAGAATTTAACTTTAAAAGTGCGAAACTCTTTAAATTTATAGTTTTATTTGGTTTATTAGGAGATTTTGACAGCATTGAATATGCAATTAATTTGAAAAATTTTATCGAAAAACATCAAAATAAAAATTTAGATATCTTTGCCATTGCTATTGGCAGTCAAAAAGGTAAAGAAAAATTCTGTAAGTTTACTGGCTTTCCTGCAGAAAATTTAATAGTTGTCTCTGATAACCAAATCCATAATAATCTCAAAGTCTCAAGAGGTTTAAATATTGGTTTAGGAGGTTGGATTAATATGCTTCTTATGTTATCTGGAATAAATTCTTTTAAAACAATAAAAGAAGTTATTAGAGGCTATACAGGAGACCGTAAAGCAAAGCAAATTTATTCAGAATTTGAGAAAATTGACGTTTTAAAATTTCTAAATATTTCAGGTAGTTCTTTCAGGCAGGTTTTCGGTGATGGTTATTTGAGACCATTTGAATTAGCAACATTTAGATTAAATAATATGAATCAAATAATCCAAAATTGGGGTGATTATATTCTTAATGAAAAATACCTGCCTCAAAGAGGAGCGTCTTTTTTATTAAACAAAAGAAATCAAGTTATTTATAAATTTTTTTCAAGTGATGTACTTGGATATTCATCAAATATGAGGGATCCTTTAGGATTTTTATCTGATTTAATAAAAGAATAGTTTTTAAAAACCTTTTTATGAATGTAGACATATTTGGATATTTTGCAGCGATTTTAACAACAGCTGCATTTCTACCTCAATTGATAAAGACTTTAAAAACAAAAAAGGCAGATGATGTCTCTTTGACAACTTTAGTGATGTTTATTATCGGAGTTTTGTCTTGGATTATTTATGGTTATAAAATTTCTTCTACACCAATATTGATAGCTAATTTAATTACCCTAATCTTAAATACCTTGATACTAATATCAAAAATATATTTTTCAAAAACCTTAATTCAACATTAAATAATTTAATAGTATTAAATTATTTAGAGATATTACCTAAATCTTATTTATTATAAAACTAAATTTTTCCTGATCTTGAAAACTTCAAAATGTTGGGTTTGGTTTAAAGGTAGCCTTAACAAGGGTGGGTTTTGGAAAGAAGGGTTTACTTGTACCTTTGATGAGAAACCAGGGATTTTGATAGAGAGTCCTGCTTATGTCACTTGTAGAGTTCCAACCTGGAGAGTTTTGACTAAAGAACCAGAAGATTTGCATAAATCTCCTTTAATCCCTGACAAAGCAATATGGAAAATAATTTAATTTATACATATTTAAAAAACTTTTTGACTGAGCGACGACGAGTTAGTATTGCTTTATTAAATAATTAACTAATACCATTTACTCTCTGTTTATAAATATTATCCCTTTCTTAATTTTTGGGTTTTTTCTTGGGAAAAAGAATCCAAGGATTTCTAAATATATGGCAAGACCTTTAATAAGATTTGGTATTCCATTAAGTGTAATGGGTCTTTTATTAAAAGAGGGTATAGATATAAACCTCATTAAAAGTGCATTCTTGGCATTTTCCTTAATTGGATTTTTAGTAGTTCTAATAAATATTTTCCCAATATTTAGAAACAGATTTCCTAATTACACCTTGCAGCTTGCAGGCCTAATAGGTAATACATCATTTCTTGGAATCCCAATTGCAATAGCACTTCTCCCTTCAACAACTATAAACTTTACTATCGGATTTGACTTAGGAACAACACTTTTCGCTTGGATATTTGGACCTTTTTTTCTTCAAGAAAAATCCAAAGATAAGAACATACCAAATATCGAAGGCTTATTAAACGCATTGATAAATAGTCCTGCATCAAGAGGGATCATAGGTGTGCTCTTAGGATATCTTTTCCAAATAAATGAGATATTAGGCAATTACCTTTGGATACCTGCAAAAATAGTGATTGCTTTAGCAATAATTATTGTAGGAACAAAACTAGGCATAATAACAAATCAAAAAGGTAAATTTTTTGATCTTAATAAAGAAATTAAATTTTCAATTTTATTAAAGTTATTTATTTTACCTTTTATTGTTTTTTTTATAAGCAAATTTTTGAATTTTGACTTCTATCAATCATCAGCAGTAATTCTTCAGGCAGGAACCCCAACGGCAATATCCACAATTTTAATGGCAGAGGCTTACGACGTGAAACAAAAAATCGCTTCAAAAATTCTTTTTACTACAACTTTGATTTCAATAATTACAATTCCTCTCTTAAAGATTCTTATGAATGCCTTTAAATAAAAAGCTTTTAGCGAAAATACATGATTAATGATAATTGTAAAGATAATATCCGGATAACTACATAATGTCTTAAGATTTAGGTTATGAAGTCAGCGAACCCTGAGAATGAATTTATCCCTTTAGATCTCAGGATTTCTGTGAGGAAGGATACTCTAAGGCTAATCTCAGAGATGGCAAAAGATATGGGAATAAGCATTAATGAAGTCTTTAGTTTTTTAGCAGAAGATTCTGTAATCGATCTCGAATTACTTGAAGATTTGAATAAAATTGAAATCCCCAATAAGTGCAGCTTTGATGATCTAAAAAACGCTATTCTTAAAAAAAGACTTTGCTAAAATTTTTCAACTTTTCTTTTTCTCCAGTTAGATTTATAACCACTATTCACTAAAAGTTCTGAATACTTATTTAAATCACTTTTTTGAATTCGCCATAAATTGTAAATCCCAAATTGACCCAATTCTTGATGATTAATATTTGACCAATGTATTTGGCGCGAAGAGTATTCATCTATCACGACCAAAAAAGATTTGTATTCATAATCAGGTTGATCCTCATAATTTTCTCTCCTATCATTTTTTAGCCTGTCTGAAAGATTAATTAATCCTTCTTTAGTATTTGATTCATAAAAAACTATTTGACGCGAATAATAATGTAAAGAAGGTTTTCTTATCCCAATCATCGCTAAAGTTTCTTGCCCCTCACGAATATCTAATATTAATTTTGAGATATTCCTCAAAGGTAATTGCCTGGAAGTATCTGCTAATTTTCTAATTGGCGACATCAAAAAAGATTGTCCAATTAAAAGTAAAATTTGAAGATAGAGTAAGATATTTTTGGATTTAAAATAAAATAAAATTATTGCAAGAAGAGTAAAAGAAGAGAAGAACAATTTTGCTCTGAAAATTATCCCAGAGCTTATTAGTTCAGATACAAGATTAGGCATTTCAGGATCATTTATTGAACTTAACCAAATATTTGAGAAAAAGAATGCTACTGAGATACCAAACAAAATTAAAATATTAAAAGTCCATAAATATAAATAACTTCTACTTAGCTTTTTTAAGTTTATAAAGCTATTACTTATTAAAATTGCCGCTGCTGGAATTGCTGGCAGCCAATAACTTGGTAGTTTCGTAGAAGAAATACTAAAGAAAATTAAAACTGATGTTAACCAACATAAAGAATATGTATAAAGGGTTTCAGCGACATCGCAAGTTTCTTTTGAACTTTTCAAGAAATCCTTAAAGGCTGTAAATATACCGTGATACAAAAAAGGGGTGAATGGTAATGAAGCCAATATCATTATGTAAAGAAAAAACCAGAATGGCTCTGCATGATTATTTACAACTGAGGTATACCTTTGAAAGTTATGATAACCAAAAAAATTTTCCCAAAAAGGCTTTCCTTCTTTTATTAGTTCTAAGATATACCATGGAAAACTTATAAGACTTGTTATCAAAAAACCTTTCTTGGGATTTATTTTGCTGAGCAAACTTTTCCAATCCTTCTGACTAAATAAAAAAGATGTAATAGTCATCGTTACCAAAACAAAAGCAACAGGACCTTTAGTTAAAATTGCAAGACCTAAAAATACCCACGCTGAAGTGCATTGATCATTATTGTCGCTTGCCATTCTTCTCCAAAACAAAAGCAGGCTAATCCCTAAAGTTCCGGTTAAAAGAGCATCACTCACAGCAGTTCTACTCCAGATAATTATTAATGGGGACAGAGCAAAGCCTAATGATGCAATTATTGGAGTGAGAAATTGCCTGTCACCTTTCTGTGGCCAACAAAACAAAGTATCTCCAATCATCAACATTAAAAATAATGATCCCAAAGCTGAAGGTAGTCTTGCGGAGAGTGTCCCGAAACTATCCCAAATCTCGTTTTTCGGTAATGAGTAAAAAAAACCCATTAGCCAATAAATAAGTGGAGGCTTATCAAAACGGAATATTCCATTGACTTTTGGAGTCAACCAATCACCAGATTCACTCATTGCCCGTGCGGCTGCGGCAAATAAAGGTGGGGTTTCATCCACTAGTCCTGTAGTCCCTAAACCTAGAATAAAAATTATGATCCCAGAAACTAAAACTATCAATAAGGTTATGAGCCTTTTTTTTGTTTTAACAAGAATCATTTAATGTATTTAATTTACTTATATTCTTTGATTACCTTATTTAGCCAGTTCACAACCTTGTTAGCAAATATATCTGTAGAAGCATTTTTTTCTACCCATATTCTACAATTTTTACGTTTTATCTTATCAATAATTTCTACATAGGAAACAAGTGATTCTTTGTCATCAGGGTCCGCAAGATAACCAGTTTGGCCGTGCTGAATAATATCACTCGGTCCACCCCTTTTATAAGCGATAACTGGCACCCCACAGGCTAAAGCTTCAACAATAACATTCCCATATGCCTCATTCCATTTCGGAGTATTTAGCAAAGCTCTACATTTACCAAGTTCTTTTTGTAATTCATAAGTTGCTAAAAACCCCCTCCAATCTATAGTTCCTTGAGGGAATGATTTTTCTATCTTTGTGGCATAGCTCTCATCTTCTATAAATCCCCAAACATTTATTTTTTCACCAAGTTCATTTGCTACAAAAGCTGCATCTTCCAAACCTTTCTCCGGTGCCACTCTTCCAACCCAAGCTAAGGGTCCCTTTACTGAATCTTGAAAAATATAATTATCTAATTTAAAACCATTCCCGATAATTGTTGGTTTTTTTATAAATGGATAATCATTAGCTTGTGCTTTAGAATGAAAAGCAAAGTTATGTGGGTGTTTAGAATATACCTTTGAGATTAAATTACTTACTACCGAACTTTCCGAACCCATACTAATAATATGTGCAATGGGTATCTCTAAATTTAAAGTCATCCAAATAGGTAACCAATCATAAGACATGTTTAACAATACATCTGATTGTTTAGCGATATTAATTCCCTTTTCAACCATTCCTGCTAAAAGTGAATTATCTGGGATAATTACAGGCGAATTGTAATTTTGATGCTGCCAACTAATTTGATCTTGACCTTCTACATAATGTAATTTTGCTTTTTCATTGCTTTTATATAATTTTGAATTTTTAGGAGCTATTACCTCTACTGTATGACCTAAATTAAGCAACCCTGAAACTAAAGAATTTAAAGTTAATTCAACTCCTCCACCTTTGCCGCTTCCCAAGAAACCTATAGGAGTACTTATCAAAACTATTCGCATTATTTAAACTTTTTACACCAAAAAACTAACTAAATATTAGTATCGTTAAGTTTATTTTCCCATAAAGACCTTCTCTGGCTCACAAAAAATACCGAGATAAGAACAAAAGCTACTCCTATCCATTGAACAAAAGTAAGTCTTTCATCTAACCAAACACCTCCACTAAGAAGAGCAAATACAGGAGTTAAAAATGCAAGTGTACTAAATCCAGTTATTTCTTTATCATTTGCAAAGTAGAAAAACAATCCATAAGCTATTGCTCCTCCAAATATACTTGCAAATGACATGAGTCCCCAATCAAATATTGACCATTCTGGAATTATTTGAAAATTTGATTTTAAGCAATGCTTAAGAATTAGGGGCACACTCCCTAAAACCATGTGCCATCCCGTGACCGCAACTGGATCACTTTTAGTACATGTGAACCTAATTAAAATCGTGCCAAGTGCCATAGCGAGAGAGGCTGCAAGCATCCAAAGTTCTCCAAAGTTAAAAGCTATATCACTCATAGACTTATCAGACATTAACCACCAATTTTCTAAAAATTCTTGCGGAACTCCTAAGAAAACTATTCCTCCCAAGCCAAAAAGTAAGCCTAACCATCCTATTGGATTAATTAAATTTCCAAAAATTGTTCTTGCTAAAATTGCTACCAAAAGAGGTTGAGAATCAATCAACACAGAGCCTAGACCTGCTCCTGTTTTTTCTATACCATAAGTTAAAAACAACTGAAAAAAAGTAGCATCGACTATTGTAAAAACAAAAAACCACTTCAAATCGCACTTATAAATTTTTAAATCCCTTTTAAACAAATATGTCGTTATTAGAACAAGAATTCCTGCAGGAAGTAATCTTAAAGAAGCAACAAACTCTGGCCCAGCACTAGATACTAAGGGCGTCATAGCCGCCATTGAGGTACCCCAAAGTGCAAAAGGGAGTATCATTAAAAACCAATTTAGGATTGAATTCATTAGGTCTGCTGGTAATCTTTTTAAAGTAGTTTTATGTATTTACCTTAAAAGAATGATTTGGCCTTTTAGACGAAAGTCAAAAAAAAGAATGGCTCGTATCGTAATTGATGAGCCTATTACAAGTTCAACAAGAGTTTCTGTCCTAAAAGCTCTTAAACAAATTGAGGATAGAGAATTTCCTGCTTTAATCGTGAGGATTGATTCTCCAGGTGGAACTGTAGGAGATAGCCAAGAAATATACTCTGCTATTAAAAGACTTAAGGGAAAAGGATGTAAAGTTATTGCTAGTTTTGGAAACATTTCAGCCTCTGGAGGTGTTTACATTGGTGTTGCATCTGACAAAATAGTTGCAAATCCTGGCACAATTACAGGATCCATTGGTGTGATTATAAGAGGAAATAATTTATCTGAATTATTAGATAAAATTGGTATAAAATTCGAAACTGTTAAAAGTGGCGTATTTAAAGATATACTTTCTCCAGATAAACCTTTAAGTGAGGAAGGCAGAGAACTACTTCAAGGCCTGATAGATGAAAGTTATAAACAATTTACTGAAGCTGTAGCTGAAGGAAGAAATTTACCTGTAGAAAAAGTAAGAAAATTTGCAGATGGAAGAATTTTTACTGGTTCACAAGCAAAAGAATTGGGACTTGTTGATGAGGTTGGAGATGAATTTGTTGCTAGGGAACTTGCTGCAAATATGGTTAGTATTGATCCTAAAATTCAGCCCTTAACATTTGGGAAGAAAAAAAAGAAAATACTTGGCCTAATACCTGGAAGTAAAATTATTGAAAAAGTTGTTAATAATATCTTTTTTGAGATTGATTCATCCAATAAAATACTCTGGTTGTATAAGCCTTAAATCAATATGTATGAAAAAATGAAAGATGATTATAAAATTACATTTATTCGCGGAGCTACAACTGCAACTGGAAATTCTGTTAGCGAAATAGAAGATGCGGTAGTGGAATTAATAGATGAATTAATTTCACGCAACAATCTTAATAAGAACAATTTATTATCCATTATATTTACATCGACAAAAGACTTAGATGCATGTTTTCCTGCTTCAATTGCTAGGAAATGTAATGGACTTGATTCAGTAGCATTTTTAGACTGTCAACAGATGTATGTCTCAAATGATGTCAATTTTTGTATAAGAATAATGGCACAAGTTTTATTACCCTCTAAAAATCCTGTTAAGCATCCCTATTTAAGAGGAGCTTCAAAATTAAGGACCGATAGATGTTAATCTTAATAAAACAATTTTCAACTTTAAATTTGGGTTAATTCAATTAACCCTAAAAATTAATTTAATCAATGTTAAAAAAAACAAAGAAACTTGCTTTTAATTTTAAAATTTTAAGGTTACTTCTTATTCCTACAATTTTAGTTTCAACTCCATTCTTCAATAACATCCAAGATGCTAAAGCAGGGTTAGAATTCCAATGGCAACAGGATTCTGGGTTCAGAAGATTAAAGTGGTTTCAAAAATCAAATCAAAGAAGATTTAAAAATAGAATTTATTTTTTCTTGAGGCCATCTGATAGAAATGCTGATCTCTTAAAAATTAATATAGCTATCCCTAAAACCTTTAAAGTGACTCTAAAAAATGAAAAAATAAGTCTTTGCAAGGTGAGAATAGGAGGTTTTGAAACACGAACTAAATGTCTAGAAAATATTCCTGCTGATATTGAAATTAATACTGATGAAAAATCCTTACGTTCATTAAATATCTATCCATACAGCCCAATTCCATCTGATAAATCAAGTTATGCAATAGTACTAAAAGTCTTCAATCCAAAAAAATCAGGACTATACCAATTTCATTCATATGGTCAACCTAAAGGGAAATCAGTTTCAAGTTATTTAGGAAGCTGGACTATAGTGATCAATTAAATGATAGATTAAAAATGGATAATAAAAAAAATGACTAAAAGAACTTTTGGCGGAACTTCAAGAAAAAGAAAACGCGTATCTGGTTTTAGAGTAAGAATGCGTTCACATACTGGTAGAAGAGTTATAAGAAGCAGAAGACAAAAAGGTAGAGAAAAAATAGCTGTTTAACACACAATCACCATGGCCTTACCTAAAGATATGCGCTTAAAAGGTCATAGGACTTTTAATTACATCAATAAAAACTCCATAAAATATCATGGGAAATTAATGACTTTTAAATTAGTAAAATCAAATCCTGAAATACTCTCATCCCATAAATTTAAAATTACCTCAAACAATTTTAGGATTGCAATTGCTATTAGTAAAAAAGTTTCAAAAAAAGCTGTAAACAGAAACAAAATAAGAAGGATTCTGCAGGAATGGTTATCAACAAACATAAAAAAAATCAATAACCACAAACCTTATTGGTTACTTGTTAACCTTAAATTTGGAGATTTCTGCAATGATAAAAATATACTTTTGGAGGAATTTCAAAACTTAATGTTCAAATCTCATCTAATCAAATGATTAACATGAATGAAGAAACCTTTTATGAAGGTGGCCCTGCAAAAAGTGATTTAATAATAAATCTTTTAGCAGGATTAACTATTCTTGGTTTGCCATTTACCTTTGCCGCAATTGTTAGAGCCTTGTGGTTGAGATATAAAATTACAAACAAGAGAATTACAATAGATGGAGGTTGGTTTGGTAAAAACAAAACACAAGTTTCATTAAATAA
This sequence comes from Prochlorococcus sp. AG-402-O16, assembly GCA_003216415.1. GTDB lineage: Bacteria > Cyanobacteriota > Cyanobacteriia > PCC-6307 > Cyanobiaceae > Prochlorococcus_A. The sequence goes on from QCIY01000006.1 coordinate 77,902, forward strand.
CATTGAAGAAATTAGATCTATTCCGAGGGGATTCGGATCATACGGTGATATGGTTCTTATTCTTAATGACGGATCAAAGGTTGAGATGAAATCATTACCCCTATTTAGGGAAAAGCAAAAATTTATCGAAGAAAATATAAATAAAAAATCACAAATACTAAATCTTAATCAGGTTGAAGGATTTGCTACTAAATCCTAATTAAATTAATTACAAAAAACTTTTTTTCTTGTAAAATAAATTGTCTACTAAAATTACACTCTCTTTAATATCGTGATAGGGTTCATTTCTGAAAAACTACTTATCCCGATTCTAGATTTTTTCTACGGTTTAGTCCCAAGTTATGGTTTAGCAATTGTTGCCTTAACAGTTGTTATTAGAATTGCACTTTTCCCATTAAGCGCTGGTTCGATTAGAAGTGCCAGAAGGATGAAGATTGCACAACCTGTAATGCAAAAAAAACAAGCAGAAATAAAATCTAAGTTTTCAGGTGATCCAAAGAAACAACAAGAAGAATTAGGAAAACTAATGAACGAATTTGGCAGCCCTCTTGCTGGTTGTCTTCCATTAATTGTACAAATGCCTGTCCTATTTGCGTTGTTTGCAACTCTTAGGGGCTCACCTTTTGCTGATGTTCCTTACAACATAAATCTTAAGGTTGTTCCGCAAGATCAAATTGCCGCTATAGATCCAAAACCATATAAATCCCCAAGACACTCTATTTTTATTACAGAAAAATCTCATTTCCCTGTTGTAGCGACTATTCCAAATGGAACGAAATTAGGAACACAAGAATCAATCAAAATAAATTTGCAAACAACAAATGGTAACAGCTATTCGGAAGTACTAACTAATTACGATAATGGTTCCAAATTCCTTCCTACATGGAAAGTTTCAAAAGGATCCGAAAATATAAAAGTTTCCCAAGACGGTACAGTAACAGCAATTAAACCAGGTGATGCAACAATTGAAGCAAAAATCCCTGGCCTAGCAGCTAAAAGTGGATTTCTCTTCATAAAAGCACTTGGTCAAGTTGGCTTTTATGTGGATGGGGCTATCAACTGGGATATTGCTGCTCTAGTAGGTGCCTTTGGATTAACTTTGCTACTCTCTCAAGTTTTGTCTAGTCAAGGGATGCCAGCGAACCCTCAACAATCAACAGCTAACAAAATCACTCCAGTCATGATTACTGGTATGTTTCTATTTTTCCCACTGCCTGCAGGTGTACTTTTATACATGGTTGTTGCAAACATATTCCAAGCGTTTCAGACCTTTCTTCTTAATAAAGAAGCTCTGCCTGATAATCTACAGAAAATTTTGGATCAACAATTATTAGGGAAAAATGAAGCAATTACAACTGCTTCTTCAACTATTTCAGATAAAAGATTACCTTTTGAACCAAATAGTAAAAAATAATCCTAATCTTCAATAATGAATTCTTGGTGTAAAAATTTAGAATTACTTATAAAATCAAGAACCTCATTAATTTGGATAAGGTCTAAAGAAGAGGAAAGATTAGAAAAAATAATCAATTTATCATGTAAAAGACTAAATATAAAAAGATATGCTTGCTGGGATTGTGTTAATGGTATCAAAGGATTAGTAAACGAAAAAGGTAAATTTTCTAACAATCCACTAGGCGTGCTTAATTGGCTTAAAGAACAAAATTCTGAAGTAGCGACTATATTATTGGTTAAAGATTTTCATAAATTTTATGATGATCCATCTATAAATAGAACTATTAAAGAACTATCTTCTTCACTTAAGGAAACTAATCATAATTTAATTATTAGTTCACATCTATTTCCATCATCAGAAGAGCTTGATGAACTAATGACAATTGTTAACTTACCCTTACCTGATCAAAAAGAGTTAAAAAACCTAATAAATAAAATTGCTATAAATACAAACTCAGATCTTGATGAACAAGACTTAAACGAACTTTCTATAGCTTCAAGTGGATTAACCGAAATAAAAGTTAAGCAAGTTACTGCAAAGGCACTTACTCAAAGAGGTAAAATAAGTAAAGAAGATATCAAAGATATACTTGAAGAAAAAAAACAAGTTATCGCCAGGAGTGAAATTTTAGAATTTTTTGAAGCTAAATCAAGTCAAGATGATATTGGTGGTTTGAATGTTTTGAAAGTTTGGCTTAATCAAAGATATAGAGCCTTCTCTAAAGAAGCAAGAGAATATGGACTACCTATGCCAAGAGGAGTCTTACTTGTTGGAGCACAAGGAACTGGTAAGTCACTTACTGCAAAATCAATTTCCAAAAGCTGGTCTATGCCTCTTCTAAGGTTAGATGTAGGAAGATTATTTTCCAGCCTGGTTGGTTCAAGCGAAGCAAGAACAAGAGAAACAATATCAAGAGCTGAAGCTATGTCTCCTTGTATCCTTTGGATCGATGAAATTGATAAGGGTTTTGGTGGCGACGCTAGAAGTGATGGAGGGACCAGTCAAAGGGTATTGGCAAGTTTGCTAACTTGGATGTCTGAGAAAGAATCCGCTGTATTTGTAATTGCAACGGCAAATGCTATAGATAAGCTTCCTGCTGAATTATTAAGGAAAGGTAGGTTTGATGAGATATTTTTTCTTGATTTACCAAATTCAGAAGAAAGGTTAAGCATTCTTGATTTACACTTAAAAAAAAGAAGACCAAGTTACAGTTTCCCTCTCTCTACCATTATTGACAGAACAAATGGATTCTCAGGGGCAGAACTTGAACAAGCAGTAATAGAGGGAATGCATATTTCATTCTCTGAAAATAGAGAGCTTATGGAGAAAGACTTAATAAAGGCAGTCTCTGAACTTGTTCCTTTATCCAGAACCGCTAAAGAGCAAATTGATTTATTAAAAGAGTGGTCATCTACAGGGCGGGCACGCTCTGCATCTTAATTAAATTTTTAAATTATTAAAGTTATTGCATAAGTTAGGAATCATTAATTTATTTAATTTTTCATCAAAAATACTTAATAATGAATCTAGATTAACTATCTTAATTAAGGTATAGAAAAAAAAGAGTGCTAGATCAAAAATTAATAAGAGAAAATCCAACATCTGTCGAAGAGAGTTTATCCCTCAGAGGAAAAGTTTTTAAGATATCCCTCATACATGAATTAACTGTTAAAAAAAAAGAAATTGATATAAAAATATCTAGTCTCCAATCTGAGAGCAAAAAATTAAGCAAATTAATTGGCCAAGAAATTATCAAATCTAATGCTAATAATTCTCCGGAGCTTAATAGTTTAAAGAAAAAGGGAAACGAATACAGAATCAAAATTTCTGAATTTGAAGAGAAACAAAGAATATTAGAAAAACAAATAAATAATGAGATTTATAATTTACCAAATTTTCCTAGCAAGGATGCGCCTATTGGAAAAGATGAAAGTAATAATGTCCAAGTAAAAACTTGGGGTTACCCTCTAAAAACGCATAATCTTAAATCTCATTGGGAGATAGGCGAAAGTCTTAATCTTTTTGACTCTATAAAATCAACAAAAATATCAAAAAGTCGTTTTATTACACTTATTGGTAATGGTGCCAGATTAGAGAGAGCATTAATTAATTTTATGCTCGACATTCATACTAAAAACGGTTACCTAGAATTAATGCCTCCAGCATTAGTTAATACAGAAAGTCTGCAGGGATCTGGACAATTACCTAAATTTTCAAATGAAAGTTTTAAGTGTTCTAATGACGATTTATGGCTTTCGCCAACAGCTGAAGTTCCACTAACTGCTTTTCATAAAAATGAGATTATTGATCCTAAGCAGTTACCTATTAAATATGTTGCATTTAGCCCATGTTTTAGAAGAGAAGCTGGAAGTTATGGAAGGGATACTAAAGGTTTAATAAGACTTCATCAATTTAATAAGGTAGAGCTTTATTGGTTTTGTGATCCAAGTAAATCTCAAGAGGCTCATAAAAACATTACTTCTGATGCAGAAAGCATTTTAAAAAAGCTAAATCTCCCCTACAGATTGGTAGATATTTGTACTGGAGACTTAGGATTTTCTTCTAGTAGAACTTTTGATCTAGAAGTCTGGCTACCCAGTAGTCAATCTTATCGAGAAATTTCAAGTTGTAGTAATTGTCTAGACTTTCAAGCACGGAGATCATCAATAAGAGCAAAAATTGATAAAAAAAATACGTATTTACATACCTTAAATGGCAGTGGTCTCGCTATTGGGAGAACAATGGCTGCAATTCTTGAGAATGGCCAACAAACAGATGGAAGCGTTAAGATTCCAGATGCTTTAGTTCCCTATTTTGGATCAAATTTTTTAAAAACTTCTTAATATAAAATAATGAATGTTTTAACTTCAATAACAGTTCTTGGATTTCTCATTTTTTTTCATGAGATGGGTCATTTTCTTGCAGCAATTTTACAAGGGATTTATGTTGATGGATTTTCAATTGGTTTTGGACCAGCAATAATTCAGAAAAAATATAAAGATATCACTTATTCATTTAGGGCCTTCCCTCTAGGAGGCTTTGTTTCCTTTCCTGATGAAGAACTAAATAATATTGAACCAAAAGATCCAAATCTTTTAAAAAATAGGCCGATAATTCAGAGAGCTATTGTAATCTCCGCTGGAGTATTCGCAAACTTAATTCTTGCTTACACTATCCTTATCATAAATGTAACTACAGGCGGCATTCCATATGATCCAGAACCAGGTATTCTAGTTTTGGCTACTCAACCAGATAAGGCTGCCTCTATTGCTGGCTTACAACCAGGAGATAAAATTTTAAAAATTGAAAAAAGTATTTTAGGAGTTGGTGATCAAGCAGTTTCTAGTCTAGTTAAAGAGATTCAAAAATCATCAGATGAATCAATATTATTAGGAATTGAAAGAGATGGAGTGTTTAAAGATTTAACATTGGTACCAAAAAATGTTGATGGGAAAGGAACAATTGGTGCTCAATTACAACCTAATATTAAGAAAGAAACTCAAAAGACAAAAAATTTTTATGAACTTTTTAAATACACTAATAAAGAGTTTTCATCACTTTTGGTAAAAACAATTCAAGGTTACAAAGGATTAATAACAAATTTCTCTTCAACAGCTCAGCAATTAAGTGGGCCAGTAAAAATCGTTGAGATTGGTGCTCAATTATCACAACAAGGAGGGACAGGTATATTATTATTTGCGGCTTTAATTTCTATTAATTTAGCAGTTCTCAATTCATTGCCTTTACCTCTTTTAGATGGTGGACAACTAGTTTTCACTTTAATTGAAGGATTTAGAGGAAAACCTGTACCAGTAAAGGTACAAATGTTTGTTACTCAATCCAGTTTTTTTCTTTTGGTAGGACTAAGTGTGCTGCTCATTATTAGAGATACTAGTCAGCTTTTAATAGTACAAAGATTATTTAACCAATAGAAAGTTTCAGAAATCGTTTACCGAGATGTTAATATAAAAAATATTTTTATTTTTTTTAAATGGCCAAAAAGTCCATGATTGCGAGAGAAGTTAAACGCAAAAAACTCGTAAATAAATATGCTGCAAAAAGAAAATCATTATTAGATGAATTTAAAGCCGCAAAAGATCCAATGGATAGGTTAGAAATACATAGAAAAATTCAAGGGCTTCCAAGAAACTCAGCTCCTAATAGAGTCAGAAATAGATGTTGGGCGACTGGCAAACCAAGAGGAGTTTATAGGGATTTTGGTCTTTGCAGGAATCAGTTAAGACAAAGAGCTCACAATGGTGAACTTCCAGGTGTAGTAAAATCAAGTTGGTAATTACTTTTTGTTATTTTAAGTTTTTAACAAAAAACTAATAATCTAGAGAGATTAAAGTTCAATCATTGGGCATTTTTAAAAATTTTTAAAGCTTATTTAAATAATTTACTCAATATGTCCCTATTAAATGTAAGAATAAATTATGTATGAATTTATAATTTAAAAAGTGGAAGAACAAAATAAGTCGATCACGTTTGACGGACGAGAGATACGACTAACAACAGGACTATATGCTCCTCAAGCAAACGGATCAGTAATGATTGAGTGTGGAGACACCTCCTTATTAGTTACAGCAACAAAAACTACTAAAAAAGAAGTTTCAGATTTTTTACCTCTAATTTGTGATTACGAGGAAAAACTATATGCTGCAGGAAGAATTCCAGGCGGTTTCATGAGAAGAGAGGGTCGTCCTCCCGAAAGAGCGACTTTAATCTCAAGATTAATAGATAGACCTATGAGACCTCTTTTCCCTTCTTGGATGAGAGATGAAATTCAGATAGTTGCTTCCTGCCTTTCTCTAGATGAAAGAGTTCCCGCAGATGTTTTAGCAGTTACGGGAGCATCAATTGCAACTTTGATTGGCGAAATACCATTTTACGGACCAATGGCTGCGGTTAGAGTTGGTCTAATAGGAGATGACTTCATACTAAATCCAAGCTACAGAGAGATAGAAAAAGGCGATCTAGACATTGTTGTAGCAGGTTCGCCTGATGGTGTTGTAATGATCGAAGCAGGCGCTAATCAATTATCTGAGCAAGATACTATTGAAGCAATAGATTTTGGATATGAGGCTGTTACTGAACTTATCAAATCTCAAGAAGATTTACTAAAAGATTTAGGTATAAAGCAAATCAAACCATCAGAGCCAGAGGAAGATAAAACTTTGCAGTCATATTTGGAAAAAAATTGCACTAAACCTATTGACCTTATTCTGAAAAAATTTGATCAAACAAAAGATGAGAGAGATATCGAGCTTGAAAAAATAAAACTTGAAACGCAAGACAAAATCGACTCTTTAAAAGATGGTAATCAATTAAAAATTTTAGTTTCAGAAAATGATAAATTAATACATTCTGACTTTAAGAAACTCACTAAAAAATTGATGAGAGCACAAATTATCAATGATGGGAAAAGGGTTGATGGACGAGATTTGGATGATGTAAGAAAAATATCTGCATCTGCAGGAATATTACCTAAAAGAGTACATGGATCAGCCTTATTTCAAAGAGGGCTTACCCAAGTTCTTTCTACAGCCACACTAGGTACTCCAAGCGATGCTCAGGAGATGGATGATTTAAACCCAAGTACTGAGAAAACCTATTTACATCATTATAATTTCCCACCATATTCGGTTGGTGAAACTAGACCGATGAGAACACCTGGCAGAAGAGAAATTGGCCATGGTGCTTTAGCAGAGAGAGCAATAATCCCAGTTCTACCAGGTAAGGAGACCTTCCCATATGTACTTCGAGTCGTAAGTGAAGTCTTGAGCTCTAATGGATCTACATCAATGGGATCGGTATGTGGGAGTACTCTCTCTTTATTAGACGCTGGTGTACCTCTAAAAGCTCCTGTTAGTGGGACTGCGATGGGTTTAATTAAAGAAGGTAAAGAAGTTAGAATACTTACAGATATCCAAGGAATAGAGGATTTTCTAGGTGATATGGATTTCAAAGTGGCTGGTACTGATAAAGGAATAACTGCATTACAGATGGATATGAAAATAACGGGTCTCCCAGTATCAATTATTTCTGATGCAATCAAAAAAGCACGCCCAGCAAGAATTCATATTCTTGAAAAAATGCAAGAGGCAATAGACAAGCCTCAAGAATCTTTATCACCACATGCACCAAGGCTTTTAAGCTTTAGAATAGATCCAGAATTAATTGGAACTGTAATTGGACCTGGAGGAAGAACAATCAAAGGTATAACAGAGAGAACTAATACAAAAATTGACATTGAAGATGGAGGCATTGTTACTATCGCGTCACATGATGGAGCTGCGGCTGAAGAAGCACAAAAGATTATAGAAGGACTAACAAGGAAAGTACATGAAGGAGAAATTTTCTCAGGAGTAGTCACCAGGATAATTCCAATAGGTGCATTTGTCGAAATCCTTCCAGGGAAAGAGGGAATGGTACATATTTCTCAATTATCTGAAGCAAGAGTTGAGAGAGTTGAGGATGTAGTAAGGCAAGGTGATGAAGTTACAGTTAGAGTTCGAGAGATTGATAGTAGAGGAAGAATTAATCTTACTCTTAGAGGAGTTGCTCAAAATGGAGGGATGTCTTACCCAGAGCCAACTCCCACTCCGGTAGCCCCCCTCAATTAATTATTGAGAAAGAGGGTATAAGTCATTTTTAATTATTATTTCTTTAATTTGTAAACATGTGTTTTTATGTGTTTGTTTATTATTTGATGCGATAATTATTCCACCTTGACTAAATTTTGAATTTCCATAAGAAAGTTCCTCATTCTCCAAATTAGTAATAGCACCACCAGAGGCTCTTAAAATAGCTTCTGGGGCAGCAAAGTCCCAATCTTTTGGTGTACTTCTACCTGGCAAACTTAATGAAATATAAACGTCGCATTCACCCCTAATGATAGAGGCTATTTTGCAACCAATACTACCCATTACTTTTACTTTTTTAAATCCAGCTTTACTGATTAAGTTCTTCAAAATTTCATTTCTATGATTTTTACTTGTTACTATCGTCATCTCATATAAATTTTCTTTTAGGTTCTGCATATTAGCTTTTCTTATAGAACCATCTCTTTTTTCACAAAAGGTATTAATACCATCTGTAAACCATAGTTCACTTCTTTCAGGGATTAAAACCAAACCAATATATGGTTTTTTTTCATAATTCAAAGCTAAATGCATAGCATAATTTGCTGCTCCCTGTATAAAGTCCTTAGTCCCATCTAATGGATCAATAACCCATAACCACTTTGAATTCATATCAGAAGGACTAGAAGATTCATTTTTTACGTTTTCCTCACTTAATATCCCCCAATCTATTTTTCTGTAATTATCTTTAATACCTCTAATAATTAAATCATTCACTTCTAAATCTGCAGAAGTAACTGGATCTTCGAAAGATTTACTTTTTATTATTTCTTTTGCATCTTGTCTATTTTTTAGAATATGTGAATAATAAAGCAAAATATCTGCAGCTTTCCAACTTACAAGGCGTAGATCATCAATAAGATTTTTGATATCTACGCCAATAGGCAACTTAAACACGAAATGAATATTTATTCTTCATCCTCTCATAAAAGAGAGGAACCAGAAAGAGGTGTACTGTATTTAGTTGGTACACCTATTGGTAATTTAAATGATATTACGACAAGAGCTTTAAACATTCTTAAAAAAGTCTCAGTAATTGCATGCGAAGATACCAGACAAACAAAAAAATTAACTAATAAATATGAAATTACTAATAGACTTATCAGCTTTAATAAACACAATTCATTTAATAGAATCCCAAAGATAATTAATTACTTAAAGGAAGGGAAATCAGTAGCACTTGTAAGTGATGCAGGGATGCCAAGCATATGTGATCCAGGGGAAGATCTTGTAAAAAATGCTAGGCTTAATAAATTAGAAACTATTTGTATCCCAGGCCCTTCAGCCGCCTTAACTGCCCTTGTATCAAGTGGTTTTCCAGCTTCAAAATTTGTTTTTGAGGGTTTTCTTCCAAAGAAACAAAAAGAAAGAGAAAAAATACTTTTAGATATTAGTGAAAATGAAAAAACAACCATAGTTTTTGAATCTCCACATCGTCTAAATCAGTTACTTATTGAATTAAAAGAATACTGTGGGGGGCACAGAGAAATTAGTGTATCTCGAGAATTAACTAAAAAGTTTGAGGAGCAAATTAATAATCAGATAGACAATGTAATAGATACTTTCAAAGATAGAGAAATAATTGGTGAGATAACAGTTGTTATTAAAGGTCAAGATAAAATTAATAAAGGCGATTTTAATAAATCTAGTCTTAAAAAGGAGCTCGATGAATTAATCAATGCCGGATTAAGTCTTTCAGCCGCCTCAAAATATTTGGCAAAAAAGAAAAAACTTAAAAGAAATTTGATATATAATTTATATAAATAATAAATATCATCAAGACCATAAAATGATATTCAAATTAAAAAATTTTTTATTTAATACCACATTTAATATATGTTTTTTTTTAATTTTACTAATTGGGATTCAAAATAGTTCAAACAAATCTAAGGTTAATTTATTAATTAATGAAACAATTGAATTGCCTGTGAGTTTCATAATTGGAACAAGCTTCATAAGTGGATCTATATTTGGTGGATTTATACTTTTAAATTCCTTCAAAAAAAATAATCCCTCAGATAGCTATTAACAAGTCTGAACTAACTATCCTCGATATCCCTCTGGCTCGTAATATTGGTGCAGTAATTTTAAATACATCACTATTAGGAACTTTTAAAACTCTTTGATCTTTTTTGGTTGATTTTTTTGCAGTTTTTAAGTCAAAAAAGATTTCAATAGTATTTCTGTTTAAATCATTTTCAGATAAAAAATTCCACTCTACATATTCTTTTAAAAATTTTGTCTCTAACTCAATTTGCTTATCAACAACCATATAAACTACTTTTGGCAGTTCTACCTCACTAATTGATACGGAAGTTAAATCTCTCTGAGGTACATTTTCTATTTCTAAATTCAAAGGGGTAATTTCAAGAAATGTACTTTTTATGAATTCATCCTGACTAAATTCTTTAGACAAACTTTCAACATTACTATCAGAAATCTTTTCACCATCACATACTTTTTGATTCGAGTTTATTTTTACAGGCTTATTATGTTTTATATATTCAGTGTATTTCTCCTCTCCGAGACTTTTCTTTAAATATCTTGTTATTGTTAATTTAGTAAAATTAAATTTACTGGAAATTTC
>QCIY01000007.1 GCA_003216415.1 Prochlorococcus sp. AG-402-O16
TCAATTCTTTTTGTACCTAAAATTGATAGCAAAACGACTAAAATTATGAATATTTCAGGCGAATTTAAACCTAATAGTTTCATTAATTCTCATATTCTATTTATATTTTAGTACATACTAAAAATTTAATCTAATTATTCTCAAAAGTTGGTAAATAAAGTTCCCTATTTGATGCAATTAAACCCTCTTCTTTAAAAAAAATTTCTAGATCTTTTAAATCATTTATATCTACAAATTCACCACAATTATCTAATATATTATTATGAGTGAAATTCCATAAATTATCCAAATATTCGTCATCGTCTGGAAATGCTACAAATTTTAAATATGTATTATTCAAAGCATATTCACTAGCAAAATCAGAATCTAATCCTTCCCTCTTAGCATCACAAAAAACTTTAGCAAATCTTTTACCTACTGAAGTTTGAGCACTCGATAAATCTAAATTAGCCTGGATAGCTTTTACATTTGTTGGAGCAATAAAAATAATTATTGGAAGAAAAATAGATATTAATATAAACAAGAAAAAATTTCCTTTATTAATTTTAACTTAATATAAACTAACAAAAAAAGTAATAAATTAGGCCTATTTAAGTAAAAGCTCTTATTATAAATTTAAAGAAATAAAATAGAAAACATAAAATCAACTCCATATAAGAATTTATAATAAAAAAAGATTAAATAAATTCAAAATTATATGTCTTCAAATATAAAGCTTAAAGGAAGGGGAGTTAACAGGATAATTACGAGTAAGGTGATGCTATCGCCATTAGCAGGAGTTACAGATAACATTTTTAGGCGACTTGTACGTAAATGGGCTCCAAACTCTTTACTTTTTACAGAAATGATAAATGCCACAAGTCTTAAAAAAGGATTTGGAACACAAAAAATCAATCAAATAGATTTAGAAGATGGTCCAGTTGGAGTACAAATATTTGATAATAGACCATATGCTGTTTCTGAAGCAGCGAAACAAGCTGAGGATTCTGGAGCATTCTTAATTGATATAAATATGGGATGTCCAGTAAAAAAAATTGCAAAGAAAGGGGGAGGCAGTGCCTTAATTAAAGACAGAAAACTTGCTATAGAATTAGTCAAAAATGTAGCAAAAGCTGTTAAAGTTCCAGTTACAGTAAAAACACGACTCGGATGGAATAGTAAAGAGGAAAATATAGAGGATTTCCTATTTAAGCTTCAAGATGCGGGAGCAACAATGATCACACTTCATGGAAGAACCAGAAAAGAGGGGTTTTCAGGGAAGTCAGATTGGAAAATGATCGGGAGACTTAAAAAGTTATTGGAAATTCCAGTAATTGCTAACGGAGATATCAAAGATCCAGATGACGCTCTTAATTGTTTAAAAGAAACAAATGCTGATGGTGTAATGATTGGGAGAGGGATTTTAGGATCCCCATGGAAAATAGGAGAAATAGATGATGCCATTAGAGAAAATAATAGTTTTAAAGAACCAAACACAGAAGAAAAACTATATTTAATTATTGAGCATCTGGACGAATTAATAAAAGAAAAAGGAGATCACGGCTTGCTAATTGCCAGGAAACATATTTCGTGGACATGCAAAGATTTTAAAGGTGCATCAAATTTGAGAAATAACTTGGTTAGAGCTGTTGATAAAAATGAAGTTAAAAATTTAATAAATAAAATGATTAAAACTTTGAAAAATGAAAAAAATACATTAGCTTAAAAAAAATCTATTCTTTAAATGAAAATAATTAGTAAAGAGACTAGTAAAAGAGTTTGTGATCATATGAACAATGATCACATTGATTCAGTTCACAAATATCTTCTTCATTATGGGAAGATATCAAGCTTTGAGAATGCTTATATGGAAGAAATTAATAACAGTTATATAAAAATCAAATACGATGGCAAGTCAGCAATTATCAACTTTAAAAAAGAAATATCTGAAGAAGAAATTCATTCAACTTTAGTTTCAATGATTAAAGAGATTAAATAATAATATAATTTATATAAAAAATCTAAATTTCATTTTCATAGTAATCATTTATCTTTTTACATTCTTCAAATGAAAGCATGCTTAATCTAGATGAGGCTTTTATTTTTAGAATTGCACAAACAGCTAATAAATCGGAGCTATCAACATTAAGTGCATCAGAAAGCTCTAGAACTCTAAGACCTTTCATTAATAAAAAATTCTATTTCTACGTTATCAAAAACTTTGAAATCAATGGGCTGCATTTTTACCTAAACCTGCAACAAATGGGAAAGTTTGCTCATCACCAAATATATCTTCTGCAGAAGAATTAGAAATATTATTTTTTTTATTATTATCAGGCTTAATTTCTTCAATTTCTTTAGAAATATCATCTTTAATGTTATTTCCAATTTCTTTTGCTAATAAATTATTTGTATTAGAAAATATTGAAAAAACTAATACACATAAAAACAAAATAATTCTTTTCATAAAAAATATTTATCTAATACTATTTTCTTATGTCAGTTAAGTTATTTGGAAAAACATGAATTTTTTAAAACAAATCTAAATAAATCAAAGAAAAAATATTCATCTGCCCAACTTATTTCTATTTTTAAATCTAATTAAAAAATAAAGACCTAGTAATAAAAGAATTGCTAAAGAGTACTTATTAAGAAAAACATAAACTATATATACAAGAAATGGGAATAAGCACGCCCTCTTGAAATTTAATTTCTGTTCTTTTGACATTTTTTTCCAATTTAAATATTCTTCCCATTGAAAAATCTTCTTCATTTTTCTAGCTCTATTATTACGATTAAACATAAATTTATAAATATAGTTTTGGTGATTCTTATATTAATAAAGAATAATAATATACGATATCAAAATTAGCTTTTTTCATTGATTAAATATTTTTTAAATAAAAAATGAACTCAAAACCAGTTTGGAAAATAGAAAAAATTGTTTTACCTCAACATGTAGACCATGCAGGAGTAATGTGGCACGGTACATATTTTAATTGGCTTGAAGAAAGCCGAATAAATGCACTTTTGGAAGTAGGCATAAGTTATTTCGAACTAACTAAAAAAGGCTTAGATTTACCTTTAATCAATACTTCAATAAAATATAAATCTCCTTTATTTCTTGGTGAAAGAATAACAATAGAGAGTGAATTCAATATTGAGAAAAGTCCTAGGATTAATATAATTTCAAAATTTCATAACAAGAAAAATGTAATCTTAACGATTGCTGAAGTCAATTTAGTCTTAATAAATAAACTGAATTTTTCTATAATAAGAAAAAGGCCAGACTTCCTATCAGAAGCCTTTATTAAATTAAACGGTTGAAATTATTATCAGCTAATTAAAAGATTTATTAAATTATTAATTATGAATATATTTCAAGTTATTGACTCTTACCAATATGAAATGGAATCAAGATATCAAGAAAAATCAATGCTTACAAATCTTTTTACAGAGCACAAATTCATAGGTTGGTTAGGGTTGTTTATAGTATTTTTCTCTATCTTTACAATTTTTGTTTTTCAATTTCTTGAGTGGGAAAGTAATGACAATAATAAAAGTTAGGAAGATTTAATGCTTATAATTCTAATGAAAGACTTAAAAAATGGCTATCTACTTAAAAATAACAAACCCTACAGAGGTTGTAAAAAAAAAGACCTCAAAATGGCTTACAGACATCACACCTGAAAGAATTGATAGGAAATTGGTAGAGGATGAAGTGATAAAAGGAATTATCGAGCAATTAACATTAGAGGGCATAAAAGGAGAAATATCAGCAATTAATGGGTTTGAAGTAAATGAATCTTCAGTAATAACAAAAAATAATTTTGTTATAAGAAAAACAAAAACTTTTTAGATCGAAAATAAAAATCTTTAATGAAAATTTTTGTTATTTTAATTATTTTTATCAATTTTTTAATTTTTATAATTGCAACAGATTATCAAATTAAAAAGAAAAGGTTTAAATTAAATAATGCCTTAAATTCAAATTTATTTATTCAAACAATTAATAATTTAATAGAAGAAAACAAATACAATTTATTAGAGGAAAGGATTAGATTAAGGGAAATAGATGCTTACGGTAACGAGGATTATAAAAAATGGATTGGGAATCCACCTCTTGATGAAAAAGCTATAGAGAAAAACATATTAAATGGCTCTAAGCGATTTAAAGAGGGCATACCATACTTTTGGGAAAAAGTTATTTTAAAAAAATTTGGAAGTATGGAATTATTTTTCGAAAAGTGGAGATCTTATTGTGCTGAGAATCCTACTATTGATGATGAGATAATTGGATCCATTAGAAATCTTGAAAATGAAGATTGGTTTGTATTCATAGCAAGCCAAATAGAGAAATCATGCATAAACCTAATAGAAAATGATTACTCAAAAAAAATTAACGAAAGCTATAAAAAAGGTATTAAATTTGAAAATCATTGCATGAAAATCCTTAAACAACATGGCTGGGAAGTAAAAGAAACCCCTAATACTGGAGATCAAGGGGTTGACTTAATTGCATCAATAAATGATTTGAGAATATGTATTCAATGCAAAGATCATGAAAAAGCTATTGGAAATAAAGCAGTGCAGGAAATTGCAGCTGGTAAATTATTCTGGAAAGGTACGCATGCAATAATAGTCTCAAAATCTGGGTTTACAAAGTCTGCCCATCAACTAGCAAAATCAAATAAAGTGAAACTAATCAATTTATATCAATTGAAAGATTTAGAAAAGATTATTGTTTGAATAGTTTATATCAAATGTGTTAAGCCCTCTTTGTAAAGCAAAAGTGTTGTAAAAATTCCAGAGGCCCACATTAAACCTCTAGCTATTGGGATATTAAATACATAGGCACCAATATATAAAAAACGGAAAATAGGATGAATCAATGCCGCAATTATTGCAATATTAGACTCAGTTAAAGTAATCAAACAAAGGAGACATGCCGGAGCATGAAGTGAAATACTTTCCCAACAATTTTGATGGCACCAAACTGCTCTTTTACCAAAAGAAGGTAATTCTTCGAATAAAGCCCTTGGAGAAGACATATTTTCAACAGAATATCCTGCTTTAACTCTCCCTATAGTTAATGGAATAATAGATAATAAAACAACACCAACTGATAGACAAAGACTCCAGGCAAAAGCTACTTGCATACGATTTAAATAATATTATTAGCTTAATAATTGAAGCTCGTTATCGTGATAAATGAAAAACCATTACCATATATAAAACTTTGCAAAAAATGCTGTAATTTATATTAAAAAAATCATTTATGGATATTTCCAAGATAGTTTTAATTTTTGGCACAAGTTTACTCATATATTTTGCTTTTCTGTTTTTAGGATTTTTTCTTAAGAATAAAAATCTAAAGGCACAGAATCTAAAAAAAGAAGAATAGATTATTAATGCCACGCAAATTTACTATATTCTCAATATTTTTATATCTTTTTGGATATATTTCATGGAAATAAAATTTGATCCAAACAATAATAAGAGATATTAGAAATTAAATAAGACAGTTGCTGGTATATGAAAAAATTTTATAAATTTCTTAAAAGTTTTCTATTTATATCACTTTGGCTTATTTTATCCTCATTTTTAACCCAATATTGGAATACCTTTCATTGGGAATATATTTACCTTAACTTCAGAATTATATTTGATAAAGAATTTTGGTTTGTTGTAGAAAAAATACTTTTAGGATTTGATATTGGTTACTGGTTAGAAGAAGCACTAAAATTCTTAAGTTATGAAATACCTAAAGAATCTTTTAAATATTTTCCAATTTATTTCGTATTAAAGTCTATTTGGATAAGAAATTAATTTATATTTTCAATAGATTTTAATAAATTCCTTAAAATTCTTGAATAAACTCGGTGAATTTATTTTTCTTAAAACAAATAAAGTTCCTTTATCACCTCTACAGATTCTAAGCTTATTACTTAAATAAGTTATCTCTAACCACCCTAATTGTTCATTATTTATTTCTTTCATAGCCTTTATATTTTTTCTTCCAAATTTAGGACCTATAACACCAGCATGTGTAAATTTGACCCCAATTTTTTTTTCATTTATGTAATAAAGTCTAATTAAAATACCAGTACCAATAATTGATTTTATTCCTATAGGTTTAAGTAAATTAAGACCATTTAAATTAAAGGGATCAAGAATCTGAAGGTTATCAATAAAAGGAGAATATTTTAAAAAAGGACTATTAGAACTACTCCACCTAAGCTCCCAAACACCCTGCAAATTATTTCTATCTTTGCTGAAGGAAAAATTATGATCAATTTCAAGTTGTTCGGCAATATTCTGTATACTCTCTGAATTTGGAGATTTAAAAAGTAAATTTAATAATTGATCTTCGATTTCCATTTAGTAAACACTGAATAAAATGCTAAGGATAAATACTCACCTCCATATGCTATATTCTACCCAGAATGTTTTGATTCAATGACAAAGAGCTATTGGCTAAAGAAAATTTCAATTCCAAATGCTGATTTATTTCTGGAATACATTAGAACAGTTTTGCCTTGGATAAAATCTGTGGGAGGTGTGATAGTAAAAAGAGATTTGATACAAGAATCCACCTCAAATGAATGGGATGGAGGGCAACTAGGATTAGTAATAGAATTTGAATCAAAATTCGCTGCTAAAAAAGCATTTTATTCTGAAGTATTTCAAAAATATCTTCAGTCCAGAGATTTAATGAAACTTGTAACTATAAGTACTCTTTAATAAATTAAACAATAGTGATCGAAACAATAAACTTATAAGTATTTATTACTATTAAATTATTTATGTAATATTTATAACTTCACTACCAATTAGATATTTTGCAAAATTAAAATGTAAAAGTAATTCATTAATCAAATGAACTATTCAACAGAAAAAGATGATTATTTGATGACAACTCCTTATACAAAAAAAATTCAGCAAAAATTTGAAAAGGTTAAGTCATTTTTAGAGCAAAATGGATTTAATTCATCAACAGACAGTTTAATGCAAGATATTGTTAGTTCAGAAGAATATATTGCTAAAAATGGCCTATAAAAAAATCAGAATATATTAAGAGTTCTTAAATAATAAAAACCGCCTATTAAAAAAGGCAATAATATTCCAACAAATAAAAATATAGATTTTTTTGACTCTACTTCTGATATAGGATTAATTTCTGGTTCTATTGCAAAACCATTCTGCCTACCACCGCTTTCGGTTGTATAACCTTTTTTATTCATAAGAAAAATAATCTATGGAGATTATCTCATGTAAAAAAGTTATTTAAAAAATTTTTTACATTTAGAATTATAATAATTTCTAATTCTAATAATTGATTTCAATCTGAGATTTCAATTTGGCAGCTTTTTTTAAAAGCCCTACAACTTCTTTACGGCCAGTAGCAAATTCAACCTTGTTTAATAACTCACTATATTTTTTTGTTATTTCTCTATGGTTCATTTTATGTAATAGATTAATTTAATTATAAAGTTTCCAAAGATATTTTTTGTATAAAAGATATCAAAATAGAGTTCTAATAACTATGACTATTTAAACCAACCTTTTTTCTTTGGTTTAATCTCTTCTTTAATAACTTCTTTTTTTCTCCTAAATAATCCCTTTTTTTGAAATGGTATATTTTCCTCAACAAGTTTAGATTTTCTACTAAAGAAAAAGTTTTTAGGTTCTTTTTTAATTGATTTTTTAGTATCGGAAATCTTTGTTTTTTGAGGATTTATTTTTGAATTTTTGGGCTTTTTGTCTGCGAATAAAGTTTGATAAACAAAAAAACCAAAAATAGCAAAGAAACCTAAAGCCTGTACTATAGCAGTTCCAAGATTATCAAACATTTAGGCCTCAACTTCCTGGAGTAATTCTTTATCTTTCGCATATATACATTTTTTATCGTCAGACAAGCATTCAATTTCTGCCCTCTTCTCAATATGAGAGCTGCATACACCTGCATTTGCATTAGATATTGAAAACAAAGTTAGTGCATCTAAAGTTAAGGCAGATGAAATTTTAAAAGATTTCATAAGTTTTATTTTTATTATGGAAAAATAATTTCGCAATTGCGAAGATAATCTTTTCTTCTACAAAAAATATCTCCTTTTTATATCTATTTGTAGTAATTAACTAAGTCAAAAATTAATATTGCTAGTAATGAAAAACCTAAAATTAAAGGTAAATAAGGATATTTATTTAAAATTTTGTTTAGTTGATTTTTCGATGTTTGTTTTTCATTTTTCTTTTCTCTAGGTGGTAAGCCTAACTCTTCCCTTCTCTTAGCTTCTCCCATAATTTTTTAATCTATTTAAGACTATTTTATACAATTAGCAAAAGTAGTGAATTGTTCTAGATTAAAATAATTAACGGTTAATTTAGTTTTAATTTTAGATATAGTTAAATTATATAAAAAAATTACATGATAGAAGTAGTTTGGTCAGTAAATATAATGATTGCAATTCTGATTATTGGTGTTGCCTGGATTCTTTATTACATATTTACTTATGATCAAAAATTTAGTGCCTAGATAAATGTCAGAAAAAGATCTAAGTAATTTTCTAAAAAAAATAGAGCAACTTAATCAAATTGCTGAGCTAATAAAAAAAAATCCTACTAAAAAGTTATCCCTTTCAAACTGCAAAAATCATGATGAAGTAATTAAATTAACCACTGAATGGGGTTTTGATATTGGTAAAAGGTGGGGAGAATATTAATTGATTTTATTACCAGCATTATTAAAATTGCCATCAACTTCAAATTAAATTCCTAAAATTAATTAGTATTTCTTGTATTGGAGTTATGAAAGAAATTGGAGAGGTAAAGTCAAATATATATAAAATAGCTGCTGTTACAGATAGAGGGCAAAGATTAAATAAATTAATTTCTCCTATGTATGAGGAAAAAGCTAATGAAATGGATGAATTGATTGAGGCCCTCAAAGACTTTAATTTTGAAATATCAGAAAAATCATTGTCTGGAGAGTGGGAATTGATTTTTTCTAATGTTGAATTATTTCGAAGTTCTCCTTTCTTCCTTGCTATTGAAAAGGCATTAAATGATGAATTTAAAAGTAATCTTTTTTTTAAATTACATCAATTGCAAGTAGGATCCTTTGGCATATCTACTATTGGGAGAATTGCCCAAAAGATTGATTTTGACAAAAAAGAATTTATATCTACTTTTGACACTACAATATTTGGGCTCACAACAATTCCTATTTTAGGTTGGTTCAAACTATTACCTACTTTTGGTGGAAGAGTAATAACCCTAGCAAGTGATTTAGTTTTAAGAAATAATTTACTTGATATGAACTTACAAAAGACAAAAGTTTCCAAAGTTGATGGACTTAATAAGATTCCATTATTTAGTGAATTACTTATGGATAGATGGTATCCAGTAAAAGAGGTATGGAATAAATTACCTTGGAATAAAGAATCGCCAAATTGCCAGGTTTCAATTATATATTTAGACGAAGAAATGAGAATTATGCAGGATATGTATGGGTCTATTTTTATTTATATAAGGCCTTCAATTTCCTTATTGAATTCAAATGTAATATCTAATAATTAATTAAAAGAATGACTAATATTCTTAGTAATTTATAAAATAAATCTATTAAAAAATTTATTTTAAAGATTAATTGATAAAAACATCTCACATCTCAAATACAAATTGGTTAAGTTCATAATGAACATTTTTTTATTATGCTTAGAAATCAAGAAAAAAATTCAGTTGTTAGAGGAATATTCTTAATAGGAGGATGGGGCTTAGGTCTAGATAGATTCTACGAAGGAGATAAAAAAGGTGGTTTTTTATCAATCATTGGTTGGAGTATCACATTTTTTAGCTTTATTTCTCTTAAATGTTCAGGTTATGAATATGTTGAGGGTGTGAAAAATTATTCAGATTATTCTCCTAATCCATTAATAGTATTACCTTTACTTGCAGGAGCATATGGTGGCTTCCTAATAATTAAGAAGGCTTTTAGATTAGCAAAGCAATTTGAGAATGCAGAATAAAACTATCAGTTCGCAAATTCAAGATAATAATCCAGACCCTTTCAAATAAAATTTAAGTAAAAGAATTACTAAAAGGTTTACTATTGCTAAGGCTACTAAACCATTTCTATTTTTTACATCTAATTTCTTGACTAAATTAGAAAGATAAACGACTGGATTTTCAGGCTCTTTATTATCCAAATTTTATTTAAATATTAATTTGAAAAGAAAATATCACAGTTTCATTTGAAGAATCAAAATTGTAAAGAGGAATATTCAAAAAGAAATAAATAATTTCTAACCCATAATTCCTGCATTTCTTAAAAAAGCTTTACCCATATTGCCAATTACAAAAAATAGAGACAAATTAATTAAAAGGATTATCAATAATGCCAACATTTTATAGTTTGGATTAGTTGAAATGCCATCAAATCCATTATTAAGAAATCTTTTAAAAAGTGATTTGTCAATTTTTAGTTTTTGTTGCTCAGAATCAAGATTTATATTTTCTTCTGGAGAATCTTGATTACTTGCTTTCTCTAGAAATTCTGTAAATGCCTTCACATTCTCTTCTTTTTTATTCCCCTCATTAAGATCTTTATTATCTTCATTCAAATTGGGGGCCGATTCGATTGAATTATTTTCATCAGGATTAAGTTTTGAATCTTCCAAATTAGTAGTATATGCTAGGAGTATATTACACCATAAAAAAAACCCACTCGATCAACTGAGGAGAGGGTTAGCTAAGGATAAAGTTCTTATTAAGATAATAATTTATTTTAATTAAATTTGCGGTAATAGAATTATGAAGTTTTAATTTAGTTTATGGTCAAAGTATTTTTTTTACATATGTTAGATGCGAATACTAAAAAAGCCTGTAAAGATGATCCCTCAATAAGAGAAATTAAAATTAGAAATATAGAACATGCTATTGAACAAGCAGAATTAATGATAAAAGAATCAAAAATGAGCCAAGAAGAATTAATCTTCTTAAAAAGAAAAATATCGGACTCAAGACAGGATTTAGAGATACTTTATTTAATGAAAATTCAATGAATATAATATTTTTTAATCTTTAAAAAGGTTTGAATTTTGCCAATAAAATTAATTTGTATATTTGAAGACTAATAAATTTAAAAGGGAATGTAAGAATTTATATAAAGTTTCTAGTTATGTCTAAGAATAATCTATATATTCCTTTAAAGGTTGTTCCATACATCTTTATTTCAATTACTGCTATTGCAATAACAGCAGCTACATATGTAATTACTTAGTTTTATATGCTATTGAAATTCTCTAAAGTTTTAGATACTAAATAAATTAAAATATTTGTAAAAACTAATTATATGAATAAAGTCAAAATAGCAATTTTTATAATATCAATAACCATATTATCCCTTATTGGAATTAAAAAATTAATTTATATATATCAAGCTAAAGATTTTAAAAATAAAGAAGAATCGATCTTAAACGAATCTGTACGTGTATTAAATGAATGCTTCGATCTAGAAAACAAAAAAAAACGAACGCTTAATAAATCAATTGAATTAATTGAATATTGTTTAGAGGAATATGGATATAAAAACTGATTTCAAAATTTTAATGATGAATTCCTTAATACTTCACTAATATGCAGATTAAGACAATTATTTTTGATCAATTAGCTTGGTATTTTCCATGATTTTTTATTATTAATAATATTTTCCTAATTTAATGTTTTTGAAATGACTAAAGTCAAGTGTTCTTATTTAGGAGATTTAAAATGCGAAGCTATTCATCTACAATCAGGAAGTCTTATTAAAACAGACGCGCCTTTAGATCACTGTGGTAAAGGTGAAAGTTTTTCACCAACTGATTTATTAGCGACATCATTAGGGTCTTGCCTACTAACCATTATGGCAATCAAAGCTAAATCGAAAGGATTTGATTTGGATGGTATATATTTAAATATTGAAAAACTAATGACACAAAATAGCGAGAGAAAAATAAAAGAACTTATAATAGACATCTTTATACCTGAACGCACTTCTACTGAAACTATTGATTTTTTGAAAAAAGCTTCCAAAGAATGTCCAGTTACAAGAAATTTATCTCAAGAAATAGATATTAAAATTAGTTGGCATAATGAATAAATATCAAAAATAGTAATTACATAAAAAACATTGAAATACTTTATTGGAATAATCATTCTGTTATTTGGAATATATGTAATGACAGATTTGGCATTAAAGACTAGGTATAAAAGAAAAAGACTTTCCAAAGGAAAAAAGTAAACCTTTTAAATTTCATTTTTGAATATTAAGGAAGTAGATTTATCGTTGTACTAAGAATTAAGGCATATTTTAGTTTTATTTTTCCACTATTTTTTGGTCAATCAAACTAATCAAAGGGATCATGAAATTTACATTTATTCCAACAGTGCACCATGTATACGTAATAAGAAAAATTATTTTTATAAATAAATTAGGGGGTAAGGTGAAAAATATTTTGAAAAACCCTCCAATGAATAATATCAATATTCCAATTTGCAAAAGACCTTTAATTATCCATTTAAGTCCATTTTTTTTAATGTTTATATAAAACCAGAAAAAAACAGAACTAGACAACAAAAAATATATGAAATTTATGATCATCTTTTTAAAGAAAATCTAATAAATTTGCCATAATCAAGGCATGATGATAATTATCACTTTTTTATCTACTAATTTTTTATAAAAATGGAAAAGTTATACAAAAAACAATAAAAATAAATTTTTAACTTTTTATTTTAAAACATCTTCGATTTTATTAAATCAACTCTTTTTTGATTCACTCCCAAATCACTTTCTCCAACTCTTGATTCTGATCTTATTGATAAGATGTTTGATTCAGGTAGAAAGGATACTTCTAAGTCGTCTACATACTTCATCCATTTACTGGTTGCCTCAGCATGAAGATAATCGCCATCAATTTCAACAATCTCAGTTCTTGGAGTGTTTTCGATAACTGTTTTAATCTCTTTAAAAGGTTTCTCAATATTGTTAACATCCCATTCCTCTCGTACACAATGTGCAATCTCTACACAAGGTTCTAGTTCTACATGTGAGGCAAATGATGAAGAAGGGAATAAAAAGCTTGAACAAATAAAAATTCCTAATAAAAGTATTTTCATTAACATAAGATTTCAATATTGAATAATCTAACGAATTAAATCACTAATTTGTATTGATGGTTTTAATAATTTTTCAAGAAAGAATTTATATTTTGTATCTGTACATCCAGGTATTAAATAAGTATTCTATTTCTCTAATAAAACAAAAAAAAAGATCTCATATAGAGATCTTTTTAAAATTGATTTAAAACAAGTGTTTCCTTGTTTCCACTGTAATAAATCAATTCCTCCTACACACATATTTACTATGACACCTAAATTTAAAATATGTAATACCTATTAGACCTCTATCTTATCTGTCACATTACTAAAAATACAAAAAGTACTCGAACATTGCAGTCGAGTACTTTTTAAGTTATCAGAAAAAAGTGTGTGAGGAGTTTCTGATTAATTTAACTTACTCCGCAGGTAATCCAAAAGGCTACAGTATAAATTACTAATTATTTAAATATTTCAAAAAATTTTGACCGTTGATGAAAAAAATTATCAAACTCAAAAAAACATGAAAAGTATTTATAAAAAAATCATTTTTATAATTTCAGCAATTGCTCTTTTCACAGTAATAGTAGTAGTTGTCAAATATTCGCTTAGCTACATTGAAAATAATCCTGAAAAATACTTACCTACTCAAAAATAAGACAAAAATTAAGTATAAATTCACTTTAAAAAATCCATAAAGTGTCCTAAAGATGTTCTACATAGAAAGATTGAGTCATGAAAATCGAAAATACTTCAGTTTTTAATCAGAATAATATTGATTTAAATCAATTTAAAAGTAAGCATAAATATCAAATACTTGAGAACTACTGGAAGATAAGAAAGAAAGAGTGTGAAAAAAATCTTTCAAAAGTTTGCTAAGAGGATTATGAATTTTATTTTTTCTTTTTTAGTAGCTTCTGTGATGTGGGTACAAGTTCCTCAATGGGAAGCTGACTGGTCAAAATGTGCAGTAGATGTTCCCGATTCATCATGTCACTGGTACGTTGCCGCTCCCGATAATACTTTTGGGGAGGGATTTAATTGGGAAAACGCTCCTTGGTTTGATGCTAATGGATTGCAGGATGTAGCTAAGATTGAGAAAGAATCTGTAGTAGAAAAGCTACAAAATAACTAAAGTTTCTATTTCATCAATTAACTTTTGAAAACATTTAAATCTAATTACCGAAGGGTTAAGGTTTGATTAATTAAAAAAAGTTTATGCGCTTCAAGGTAAGTCTGAAAAAAAACGGAAAGGAATTTGACGAGGTTGTTATAGCCAATAATAAAAAAGAGGCTATGCAATTAGCTTTAAAAAATAATCCTGAAGCTCAAGCATTAAACTCTGACTGGACATTTAAGATTTAATTATTTATGAAGTTTAGGAAACAAAAGAGATACAACGCAAATAACACTAATTGCAGGCCCAGGCGAGAGATTAAAGACTATAGAAAGAATAAAGCCCATAAGTGAGATGCATAATCCAAAAAATGAAGACCTCATCATTGCAATTCTTAAACTATGAGCATTATTTAGACCTAACAAAGTTGGGGTGGAAAGAAGAGCAATTACAAGAATTACTCCTACTGCTGACATTGAACTAACAATTACTAATGCAGTTGTAAAACTCAAAGCAAGATTTAATAAAGAAACGTTTATACCACTCGCAGATGCACCTTCTGGATCTAATCCCACATAAACAACCTTTTCATATCCGAAAGTCATTAAAAGTATGAATACAAAAAATGCAATTATTGTTCTTAGTAAATCTCCAAAATTTGCTGTCAATAAATCGCCAAATAATACTGCCTCCAAATCAATCCTTATACCGAGTAGAGGAATAATAAGTACTCCAAACCCAAGCATTCCAGCGAGAATAGTGTTCATAATTGCTTCATAATTTTCACTTTTTCTATTAGTTAAACTTTCCGCAATTATTGAGCCTAAAAGACCACTTATAACACCACCAATTGAGGGGTGTATTCCAAGCGCTAATGCGAGAGCAAGTCCAGGCAACACACAATGAGAGATTAAATTAACTTGTAATAATCTCTTATGAGTAATTAATACAGTTCCCATAGCTGGGCATAAGATTCCTGAAAATAAAGTTATTATTAATGGTATAAGCCACCAGTTGTTATTTATAAAAGACATTATTCGAAAGATTCGTTATGATCAAAAATGCGAGGTATAAAAAGATCTTGAAAACTATGGTAACTAAGAATGACATTACCAAAAAACAAGAACAACTTCTTGAGGAACTTAATAAGTGTGATGATGAATTGAGCGGACAAGAATTGCATAGGCAGTTGATCAATGAAGGCAAATCTATGGGGTTGACCACTGTTTATAGAAATCTGCAAATTTTGATAAAGCATGGATTAATTCGTTCTAGACATCTCCCTACTGGTGAAGTACTTTATACTCCTGTTGATAGAGATATTCATCATTTGACATGTGTTCAATGCGGAGAGACTTCGAAAATGGAAGGTTGTCCGGTTAAAAATATTCATGCCCCTAAAAAAAACACAAAAAAGTTTCAACTTTTGTTTCATACCCTCGAATATTTCGGCCTTTGCCAAAACTGTTATCAAGCTCAAAATTAAGAAGGAACATTTTCTAATCACAGAAATTATTTTCCTTTATTGAGCTGATGTTAATTGCCTCTAATTTATCTTTTATTTGATCAGGACTACCAACTGCTAAAACACTTTTATCAAGAACTATTACTTGATCGTAGTTATTTAGAGACTCACCCCAATCATGGCTACTTACCATTAAAGAAAAGCCCGAATCTGCAAGTTGACGAACAATTTTTAGAAAATCATCTTTTGCTGGGGGATCCAATGCCGCACAAGGTTCATCTAAAAGAAATATTTTTGCCGGGGACATAAGAGTTTTTGCTAATAGAGCTCTTTGTTGCTGTCCCCCTGAGAGAGAATCTAGTCTTCTATTAGCCAAATTAGCAATTCCTACTCTTTGCATTGTCGCCTCTAATTCACAACATTTATTAATCCAAGAATTAGGATATGCTAGAAGAGCCTTGATTTGAAAGGGATTATTACTTCTTGATTTTGAGTACTTTATTTGACCAAGAGATACCAATTTTTCAACTGTAATAGGAAACTTCCAATTCATAGAACTTCTTTGAGGCATAAGTGCCACAAGAGATCTAGATCTATATAAATTTTCATCATCAATTTTTATTTTCCCTTTATCTGGAGTATTTTGTCCTTGCAGAATCCTCAAAAGAGTCGATTTACCGGCGCCGTTTGGACCTACTAGCGCTGTTAGAGTTCCAGGTTTAATCTCAACCGAAACCTTATTTAAAGCTGGCTTACTTTCTTTTGTGTATGCAAAGGTTATATTTTCAGCGACTAAAGTAGCCATTAATTAATCTTCATAAAAAAGTCACTTTACAAGTTTACCAACAATACAAGCTGCGTATTATTTTCATAACATTTGATACCTTTTCTTGTCAGATGTAATGAAAATGATTATCATTTTTAGGTATTTAATAATTATTTATGTCAATTTTTAAAAGACTTTTAAAAAATAAAACAGTTTCAAGTAAGTCAGTTATTAAAAATTCCGTTATAGCGGGAACGATAATATTATCTGGTTTTGGGCAGAATGTCATGGCTAAAGGAAAGTCATATGTAGCAGTTGAACCACTAGTTTGTGATTTAGTTAAATCAATCGCATTACCTTCTGACGAAGTCACATGCTTAGTAGATAGAAAACAGGATGTTCATGACTTAAAGATCAATCCAAGACAAGCTCAATTACTTAATAGCGCAGACAAAGTATTCACTCTTGGTAAAGAAATGACTCCAAGCATGAGAAATTGGGAAAGTAAAAAGAATACTGTTGTTGTAGGTGTTAGTGCAATAGAAGTAGATGATCACTCAGACCATGGTGGACATGATGATCATGCTGAACATTCAGCTAAAGTAGATGATCATTCTGATCATGGAGGTCACGATGATCACTCAGACCATGGTGGACATGATGATCATGCTGAAGGTGATTTCGAATGGGCAGGTAAATTTCAGCTTTCTAAGGGTTCCTACAAATGGTCATTTGAAAAAGTTGATGGCGAATATGCTGATCCTGCAATGAAGATGGTGATTCTCAAATCTAATGATATAGAAGGTTCTGAAGATTTAGCTAAAGAATTATTAGGATCTAAAGACTCAATAAGCAGAAAAAATAATGGTACATTAATCGCGAGTAATAAAGCTTTTATTCTTAACTTTGATCAAAGAAAAGAAAGCACTGTTTTTAACGTGGATATTAAAGAAGATGGTCAATATATATTTTTTACTGAACACATGCCTTTTGAGTTTGAAGCAACTCAACACTTTTTTAAAGACGTTTTAAATAGTGATGTCGAACCAATAGCACAAGTACCAGACGAAGGAGAGGGGCATCATCACCATCATGACCATGGAGGCCTAGATCCACATGTATGGCATGATCCACATAACATCATAAAAATGGGAGATGTTATAAGTAAAAACTTAAAGAAAGATATTTCAGTTTTTAATAGAGGGGATAGAAAACTAATTAATGAAAGATTCGAAAAAGCTGATTCACTCCTAGAAGGCTTAGATAGTTGGATCGTCGAACAAGTAAGCTCTATTCCTGAGGAAAACAAAGTAATTGTCTCTAAACACAAAGCAATGGAATACTATGGTGATGCATTTGGTTTTGAAACTATTAGTTTACTTGACTTTCTTGGAGACTCCTCAAGCTTAAGGCCAGAGAACATAAGTTCTACTTTGAAGATGCTAGATGAAGAGAAAGTTCAGGCAATATTTCCTGAACAAATTCCAGCATCAAAGTTATTAAGAAACTTAAGTAGACAAAGTTCGGTTCCTTTAGCTTCTAATCAAATATTCGTTGATGGATTGATGATGGACGGGAATACGGTTTCAGTAGCGGTTCACAACACTTGTACAATTGTTAATTCATTAGGTGGAAGCTGTGATAAAGAATCTGGCTCCAAGCTTGAGTCTAAATGGTACAAACTTTCAGATTAATTTTTTCTAATAAAAACGGTTATCGTTTCTTACTATTACTATTATTAGAGTAATATTTATTTAGTAAAAATCAGTAAATGAGCATCAAAGATAAAGTTCCTGTAACTATCCTCACTGGATTCCTTGGCTCAGGGAAAACGACTCTTCTTAATAGAATTCTAAGTGAAGAGCATGGTAAAAGGATTGCCGTAATTGAGAATGAATACGGTGAAGTAGGTATAGATCAAGGGCTCGTAATTAATGCCGACGAAGAAGTATTTGAGATGTCAAATGGGTGCATTTGTTGTACTGTTCGCGGGGATTTAATAAGAGTCCTTAGCAACCTTATGAAAAGAAGAGATAAGTTTGACTATGTTTTAGTAGAAACGACAGGATTAGCAGATCCAGGTCCAGTTGCTCAGACTTTTTTCATGGATGAAGAAATTAGTTCCGAATTTACTCTCGATGGAATTGTGACTTTAGTTGATGCTGCACATATTGATCAGCAATTAGGAAGAAGTGATGAAAGTTCAGAACAAGTTGCATTTGCAGATGTTCTTGTCCTAAATAAAACTGATTTAGTCTCTGATGATGCTCTAGATACTCTTGAATCGAGATTGAGAGATATGAACCGAATGACTCGAATCATTCGAGCCGAGAATGCCCAAGTACCCGTCGAAACAGTCCTAAATCTAAGTGCATTTGATCTCGATCAGATCCTTAAACGCAGACCAACATTTCTTGAACCAGAATATCCTTTTGAATGGACAGGTGTTTACGATCTTGCTGCAGGAAAATATGAATTAATTTTAGAAGAAGGACCCGATCCTGAAATGTCATTAGTAGCTTTTACAGATCAAGGATCAACCGAGGAAGAACTTAAAGAAGGTGCTGAATCCTCCGTAAGACTTTATGCAGAAAAAGCTAAAAGCTTAGAATCTGGGGATATCATTCCATTTGGAGAACATATAAATCTTAAATTGGAGGATAAAGGAAATAAATCATTCATATTAGATATCGAAAAGGGATCAAAGATAGGTTTATATACACAGCACACTGCTGAAGAATTCAATATGAAAATCATAAATATCGATAAAAATAATCCAAAAGAGATTCCATTTAATATTGAAAGAATCTGGCAAGCTGAGCACGAACACGATGATGAAGTAACGTCAATTGCAATTGAACGATTTGGAGATGTTGATCCAGAAAAACTTAATACTTGGTTGGGCAGACTTCTTTCTGAAAAAGGTGTGGATATATTTAGAACAAAAGGGTTCATTAGCTACTCAGGAAACCCACAGAGAATAGTTTTCCAAGGGGTACATATGCTATTTACAGCGCAACCTGATAAAGAATGGGGTAATGAACCTCGTAGAAACCAACTTGTTTTTATAGGTAGGAATTTGGATGAGAAAGAGATGCGAGAAGGTTTTGAAAAATGCCTGATATAGAATCATTTAGCCCAAGAGGTATGTTCCACGAGGGATGGACAGCTGAAGTTAATGATTATGCAATAGTTTGTGGTTGGGCTATTAAGGGAAAGTTATTCATTGTTGGGGATGTAGCAGGAGGTATTTTTGCCTTTGAAGGAGATAGTGGGAAAATTATTTGGAAAAAAGAAAATACACACTCTGGTGGACTACTGGCAATGTCCATTCATCCAGAAGGAGAGATTTTTGCAACTTCCGGTCAAGATGGGAATATTCAAATATATAATTGCCACGAAGGTAAAGCAATTAAAACTCTCGATCTTGGCAAGGCTTGGGTAGAGCATCTTAAGTGGTCAAATGATGGCTTATTTCTTGCAGTAGCTTCTTCAAAAAAAGTATATGTTTTTAATGAAATTGGTGAAGAAAAATGGGTCTCAGATGATCATCCAAGCACAGTGAGTGCAATAAAATGGTCAAATAATAATGAGCTAGCTACAGCCTGCTACGGGAGAGTAACATTCTTTGACATATTAAATAATAAAACGAATCAAAAACTCGAGTGGCAAGGATCATTAGTCTCAATGGAATTAAGTCCTGATGGTGATATAGTCGCCTGCGGGAGTCAAGACAATTCGGTTCATTTTTGGAGAAGATCAACCGGAATGGATGCTGAAATGACAGGATACCCAGGGAAACCTAGTCATCTTTCCTTTGATGATAGTGGAAAATTATTAGCAACCAGTGGTAGCGAGAGAATCACCGTATGGAGCTTTATAGGAGACGGTCCTGAGGGAACTATGCCTGGAGAGCTATGGCACCATACCGAACCTATTTCTAGCCTAGCCTTTTCAAATAAAGGCATGCTTGTAGCTTCCGGATCTAGAGATGGTTCTGTTGTCGCAAGTTTTCTAAAAAAAGACGGTAATGGTGACCCAGTTGGGGCTGCATTCGCAGGCGATTTAGTGGGTGCACTTTCGTGGAGACCTGATGATTGTGCACTAGCTGCAGTCAACGCCAAAGGTGTAGTAAATGTATGGAAATTTAAAGTTCGTACTAATTCTTTTTGAAGGAATTTAAGCAGGAAAATAAAAATCATTCAAACTACCAATAGTTTGCTTTTAAATGTCTTTCCATACAAATGACCTCACAGTCGTTATCTATACCTTTTGGGTGAATATCGCAATATGAAAGGCATTGAAAATATTCATCTATCGGATTAGATCTTTCGGTTTTACTATCTTCTTTTAAATGTCTCATAAAAGATTTCCTCAATTATTTAAAATCAAGATAGACGGATTAAATATAAAAAGAAATAAGCAAAACTTACTAAAAATCTCAAAAAAAAAAGCGATTGATTACTACTTTCGGACATTTTTAATTAAAAAGCAATGCGTATAAAAACGGATTGTTTTTAGAGAAATAATTTCCTAATTTTATATTGTTGAGTTCTAGGAGGTCTTTCAAAATGATCGATAGCCTGCCTGAAATTTCGGAATAAACCGAACTAATTTAATTAACTGCTCCAATTATTTTTTATTAATGTCTAAGCTTCCTTCTTCTGCAACGTTTAGGTGCCCTTTAAGAAACAAGCTTAATTCTAGAGTTTTTGCCCCAGTTAAAGACAATTAGTTATTTTGGTGAGAATTAGCTTTATAGAGTTTAGCAACAAGGATCCATGATTTAGTTGTGTTATTAACTTCAGTAAAAAATGTAAGTAAGAGATGAAAGAGGGCTTAATAAAGCCCTCTTTTTTATTTAAAGAAATAAGATGACTTTCTTTTAATTTTATAGATAATGATTAAAACAATATAATTAAAAATGGTTAGATATTATTGCCCCTATTGCAATCCTAAATATCAATTTCAAAAACAATCCTCAAAAGGTACTCTGATTTGTGGCTTGTGCGGAGAGGATCTCGTAAAAAAACCATTTATTAGGTTAAACCAGATAATTGCTTTAGTCGCTGCGTCGTCTTTACTTCTACCGTTAATATATACTTTTATTTTTTTAATTAAAAATCAAATCAATCCTCCTAATAAGAATTATCAAGCAAATAGTACTTTTATGATAATTATCAAAGAAACAATTTCTTAAGACAATTTAAAAAACCTTGAGAGTTCAACCTCTACAAAGTGATTTATTTAAACATGAATTTTTACTTTCAATATCCATTTGATTTTTAACATTATTTAATCTGTTTTTATTATTTATGACTTTAACTTTCTTTCCACAATGTTCTTTACAACCACCATTAATTAGATTATGTGCATATAAATTAGAAGTATTTATTAGAAATAAAAGAAAAATTATTTTATAAATTTGAAGTAAATAAGATTTTATTTTTATTATCATTTTTACAAAATAGTATATAAATATTACCAGTTAATTCCAAGGAGTGTTTATAAGTCCCCAGATATCGAAGAAGAAAAATAAAACTGCAATAACCACAAGATCCCAAGCTCTTTCCCTAAATGCCCAAGGTGCAATAAAAACTTCCCCAAGTCCATGGAGTGCTGCCCCAATAGGTAAATGATCAAGAACTAACAAACTGTGAGAGAGAATAAAAAGAAAGCTTGCGAAATATCTAAAAAAAACAAATTGCCAATTACTAGAATTCATACTTTTTTAGATTTTTAAGAAATATACTTCAATGATCAAAATAAAGAAATAGATCGAGTTAGTAGATATTTTTTTTTGTAGCCATAAATACGAATAAAGATTTGAAGCTAAAGTAAAAGTTATTAAATCATGAAATATATGTTTTCAAGCTATCGTCCAAAAAATAGTTTTGATGAATACTTTAAGGATAATGTCAACTCTGCTAGAGAAATATTAATTCCACTTCTGTCATCTTTAGATAATATGGGTCTTGAAGAGTTAAACAGGAATCATTCTGCAGCAAAAAAATTATTATTAAGACATGGGGCCACTTTTAGATTAAACGATACGGGTTTTAAAGGTACTGAAAGAATATTACCTTTTGATCCACTTCCAAGAATAATCAGTAAAGATGATTGGGTAACATTAGAAAAAGGCTTAAAACAAAGGCTTGAAGCAATTGATTTATTCCTAGATGATATTTATAATTCTCAAAATATAATTAATGATGGAATAATTCCAAGAGAATTAATAGAGAGTTCAGAAGGTTGGCGACCTCAAATGATAGGTTTCAAACCTCCATTAAATAAATGGTGTCAAATTTCAGGACTTGATTTAATAAGGGATAGAAAGGGAGATTGGCATGTTTTAGAAGATAATTTAAGGTGTCCTTCTGGGGTTGCTTATTTTTTAGAAAATAGATTAGTTATGAAAAATATTTTCCCTAATCTTTTTTCTGGAAGAATAGTAAAACCAATTGATGAATATCCATCATATCTTTTAAAAACTCTTCAAGAACTTGCTGTTTGGACAGATACTCCCAAAATAGTTCTACTAACTCCTGGAATTTTTAATAGTGCATATTTTGAACATAGTTATTTAGCTCAAGAAATGGGCATCCAATTAGTACAGGGTCATGACTTAATTTGTAATGATGATTATGTATATTTAAAAACTACTTCCGGTTTAAAAAGAGTAGATGTCATTTACAGACGAATTGATGATGACTTTTTAGATCCTCTTAATTTTAGAAAAGATTCCTGCCTTGGTGTTAGCGGATTACTTGAAGTTTTCAAAGCAGGTCATGTTGCTTTAGCAAATGCCCCTGGGACTGGAATAGCAGATGACAAAATGATTTATTCTTTTGTTCCAAAAATGATTAAATATTATCTTGATGAAGAAATTATTATTAAAAATGTAGAAACATATATATGTCATTATGAAAAGGATCGGGAATACGTTCTAGATAATTTACCAAAACTTGTTGTTAAGTCTGTTGCTGAAGCTGGGGGATATGGAATGTTAATTGGTCCTCACTCAACAAGCACTGAAATAGAAGAATTTGCTAACAAAATTAAAAAAAATCCTAGAAATTTCGTAGCACAGCCAACTTTAGAATTATCTACTGTTCCATCGTTATGTGATGGAGAACTATATCCATGTCATGTTGATTTAAGACCATATATATTGAGAGGAAAAGATTCATGGGTTAGTCCAGGTGGGCTTACGCGGGTAGCATTAAAAAAAGGATCATTAGTCGTAAACTCTTCTCAAGGTGGAGGATGCAAAGATACATGGGTCGTAGGTAAATAAAATGCTTTTAAGTCGTGTAGCAGAATCTCTTTATTGGATCAATCGTTATTTAGAACGTGCAGAAAACATATCTCGTTTCGTGGAAGTAAGTGAAGCAATGTCATTAGATTGTCCACCAGGAAGCGCAGAACCATGGCTCCCGTTAATTGATGCTTCAAGCGACAGAGAATCTTTTGATAAAAGGTTCCCAGAAAAAAAACCTGATGACGTTATTAATTTTTTAATAAGAGATCGTTTAAATCCAAACAGCATAATTTCTTGTATTCAATTAGCTAGAGAAAACGCACGACAAATAAGAGACGTGTTGACCACAGAAATGTGGGAACAAATTAATATTTTATATTGGAATATGCAAGAAGGAGAAGCAATATGGAATAAGCCAAGACAAGAACAATTAAGTGAAATAAGGAGAGCATGTCAGCTTTTTTATGGAATTACAGATGCGACTTTAAGCAAAGACCTTGCCTGGAGATTTAGCATTCTTGGAAGATTAATTGAGAGAGCTGACAAAACATCGAGAATTTTAGATGTTAAATATTATTTACTTCTACCCAGCCTAGATGAACTTGGAGGAGTTCTTGATGAGTTGCAATGGATTGCTCTTTTACGCTCAGCTGGAGCTTATCAAATGTTTAGGAAAGCAGAGCAAAATTCTATAAAACCTAATTCAGTTGCAAGATTCCTTTTACTGGATCCAATTTTTCCGAGATCAATAAGATACTGTCTTGATGGGATAAGCAATACTCTTAAGATGATAGATACCTCTCCTCCTCCTGAAAATCCTTCAGCATTAGAATGTATGAGAGGCTTGCTTAAAGCAAAGTGGAGTTATATCAGAATTGAAGATATAATTAATGATGGTTTACATGAGGCAATCGATTCATTGCAAATAGATTTGAATAAATTAAATGATCTCATTCAAGAAAAATATTTTATTAATTAAAAAGTTTATTAATGAGAATTAAATACATTCACAAACTTGAATATAAATATGAAGACCCTGTTCAATTAGGCGAACATAGATTGTGTATCAAGCCAAGGTCAAATGGATTCCAAAAGTTGAAGAATTTTGAATTAAAAATAACCCCAGAACCAGAAATTATTTATCCATTGCTTGCTGCAAGTGGCGAAGAGATTAATCGAATTAGATTTAACGGATTAACAGATAATTTAATTATTGAATCAATTAGTGAAGTTGAGACCATTAAACATCCAAATATTATTGATGGGGTTAAAAATAGAGATCTAACATTACCTTTTTGTAGAAGCATTATTAACAGAGATTTACAAGGGGCATTAGAGGGCTGGATGCCAAATGGACAACACGATCCTTCTGCCGTAGAACTTGCGCAAGAAGCATTAGCAGGAAGTTTTAATAACGCATTATCATTCACCTATCAATTAATAGAGATTATTCAAGATCGGGTTAAATATACAAAAAGACATACAGGTCCTGCATGGCCAGCGAGCAGAACACTTAAAGAACGCATAGGTTCATGCAGAGATTTAGCAATGCTGATGGTTGAAGCTTGTAGGTCTATTGGTATCCCTAGTAGGTTTGTAAGTGGTTATCATTTTGAAGACCCGTTGCCTTCTGAGTTAGATTTACATGCTTGGGCTGAGTTATATATTCCAGGTGCAGGTTGGAGAGGTTTTGATCCAAGTGGAAAAGGATTAATAGATGAAAGATATTTAACTTTGGTATCCTCTTCTAAATCTAATTTAACTTCTGTAATTACAGGAAACTTTACAGGAAAAAATAATCTAGAAAATACTTTATCCTGGGAAATCAAACCTCTTGTAATTAAATAAAAATTAAATTTTTAATATCTTAAATTAAAAAGAAATGATAAATAAGAATATTTTTCTTTTTTAGTGTTGATTGATACGTTCTTAGAGATATATATCTGTTTTCATTTGTTTAATCTTTAAAGAAAATTGAACACAAGTTTAGAAATTCCAGTTATCAAACCATACAAATCAAAAATGTTTGAATTGATAAGCTATGAAAAATTTCGCGATACAAAAGATGTTAGATTTTTTGATATTAGTATTAATGAATCAAATTATAGAGATCTAGTTATTCACAGCGGCCCTGCAGTTAGTCCGCCAAATGATGAAGAATTTAAAAATTGGCAATTTTACATTCATCACAATCAAGAAGATAATCTATTAGCTATTTCTGGGGGAAGAACATTTTTTCTAGTTAATTTTGGGTGGGATTATCCTTTTTATAAAGTTAGATTAGAATCTTGCGGATATATTCTAAGGATACCTAGAGGAACCTTTCATAGATCAGTATCTGACGAAAACGGTTCCATAGTTTTAAATCAAGCCATTAGAGATGAAGGTGGTACAGTTGAATCTGAATTCAAGGTTACGAATAGCAAAGATAACAAAAAACTTCTAGATTGTATTACTAATTTAGAGCCTAAATTTAAAATTTATAGTATTAAATAATCTTAAAAAGGTGATCCATATTTATATATCAATTTAAAAAATTATCTAATTGTTATAAAATAAAATAATTCAATTTTTTTAATATGAAATTTTTTAGGTTTTTAAAATATTTTTTATGCATAATTTTTTCTTTCTTAGTTTTATCCTCTCCAGTTTTTGCTGGGGCTAATGTTGCTGTCAAGGGAGAAGGAGATGAAGTCCCAAGTTATGTAAGATCTAATATTACAGGATTTGATTTCCATGGAGAGGATCTTCATTTGTCTTCTATAGCTGGAGCAGTAGCGAGAGATGCAGATTTTAGTGATGTTGACTTACATGGAACTACATTAACCCTATCTGATTTAAAAGGTTCTAATTTAAATGGAATCGACCTGACCGATACTCTTTCTGATCGAGTTAATTTCCAAAAAACAGATCTTAGGAATGCTGTTTTAATAAATATGATCGCATCAGGTAGCAGTTTTGCAGGAGCCCAAATAGAAGGAGCAGATTTTTCTTACGCCATTCTTGACAGCGAAGACCAAAGAAATCTTTGTGAAATTGCTGATGGGATCAATCCAACAACAGGCGTTTCAACAAGAGAAAGTCTTGAGTGTAGTTAGAAATTAAATTTATAAGTAAACTTTCTTACCATTATTAAATTTATAAATCCTTTGTTCATTGTCTTGAAATATCATTTCGCCATTTAATTTTGATTTCTTAAATTTCGAAAGTCTTGCTCTGTGTATATTGGATTTTCTATTTATATTATCTTCGTTATCGTAACTTCCAATATAGATATTTATATTAGGGTTTGAAAAGGTTTTTTCTTCTTCTCTTAAAAATATTCTTTCAATATTTGTTTGAGTACTCTGCAAATTATTTTTAAATTTGTCTAATTTAAGGTTCTTTGTTTTTTTAGAATTATTTTTTTTATAGTACAAAAATATAATTCCAAAAATTAAAATAGCTAAAAATATTTTCATCACCTATTTAATTTTTATTGTTATATCTGCGCCTAAGTTACTTTTAGTAGTTAATATTTCTTTTTTTAAGATTCCATAAGTAAAAATTCTAGATAAAGTTTTCAAAGATTTAAAAACTAAAAAAACAGTAAATAAAAAGAAAACAATAAGGTTTTCTACAAGAATATTCTTATTTTTATTATCTAAGTTGCTCATTAAAGTGTTAATTCAATTATTTTTCATCATTATTTGCATATGGGCCGAAAAATTCACTAGCGTCTCTTCCCATTACTTTAGCAAGATTTAAACTTTTATCTATATCCCATTTAGATGCCATTCCATAAAGAATGCCAGCAGCGAAAGAATCGCCGCATCCATAAGAATCAACCCTTAACTTTTTGTTTTTAAGAGCCTTATATCTTCCTCCTGGAAATATTATGCCTCCCTTCTCCCCCTCAGTTTTGATAGTATATTTGGGTTTTAACGATAATTCAGAAAAAGAAAAAACTTCCCCAGGATCAAGATTACTTCCTATTAATCCATCTAAAAGGACATTGGATTTATTAATTGTATTTAATCCCACCCTTGGTGTTGTACACAGTATTGAAGCTGATCTAGCCATTTGAAAAATCTCTGAATCAGATGCAGTAATAAAAATTCCGTCCATTTTTTTTAAAATATTCCATTCTAACTTGTCTTTATGAGTTGGAGCTAACCTTTCTCCAATAACTGTTATTGCTCTTTCACCTTGAGAGTCATTTAAACTAAACCCTCTTCTAGTTGGTTTATCACGCCAAGCTACATGCAACTTAATGCCCATATTTGAAAGAGTCTTGAAACACTTATCTCCATAATCATCATTACCTAATGAAGTAAAAAAATGAATTTGGTTTAAAGTTAAATCAGAAAGTTTTTTCGCAATAATAGAGCCACCACCAGCTGGATATTCAATGGACTTTTTAGAATGAGATATCATTCCTGGCTTCGGCAATTTATCCACTCTTAAGAAATTTATCCACTCAATATGGCCAACTACAGCAAAATTTAAATTCCCTTTTTTAAATTTATATTCTTCAAATTTATTTTTCTTTTCAACAGCCATAAGCTTTTAAATACTATTATTAAAAGAAATATTTTTGACAAGTGAATTCATTAAACATTCTAAAAGATAAAAAACAGATCCTATCTTATCTTTACCTTTTTCTATCTATTTTAGGAGCCATCCTTCCAATGATGGCAAATTTCGAATTTGCTAAAGAATATGGAAATAGTTTTGATATTAATAACTTCATTTCCTTAGCAAATGCCAACCCTGCAGCTCAGTCAATTTCTAGAGACTTATTAGTAGGAGCTAGCGCCATTTTTATATGGATAGTAAACGAATCAAAAAAATTAGATATTAAGAACATGTGGGTTGTTTATATTGGAACTTTTCTTATAGCTTTTGCATTTTCTGCACCTTTTTTCTTATTTCTAAGAGAAAGAAGAATTATTGAATTAGAGAAAAATTAATTTTTAAAGATTAATTAAAATAATCTCCTAAATAGAACTACAAATACAACAAAGCAGCAACATGAGATTGAAAACCAGATTATTGAAGCGTACCCAAATAGGTCTAATATTCGTCCCGATATAAATGGTCCAAAAAAATAACCCATAGCAAAACATTGTGACAATAGAGCAAGTGCAAAACCTTTCTTGTTTGAAGGAGCTATCTTGAAGACAACATCTGTTGATGTTGGAAGAAATGAAGCAGTCCCTAAACTTACTAATATCAATGAAAAAGAAAGCAAATAAAAAGCTGAAATACTTAAATAACTAGAAATAAATAATAAAAATGAAGCTAAAGAGAAAGTAATCAAACTAAATTTCAATCCAAATAATCTTCCTTTCTTTGATATCCAAGAGCCGACAGGCCATTGTAAACACAACAACAAAATTAACTGCATAGAAATTACAAGGCTAGTTATTTCTTTACTTAAGGCTTTTCGATATACGCCACCTTTAACAAGATCCAAAGGCAAAGTTACTTGGATCAGAGCTAAAGACGTAGTTATCAATAAAATAGATATAATTATAATCATAGAATTTTTATTCCATTTCAATTGTCCTTTATTTATTGGATCAACATTTTTTTTTTGGAAATTTTCTAAGTTTCTTTTGATTGAAGAACTATTTCTCGATATTAAATATGTAATAACTAACATACAAAATATATCATTAATAAAAATTGATTTGGAGTATAAGAAATTCGTCATAAAACCACCTAAGAATACCCCTAGAAATATTCCTAAAGCCTCCGAACTTCTAACAAGAGCATAAGCTTTTCGTGTGTCGATCGATTGGCAAAAATAAGGCACTCCGAATTCTGCAGCAGGCCAATATATACCTGCAGCCGCCCCAACAAATGATTGTCCTATTATGTAAAAAAGAGTATCTCTTGAAAAAATGAGGCATAAGCTAGCAGCAATACTTAGTATTGATGAAGCTATTAATGGAAATTGTATCCCCCCTGTTTTATTTAGATAATTGCCTGTGATAAGTCTCGTTAGGGTACCTATTATTGCTGATATGGTAAACCCCAAGCCAATATCTGTTGCAGTTAATCCAATATTATTAAAAATTAGTGATGTTAAATAAATAACACCTCCTGCACCAAATGCAGCGTAAAATCTTATCTTGGTTATTAACCTCAAATGATATGGAAATTGAATCCACCAATTTTTGCTAATTTGAAAACTATTTGGACTGATCACAAGTGAAAAACTTTTTTTTAATTTTTTTAGGTTTTTGTGGTTTATTTTTTAATAATGGTTCAAAGGCTGCTGAAAAAATAAATATTAAGTTTGAAGAGATGAAAATCCCTCTTACTATAGAACAATTATCAAAATTAGAAAAATTCAATGATGATTCAACAGATTTAATAGATTGGTTAAAAAAAAAATGGATTAATAAGATTTTTTGAATTATCCAAATTTTTAGAATTTCCAGTTTTCAAGGAAGAAGGATTAAATAGAGAAGTATTAAGAAGTTGGATAGGGCGTAAAATTCTCACAGAATTAAGCGAAACAATTACAGTTCCAAATGACAATAATGGAACAGAAATTTATAACACTATAGAAAATTTATTAGATGAAAAAAAAGAAGTTTCAATTTTAGAAATCATTAAGGCATTACCTTCAGAAGAAATTTCACTAGATATTGATAATTTAATTTTAATAATTTCATCTTGGAAAAATGAATTATCAATACAACAAGATCTTATATCCAAATTAAATGATCTTGAAAAAACTAACCAAAATTCCTTTAAAAATTCTGAAAAAAAATCAACTCAAAATCTAATAAAGATTAACAAAAAAATTTATGCTCCTCACCGAGTAAAACCTTTTGAAATTGAAATATGGAAAAGCAAAAAAACAAATGATAAAGAACTGATAGTTTTCATGCCGGGACTTGGAGGCGAAATTAATAATTTCAAATGGATAGGCAACAAATTAGCAAAAAGTGGTTGGCCAATAGCATTTATAGATCATAGAGGGAGTAATTTAGAATCCTTAATAGATGTAATCGATGGTAAGGAAGCAATTCCAGGAAGTGCAGACTTTTTCTTATACAGAATTAAAGATTTAGATGCTTTATTAAAGGCTCATGAAAATGGGGAATTTGGTTTACCTAATAATTCTTATATTTTAATGGGGCATTCACTTGGTGCTTTAATAGCACTTTTGTATGAAGGCAATAAACCTACTGATCAACTAGAAGAAAGATGTGATTCGGCATTAAAAGACTTTGCGGTAACAAATTTATCTAAATTACTTCAATGTCAATTGAGTGAAATACCATTCCCCGAGAAAAATAATACTAATAAAGCCAGTGCAATAATAGGTTTTAATTCATTTGGCAGTTTATTATGGCCAAAAGAAAAAGATTCTGGAATTGAAATACCAACTCTTCTTATAGGAGGAACATATGATCTAATTACACCATTAATGAATGAACAATTTTTAGTTTTTTCTGCTTTAAATAATTTATCAAATAGGTTTCTAATTATTGAAGGTGCAAGTCATTTCTCACCCATAAGAATTAATGATGGTTATAAAGAAAATAATGACGTCTTCAAGATAAGTGAATTTTTTATTGGTTCAGATCCAATATTAGTTCAAGATTTATCTGCAAAATTTATAGTTGAATTTTTGAAAAATATTAAGGACCAAAAGATACCTACTGTTATTAAAAACCAAAGAGATTTGGGACTTGATTTCCATCTTTTAGATCTTGAGACTATTAAAGAATTTTCTAAAAATTAGTACTCTATTCTTGGATCTAAATAGGCAATTAAAATATCCACGAACAGATTCAAAGAAACTATAAGCATGGAAGTAAAAATTACAATTCCTTGAACCAAAGTATAGTCTCTTTGAGAAATAGCTTCATGTAATCTTAAGGCCATACCTGGCCATGAAAAAGTTACTTCGAACAATAGAGCACCTCCTGCTAACGATGCCATAGTCAAGCCAGAAATAGTGACAATTGGCAATAGAGCATTAGGCAATGCATGGTTTAAAAAGATTTTTTTCCTAGATATTCCTCTACATATAGCAGCATTAACGTAATCACTTTTTAATGTCTCATCCAAATTCACTCTTAATGAGCGGCTGAATATACCACTTAATAAAAAGCCAAGGGTAATCGAAGGAAGTGCGAGATGATAAAGGCTATCTTTCAAAGCAATAAAATTATTTGAAAGAATACTATCTAAAACTAGAAAACCTGTAATTTGAGGTTGTTGCTGAAATATTGGAAATCTACCCCCAATTGGGGAAATATTAAAAAATACAGAAAATAATAATTGCGCTAACATTGCACCCCAAAAAGGAGGGATCGCATATGTGGCAATTCCTAATATTCTCGCAATATAATCAGTCTTTTTACCTCTATTTCTCAAGCCAATTAATCCCAATGGGAAACCTATTAGCGTGGCACTTAATATTGAAAAGAATCCAAGCTCAAGACTTGCAGGCAATGACTTAATAATAATATTTAGGACTGGCTCTTGGGTACTAAGAGATTGGCCAAAATCTAAGTGCAATATATTTTTAATATATGTAAAATATTGATTTATTAAAGGTTCATTTAGACCTAATTTATTTCTTAAAATTTCCCTTGAAACTTCATCGGCACCAGATCCAAGTATGGCGTCAACAGGATCGCCTGGAGCAACTCTTAGTAAAATAAATACTAATGAAGAAATTATCCATAACATTATTGGAATTAATGAAATTTTTAATAATGAATAATTTAGAAGTTTATTAAGATTTCTACTCATCAATTAATTTAAGATCACTCAATGAAATTATTCCTGCACCATTAAAAATAGGTTTTGATATTTTATTTTGAGACCATGCTTTTTGAGACGATATCCAAATAGGAATATAGGGAATTGAATTTGCTGCTATTTTTTCAATTTCAACAAGTTTTTCTAATCTTTTAATTCCACTTATTTTTTCACTCACAAGAAATAAACTTTCCACTTTATTTGATCCCCAAAAACTACCGCTATAAACTGATTCTCCTTTTTTACATATGCCATTAATTATTTCATTACAACTTAAAAGAGGAGTGAGATAGGCTTCTGGATCTGAATAAGCTCCAGTCCAATCGAGAATAACTGCTGTATAAATTCCTAAACTTAGATTCTTGTAAACAGTTGTAGATTCTACCCCATTGAGTTCAATATCAATACAATCATTCAAAGAATTTTTTATTTCTTCCTGCCATGTCAGGGCAATAAGCTTATCAGCAGGTACGTTCGATCTATAAGTAAGAGGTATTTTAAGAATGTTTCCATTACAATAATTTTCTTTTTGTAATAACCTTCTCGCTTCTAAATAATCATATTTAGGCCACGGTTCTTGATTATCTTTTTTTAATATTGGAGGAATAATTGATCTAGATGGCTTCCTTAATCCATAACTTACTTTCTCACTAATTAATTTTCTATTTAGACTTTTTGCCAACGCTAGTCTTAAATTAAGATTACTCAAGGGGTAAGAACTAGTTTTAAGGCTTATAAAACTTAATTCAGTGAAAGGACTATTACCTTCTTTAAACTGTTTATTTTTACTAAAGTTATTTAGACTTTTTCTCTGACTATCATCAATTGAATTTGATAGGAGCACGTCAATTTGTTTGCTTTTTAAAGCCCCAAAAAGAGAAGATGAATTTGAATATCCCACAAAATTAATGCCCTTATTTAAGGGCTTTTCACCCCAATAATTCAAATTTGGATCAATTGATTGAACTTCATTAGAAAAACGGGTCAGAACATACTTGCCGGTACCAACGAATTTTTCATTTAGAAACTTATCAGAATATTCTTTATAAAATGTAGGAGATATAGGAGTTAAATTTACTGATGTAAGTAAACCATTTAAAGAACTTGATGGTTTATTTAAATTTATTATTACTGAATATTCACTTGGCGTTTCTATTGATTTAATCTTATTTCCTAAAATATAATTCATCGTTCCAATTCTTTTAAATCTATCAAAAGTAAACTTTATTGCATTTGAGTTAAATGAAGTTCCATCATGAAAAAAAACATTTTTTCTTAAATTAATAATTATTTGAAGTCTATCCTTTGAAATAATTGGCATTCCTGATGCCAATTCAGGTATTAATTCCCCATTAGAATTTAATTCATATAATGTGTCTCCCAGAGAACTTATCAATTGAATTGCTTTAAGAGTATT
Source organism: Prochlorococcus sp. AG-402-O16 (assembly GCA_003216415.1). Classification (GTDB taxonomy): domain Bacteria; phylum Cyanobacteriota; class Cyanobacteriia; order PCC-6307; family Cyanobiaceae; genus Prochlorococcus_A. The sequence goes on from QCIY01000007.1 coordinate 33,918, forward strand.
GGCTCTAGCTGGATCTAAAGATTCAATTTTCCCAGAACTTGCTACTATTATTTTTTTAGATATTCTTTTTGAACCACAAGAATTCTGTAAAAAAGAAATTAAAATAATAAATATTGATAAAAGAACTTTTTTTTTCATAAATCTTAAATACTAAATTATTCTGAAAATTGATTTGAACAAAAAATTTGTAAGGTTATTTGACTTATTTCTAATGCAAATGTTTTTTTAGAATTCCGGGAGAAAGGCCACTCTCTCAACCAACAAATTTTTTTATCTATATTTATACCAATTATTTGAAAAGCCTTATTGCTATTTTTAATTTTTACACAAGCACCTTTATAAAGTTTTTCAGAACAAATTAAATTATAATTTTCATTTTTATTGATTAATAATTTTGAGTGAATCATTAAGGTGCTAAAACTAAACACTTACTTTCTTCGGTTTAACAAGCTATAGAGAAATTTGCAAATTATTTTTTTAAATGCAACTTAATTGACTTGCAATAATTTTGACTTCATCTAGCGAATTTATTTCATCTTTTGATTTCTCAAAATTTCCATTATTCACCTCATGAGTTATAACAACAATTTCAGCTTTATCCTCACTTGTATCAAGTTGAACAATTGATTCGATTGATACATTATTATTTCCAAAAATATCCCCAATCTTTCCTATTACGCCTGGACTATCAAAACATATAATTCTAAGGTAATTTTTTTTATTTATTTGAGAAGATTCTATTATGTGACAGTTTCTCCAGAAATCAAAAGACAATAATGGATCGATTGAATTATTATTTTTTACTGAAGCGGCATGCAGATTTAATATATCTGAAACTACTGATGCAGAAGTTGGTCCACTCCCTGCACCTGGACCATACAACATTATTTCTCCAAGAGGATCAGCCTCTATCAATAAGGCATTGTTAACTCCCTTAACAGTTGCTAGTGGATGGGATTTTGGAATCAAAGAAGGGGCCACCCAAATATTCAAAGCAAGTGAATCATTGCTATTAATTTTTAGCCTTTCTGAGAATGCTAAAAGTTTTATTTCAAATCCTAATTTATAGGCATACTCAATATCCTTGAGATTGATTTTACTAATACCCTCAGAATGTATTTCATCTCTTTTGATTTTTCCACCAAAGGCGAGTTCACTAAGAATTGAAATCTTATCAGCAGCATCATGTCCCTCAACATCTGCTGTTGGATCGAATTCTGCATACCCTAGGCTTTGTGCCAATTTTAACGTCTCTTTATAATCAGCTTTTTCGTTTGTCATCTTTGAAAGAATAAAATTTGTTGTACCATTTATTATCCCAACCATTTTTTTAATACTGTTGCTTTTTAATGATCTTTTTAAGGGTTCAATAATAGGAATCCCCCCACAAACTGCCGCCTCCGACAAGATATAAACTCCTTCTTTACTAGCAGTTTCATATATTTCTTCTCCATATCTTGCAATAACAGCTTTATTCGCTGTAACAACAGATTTACCTGATTTTAATGATTGCAGAATAATATCTTTAGCCAGAGTTACCCCACCCATTACTTCAACAATTACATCTATAGAGGGGTCATTAATTAATTTAAATGGATCATCAGTTAATAAATTAGTATCTAACTCAATACTCCTTTTTTTATTAAGATCTTGAACTGCTATTTTTACAATTTCTATTTCTTTTAAAATTGGATGTGAATCAACTTCAGAACTTAATATTTTATAAATCCCTGAACCTACAGTTCCAAAACCTACAATGCCAATTTTACATTTTCTCATTTTTTATTTCTTTTAAACTTGAATTTAATTTTATATTATTAGACCTACAAAAAATCATTTGCTTGAGACTGCATTTTCAACAGGATGTTTAAAAAACCATTTGACCGAGAAGGAGTTAAGCTTGCTTTCAAACCAGTATCTTCTATAAATTGCTTATTTATTTTAATAACTTCTTTTGGTGTTAATTCATTTAATCCACTAATTAGAAATGCCAATAATCCCTTTGTTATTAGGGCATCGGAATAACCTTCCCAAAATAATTTACCTCCTTTAATTTCTGCCTTAACAAAAACTTCTGAAACGCATCCTTTTACCTTATTTTCTTCAACCAGGATTTTGCTATCTGGTTCTTTCAATTTTTTGCCTAACCACAAAATGTACTCATATTTTCTTTTTGGATCTTCCGATTTCTTTAACTTTTCGACTAATTTTGATAAGTTAGTGTAATTTTCTTTATATTCCATTTTTCAGAAAACTTTTAGTAATTCACTTAGAGATCTTTTATTATACAAATATTTCTTTTTCTGTGATAAAGCCTGATAAGGGAATATCCCAATCAGCTCTGGTTAATGGAGTCGTACTTACACAATTAGAAGTCAATACTCCAATGCATGGTACATTCCTCCAATTTTTATCTCTCCTTAATTTATCAAAATAACCTCCTCCATAACCTAATCTTATTAAATTTCTGTCCACAGAAAGACATGGAATAAATATCATACTTATCTGCTTATGACTTAATGAAAAAGAGTTATTTGGACTTGGTATCCCCTCAGAGTCTTTTGTAAGAGGCTTTTCATCCCATGGATAAAATAACAACTCTTTTTTATCTTTACATCTGGGCAAAGCCAAAGAATTTTTTTCTTTCAGACTTGTTATGTCTACTTCATTTTTTAGAGGCCAATATATTGCTATGTAGCCAATATTTTTATTTTCCTTAACAAACAAATCAATATATAGTTTTACATTGTTTTTTACATTTTTTCTTTGATTAAGAGAAATCTCATTTCTAAGTTTTCTGAAAGTATCCCTCTCCAATTTCTTTTTCTCAAAGATTGTCATATTGAATCTTCAGTTAAAGCCTTCTTCGTTTAGTTTTGTGAGTGCTATGGCTAAGGCATCTGCTGAATCATCTGGTTTTGGAGGTTTGTTAAGTTTTAAGTTATACATAACAGCTTCAAGAACTTCCTTTTTAGATGCTTTTCCAGACCCAGCAATGGTTAACTTTATCTGCGCAGGGGAATATTCACTAACTTGAATTTTTTTAGAAGCCAATACCATCATAATCACTCCTCTAGCCTGAACCACACTAATAGTAGTACTTGATCTATAAAAGAAAAATTTTTCTACCGCCGCTAGATTTGGATTCCAATGATTTATTAATTCATTAAGATCTTTAAATATCTCATAAAGCCTATCTTCTTCTTTTTTATCTTTACCAGTCTCAATAACGCCACAATCTAACAATATCTTTTTTTCATTTTCTATTTCAATAACCCCATACCCAACTCTAGCTAATCCAGGGTCAATCCCAATTATTCGCACTGTAATTAAGCTTCTGCAGACAACTGAAATTTGGAAAGATTTTCCTTTTCGTCTAAATCAAATACTTTACAAAAAGCTTGAATAACTCTTTCACCTGAATCCACTTGTTCTAAAGGATCTTTTCTAAGTCTATGCCTTAAAGAACAAGTAATAACCCTAGCTATATCATCTTCTTGTACTTCAGTTCTGCCCTCAAAGGCTGCAATTGCCCTTGCCGATCGATTTGTAACAATATCTCCACGTAAACCATCAACATCAAGGTCTCCGCATATTGCAGAAATATTCAATCTAAGGTCATCGTCCATTTGAACAGAATTTAAAATTTCTTGAGCTTTAATAACCTTTTGTTGAAGTTCATCCTGTTGTTTCTCAACACTCAAGGAAAAGTCATCAGGATTATCGTCAAAAGAAGTTCTTTGGTCTACTACTTGAACTCTTAATTCAGCATCTCTAACTGTTTTGACTTCCACACTCATTCCAAACCTGTCCAATAGCTGAGGTCTTAATTCACCTTCTTCTGGATTGCCTGAACCAATAAGGACAAACCTAGCAGGATGTCGAACTGAGACTCCCTCTCTTTCAACTGTATTCCATCCAGAAGCAGCCGAATCTAAAAGTACATCAACTAAATGATCATCAAGCAAGTTCACTTCATCAACGTATAGTAAGCCTCTATTTGCTTTTGCCAATAATCCAGGTTCAAATGCTTTAACGCCTTCACTCAGGGCCTTCTCTATATCGATAGTTCCACAAAGCCTATCTTCAGTAGCCCCTAAAGGTAAATCCACCATAGGAACTTGTTTTTGAATACTTTCTAGATTTTCTCCTTGAACGATTTTCTCCAAAACTTCTTTACTCTGCAAATCAGGATCAATTAAGGAACTATTATATGGATCGTCTTTAACAACGTCTATTGCAGGTAATAAATCAGCTAAAGCTCTAATTGTGGTAGATTTTCCAGTCCCTCTATCACCCATTATCATCACTCCACCAATTCTTGGATCAATGACATTTAACAAGAGAGCTAATTTCATTTCTTCCTGACCAATTACAGCTGTAAAAGGAAAAACTCTTCTTTTCTTTGTTGTAGTCACAGTTTTAATTTTCTTTAATATTCAAATAATCAATCGATGTTACTTCAGAAAATGTTTTTAGTAAATATCCCTATCAATTTAAAATTCTAGAAGAATAAAATCTAATTTAATTTATACGTTACTAATTTCTTTTTGAGTTGTCTAAAAACCAGTTTATTTGATGTACGATTCCTCTAATAACATTTATTTCCTGCATTGATGTATTTGCTCTTAAAATGTAATTCTTAAATTTACTTATTTTTGCCTTTGAGGTATGTTTTAAAAGATATCCAACTTCAAGAAGCAATTCCTCTATCTCCGCGAATGAATCATGTATTTGTTTTGATGATGCAAGATTAAAAACTTCTTGTTCCCTATTAAAATTTACTTTAGATAACTTGTTTAATTCATACAAAACTATTGAAACTGCGTGAGAGAGATTTAAAGAAGGATTATTCTGAGAAGTAGTTATATTAAAAGTCTTATTCGCCATAAGTAATTCATTATTAGTCAAACCTCTATCTTCTCTGCCAAATATAATTGCTAAATTATTTATCTTTTTAAAAGATAAAATCCAATTAAATATATTTTCCGAAGAATCAAAAAGTGAATCTTTGCTTACATCAATCCTTCCGCAGGATGCAAGAACCAAATCACAATCAAAAATTGCTTTTTCAAGGCTATCAAAAATCTTACAATGATCAAGAAATTTTTGACCTTTTAGAGCCATTTTTCTAGCTTCCAAAGAAAATATATCGCATTTTGGAGAAACAATTCTTAATTCTTCAACATCAAAGTTGGAGCATAATCTTGCAACACTCCCAACATTTAAAGGTCCATTTGGTTCAATTAATATAATCTTTAAATTAGAAAAATTTTTCTCCAAGATCATTCAAGGCTGTGTAAATATTTTAATAAATTGGACATATTTACAGGATCAATTTCAAAACTTGGCATAGGAGGAGTAAGTCCGCCAGTAACTTGTTTTATTATCTCTTTATCATTTAAACGTTGCGTTATTGAGTGTAAGTCTGGTCCCACTAATCCTCTTGCTGTAATTCCATGACAGCCGACACAATTAATCTTAAAAAGAGCATCTCCTTCCTTAGCAGATCCATTAAGCTCAAGAGTATCAATAATATATTTGTTATTTTCATTATGATTTAAGAAAAATATTGAAAAACATATCAATAAAATTACAAAAAAAATAAAAAATATTTTAAAGAATTCTCTTTTAAGGCCTCTTTCTGCTGCAGATGATGAAGATGTTGACACAAAAAATATTCTCTATGTAACAATTGTGAATAAGAAATTCAAAAAAGGCAAAAAAATGATCGAGCCTCTTCTATGTGGAATTGTTTTAGGGTTAGTTCCAATAACTCTTCTAGGATTATTCGTAAGTGCATGGAATCAATATAGAAGAGGTTCAGGAATGTTGGACATTGATTAGGAAGGTTAATCTTGACTGGCCATAATCTCTTACATCTATAGTTTCCCATAAAGTACTTTTTTTAATAAATAAGTTTGGAGAATGTTCACAAATAACTATTGAATCTTTTTTCATAAAATTACAATTAAATATTTGATTTAGAACTAATTCATGAAAATCAACATCGTATGGAGGGTCTAGATAAACAAAATCAAATTTTAATTTGTCTAAATCAATAATCTTTGATGATAAGTTTCTCTCGTAATTTGGTTTTGTCCAATTCAAAACGTCTTTACAAATAACATCAATATCATTTTTTCTAATGTTTATATCTTGCATCGAAAGTAGATTTTTTAAACAAATTTTTGAGTTGTTTTTATTTTTTTCAATTGCAATAATTTTTCGTGCACCATGATTATATGCTTCACAAGATATGGCCCCTGTTCCACTAAATAAATCCAACCAGTTACTATTTTTAACTCTATTTTTCAATATATTAAATATTGCCTCTCTAACTCTCAAAGTTGTAGGTCTTGTAAACATATTATTTGGACTTTGCAGTCTTTTACCACCTATTAATCTTAAGTTTGTCTTCATCCGTAATTATCAGTTATTGAATATTACTTAGCCATCTTTTTAAAAGTTTTTCTCCAGTCTTTCCAGATTTTTCTGGATGAAATTGACAGGCCAATAAATTATCATTCTCAATTAGTGCTGTTAATTTTTCAGAACCATAATTAACCTGAGCTGCAATAATATTAAAGTCATCTGGGATTGCATGATAAGAATGGACAAAATAGACCCAATAATTTAATTCTTCTAACTCTAATAAAGTATTGGATTTTGTAGGCAAAAGTTGGCACCAACCCATGTGTGGAATTCTTTGGTTAACTATATTAGGTATTTTTTGTATTTTTCCTTTTAACATTCCTAGTCCTTGAGCTTTTCCTTCATCACTATATTCAAAAAGTAGTTGAAGACCTAAACAAATCCCTAAAAAAGACTTTCCACTATTAATCCAACTTTTCAAATCATTTATCAAATCTGTATTTATAAGATTATTCATTGCAGGATCGAAAGAACCAACCCCCGGAAGTATTATCGCCTTACAATCATTTGATTCGTTAAAGTTTTTAATTAATAATATTTCTTCTCCAAGACTTTCTAGAGATTTAGTTACGGAATGAATGTTACCCATTCCATAATCTATAAGTCCAATTTTATGCAAAGCTCTTTATTTTATAGATGCTTAGTTAAGGTGCTCGAGAGGGTTGCTTTTGGTACAGCTCCAACAACAGTATCAACCTTTTGACCTCCTTTAAAAATCATTAATGTTGGAATACTTCTAATTCCATATTGACTAGCAACATTTGGATTCTCATCTGTATTTAATTTAAAAACTTTAATTTTCCCTTCAAAGTCTTTTGAGATTTCTTCTACAACTGGTGCAACCATCCTACATGGACCGCACCATGGCGCCCAAAAATCAACCAATACTGGTAGATCACTTTGCAGTACATCTTTGTCAAATGAAGAATCAGTTACGGCTGGAGCTGATGACATAATTTAAGTATTCCTTTATGAAAATTTAGCAGGCAATTCTTTTAAGTGATGATTTCATTACAGATAAAACAATATAAGTAACAAAATATCTAAAAAAAGCCCGATTTATCGGGCGATTTAGTGTGTGAGGAGTATGGGGTTTCCCCCATTAATTTATGATAACGCCTAATGCGAAAATTGTTCAATATTAAATTTTCGAATTACTAAGGTTTTATAATTTTGTTTAAATAAACTATTTACCCATTCCAAGCTGTTGAGCTTTTTGATAAACCTTACCCTCTGTTAGCAGAGATGGTGCGATTACTATTTCAACCTCTTGCATTTCTTTGATATTTTTAGCCCCGAGAGTGCTCATTGATGTTCTAATAGCCCCTAATAAATTATGTGTACCATCATCAAGCAGGGCAGGACCTTTAATTATCCTTTCTAAAGATCCTGTAGACCCAACTTCAATTCTTGTCCCTCTTGGCAATATTGGACTTGGAGTGGCCATACCCCAGTGAAAACCTTTGCCTGGAGCATTTGAGGATTTAGCTATTGGTGAGCCAATCATTACAGCGTCTGCACCACATGCTAAACATTTACAAATATCTCCCCCCGTCACTATTCCTCCATCTCCAATGATAGGAATATAACGACCACTTTCTTTAAAAAAATCATCTCTAGCCAAACTACAATCAGCAATTGCAGTCGCTTGGGGAATTCCGATGCCTAATACACCTCTTGAAGTACATGCCGCTCCGGGGCCTATACCAACCATTAATCCTGCAATACCAGCCTTCATAAGAAGCTTGGCAACTTCATAAGTAACACAATTACCTGCTACAACTGGGACTGTCATAGATTGACAAAGATCTTTAATATTTAGGCTTTCCTTGCCTTCCATTCCCACATGCTCGGTTGAAACAACTGTTCCTTGAAGGAAAAATAAGTCTATTTTAGATTTGTTGAGTGTTTCTTTAAATTTAATAGCAGATTGAGGCGTACCGCTAAACGCAGCAATACCTCCTCTTCCTTTAACCTCGTTTATTCTCTGCAAAATTAATTCTTCCTTAACGGGTTCACTATATATTTCCTGCATTAATGGGACGAAATCATTTTTCCCGACTGTTGCTATTTGATTTAATATTTCATCAGGATTTTCATAGCGTGTTTGTATGCCATCGATATTAATAACCCCTAGGGCACCTAATTCTGTAAGTTCTACAGCCGTATTAACATCAACAACGCTGTCCATAGCACTAGCTACAATTGGGACCTCTCTCTTTAAACCACCTATTGACCAAGAAGGATCAGTCAAATCGTAATCAAGTGTTCTTTTGCCAGGTACTAAAGCTATTTCATCAATGCCATAAGCCCTTCTAACTTTTTTATTTAAACCAAGTTCAATATTCACGGGATTTTACATTTATTCTGATTAAATTAACAACTAAAGGGGTAATAAGCCAAGGTTTATTCAAAAACAACAGGTTTTTTTTTTATTTGTGTGTAAATGTGAGTATTTGGGAATTAAAAATATATTTTTTTTTTTTAATTATGACAATCAGCCATTATTATTAAAAAAAGGTTATTTGTATGTCTGATATTGAAGATTCTGGCAACTCTGGATTAAGCGAAGATAACGATCGAATTATTCAGACCGACTTAAGAAATGAGATGTCTCGCTCTTATCTTGAGTATGCAATGAGCGTTATTGTTGGTCGTGCGCTTCCAGATGCAAGGGATGGATTAAAGCCTGTTCATAGAAGAATTCTTTATGCAATGTATGAACTTGGTTTAACTAGCGGTAGACCATACAGAAAATGTGCAAGAGTTGTTGGAGAAGTTCTTGGTAAATATCACCCTCATGGTGATACTGCTGTCTATGATGCTTTGGTCAGGATGGCTCAGGATTTTTCTATGAGAATGCCACTTATTGATGGTCATGGAAACTTTGGTTCTGTAGATAACGACCCTCCTGCAGCGATGAGATATACAGAATCTCGTCTACAGTCTCTTACAGATGAAAGTTTACTAGAGGATATTGAATCTGAAACAGTTGATTTCGCTGATAACTTTGACGGTTCTCAACAAGAGCCAACAGTTTTACCTGCAAGAATACCTCAACTACTTTTAAATGGATCATCAGGAATAGCAGTCGGAATGGCAACTAATATTCCACCCCATAATTTGGGAGAATTGATCAATGGGCTCAAATCAATAATTAAAAACCCTACAGTTGAGGATAGAGAACTTTTTGAACTAATCAAGGGACCTGATTTCCCAACTGGTGGTCAAATCTTAGGTAGAGATGGTATCAGAGAAACTTTCAAGACAGGAAGAGGTTCAATAACTATGAGAGGTGTAGCAAATATCGAGCAAATTAAATCAGTTGGTAGGGCAGAAAAAGATGCCGTAATAATTACAGAACTTCCTTTTCAAACTAATAAAGCAGCTTTGATAGAGAGGATTGCAGACTTGGTTAATGATAAAAAGTTAGAGGGTATTTCTGATATTAGAGATGAAAGTGATCGAGATGGTATGAGAATTGTTATCGAGCTCAAAAGAGATGCCTATCCACAAGTAGTTTTAAATAACTTGTTTAAGTTAACACCTCTACAAAATAACTTTAGTGCCAATATTCTAGCTTTAGTTAAAGGAGAACCAACAACTCTGTCACTCCGAAAAATGTTAGATGTATTTCTTGATTTTAGAGTAGAAACAATAAGGCGAAGAACAGGTTTTTTATTAAAAAAAGCGGAAGAAAGAGATCACATTGTAAAAGGTCTTTTACTAGCTTTAGGATCTATGGATGCAATTATTTATCTAATAAGAGCAGCAAAAGATACAAATACAGCTCGAGAAAAATTACAGAGTGATCATGAATTATCATCCATTCAGGCTGAAGCAATTTTACAAATGCAGTTAAGAAGATTAACTGCATTAGAGGCAGATAAAATCAAAGCAGAACATGATGAATTAACAAAAAAAATCAACCAATATCAGCAAATCTTGAATAGTAAAGAAAGAATTTTTGAAATTATTCTTGAGGAACTTAATAAAATCGATGAAAGATTTTCTTCTCCAAGAAAAACAGAAATACTAGATTTAGGGGGAGGTCTAGATGATATTGATCTTATAGCTAATGACAGATCAGTGGTTTTATTAACTGAAGCAGGTTATTTAAAAAGGATGCCTGTTAATGAATTTGAATCTACCAGTCGTGGGTCAAGGGGTAAAGCTGGCACAAAGACCCAAGAAGATGATGAAGTAACTTTATTTATAAGCTGCAATGATCATGATACTCTTTTGCTTTTCAGTGATAGAGGTGTAGCTTATGCTCTTCCAACATATAGAGTTCCTATGAGTAGCAGAACTGCAAAAGGTACTCCTTCAGTTCAACTTCTGCCTATTCCGAGAGAAGAAAAAATAACTTCGCTAGTTGCGGTAGATTCTTTTGATAACGACTGTTATTTATTAATGCTTACCAAGGCTGGATTTATAAAAAGAACTGCACTATCTGCCTTCTCAAAAATTCGTTCAAATGGATTAATTGCTATTAATCTTGAGGATGGAGACGCCCTAAAGTGGGTCAGACTTTCAAAAGAAGGAGATAGTGTTTTAATTGGATCAAGAACAGGAATGGCTATTCATTTCAGATTAGATATTAACGAATTAAGGCCACTTGGCAGGACGGCAAGAGGCGTTAAATCAATGAATCTTAAAGAAGGAGACAATCTTGTATCCATGGATGTTTTGACATCTGATTTAGTTGATCAATTGTCTAAAATTGAGGGCCATACAAAAGAATTTGATGAAGATCTTGAAGTTAACGCTTCATATGGTCCCTGGGTGTTAATAGCCAGTGCATTTGGGCTAGGTAAAAGAGTACCCGTAACTCAGTTTAGATTACAAAAAAGGGCAGGGATGGGTTTAAGAGCTATAAAATTCAGGATTAAAGACGATGTACTAGTTTGTTTGAAGGTCCTTGGAGAAGGGGAAGAATTACTCTTTGTGACAGAAAAAGGTGTAATAGTTAGAACAAACGCTGATAAAATTTCTCAGCAATCTAGAGCAGCTACTGGAGTAAAATTACAAAGACTAGACGAGGGTGATCATTTATCAGAAGTGGTTTTAGTTCCTCGCGAACAAATTGAGGAAATAGACCAATTAAGCTCAGTTAAAGAAAATTAAATAACTAATGGTTTATTAGATAATATGGAAGTTCTTGATATTTTAATTCTAGGTTCCGGTCCAGCAGCATTATGTTTAGCTTCTGAATTAGCAAAGCAGAATTTAAGTATAAAGGGAATATCAACTAAATTTCCAAATGAAAAATGGGAGAACACATATGGAATTTGGGCATCTGAATTAGAAGAATTAGGATTAGAAACTTTGTTATCCCACCGATGGCATAAAACAGTAAGTTTTTTTGGAAACGGGGAAAATAAAAAAGGTAATATTCCTACAAAACATAATTACGATTATGGTTTAATAAACCAAGAAGCATTTCAAGATGAACTATTAAAAAAATGTAAAGGAATTGAATGGTTAAATGAAACGGCCAAAGACATAACAGAGAAAAACAAACTATCTGAAGTAGTTTGTTTTTCAGGTTTAAAAATAAAGGCAAGGTTAGTTATTGATGCAAGTGGGCATAAAAGTAATTTTGTAAAAAGACCAATTCAAAATGAAATTGCTCAGCAAGCTGCTTATGGAATTGTGGGGAAATTCTCTTCCCCGCCTGTTAGTAAGGAACAGTTTGTTTTAATGGATTTTCGTCCAGATCATTTAAACAAAGAAGAGAAACTATCCTCTCCCTCCTTTCTTTATGCAATGGATCTAGGAGATGAAACTTTTTTTGTTGAAGAAACTTCATTAGCTAGTTATCCAGCATTATCACAAGAAAATCTCAAAGAAAGACTTTTAAAAAGACTGAATAGTAAAGATATTCAGGTAAATGAAATTTTTCATGAAGAGAATTGTCTCTTCCCAATGAATTTACCCCTCCCATTTAAAAAACAATTTGTACTTGGTTTTGGAGGGTCAGCAAGTATGGTGCATCCTGCTTCAGGATATATGGTCGGATCTTTATTAAGAAGGGCTCCACTTCTTGCAGAAAAATTAGCAATCTTTTTAAAAGAACCGCATCTAAGTTCTCTAGAGCTAGCAACAAAAGGTTGGGACGTTTTATGGCCTTATGAATTAACACAAAGACATAAGCTTTACCAATATGGACTCAAAAGATTAATGAGTTTTGACGAAAGTAGATTAAGAAGCTTTTTCTCAAATTTCTTTAGGTTATCGACCAAAGAGTGGGTAGGTTTTCTAACCAATACACTTCCCCTCCCAAAACTAATTTACGTGATGAGTAAGATGTTTATAAACTCACCTCTAAAAGTAAAACTTGGAATGCTAAATTTAAATTAATATTTTATTTTTGCCAGTCAGTTATATCAATATCAGGGAAAACATTATCTTCTTCCTCTATATCTTCAAGAAATCTTAAATTAATAATTGAATTATTTTTTATCATTTCAACTAATTTCCAGAATCTAAATAAGTGTCTATCTATCCTCTCTTTTGCAAGTTCAGTGGTTGTTCCAGCTCTTAGGATAAAACTCCAATCAGATGACTCAGAGAGAAGTAGTTCTCTTGCTGCCTGCTTGAAAAGTCTGGAAGTTAACCCATTACTAATTTTTTTCGAGCACAAATCAACAAATGTTGAGCCTGCTTTAGTTATTTCGGGAACGATCCAAGCATTAGCATCATTAATCCAATAATTGTGGTAACCACCTTGCCCCCAGCTAGATGGTGATGGATCGCAAATCTGAAGATTTGGCTTTTGAGTTAAAAATTCTTTTAGATTTGTAAGTTTAATTGAATATTTACTAGAGTTCTTTAAAATGTTTTCAATAAAAAAAGGTCCTTCATACCACCAATGACCAAATAATTCCGCATCAAATGGAGCCACTAATAAGGGCATAAAGTAAGGAGATAAAGATAATTTTTTTAATTGTTTGGATCTCGCTGAAAGATATTCTTTAGCATGTTCCTCAGACTTTTTTATGGCTTCGTTTTCTAAGTAAAACTCTTTTTTTCCTAATGGTACGTTTTCATTCGTTATCTTGTAATACTTTAATCCCAAAGGTCTTTTAGTGGAAATACCTTTCTTTTGAAGCTCAGAGGCAGGTAATTCCCACCCCAAATCTTTGTGAAATTCTCTATAAACTTTGTCACCTGGGTATCCATCCTTGGCGGACCAAACTGGCAAAGTTGACTCACTATCTCTTCCAAAGAAGGCAACTCCTTTTTTTGAACAGATAGGAGCATATACACCATATCTTGGCCTTGGAGTGGCGTTAAGAATCCCATGACCATCTAATATTGCATATCTGATACCAGAATTAAAAAGTATTTCATCTAAATTTTCATAATATGCACATTCAGGTAACCAAATTCCTAAGGGCCTAGTTCCAAAAATATTTTCATGGTTCCTGATTGCAGTCTTAATTTGTCCATTAACGGTTTCAGGGTTCTCTCTTAAAATTGGTAAATATCCATGTGTGGCGGCACAAGTAAGAATATCTAAGTTTCCAGATTTATTTAAAACTTTAAACTTCTCAATTAAATTTCCTGAACATTCTTGCCAGTATAAGTATTTGCTATTGAGATTCCTCATTAAAAATGCAGAGGCATTTTTTTCTTTTTGCGGTAACTCGTTTAAGATATCATTTCTTATTTTAATCCAGCATGGAAAGGTTTCTTGAATTTGCTTATTATCCAATAGTGATAATAATGTTGGAGACAAACTAATAGTAAGTTTTGTATTTGAAGGATTTTCTTTTTTGGATGATTCTATTGCTTGAAGTAGTGGTATGTAACATTCCAAAATTGCCTCAAATAACCAATCCTCTTCCAAAGAGTTTTTTTCATTTTTTATGACATAAGGAAGATGAGCATGTAGAACTATTGCTAACTGGCCTAAATAATTTTTTTTTGGATATTGGCCATTCATATTTTTTATAATTTATACCTGAAATACTATAAAAAATCAAAATTAACCTTTTTTATAAAAAGGAAGCTTTAATCCTAAGACAATACTTTAATAAATAAAGTATTTTATTTTTTTTTCTAAAATTTTAACCAATATTGTTAAGTAGTATCCTATAAAAAATTTTTATTGAATCAAAGTCTAGTCAATTTTTTTTAATTAGCTTAATATAAAGTTAAGAGATTCGAACTAATGTCCAAAGATCCTGGAAGAATTTTGATCTTTGATACAACTCTCCGAGATGGAGAGCAATCTCCTGGTGCAAGTTTAAATCTTGAAGAAAAGCTTGCTATTGCTCATCAATTAGCAAGATTAGGAGTAGATGTAATTGAGGCTGGCTTCCCTTTCGCAAGTCCAGGAGATTTCAAAGCTGTTAATAAAATTGCAAATTCTGTTGGCAAAGAAAATGGTCCAATAATATGCGGTTTAGCAAGAGCTTCAAAAGGAGATATAAAAGCATGTTATGAGGCAGTAAGTCCAGCTCCCAAGAAAAGAATACATACTTTTATTGCAACAAGTGATATACACCTTAAACATAAGCTTAAAAAATCCAGAAAAGATGTTCTTCAAATAGTTCCAGAAATGGTTAATTATGCAAAATCTTTTGTAGATGACGTTGAATTTTCTTGTGAAGATGCGTCTAGGAGTGATCCTGATTTTTTATTCGAAGTAATTAAACTAGCAATTTCTGCAGGAGCGACAACAATAAATATCCCTGATACTGTTGGATTTACAACCCCTAGTGAATTCGGAACGTTGGTTGCAGAAATAAATAAAAATGTTCCAAATATTGATGAAGCAGTAATATCGGTTCATGGTCATAATGATTTAGGATTAGCAGTTGCCAATTTTCTAGAAGCCGTAAAAAATGGTGCAAGACAACTAGAGTGCACAATTAATGGAATTGGTGAAAGAGCAGGAAATGCATCTCTAGAGGAATTAGTAATGTCTCTACATGTTAGAAAAAGTTTTTTTAATAGTTTTTTTAAAAGAAATCCAGATTCACCAACTCCACTTACAGCTATAAGAACGGAAGAGATTACAAAAACTTCCAGACTCGTTTCTAACCTCACTGGGATGACTGTTCAACCCAATAAAGCAATTGTTGGAGCTAACGCTTTTGCCCATGAATCAGGTATTCATCAGGATGGGGTCTTAAAAAATAGGCTAACTTACGAAATTATTGATGCAAAAACTGTTGGTTTGAGCGACAATAAAATATCTTTAGGAAAACTTAGTGGAAGAAGTGCGGTAAGAGCTAGATTAGAAGAGATGGGATACGACTTAAGCAGAGAAGACTTGAATGATGCTTTTGCTCGTTTTAAGGATTTAGCTGATAGGAAAAGAGAAATTACTGATAGAGACTTAGAAGCAATTGTAAGTGAACAAGTACAGCTTCCAGAAGCTAAATTCCAATTAAGTCTTGTACAAGTAAGTTGCGGTAACGCATCTAAACCTACAGCCACCATTACGCTTCTAAATACAGAAGATAATACTGAAGATACTGCCGTAGCGATAGGGACTGGACCTGTTGATGCTGTATGTGAGGCTCTAAATAAATTAGCTAAAGTTCCTAATGAATTAATTGAATTTTCTGTAAAGTCAGTTACAGAGGGTATTGATGCTTTGGGCGAAGTAACAATAAGAATAAGAAGGGATAGTAAAATATATTCAGGACATTCTGCTGATACAGATGTTGTTGTTGCTGCTGCAACTGCTTACGTTAATGCTTTAAATAGGCTTGTATTTTCACAAAAAAAGAATTCGATTCACCCACAGTTTGATAATTTAGAAAATCCTGAAAAAACATTTCTATCTAATCCTGCAAATTAAATTATTTCTTAGGATTATTAAGTATCCTTAAAAATTGACTCTTAATACTGTAGATTTATCTAACAGTTAAAGTAGTAAATAATGAGAGAAAGGATACTTGGATATTGGGCACTTTCATGGGTTGGGTTAATCAGCAATATAATCGCACTTCCCATCATTGCATTAATAATAAGTTTTGGACCTCCACTAAAAGTTGCGAATATAACTCTTGCAATAAGTCTTGGTTGGCCTGCTGCAATAGTTGGTATAGTTTCTTCAGCAGCTCTTTTAGCAGAGAGAAAATGGGGAGTCACTTTAACTTTAGTATCTCTATCAATGGTAATTTCTGGTATGGCTCCTTATTCGGTAGTAAGGCTAATAACTCTTAAAGACATTTTTGGAATTGGGGGATTTACTCTTTTAACAACACTATTCAGCACCTTAGCTCTTTTATATTGGTGTAATCCAAAACATAGAAGAAGTATTAGACTATAAGATCAATTAAGAAAAAGTATTGTTCTTGGTAGTTGGATACTGAATTCTTCTATGTCTTATTCTTTTCCAAACGCTCAAGAAAGCTCTCTTAATTAAGAAGAGCTCTCCTAATGAAAGATCACTATTGACTAATTGACCGTCTTTTTGGCGCGAATTAATAATTTTTGATATTGTTTCTAAAGCTTCAATATCAGTTGCATTAATATTCATAGCTCTCAATGCTGCCTCACATCCATCTGCGAGCATTAAAATAGCTGTTTCTTTTGACTGCGGTATAGGGCCTTTGTATCTAAAGGCATTTTCATTAATCTTAAGATTTTTTTCTTTAGCTTTTTGAAAAAAATATCCCATTTTTAGTGTACCTTGATGCTCTGGGATAAAATTTGCTATTGGTATGGGGAGTCTATTTTTTCTTGCATACTTTAATCCTTCATCAACATGCGCCTGTAACACTTCTGCACTTTTAATAGGATCATCTATTTCATCATGTGGATTCTTTGAACCATCTTGATTTTCAATAAACCAATTAGGGGCATGTAATTTACCCACATCATGATAAAGCGCACCAGTTTTAACAAGATCAATATCACCACCAATCATTCTTGTGGCTTCCTCTGCTAAGCCACAGATTAATAATGTATGTTCAAAAGTGCCCGGAGCCTCAAGAGACAATCTTCTTATAAGAGGTTTCTCTTTATCAGCCAATTCTAGTAATCTTGCTTTAGTTAATAGTCCAAATATAGATTCAAAAATAGGGATAAATAAAATTGTAAAAAGCATTACTATTGCCAGCAACAAAGAATCTGAAAATATTTTGCCATTATCAAAAACAAACTCTTGATTATCGATTAGAGATATTTTATCTGTACCTATCAATATCCATTGACTGAAAAAAGCACCTATGGGAACGAAGAATGATAGTTGGAGTAACTGTGCTCTACTTCTTATCCTTCCTCCAAGTACTGATACCACTGAAGCACAAACCAAAGAAATTAAAAATAAATTGTTATTAATGGTATTTGCTTGGTCAGTCCAACTAAGGCTAGCTATTGAAACCCAAGCCAAAGCGGTGATACTGCCCATTCCTTGAGATATTATCAAAGCCGGTGGAATAATCATTGATAATGGACTTAGACCTGAAGCTAAGGTTAGTTTTATAGCTTGTACTGTTAAAAGAAGAGTAATGATTAATATAATTTGCCTTGAAGTAATTTTAGGATTCTCTTTTTTAGAAACTAATATTAAAATCCCAGAACTAATTAGTGCTTCAGTAAAGGTAAAAAGCCAAGAAAAAAAACCTGAGAGAGTCAAAGGCGAAATTAAAAGTAATTTGTAAGAAGAAATTATTGAAATTAATATGCATATTAAAAAAATTATAAGTTTATCAATTTTTGAAATTTTAATTGATTGTTTTATTGGAACTTGGCTCCTCTTCCATAGATAAAACAATTTTTTCAAGGCAGTTGTAATGTTTTGCACAGAATATGAGTAAATCTATTTGAATAATTTAAAATTATAGGCATGCTAGGTGTAAAAAGGAGATGTTTTTCTAAATGTCAATAAAATTAGACGGTAAAAAATTATCTCTTGAAATTGAAGAAAAATTAAATAATTATATTTTTAATAATAAAAAAATCGCAAAAAGAACTCCTGGTTTAGCTGTAATAAGAATAGGAGAAGATCCTGCAAGCGGTGTTTATGTTAAGAACAAAGAAAGAGCATGTTCAAGGGTTGGCATAAGAAGTATTATCTTTCATCTAAAAGATAATGTAGAGCAAAAAGAAGTTGAACAATTAATAAACAAACTTAACCTTGATAATGATATTGATGGAATGTTGCTACAACTTCCCATCCCAAAAAAATTTGATGATCAAAAGTTAATAAGTTTTATCAATCCAAGCAAAGATGTAGATGGATTAAATGAGAAAAACATCGGCAAACTAGTGAAAAATGAACCTGCCATGAGATCTTGTACACCAGCAGGAATTGTTAATTTATTAAAATCCCAAAAGATTACAATTGAAGGAAAGAAAATTGTTGTTATTGGAAGAAGTTTACTAGTTGGGAAACCCTTATCACTTATGTTGTTGAATCTAAATGGCACAGTAACAATGACTCATTCAAAAACTTTAAATCTAAATAAAGTTTGTAAAGAAGCTGACATACTAATTGCTGCTGCAGGAAAACCTAATCTTATTGATTCTAGTTTTGTGAAAGAAGGAGCAGTAATCATTGATGTTGGGATACATAGAATAGAAAGTTCCGATAAAAATAAAACCAGATTATGTGGCGATGTATTATTAGAAGATGTCATTCCAAAAGTATTTGCTTACACACCTGTACCAGGAGGCGTTGGACCAATGACAGTAACAATGTTACTAGTAAATACTATTTTTAGCTGGCAAAAACAATTTGGTTTATCATCAACTCTTAATGACCTTCTGCCATAATCCCTAAGATGAAAAATTTTATTATTACAGGTATGAAATGACTGAAGTTATAAATAATATTTCTGATTTTGAAAAATATCTTAAAAGCACAAAAAAGATTGTAGAAGAAGCACTTGATTTTTCTCTAGGCCCTGAGAATCCTGAGATACTAAGAGAATCAATGAGATATTCCCTTTTAGCAGGAGGGAAGAGACTACGTCCAATTTTGTGTTTAGCATCATGTTCACTTGCCGGAGGAGATCCCTCGCTTGCTGTTCCTACAGCAGTGGCTATAGAAATGATTCATACAATGTCCCTAATTCATGATGATTTGCCAGCTATGGACAATGATGACTTGAGGAGAGGTAGGCCAACAAATCATAAAGTATATGGTGATGCAATAGCTATTCTCGCTGGCGATGCATTATTAACTAGAGCTTTCGAAATGGTCTCTTTAAGAAGTCCAGGAGTAGATCCAACTAGATTATTAAATGTAATTGGTGAACTATCATTAGTTGCTGGTGCGCCAGGTCTGGTGGGGGGACAAGTTGTTGATTTGGAATGCGAAGGCAAAGAAGTTGACCTAGAAACCCTGGAGTATATTCATCTTCATAAAACTGGGGCTTTATTAAAAGCTTGTGTAAGAACAGGCGCGATGATAGCGGGAGCTGACGACAAATTATTGCAAGCTCTCACAATATATGCGGAGGGAATTGGTTTGGCCTTTCAAATAATAGATGATATTCTCGATTTAACCTCAAGCAGTGAAACACTCGGGAAAACTGCAGGTAAAGATCTTTTGGCTGACAAAACTACATATCCAAAATTACTTGGAATGGAAGAATCAAAAAAAAGAGCTATTGATTTAGTAGAAAAAGCAAAGAAGTCAATCGAACCTTGGGGTTCAGATGCAAAGTATTTGATATCCCTAGCTGACTTTATTACTAATAGAGACCGATAATTAATTTAATTTATGTCTGAGTTTTTTTCCTTTTTTAATAATTCAGTTCTTTTCTGGAGTTTGTTGTCCTGTTTACTAGCTCAATTCTTTAAGATTATATTCAATTTCTTTTCAACTGGTGAGCTAAGATTTGGAATTATGTTCGAGACAGGTGGTATGCCTTCAAGTCATTCTGCTTTAATAACTGGTGCTACATCTGGTATAGGTTATGAACTAGGATTTGATAGCTCAATATTCGCATTAGCAGTTGCTGTAGCACTTATAGTTATGTATGACGCAAGTGGCGTTCGAAAATCTGCTGGGCTTCAAGCTGCAGAGATCAACAAACTATCAAAGAAATTAGACACTCAATCTCAAGTTCTATTAAAAGAAACCCTGGGCCATACAAAAATTGAGGTTATGGTAGGAGGTTTTTTAGGACCCTTAATTACTTTGCCTGGAATGTTTTTTTTGGGTTCTCCTCATAAGATATTTGATTTGATAATAAATTAGGAATCCTTTGAATAACCAATTTGGGTAGCATCTATAAAGTTTTTTGAAACTTCTGGAGAACTTGGAAAATGTAAATGAATCCAACTTGCATGTAATCTTTTATCAAAAACGCCTTCATTTTTGTATTCAGTTTCCCAAGATTTAATTTTCCATGGTGAGGAGAGTTTATTCTGATGTTCAGCTTTTTTAAAATCATATTCTGATAAATTATTTTCAATTTCCCAATAATGAAATTCATGTCCTCTAATTAATTGGTTTTGTTTAATGATCGGAGTGTCTTTTAAACCCTCAATGTATCTATAACCTACTGAAAGTTTACTTTTTTTTGATCTAAAAGGTAAGATTCCACTCATTTGATGATTATTACCATTTTCATCTTCTATGAAGTCTCCTAGAATCATCATCCCGCCACACTCTGCATATATAAATCCATTTTTGCGGAATTTCCTTAACGAATTTAAACTTTTTCTAGAGTTACTTATATGATCAGCATATTTTTCAGGAAACCCTCCAGGAATAATTAAAGAAGAAACCTCATTAGGTATTTCTTCATCATCATAAATACTCCATGGAATCAAAGGTATTCCTATTTCACTAAAAAACTCCTTAGTATCAGGGTATTGGAAATGAAAGATTTTATCTTCTGCAATTGCGATAGGTTTACTTTTAATTGTTTTAAAATCATCCAAACCAATAGAATGGAATATTTTCTTTTGAGGAGATATCAGAAATTTACTTAGAGAAAGTAAATCAAGATTTCTTTCAGCGAAACTTGCAAAATATTCAACATCAATTTCTTTGCCACTATCCAATGGAGATATTAAACCTAAATTAGCTTTGTTTAAAGTTATTTTTGCATCAGATGGTAAAAAACCAAGAATTTCTATTTCTTCATTCTTAAAAACTTCTCCGATTAATTTTTTATGTCTATCTGAATTAACGTTGTTAAATATAATTCCTGCTATCGACAACTCACTATCGAAATTTCTAAAACCTCGAACAGTAGCCAAAAGAGAAGCTACTTGACCTCTTGCATTAACAATAAAAATTACTGGCGTATGTAGTATTTTAGCTACATTTGCTGTACTTGAATAAGTTGTTGCCCCTAATCCATCAAATAGGCCCATTGCTCCTTCAATTAATGAGAATTCATATTTTGAAGAATGTTTTAAAAAACTTTCTTGAACCCATTCTTCACCACTTAAAAAAATATCTAAATTCCTACAAATAGGTTGGCCAATTGAACTTAGTTGTTGTTGATCAAGATAATCTGGGCCAACCTTGAAAGTTTGTATCTTTATACCTTTCGAGAAAGCCCAACAAGATATCAAAAGCGATAGTGTAGTTTTCCCACTATCAGTTGAAGGAGAAGATATTACGCAAGGCATTTATAAGTTATTAAAACCACTAAATATTTGAAGAGCTATTTGAATAGCATTTTCAAAAAGAGGACTTGTATTGCCTCTACTACTTCCCAATAATTGACTAACATCAAACTCTGATGAATAAAATGAATTTGGAACAACTTGTTCTATTAATTCCATATTAGCCATTCCCCCCGCTTCAAGTCTCATACATTCCACTGACTCACATCCAAGTATTACACAAGTATTATTTTTTTGAACATCACTAATTTTTGAGATCAACCTCAATCCAATAACTTGTCCCAAATGAATACTAGGATTACCTAAAGGTAAAGGATTAATAGATGTAGAAATTTTTTCGCCGTTAATTCTTTCAAATTCTATTTTTGTTGATTCTTTATCTCTTTCAACTCTTAGAAAAGACCAACCAAGTTTATCGCTAATCCATGAAATTAAAAACAAAGCTTGAATCATATGATCTCCTGCGATATCAATATCAATATCAGTAATATGATCTAATATTGGTCTCCTCGATGGCGGATCAAAAATCATCGCCAATGATTCCCTCCAATTTTTCAATCTAACCCAATTTAAATCATTAATAGCTTTATTTGATTTCTTTAATTGCTCTAAAACTTTTAAACATCTGCTAGGTGATCCAAGAGCAGTATCAATTATTAATCTCATACCATGATTAGTAAAATATTCTAAAATTTCAGGCGCTTCATCCAAGCTTCCATTCCACCACAACCAAGCAGGTAATTCATCAATGGATAATTCATCAATAATTTTTAATCCTTTATTAGTTATTGAGGCAGAGTCCCCCCGGATAACAACTAAATCCCCACATATTGGTTGCATAGCCTGACTATCACTTAATGGACAGTAAGCGGATACAAAAGTTTTAATATCTGAATTTTTATTTAATGTTGGCGCTAAAGTTATTAATCTCCTGGGATTTAAGGTACTAATTGAAGATTCAAAAAATTGTCCTCTAAAGTCTTCAAAGTTTTTATTAGATAGATTTTTCTTCAACAAATTCAACAATTTTTCACTATTGAGGGCAGTAGTGATAGGTAGTCCTTCATCAAGTATAAATTTTTTAGCTACTTCAATTATCTCTGGACTTAAATTTCCAGTAATTGGTCCTTTTACTAATCCATTTTGAACTAAACATTGTTCTAGCCAGGCAGGCTGCCAGACCATTAAAGTAAAAGTATTTGCTCCAGCATTATCTTTATCTTCTGAAATCCATAACTTATTAAGGTAATTAGAAATTTCCTGATAAGGAAGCTCTAATGGGGTTTGGAGAGTTAACTGTGGTTTCATTTTTAAGGTCTGCGCCAGAAAATATTATCTTTTGAAAGTAATTGATCAGACTCAGGAGGTCCCCACGTCATAGATTCATAATTATGAATTGGCAACTTCCAAGGAGAATTTTCCATTAATTCTATTAATGGAGTATAAAGTTTCCACGCAGCCTCTACTTCATCACTTCTTGTAAATAAGGTTGGATCAGAAAGCATTGCATCAGCTAATAATCTTACATAACCTTCATCTGAGGGTTCTCCAAATGATTCATCATAAGAAAATTGCATCTCAACAGGTCTGGATTTCATCCCAGAACCAGGTGACTTAACCTCGAATTTAAAAGTTGCACCTTCATTTGGCTGAATTCTAAGAACAAGTTGATTTGGGGCAGGATTTATTATTGTTGATTCAAATAAATGAACAGGAACATCTTTAAAAGTCAAAACTATTTCTCCAAGTCTTTTGGGTAGTCTTTTCCCTGTTCTCAGATAAAAAGGTACCCCTTGCCAACGCCAGTTATCAACGAAAACTTTTGCTGCAATATAAGTTTCTGTGGTGCTATTACAATTTACACCATCTTCATTCCTATATCCTTTGAGTCGATTTGAGATATTTCCTCCCTCTACATATTGACCTCTTATGCAACAATTCCAGGGTTCATTTTCGTCAGCAAGTTTTGAAGCTTGAAGAACCTTAGCTTTTTCATTTCTTATTGCTTCTGGTTCAAATTTTCCAGGGGGTTCCATAGCAGTAACAGCAAGCATTTGAGTCATATGATTTTGAAGCATATCTCTTAAAGCACCTGAACTTTCGTAATAACCTGCTCTATCTTCAACACCTACTGTTTCAGATGAAGTAATTTGAACACTAGATATATAATTTCTATTCCAGATTGGTTCAAAAATAGTATTAGCGAACCTCAAAACAAGAATGTTTTGAACTGTCTCTTTACCTAAATAATGATCAATCCTATAAATCTGGCTTTCTTCAGCACAACTTTGAACAATCTTGTTCAATTTTTTAGCACTTGAAAAATCTCTTCCAAAAGGTTTTTCAATAACTAAACGACTTTTCTTAGGGTTATTTAAAAGGCCAGCTGATTTAAGGGTTTTACATCCACTTGCATAAAAATTCGGAGATACTGATAAATAAAATGTTCTATTTCCATGAGTAGCTTGTGTTTTATCAATTTTATTTAATCTTTTAGAAAGCCTTACAACATGATCACTTTGTTGTAAGTCAACTGGTTCATAGAAAAGATAATTAGAAAATTGTTCCCATTCCTTTTCTTTACCAGATATTTGATTGGAGAGCTTTACTTTCATCTTTTCTCTAAACTCATTATCAGTCCATGGTCTTCTCGCACAGCCAATTATGCCAAATTCGCTAGGTATTCTTCTTTGCAAATAAAGTTCAAATAATGCTGGTATAAGTTTTCTATGAGTAAGGTCTCCACTCGCGCCAAAGATTACTAAGCATTGAGGAGATATGACTCTTTCCTGCCGTAAACCTAATCTAAGAGGGTTACTTAAAGTTGAAGACATATTTTTAATATTCTTATTTTTAAAATCCTCTTTTTTTCTTAGATTAGCTACATATTGTGTCTAAATCAAAAAGTATCCTAGATGTTTAGATTAAATTTATATTTCCAATGTTTAATAAGTTTCAACGTGCCATCTTCCAGCTTTTTTAAGTTGTGGTCGTAACTCTGACCAGTTTAAGCCTTTTTCTTCTGCCGCCTTGGTCATAGCTTCATCTATTCCAGGCTCCATACCCTTTAAACCGCAAAGGTAAATATGTGTCTTCTGATCTTCAATCATATTGAAAAGCTCGTTTGCTGATTCTAAAACTCTGTCTTGAATATACATTCTTCCACCTTTTGTATTTTGCTGCTCACGACTAATAGCTTTTGTATATTTAAAATTATCTGGATAATCAGTAAGGTATCTCTGTAGATCTTCCTCGTATAACAAATTAGCTGATTTTGGAGCACCCATAAATAACCAAGCTTTACCTTTGAAGTTCCATTTATTTTTTTCCTTTTCAGTTGCTTCGAACATTCTTCTTAAATAAGCTCTCATAGGCGCTATTCCAGTGCCAGTAGCCAACATAACTATGTTTGCATCTTCTTCATCAGGGAGGAGCATCTCTTTACCTACAGGACCTGTGATTTTTACTTTATCTCCAGGCTTAATATCACATAAATAGGTAGAGCAAACACCATTAATAGTTTCACCATCTTTTTCGTACTGAAGCTGTCTAACACAAAGAGAAACTGTATTTCCATTAAAATTATCTCCATGTCTTGTGCTTGCAATTGAATAAAGTCTTAATTTGTGAGGTTTGCCATTGACATCTTCACCTGCAGGCATAATTCCAATACTTTGACCTTCGACATAATTTAAAAACGGGTCACTATCTTTGAGGTCGAAAGTTATGTGATTAACTCTACCAATAGCCCCTTCTTTAAGAAGACTGTAGTTTTCAATTACTGTGCCTTCGTAAGGTGTCTTGGGCCTGTAAATATTGACTGGAACGTCTGCATGTTTTTTCTTTATCACTTTTGCAGCTTCTGTTTTAGGAGCTTCTACTTTTGAGGGTTCTGATTTTGAAACGGAAACTTTTTTTGGTTCCACTACTTTAGGTTCAGGTTTTTTTGTTTTTGTTTCTTCCACAAATTTTAAAGCTCTTTTATTAAAAGTTGTGAGTATGAAATAAAAAACAGCTATCACTACTGGTATATGAGCTAATCCGCCTGCGATTACTTTTGCTTGTGAATACATTTTGAAGTTTTCTTTTATAAAAGATTATCAATTTGTAGTTTAATTTGTAGTAAATTAACAAAAATGGTTACGTTTTGAGATCGGAATAAATATAGGGAATTATTTTTATTTTTCAGAATTTGTTGTTTTTATCAGTATAGTTACACAGAAATAATTTTTTATTTAATTAAAAAATTGATTTATGATTAATCCTCAAGAATCAGTAGATCATTCTAAAAATGATTACAGGACAATTGAGCAAACCATGGAAAAGCTTTCTGGCGGAACAAGAAGACTTGCAGCTCAGCTAACTACCTCTGCCAGTTTAGATTCTTTATGGAATGTTTTAACAGATTATGATCGCCTAAATCTCTACATACCAAATCTATTGTCAAGCAAAAAAATATATCAAAAGAACAATAATGTCCACCTAAAACAAGTTGGAGCTCAAGATTTTCTTGGCATGAAATTTTCAGCTGAAGTCATTATCGATTTATTCGAAGATAAAGAGCTTGGCCTTTTAAAATTCAATCTAATTAAAGGAGATTTCAGAAAATTTGAAGGTAGTTGGAAAATTCAAAATATTAAGGATACTTCAAAAAATTCATTAATATACGAGCTTACTGTTCAGGGCTGTCAGTGGATGCCTTTAGGAATGATAGAAAAGAGGCTAAAAAAAGATCTTTCAGAAAATCTGATAGCTGTAGATAGACAAGCAAAATCAACGATAAGTTAATTTAAATTTTTAAAAAATAGCCCCAAGGGGATTCGAACCCCTGTCGCCTCCGTGAAAGGGAGGTGTCCTAGGCCTCTAGACGATGGGGCCAGGAAATTAGCATAACAGCTTATTAAAAATTAAGAGTAAAGCTAGCCTTTCGTCAAGTATTGTTGCTCTTTGTTTTGTCCTTGCCACACAGGAACGGTGAAATGGAAGCAAGAACCGACTCCTACATCAGACACAACCCATATTCTCCCTCCGTGTACCTGAACTATTCTCCTACATACAGATAATCCAATACCAAATCCTGAAGTTCCTTCAGAAGTCTGTGGGAGCCTCACTCTATCAAGAAAAATTCTTTTTTGTTCGCTCAAAGGAATACCAGCGCCTTTGTCACAAATTGTTATTTCTACCCATTGATTAGTCTTGTGAATCATTGTAATTTTTATAGATCCAGAGTCTTTAGAAAATTTAACAGCATTTTCAATTAAATTTAAAAATACTTGTCTCATTCTTCTTTGATCTGCAAATACACTTGGTAAATCAGAAGGGATATCAGTATCAATTTCAATATTCCTTAATCTCCAAAATTTTTCTAATTCGAGTATTACTTCAGCACTAATATTTCCTAAATCAATTTTCTGAGGATTAAATAACGCTTCCCATTTAGTTGTTCCGACTTCTAAAAGATCCTGTGATAAGAGTTCAATCTCTTCTAATCTTCTTTTAATAACTTCTTGCAATTTTGAAATATCTATTTGTCCAAGTTTTTGACTTTGAACAGCCAAAGTAGCTGCCGTTAGGGGGGTTCTTAATTCATGCGCGACCATTCTTAATAATCTTTCCTGAGATTCTATTCTTTTTGTTAATGTCTCATTTTCTTGTCTCAAAACAAGAAGTTCGTCTTCTAAAAGAAATTCTTTTTGAGTTCTTATTGAATCAATTTTTGATGGTTGCAAATTAATCCCTAGATTTTTTGTTAAACCTTCCTGCGTCCACCTTGGTAACCATTTCTGCAACTGAGAGAAAATATTACTTCCAGCAAATATTTGCTTTGGAGCTGGTGATACCTTTATTAGAGCAGGAATAGCCACTAATCTATGTAATTCAAGTAATTCCGGCTGTTCTGTGGGTTCAGAAATCTGAAGAGATATCTCAAATTCACAATCATCTGATTCTAAATAAGTTATTACGGACTTAATATCATTACTAGAAAGTTGATTTCTAGCTGCTACAAGTATTAATTTTAGCTCTTTTTTATCATCCAAATGTTTACCCCTGAAGTGTTGAAAAGCTGTTAATCCTTATAAACACATTAAGATATTTTTTTTTATTCTACTGATAAGCTATGAAATAAATAGGACTAATTTATATATGGTTGTCATTAATCACAAGAAAAATCTAAATTTTGGAGAAAATAATTCTCCAGAGATTTGTTTAAATAGTAATTTAAAAAGATGGTTTTCAAGAAATATTGGATTGTGGAAATCCAATAGGACCTATTTTCTTGATGAAACACAAAAAACTTATAATTTATGTATGAATATAAATATTCAAGCTCTTGAAAGTAAGTCCGAATGGGAATCGCACTATAAATTCACCTGGTACCCAGAAAAAAAATATAATTTTTTTGAGGAAAACCCCCAATACAAAGAACGAGGTGAAATGCGTGCATTTATAAAAGGACACCAACTTATGAGGGAAAATTTTTATTTAAGTAGTGATGAAGGGATTTCAAATATTAAGCAAGTAGATGAACACGAAATGATTTTTGAATCTTCTTACAAAGATTGGTATATTATTGAACATACAAGGTTAGTAGATTTAGATAACTATAGATTCAGGGTTATATATTCATGGAACAAAAATAAGCTCAAAATAGTAGAGAATCATCATGAAATTAAAATTATTAAGTAAGAAATTCTATTAATTTAAAAATAAATATTAAAATGCTATGTTAACTAATAATCTTGTGTATTAATGGGTACTAATTTTCAATGAAAAAGTTTTTAAATGTACTAAATATTCCTTTACTTTTTTATCTAACTATTTGTGAAATAAATATTTTAAACAAAAAATTATATGCGAATACAAAACCTCAAGCTAATCAGCAAGATATCTTTTTGTATAAACAAATGGGGGCTTCTTACCTATGTAAATCAATTAATGACAAAATAGATTTTGACTTCAACAAAGCTTTTGCAGTCTCAACATATACATTTGCAGAAGTTGTTTTTTCAAAGCATGGTAATTTCATTAAAGAGGCAGGCAAAGAAAAATTAACTACCCAAAGAGTACTTTATATAGGTGAGATTGAGATTCTTAATAGCGCAATTAAAATTTGTCCTAAACAAATCCCTGCTGATGTAAAGAAAAGGTTTCAAGAAACTCTCAATAAATTAAAAAAACAAACAAATAAAAAGAAGTAGTATCAAATAATTATCTAAACATTGAGCTAACCGAACTCTCTTCATGAATTCTCCAAATAGCTTCTCCTAACATATTTGCTACTGATAGAACTTTTAACTGAGGAAAATTATCTTTAATTACAACTGGTATACTATTAGTTACTATGACTTGCTCAAATAGATCTTGAGCACTTAATCTTTCATAAGAAGGCGGAGAAAATACTGGATGTGAAGCGCAAGCGAATATTCTCTCAGCACCTTCTTGTTTTAATAAATTAGCTCCTGAACAAATTGTGCCACCAGTATCTATCATATCGTCTATTAAAATAGCTGTTTTACCTTTAACTTCTCCAATCACTGTTAAACTTTCGGCAACATTATGAGCTGCCCTTCTTTTGTCAATTATTGCCAAAGGAGCATCTTTCATTTGTTTTGCAAATGCTCTTGCTCTGGCAACTCCCCCTACATCAGGAGAGACAACAACAACTTCCTTTAAATTTAAAGTTTCTAAATAATCAATCAAAACCGGTGAGCCGTAAATATGATCGCATGGTATATCAAAATAACCTTGTATTTGAGCTGAATGCAAATCCATCGCAAGAACCCTATCAACTCCTGATTTCTCTAGTAAATTAGCGGTAAGTTTTGCGGTTATAGACTCTCTACCTGAAGTCTTTCTATCTGCCCTTGCATATCCAAAATAAGGTATAACAGCCGTTATTTGTCTGGCAGATGCCCTCTTGCAGGCATCTACCATAATCATAAGTTCCATTAAACTATCGTTTACTGGAGCGCATGTAGGTTGTATTAGGAACACATCACAACCTCTAATGGATTGCTGTATCTGAACATAAAGTTCTCCATCAGCAAATCTCTTAGATATTAAAGGTACGTTTTCAATGCCTAGGTATGATGCAATTTCTTCAGCTAATTTAGGATTTGTTGTTCCGCTTACCAGCCTTAATCTACTGTTAGTTAGATTAAAGTTCGATTCTTTATTTTGCACAGCCGTGATGAAACTTGTCACGAAATTAGCACTATAAAACTATATCTTTATCGTAGTCGTTAATATGAATTTCGCAAAAGATAATGACTAGATCTTTTCAAAAGTCACATCTCTTAAACAAAATAAAAAATAAAATCATTTAAAAATCACAATTTAATTTAATTTGAAATGCACGTAGAATTATTTGTCAATAAAAAAAATTTTGTATATTGTTTAATTTAGAGAATTAATTAAAAATTTATTGGCAATTATAAAAATATAAATAAAACATGGCTATAGAAAAAGAACTTACAAAAAAATCTTTAGGAGTTCTCATGCATCCTTCATGTATTCCAGGAGGAAGAGTATGTGGAACTTTTGGTAGAGGGGCTAAAGAGTGGATAAAAACTCTTAATAAGCATGGGATTGAATACTGGCAATTTTTACCTCTTACACCTACTGACTCTACAGGTTCTCCTTATAGTTCACCATCTAGTTTTGCACTGAATCCATGGTTCCTTGACATAGATGATTTAATCGAGAAAGATTTTATTTTCATATCTAGTAAAGAAGAATTAGGAAACATTAATCAGAACAATAATCATTTTGATTTTGATTTAGCAGATAATTTAACAAAAAAATTAGGCCAACTGCTTTTGCAAGGATGGAGTTCTCAATCTGAAGAAAGAAAACTTGATTTTCACAAATGGGTTAGCAAGAATTCTTGGGTTGAAGATTATGCAACATTTATTGTTATTAGAGAGGAATTTAATATGATGCCTTGGTGGCAATGGCCGAAAGAATTTAAAATAAAAAACAACAAATTTTTAAAATCATGGATTGAGGAAAAAAATGAAGAAATCCTTATTAAAAAATTTATACAGTGGCATTTAGATGAACAATGGAGATCGATTAAAAACTTCGCAAAATCAAATAATATTAAACTTATAGGCGATTTACCCTTTTATGTTTCTAGGGATAGCGCAGACGTTTGGAGTAATAGATCATTATTTTCAATTTATAAAAATGGAGATTTAATCTTTCAAAGTGGAGTACCACCTGATTATTTTTCATCAACAGGACAATTATGGGGGACACCAACCTACTTTTGGTCAAAACACAAGAGGACTAATTTCGATTGGTGGATAAAGAGATTTAAAAGGCAATTTGAACTTATGGACCTTTTAAGATTGGATCATTTCAGAGGTTTATCAGGTTACTGGAGAGTTAATGGCAAATCTAAAACAGCAATTTGTGGCAAATGGATAAATTCTCCAGGTAGAGCACTATTAAATAAATTAAAAAAAGACTTAGGGGATAACTATCTACCAATTATCGCAGAGGATCTTGGAGTAATAACGCCAGATGTAGAAAAATTGAGGAACAATTTTGAACTGCCTGGCATGAAGATATTACAATTCGCTTTTGATGGCAATGAAGATAACCCATATCTGCCACAAAATATTGAAGGTAAAAATTGGGTTGTTTATACGGGCACTCATGACAACCCTACTTCAACATCATGGTGGGAATATTTAGACAATGAGTCCAAAACAAGAATAAAAGATGAGTATGAATTTTCAGAAAATCCTTCTTTGAGTTTAATTGAAATTGGCATGAAGACAAATGCTAATCTCTTTATTGCTCCAATACAAGATATATTATCTCTTGATGACTCCAGTAGACTAAACATCCCTGGCACTACAAAAAACAACTGGAAATGGAAGTTAAATAGAACCTTAGATGAAATAGAAGACGAAATAAGAATTTTTAGTGAGCTAGGAAATAATTTTGGGAGAACTATAAATTAGAAATTTATTGAAAATTACTTTTCAAAGATTTTATTTTCAATATTTTGAATTTCAATGAAATTAACATTTAAAATAAAGTATCTCTTTAGTAAAAATATTGTTAGAACTAATATAAAAAAATACAAAAGACTTCCCTGCCAAGTATTTATAAGGTCGAATTTACTGACAATGAAATCTTTTTTTTCCTTTTTAAAAATTTCTCTTTCTCTAATTGCTAATTTTACTAATGTATTTTTTTTAAATGCAAGGCATTCTTCTAACTTAATTAATATAGATCTTATAAAGGGATACTTTGGCCTACTAATTTTATTGTTATTTTCAATAGAGTTTATTGTTTGCTCAGGAATTTTTGAAATATTGGACAATTCTTTTACTGTTAAGTTTAGCTGGATTCTTGCTTCTTTTACTAATTTCGCAATTTCTTCATACTGATCAACTAATCCATAATTCAAACCTTTATTCTTTTCAGTTTTTTTATTAAATAAAAAAAGATTTTTCAAAATATTCATTCCATATTCCCGAATTTATTAATTCTTTGAATACTCAATTTCTTAAAAAGTAATTTAATTAAATTAATTTTAATCAATTAAAAATCATAAGTAAATTGATTAGATATGAATATAAAACTAAACTGGCGAAATAATATTTTGAACTGCACTTTTTGCAATATTTAAAGGGCTAAATGTATCTCTAATTAAAGCTAAGAGTTTTTTGGCATCAGTAAGTTCTAATTTGTCATCTTTGATAAGGCTTAAAAGAAGATTTTTCCGAACCTCGGATCCTTTTTTACTAACAAATAACTTCAATCCGGCATTAGCAACTGGTATTAGGTCTGAATTAATATTCTCAGAATCTTTAAATAAAATATTTAGTAAACTTTCAACTTTTTTTATTTGGATTCGACCTTTATTATCAAAAACAACTTCTAAAAGAATTTCTAAAATCTCTTCTGAATTATCAGTAAGTAGTTTTTTAGCTATATAAGGATACGCGATTTTTAATATTTTAAATTCAGGATCTAGTCTCAATGCTAAACCTTCTTGACTGACAACAGCTCTTATTATTAAGGCAAACCTACTGGGGACTCTAAATGGATAAGAGTACATTAGTTTTGAGAATTTATCAGTTACATTTTTAAGATTAAAATTGCCAACCTCAGCGCTTAGAGATCCTCCTAGTACTTCTTTTAATGGTTCAACAAGTTTTTGAAGATCTTGTTCTTTGGTTAAAAAACCTAATTTCTGAAAATCTTTTGCAAGAAGATAATATTCTTCATTAATTATATGAACAATGGCCTTAATGAGAGTAAGTCTATCTGAATTTGTAATTGTATCCATCATTCCGAAATCTACATAAGCTAAGTTTCCACATTCTGCATTTCCTCCTTTGAGAGCGAACATATTCCCAGGGTGTGGGTCAGCATGAAAATATCCAAATTCAAATAATTGCTGTAGACCGCTGATTACGCAAGTTTTTATAAAAGAGTTAGGTATTAAGTTGTTTTCCTCCAATAAAGCCCGATCTCTTAACTTAACTCCATCAATCCAAGAAGTTGTAATAATCCTCTTAGATGAAAACTGTTTTTCCAATTTAGGGATAAAAATATTTGGGTTATCTTTGAACAAATCTGCAAATTTTAAAGCATTTTCCCCTTCTTTTTCGTAGTCAATTTCATCAAACAGTGCCTTTCCAAATTCATCTATTATTTCACCAATTCCAACACCAATATTTAATGGTAAAAATGGCGAAAAGAACGTTGCTAAAAACCTTAAGATTACAACATCTCTTCTTATAAGAAAATACAAATTTGGCCTCTGCACTTTTACAGCTAAATAAGTATTATTTTTTGTTTTTGTTTTATAAACCTGACCTAAACTCGCTGAAGCAATAGGACTATCAGGGAACTCGTCAAATAATTGATTAGGGGGCGCCCCAAGTTCCTCTTCAATAATCTTTAAAGCAATTTTGTGATCAAATGCTGGGAGATTATCCTGTAAGTTGGTGAGTGCTGTCAGCCAATCTTGTCTAACAAGATCTGGTCTAGTTGAAAGTGCTTGTCCCAACTTTATAAAACAAGGTCCTAAATCTGTTATTACATCGAAAAGATATTTTGAGAGATTTTTTTGTACATTTTTATTTTTGCTGTTACCTTGAAAAAGTATTCTTAAAAAAAGAAAAATAAAAGTTAAAAGGATATATAAAACTCTTGGGATGAAAATCCATGGTCTCAAAATCAACCAAATTAAGTCACCTTTTGCTGAATATTGCGAATAAGATCTTGTCATTAAAGTTAAAAAATATCAAAGAAGGTTTCTTATTAGTCCATTCTATATATGTCAGTAATACTTTATGAGCATTTCATCTTTTCTAACTAAAAAGTTTTTAAAGTCACTTTTCTTTCCCGCTCATAACAGAGGGGCAGCTTTACCTAAGAGATTAGTGAAATTATTGAAAAAACAACCTGGGTATTGGGACTTACCGGAACTCCCAGAGATAGGCTCACCTCTATCCCAAAGCGGATTAATTGCCAAAACTCAAAGAGAGTTCTCCAAAAAATTTGGGGCAAAAGGATGTTTTTTTGGAGTTAATGGAGCCTCAGGATTAATACAATCAGCTGTAATTGCAATAGCAAAACCTGGCGAAACTATTCTGATGCCTAGAAATGTTCATATAAGTGTTATAAAAATCTGCGCGATGCAGAACATACATCCCCTATTCTTTGACCTAGATTTTTCATCAGAAAACGGTCATTACAAACCAATCACAGAAAAATGGTTGAAAAATGTATTTAAAAAAATAAATTTTAATGAGAAAAAAATTGTAGGGGTAATTCTTGTAAGTCCCTCTTATCATGGTTACGCCTGCGATTTAAGGCCTTTAATAGATCTTTGTCACAAAAAAAATTTACCTGTTTTAGTTGATGAAGCCCATGGTTCTTATTTCCTTTTTTGTGAAAACCTTAACCTACCAAAATCCGCTTTAATATCAAACGCTGATTTAGTCATTCACTCTTTGCATAAGTCGCTAAATGGTTTGACTCAAACTGCTGCACTTTGGTACAAAGGGAATTTAGTAAATGAGCACAATTTAATCAAGAGTATTAATTTGTTGCAAACTACTAGTCCAAATTCCTTATTACTTTCTTCTTGTGAAGAGTCTATTAAAGACTGGCTTAATAAGAAAAGTTTTTCAAAATATCAAAAAAGAATTTTAGAGGCAAAAAGTATCTACAAAAAATTAATCCAAAAGAATATTCCTCTCATAGAAACCCAAGACCCCTTAAAAATAGTATTGAATACCTCTAAGGTTGGAATTGATGGTTTCACTGCTGATAAATTTTTTTATAAAAATGGTCTTATTGCTGAATTACCAGAAATGATGACTCTAACTTTTTGCTTAGGTTTTGCAAATCAAAAAGATTTTCTTAATTTATTTGAAAAGTTGTGGAATAAATTACTATTAAATTCCAAAAAATTAAAAAGTTTAGAAGTACTCCAAACACCCTTTAAATTAGTTGAAGCACCAGAAATTGAAATTGGAATTGCTTGGAAAAGTGACACTCAGAGCATTCCTTTTTCGCAATCATATAATAAAATATCTGGAGATATTATTTGCCCTTACCCTCCTGGGATTCCTCTGCTAGTCCCTGGAGAAAGAATTGATATAGATAGATTTAATTGGATAAATAATCAAAGTTTATACAACAAAGACCTGTTAAATTTTAATATAAGAGTCATATAAACATAGACATTGATATGAGATTGAGAAGCGGATTACTTATAGGAGTATTTGGTTTAATTGTTGTTTTATTGGGAGGATGGTTTTTTACATTAGCAACAGCGTTGCTTACTTATTTAGCATTATTAGAATTCTTTAGGATGGCAGAATTTAAAGGAATAAAACCAGCTACAAAAACCACATTATTTTCATCTTTCGTTATTATATTTTCTACTTATCTTGAGACCATAGGTTTGCTTGA
The DNA here is from genome assembly GCA_003216415.1 of Prochlorococcus sp. AG-402-O16. Lineage (GTDB taxonomy): Bacteria > Cyanobacteriota > Cyanobacteriia > PCC-6307 > Cyanobiaceae > Prochlorococcus_A. Next base: position 69,867 of record QCIY01000007.1, read on the forward strand.
AGGAGAAATATCAAATTCAATTTTGCCTATCTGTTCAGTTGTAATATCCACTTGGTTACTTCTACAACCAAAACCTGGAACAATTTCCGATATTGCAGCTTCTATTTTTGGTTTATTCTATTTAGGTTTTTTACCTAGTTACTGGATTAAGTTAAGGGGATTAGAATCAGTGATAATAAGTTCAAATCAAGGGTTTATTTCGTTTGAGAACCTATCAAATACTACAGGTCTTCATTTAACTTTAACTTCTTGTTTTTTAATTGTAGCTAGTGATATTGGTTCTTATTTTATTGGAAAATCATTTGGTAAAAAATCTCTTTCTCCAATATCACCTAGCAAAACGATAGAAGGTTTAATTGGAGGAATATCCTGTTCAATTTTATTAGCAATATTTTTCGCATTTTTACTAAATTGGGAAAATCCATTATTAGTTGGAATTTTATATGGAATATTAATTTCTCTTATGGCATTAGTTGGAGATTTAATTGAATCAATGATGAAGAGAGATGCAAAAATAAAAGATTCGGGAACTTTTTTACCAGGACATGGAGGCATCCTTGACAGAATTGACAGCTACATTTTTACTCCATCTGTTTTGTATTTTATTTTTATAATTATCAAGTATCTAAATTGATTATGAAATTTTTTATTCCAAAAAATAATCTTGAATAATTTTACTAGATAACGATGGTAAATCTACATGAGGTAGATGACCACAATTTTGCAACCCTACAAATTTTAATTTATCAATTTTTCTTATATTTTTAATCTCTTTTTTTCCAAGAATTCGATCATTTTCTCCACATACTGCTTTAATTGGGATATTTTGGATATATTTATGTGTTCCAGCAAACCCTCCACTTTTTGCAAATGATGCAAGTGAATTCCTCCATCCTTTACAACCTAAATGAATAGAAGCAATTTGCTCTTCCATTTCACCAACACATTCATCTGGGAAAGCAAATGCTTGCCTACAAAGACTTTTTCTGACCTGCGGCAATCCAAGAAATGAGGCTCCAATTTGGTTAAGAGGGAAAGGTATACTCTTAGGCTCTCCAAACAGTCCGGCGGGAGATAAAAGAATAATTTTATCAACAGAGTCAGGGATTTCAAAAGCAAGTTTTAAAGCTGTTGAGCCTCCCATAGAGGCACCAATAATTTTGAGATTCTTTGATATTTGTAAAATCTTAAGAAGATCAATTAAATATGAAATTATTTTCGAGGGATTGTATTCATTTGTTGCGCACCTAGGACTAAAACCAAACCCTAACAGATCAGGAATTATAACTTGGAAATTTCTTTTTAATGATTGATATATTCTCCTAAACTCTAAAAAACTACTGTCAAAGCCATGGAGGAGAAGTAAAGGTTGACCTTCTCCTCCCATAACCACAGGGAATTTCAAAGAGTTCCAGTTCTCATTGAGTTTGATCCACTTAACATCATTTGCTAAATAAAGACCTAATGGATCCAATAGAGATGTTTTGGCACTCTCAAAAAAATCAACATTTAAATCGCTAAGTTGTTCGAAATGAGTTTTAGTCAAAAAGATAATTATATTTTGATTTTTTGTTGTTCAAATTTTTCAATTACTTCAACTATATCCTGTTTACGAATTTCAAAAGGCAAGAAGTGAATTTCAGAATTATCTCGACAAGTAAAATCTGCAATTTTTTTTAAATTGTTATTTTCAAAAACATTTATTCCAAGTTGTGCAATAGTAGTTGGCAAATTCAAGGCTTTCATCAGTACAAACAATTGTTTTATGGATTGATCAGCTAATTTATTATTATTTTTCATCTCTTCTAGTCTCAATTGCAATAATAATCCAACCCCAACAATCTCACCATGTAAGAATTTATTTGGGGTAATTATCTGAGTAATTGAATTATGAATAGCATGTGCTGCTGCAGTCCTACACTTTTCTCCCCCAATACCACCTACTAATCCTGCTGTAAGTCCACACGCTTCTACAGTATTTTTCCAAGAAGGATAATTCTCAAATTCACCCTTAAATGCTTTTTCACCATCTATTAGTAGTTGATCTCTTAAAACTCTTGATATCTGAATAGCTTGTTGAACAAGACCATCATCAATTGTTGAACTTGTTATTGAGGATTCATACCATTTTGCCAAAGCATCCGCTATCCCACTTGCGAGTGTTCTTGAAGGAGCTGTTTTAATAAATTTATGATCATATATTAGGATTTTGGGACAAGCTCCTAATGCAACATCCTTTATGAATTGGCCATTTTTTGTATAAATATTCGATAAGGCTGTCCAACCTGCGCATGTAGAGGCGCTAAGAGGCACTGTAATACATGGGATATTGAGACACTCTGCTATGTATTTCCCGGAATCTAGAACTTTGCCACCTCCAGCGGCGATAACAGCATCATTATTATTCTTTAAGATTATGTTCTTTATTCTTGAAATGTCTTCAAAACAACAGTCAAATTTTAAATTAGCAGAATTAACATAAAGGTCTTGATTTTTTAAATCAATAAAAATTTTTTTTCTCAGATTATTCGTACAAATGCTTCTACCTAAAATTAATGGACTTTTAGTTAATTTAGCAATTTGAGGTAATGACTTTTCCCAAGCATCATTCCCTCGAAATATGATTTCTGGGGAAATTGACTGCATATTACCTTTTTTTACTAGAAGTTAGCACTTGCTAGCTCTTGAGGTGATTCTTCAGAAGAAATATTAATTGTGACTTTTTTATTTTCATCAATATCAACTAGAGCCTTATCCCCCTCTTTTATTCTTCCAGAAAGAACTTCTTCTGCCAAGCTATCTTCTAATAAGCGCATGACAGCTCTTCTTAAAGGTCTAGCTCCATAAGAAGGATTATAGCCTTCTTCAACAAGTCTTTCTTTAAAAGCATCAGTTACACTTAATTTGATACCCTTATCTTGTAATCTTGCAAAAACTTCTTGCAACATTATTACGGCAATTTCTTTAACCTCATTTTTAGTTAATTGCCTGAATACAATTATTTCATCAAGTCTATTTAAAAATTCAGGTCTAAAGTATTGCTTGAGTTCTTCATTAACTAAAGATTTAATTCTATTGTATTGGCTATCTTCAACAGAATCACCGGAGAACTCAAATCCCAAACCTCCTCCACCTTTCTCAATCACTTTTGAACCAATATTGGAAGTCATTATTAGCAAAGTATTTTTGAAATCTACAGTTCTACCCTTCGAATCAGTCAATCTGCCATCCTCAAGAAGTTGCAATAGTAAATTGAATACATCTGGATGAGCTTTTTCTACTTCATCAAATAAAACAACTGTGTATGGTCTTCTTCTAACTGCTTCAGTAAGTTGACCTCCTTCATTGAAACCAACATATCCGGGAGGAGAACCTATAAGTTTACTGACTGTATGTCTTTCCATAAATTCAGACATATCTAATCTAATCATTGCTTCTTCACTACCAAAGAAATATGAAGCTAATGATTTAGTCAATTCAGTTTTACCAACACCAGTAGGTCCTGAGAAGATAAAACTTGCGATGGGCCTATTAGGATTTTTTAAGCCAACTCTTGCTCTTCTTATAGCTCTAGAAACAGCTTTTACAGCTTCATCTTGTCCAATTAACCTTTGATGAAGTGTTTCCTCCATATTAAGAAGCTTAACTGACTCAGTTTCAGTTAATTTTTGAACAGGTACTCCGGTCCATGATGCGACAATATGTGCTACGTCCTCTTCACTAACCATGGGGTTTTGTAATGGTATTGGGTCATTCTTTACAGAATCTGCATCAACAGAAGATTGATCTTTAACTGACGTTTCTTTTTTATTTTCAAGAACTTCTTTAATTTTTGAAGACAACTCCATCTCTTTTTCTCTTAATTGGCCAGCTTGATCAAAATTTTGATCCCTCACAGATTCTTCCTTTTGTTTTTGAATTTGTCTTAGCTCTTTATCTATTTGTTTAGCTTCAGGTGGAAGTTTAGAATTCATTAAACGAACTCTGCTTCCTGCTTCATCAATAAGATCTATAGCCTTGTCGGGCAAAAATCTATCTGAAATATAGCGATCTCCTAGGTGAGCTGCAGCCTCTAAAGCATCATCAGTAATCTTAAGGCGATGATGTTGTTCATAACGTTCTCGAAGACCTTTTAAGATTTCGATTGTATCTTCAATAGATGGTTCACCAACCATAACGGGTTGGAATCTTCTCTCTAGAGCAGCATCTCTTTCAATATGTTTTCTATATTCGTCTAATGTTGTTGCTCCAATACATTGGAGTTCTCCTCGTGCTAATGCTGGCTTTAAAATATTCGCTGCGTCTATAGCTCCTTCAGCAGCTCCAGCACCAATTAAGGTATGCACTTCATCTATGACAAGTATTACATTCCCTGCAGATTTAATTTCCTCCATTATCTTTTTTAATCTTTCTTCAAATTCTCCTCTATATTTTGTACCTGCAACTAATAGTCCTATGTCAAGTGTTAAAACTCTTTTATCTTCAAGTATATCGGGAATATCTCCAAGCTGTATTCTTTGAGCTAAACCCTCTGCAATAGCTGTTTTACCCACGCCAGGTTCTCCAATAAGAACGGGATTATTTTTAGTCCTCCTACCCAATATTTGAACAACTCGGTCTATTTCAGAATAACGGCCGACTACTGGATCGAGCTTTGATTCACTAGCTAACTTTGTTAAGTTAGTTCCAAATTCATCGAGAGTAGCAGTTTTTAAATTACTCTTACTCGCATTAGCTCCACTACCTACTTCAGCTGTTTCGCCTAACATCCTTATGACTTGAGTTCTTACTTTAGTAAGGTCAATACTGAGATTTTCAAGTACCCTTGCAGCTACGCCCTCACCTTCTCTTATTAATCCTAGTAAAAGATGTTCAGTTCCAATATAATTGTGACCCAATTGACGAGCTTCTTCTAATGATAATTCTAAAACTCTTTTCGCCCTAGGAGTGAATGGTATTTCTACAGCAACAAAACCTGAACCTCTACCAATTATCTTCTCAACCTCTATTCTTGAATCTTTTAAATTAACACCAAGTGATTTAAGAACCTTTGCTGCAACACCTGTACCTTCTCCAATTAAACCTAATAAAATTTGTTCTGTTCCAACGAAATTATGACCAAGTCTTCTAGCTTCCTCTTGAGCAAGCATAATGACTTTTATAGCCTTTTCTGTAAATCTTTCAAACATTAGAAGATCAAAACCTACTAATAACCTACCAGTTCTATGTCAATTTTGTGTTCATAATGAGCTTTTGTGAATACCCAAAAATATATTTTATTGAATTAAATTTAACTTTTTTAGTGATATAGCAATAAATAATAGTGATTACAAGCATTATGGTAATCCGAACAATTAAATTTTTAAATTATTTAGTTCTTAATTTTTTTTCTTTTAAGAGAGCATTTGAACCGTCTTTATAATAATTTTTTCTTATTCCCACAGTATAAAAATCAAAGCGACTATAAAATTTGTCAGCTGTAATATTAGTATGTGATACTTCTAAAAATAATTTTTTTATATTTAATTTTTCACATTGTTTTATTAAATGATTCATAAGGTAAGATCCAAAACCTTTTTTCCTATATTTTTGATTTACTACAAAAAAGTTTATTTGAGCCTCATCAAGAACCACATGGAAAACGCATATTCCTATCACTAAATTTGCAATTAATAACCCAAAGACTTTTATACCTTCTTTTTTTAATTCTTCGGCCCACTGCTTTTTTGACCACAACGAAATAGTACTTGAATCTAATTCATAACATAAATCAATATCTTTATCATTAATCTGTTTAATGGATATCATTTTATAATGAATAAATACTCAAGATAACTTTGAAATTAAAGTCATTAATTTTAAAATAACTCAATTCACAACACACCCATGGAAGAAAAAAAATCCTTTTTAGAACAAAAGATAGACCTTAAAAGTCCCAATAAAAATATTGTACCTATTACTACATCCATTGGAAGTGATGGGAAGTTATCAATTGGCGGATGTTCTATTGAAGAATTAGTTAAAAAATATGATTCTCCTCTTTATATTCTAGATGAAATGACTTTAAGAAACTCTTGCAGAGCCTACAAATTAGCATTGGAAAAATATTATCCAGGAAATTCTATGCCCATATATGCCTCTAAGGCAAACAGTTCTATTTTCATGAGTAACCTTATTTCGTCAGAAGGTTTAGGACTTGATGCGGTTTCAGAAGGAGAACTATTAACTGCCCTTAAAGGTGGGGTCCCAAATGCAAAAATCGTTTTTCATGGTAATAATAAATCAGATAAAGAAATAGAGTTCGCAGTTAGAAATAACATTAAAGTAATTGTAGATAATGATTATGACTTAGAAAGATTAGAAAAAATCTCAAATTCATTTAATTGTGATTTAGAAATAATGATTCGCTTTACTCCTGGAATAGAATGCCATACACATGAATACATAAGAACAGGATCTTTTGATAGCAAATTTGGTTTCGGAATTGAATATTTAAATATTTTATTTGACAGAATCAGGAATACAAAACATCTAAAATTAAAAGGTTTACATGCTCATATTGGGTCCCAGATTTTTGAACTTGAACCACATAAGGATCTAGGAGAAATAATGGTGAATATAATTTCAGAAGCCAAAAAATTTGGCCACGATATTCAAAACTTGAATGTAGGTGGAGGTTTAGGAATTAAATACACAGAGCATGACGATCCCCCTTCGATTGATGAATGGGTAAAAACAGTTTCCACATCAGTTGTTAAAGCTTGTAAAAAACAGAATTTAAATCTACCCACATTGATGTGTGAGCCTGGAAGATCTATAGTTTCTACTGCAGGAATAACAATTTATAAAATTGGGGCGTTTAAAGAAATCCCTGGGATAAAAACATATTTATCTGTTGATGGTGGGATGAGTGATAATCCAAGACCAATAACATATCAATCAAGTTATTCTGCATGTTTGGTAAATAACCCCTTAAATATTAATTCGAAAAATAAATATACTATTGCGGGTAAGCACTGCGAATCAGGAGATGTATTGTTTAAGGAGATAGAACTTGCAAATTGCAAAACAGGAGATCTTATATGCGTTTTTGGTACTGGAGCATACAATATTTCTATGAGTTCTAACTACAATAGAATTCCAAGACCCGCAGCTCTTTTAGTTTCTGAGGGAGAAGCAGATATTATTCAAAAAAGAGAAAGTCCATCTGATCTTTTAAAGTATGATGTTTTGCCTGATCGCTTTATTAAACAAAGTTAGGTACATTTAAATTAATTTTGGTTTTAGTGTGAACTTCTGGGGGATTATAAATTTAAAGCTTTTATTAGATATCTTGTTTGCTGTTGGTTTCGGACTTTTATTATTCTCTAGAGTAAAAGAACAACGGACATTATGGCTTCTAAGGGGATATTTGTTTTTAGTCTCATCCGCATGGTTTATTCAAAGATATGCATACCTCCCTTTAACATCAAAATTAATTGATGCTGTAGTCCTCGCTTGCTCTCTCTCATTAGCGATACTTTGGCAAGGAGAGTTAAGAAGATTAATGGAATTATTAGGCACTGGGAGGCTAGCCGTATTGTTAGGAAATCCACCAAAGGAATTTAGAGCAACATCAACCACTATCACTCAGTTAGTTGATACTGCAGGTAAACTCTCTCAGAATAGAAGGGGCGCTTTAATCGTTGTAGATTTAGGTAGTGATTTAAGGCCTGAGGATTTTTTATATTCAGGAACAAATATAGAGGCACAATTGTCAACTGACCTCCTAATAAATCTCTTTGCAACAGATACGCCTTTACATGATGGAGCAGTTCTAGTGAAAGGAAACAAAATAATATCTGCCGGGGTAATACTTCCTTTATCGAGGCAGGGAATAAGCAGATACGGTACTAGGCATTTAGCTGCACTAGGAATTACGGAAAGATTTGACAGATGTATCTGTATAGTTGTTTCTGAAGAAACAGGCACGTTATCATTAGCAAATCAAGGAAAACTCGAAAGACCAATTACTAGTAGTAGGTTACAAGAACTTCTTGTGAATTTGATTGGAAATCAAAACTCTATTGGGACAAGCAAATCATCTTCAGGTAAAAATGCTTTATCCCAAAAGACAAACCCTGGTGATAATATTATCAGTGATAATAATGAAAAAGAGAACGAAAAATCTGAAATCATTTTTAACAAAAAGGATTAACTAATGAGTTTAGGAAAAATAATTAGCAAAAAAAATAGTGACTTATCCAAGAAAATAGATAAGCAAAAAGTTCCAGAACATATTGCAATAATTATGGATGGGAATGGGAGATGGGCAACTAAGAAAGGTTTACCTCGTTCATATGGGCATAAAAGAGGAGTCAATGTTTTAAAAGAAATTCTTAAAGTATCAAAAAAATTAGGTTGTAAAGTACTTACTGTTTATGCTTTTTCAACTGAGAATTGGACAAGACCAACAAAAGAGGTTGATTTTCTCATAAATCTTTTTAGCGAAGTTTTGAGAAACGAAATTGATGAGATACATGAAGCATCAACAAAAATAAAATTTATTGGAGATTTATCTCCTTTCCCAGAAACTTTAAAAAAAATAATCTCTAGTTCAGAATCTCTAACTAAAAACAACAATAAATTTTTATTGAATGTTTGCGTCAATTACGGAGGCAGACAAGAAATAGTAAAAGTTGCAAAAGAATTAGCATTAAAATCTTCTTCTGGAGAAATAAAACCAAGTGAAGTTAATGAAGAATTATTTAATTCAGAGCTATTAACACGAGGAATTAAAGATCCAGAATTACTAATAAGGACTAGTGGAGAAAAAAGGATCAGTAATTTTCTTTTATGGCAATTAGCTTATTCAGAAATTTACATATCAGAAGTACTGTGGCCAGATTTCAATGAATTTGAATTTCTAAAAGCAATAATTGATTACCAATCCAGGAATAGACGTTTTGGCGGTATAGAATCATTACCAAATGAATCTTTTGAAGATTCTCAATATTCTCACTAACAAAAATGGCTAATTCGAATAATCATTTATTTAGAGATATTAGGTTCGATTGGAATAAAGAGGAGATATTGGAAATACTTAATATGCCTCTGATTGATTTAATGTGGGAATCACAAATCGTTCACAGGAAATTTAACCAATACAACATTCAATTAGCATCATTGTTCAGCGTAAAAACTGGTGGATGCGAGGAAAATTGTTCGTATTGTAGCCAATCAATTTATAGTGCTAGCGAAATCAAAAGTCATCCTCAATTTCAAGTTGAAGAAGTCTTAGCAAGAGCTCAAATAGCAAAAAATGAGGGTGCAGATAGGTTTTGTATGGGTTGGGCATGGAGAGAAATTAGAGATGGGAAATCTTTTAATGCAATGTTAGAGATGGTTAGCGGTGTAAGAAATTTAGGGATGGAAGCATGCGTTACTGCTGGGATGCTTACAGAAGAACAAGCTTCCAGACTTGCTGATGCAGGTTTGACCGCGTATAACCACAATCTAGATACTAGTCCTGAGCACTATAAAAATATTATTACGACTAGAACTTATCAAGACAGACTAGATACTATCAAAAGAGTAAGAAATGCAGGGATAAATGTTTGTTGTGGAGGAATAATAGGTTTGGGTGAAACTAATGGTGATAGAGCATCTCTATTGGAAGTGCTTTCAAACATGAATCCGCACCCTGAAAGTGTTCCTATAAATTCATTAGTAGCTATTGAAGGTACTGGTTTAGAAGATAATCAAGAAATTGATTCTATTGAAATGATAAGGATGATAGCTACAGCCAGAATTCTTATGCCTAAAAGTAAAATAAGATTAAGTGCAGGACGAGAAAAGCTTTCAAAAGAAGCCCAAATTTTATGTTTTCAATGTGGGGCAAATTCAATTTTTTATGGAGATGAGTTACTCACAACTTCAAATCCATCTTTTCAATCAGACAGAAAACTTCTTAAAGAGGTAGGAGTATCATTTAACAAAGATTTTGAAACTTGTGAAAAAACATTATCTTCTTTATGAAAAGCAAGAATTATAAAATAGTTTCTCTTTATTCTTTCTTCCCATTTCAAGAAAACTTAATTCTTGATCTCAAAAATAAATTATTAGAAATCGAAAATGAAAACGATCTTTCAGGTTTATTAATTTTTGCAAGTGAGGGTATTAATGGAACTATTTGTGCAGAGAAAAATGTAATTGATATTGTTATAAGTTTACTTAACAAATATACAGATAATAGAAATTTGAATATGAAAGTGAACTTTTCAAAAAAGAAAGTCTTCAAAAAATTAAAGATAAAAATCAAGAAAGAAATAGTTACCATGGGTGTCCCTGAAATTAACCCTTCACAAGATAATGGGACCTATATTGACTCAGCTAATTGGAATAAGCTAATTAAAAATAAAAATACAATAGTCATTGATACAAGAAATCATTATGAGGTATCTATAGGAACATTTCAGAATTCTATAAACCCAAATACAAGAAACTTTAGCGAATTCCCCAAGTGGGTAGATGATCATTTAGATACCTTCTTAGAAAATAAAGAGTTTACGAATATAGCCATGTTTTGTACCGGAGGTATAAGATGTGAAAAAGCTACTAGTTTTTTGAAAAAGAAAGGCTACAAAAATATCTATCATCTGCAAGGAGGGATTCTGCAATACCTTGATGATGTTACAGAAGAAAAGAATTTATTTGAAGGGCAGTGTTTTGTTTTTGATAAAAGAGTCGCTTTAGATCATGAATTAGAAAGAGGTTCCTATTCCATTTGTCATGCATGTGGAATGCCTGTTTCAATTCAAGATCAAAAAAGAAAAGAATATAGAGAGGGAATTCAATGTCATTTCTGCATAAATCAATTCAGTGATGATGATAGAAAAAGATTTGAAGAAAGACAAAAACAGATCGATAGATTAAAAGTGGAGCATCATAAAATCTATCAGGACTAATTTTCCAAAATTATGAAAGTTGAAGAATTAGAAAAATTAGGAAGTACCATTGGTTTATTAATTAAAATTCAAATCAGAGAAACTCTTGGATTATGTTTTTTTAGAATCGTTATAGCAGAACAAAAAGATAACACGATAAAGATCTGGGCCGAAATGAAGGGTTGGACGTATTTTAATAAACAAGGTATTCAACTTGATACATTAAGAATCCTTAGTAAAGCACCCGCTTTTGTTTCAGAATTAATATGGGCAACAACTATGGCTTGGGCAATTGAAAAAAAATCAAGCAATAAAGTAAGACTTTTAGCAATTTTTGATAGTGAAGGATATAGTAAAAAACTTGTAAGATATTTCAAGTTAATAGGCTTCAAAATTGTTAAAGAAGTTGGTTCTAGCCCAGTAGATCTTTTATTAAGATTAGTCTGGGGAGGTGCGGGTACACTTATGAATGGGGAATGTATTTCCATATTAAAAAAACTTGAAAAGAAACTCTCTTTAATTTAATAAAGTTAACCCGCATGATAACTACTTCTAACTAAGGGGCCAGAAGATACTTTCTTGAATCCTAATTCCATAGAGAAGCGATATAAATATTCAAACTCTGATGGATCCCAATATCTCTTAACTGCCAAATGATTAAATGAGGGCCTTAAATATTGCCCAATTGTAATTTGATCACAATCTATTTTTTTTAGGTCATAAATTGTATTTTTTATTTCATCCAATGTTTCTCCTAGACCTAACATAATTCCTGATTTAGTTTGAATATGAGGAGCAATATCTTTCGACTTTTTTAGTAAACCTAGGGATTTTTTGTAATTTGCACCTCTCCTAACTTCTTTTTGCAGTCTTTGCACAGTCTCAAGATTATGATTAAAGCATATTGGATCTTTTTCTAAAATCATCTTCAATCTCTCCGTCTGAAGGTTATTAGTTTCATCAAAATTTTTACCTCCACCCCATAAATCAGGAGTTAAAACCTCTATTTTTATTGTTGAATCAATTTTTCTAATCTCATCAATTGTAGATATAAATAAATTTGCACCATGATCAGGGAGATCATCTCTAGCTACAGATGTCAAAACAACATATTTCAAATTTAGTACTTTTACTGCTTCAGCGACTTGAGTACATTCATCAATATTAATAGAACTAGGTCTACCTTTATTTACCTGACAAAAAGCACAAGAACGAGAACATATCGATCCCCCCAGTAAGAAAGTGGCTGTTCCCGAGGCATAACATTCTGCTCTATTTGGGCATCTTGCTTCTTCACAAATAGTATGAATATTTGATTTTTTGATGAGTGTCTGTATTTTTTCGAACTCTGAAGCTTTACTAATAGGAAATTTAATCCAGGGGGGAAGTCTTAAGATTTTTTCTTGCTTGATTATATTATTTTCTCTCATTTTCTAATTTAGTTTTGTCCTTCCTTCTAAGGCCCTTGCAAGTGTAACTTCATCCACATATTCAAGTTCACTGCCCATAGGGAGGCCATATGCAATCCTAGTAACTTTAGTAAAAGGTGCTAACAATTTTCCAATATAAAGACTTGTTGTATCTCCCTCAACACTGGGGGTCAATGCCAATATGATCTCATCTATTTCAGAATTACTAACTCTTTCTACCAAGCTTCTTATTTCTAAGAGTTCGGGGCCAACAGAATCCATTGGAGATATTAAACCACCAATAACATGGTAAACACCTTTAAATTCTCTTGCGCGCTCTAAAGCAAGCAAATCTTTAGTTTCTGCTACTACACAGATTAGTTTTTGATTTCTTTCAGTATTTCTACAAATTTCACATTCATCTTCTGAAGTCAAATTAAAGCATTTTTTACAACGACCAACATTACTATGAGCTTCTAAAAGAGCCTTTGAAAAATCCCTAATTGTACTTTCAGGTTGTTTTAAAATAAACAGGGCTAATCGTTGAGCTGTTCTTGGACCAATCCCGGGGAATTTCTCGAAATGACCAATTAATTTTGAAAGCGGTTTAGTATAAGTAATCAAAATTAAACTATTTCTAGGGATAATTTAGACGCAAAATTCTGAATTGCCATAATTGTTTGCTTTTAATGTCTTATTATGTTTTTAGTTAGTAATTTCAAACAAAATGAAAAATATTAAATTTAACCCATTTAAATATTTATTTTTGATTTTTTTATGTTTAACACTTAGCGCTTGTAGTGGAGGTCTCAATGCAGGATTAGAAGCTTATCAAAGTCCCGATGGAAGATATGCCTTTTTATATCCAACTGGATGGACCAGAGTAAAAGTCGATGGAGGACCTGAAATTATTTATCATGATTTAATCAATAGTAATGAGACATTAAGTTTAGTAATTTCTGATGTAAATAAAGAAGTTCAATTAGAGCAATTGGGAAGCCCAAGTGAAGTAGGTCAAACTTTAATTGATAAAGTCATTGCTCCAGAAGGTTCAGGCAGAGAGGTAAAACTTATAAATGCTAATAAGAGGGAGACATCCAATCATATTTTCTATGATTTGGAGTATGAACTAAATTTAAATGAACAAGCCAGACACGAACTAGCCACAGTCGTAATTGATAGAGGAACACTTTATACCTTTGCTGTAGGAACAAATGAAGAAAGATGGAATAAAGTTGATGGAATGTTTAGTAATGTAATTGAATCATTTAACTTTCTAATATAATTTTAGAGATTTTATACTAAATACCTACTTGAACATTCCACAAATCTGCATACACTTTGCTCTGTTCTAAGAGGTTTTCATGTTTTCCACTTTCAACTATTTTACCTTTATCAATAACAATAATATTGTCCGCATTTTTAATAGTGCTTAATCTATGAGCTATTACTATAGTGGTTCTTTCTTTTGTGATTTTTGATAATGATTTTTGAATTAAAGCCTCGGTTTCATTATCAACTGAGGCCGTAGCCTCATCTAATATTAATATTGGAGCATCCTTTAAAACAGCTCTCGCCAAGGCAATTCTTTGACGTTGTCCGCCTGAGAGCCTTTGCCCCCTTTCTCCCACTATAGTTTTATAACCATCTGGTAATTGTTCAATAAATTTATGAGCTTCCGCAATCTTTGAAGCCATAATGATATCTTTAAAACTTGGGTTGATTGAGCCATAAGCAATATTTTCTTCTACACTGCCATGAAATAAATAAGTTTCTTGACTTACCAAAGATATACACTTTCTTAAATCCCTCAAGTTTATTTCTTTAATAGAAATGCCATCCAAGGTTATTGACCCATTATTACTATCATAAATCCTAAGGAGTAGTTTTATTATTGTACTTTTCCCAGAACCTGTTAAACCAACAATTCCTAATGTTGAGTTATTTTCAATTTTGAAATTTATTTTTTTTAAAGTTAAATCTCTCCCAGGATAATTAAAATTTACGTTATTAAAAATTATTTCTCCTTTGATATCTCTAGGTTCAATTTTTATTTTTCCATTTTTTATCTTTATAGGAGTATCAATAAGATCAATTACTCTATCTATTGATGCCATAGATCTCTGAAAATCATCTAAAACATGTCCCAAAGTAGTTAAAGGCCACAATAGTCTTTGTGTGATAAATACTAAAAAACTATAGGTACCTACATTAAGTGTCTTATTCCAAGTTTGAAAACCTCCAATTAATAGAATTGCTATAAAAGCAAATAATATTGCGAATCTTATAAGAGGGATAAATGCTGAAGATAATTTTATTGCAGCCTTATTACTTCTTTGATAAGCGAGGCTTTCTTTATTTAATCTACTAAGTTCCCATTTTTCTTTAGTAAAACTTTTTATAGTCAGAATTCCACTTAAATTATTATTAAGTCTCGAAGCCAACAGTCCAGCTTTATTTCTTACATCTTTGTATTTTGGAGCAAGCTTCCTTTGAAAGTTAATTGATCCTAAAAATATGATTGGAATAGGTAAGAAAGCAAATAAAGCAATTTTTGGAGCAACAAAAATCATCGTACCACCAATTATTAAGACAGTTATAAAAAGCTGAATAATCTGATTAGCCCCTTGGTCAAGGAATCTCTCAAGTTGGTTTATATCGTCATTCAAAATAGATAATAGTCTTCCAGTATTATCATTTTCAAAAAAATCCATATCTAATTCCTGTATATGCTCATAAGCTTTTATTCGTAATTTATGTTGCGAAAGCTGAGCCAAATTTCTCCATAAAACCGAATATAAATATTCAAAGGAAGATTCACCAGACCAAACTATTCCTGATGCAAATGCAAGGAAAATTAATTGTGCTGGAACTTCTCTTATGCCAAAACCTGCAATCCATGAATTCTGTTCCTTTACAACGATATCTACTGCAAGTCCAATTATTACAGGGGGAGCTAAATCTAAAATTTTATTAATTATGGAACTAAAAAAAGCAAAAAATAGTAATCTTCTTTCTTCAATAAGATTCAAATAAAGTCTTATTATTGGATTTTGATTGTTCTTAGATCTCATAAATAATTAAATTTTTCCGTTATGATTTAAGCCTTTCTTGAGTTTCTAATTTACATTTTGTTTTAGCATATTGATGACTTGCATTTTTTTTAAATTCTTCGTAATAACATGTACAAGTTTCATTCGCAATACTTTCACTATATTCCATTTCTGCTTTCAGCATTTCCTCTTTGACACTATGAAGACAAAATAATTTTATGATTGAATTTTGTTTGGTTTGGGCTAAATAAAAATTATTTAATGAGTTGAATAGAATCATTAGATTCACCAAAATAAAGAATTTATAATTGCTAGCTTTCATTCTATATGCCTAGTTTCTGACCTTAATTTTTTTTAATTTATTTTTAGTTTCTCTATGCAGATCTCTGGGTAAATCAACCAAACTGTAATCATTAAAAATCTGTATCTTACCAATGGACCTACCATTTATATTAGTTGAATTACAGATTGAGGATATAATATTTGCAACTCTAACCCCATCAAATTTTCCAAAGTTAAATTTGTAGGTTTCAAAAGAATCATTTTGATAATTATTTCTTCTATTTGAATTTCTCATACGATTATTACCATTTCTATTTGATCTGTTTCGATCAGTATTATTTTGTTTATGAATCCAAGAATCATCTTCATTAACAAAAAATGTTTTATTCCCTATTACTAAATTAATCGCGGCCATTGCAATATTTGAGTCGTCCATAGAGTGTTTTTCTTTTAAATTATCTAGTACATCAATAATCAAAGCTTTATTTTCTTCATTTTCTTCTTTAGCTAGAGAACTGTCATTAACATTCTCTATAAGTTTATCCATCCTTTTTTCATTTATTATTTGATTACTTGGTATATTAATTTCTTCAATCTTAGTTCTTGTTGAGTTTTCTAAGTTTCTTAGAAAATGTTTTTCTCTTTGATTAACAAATAAAATTGCCTCTCCAGATCTGCCTGCTCTTCCAGTTCTTCCAATTCTATGAGTATATGTTTCCTTATCAAAAGGAAAATCGTAATTAACAACAAGTTTTATCCTCTCAACATCTAATCCCCTAGCTGCAACATCAGTTGCAACAAGGATATCAATAAATCCTTTTTTTAATCTATCTACAGTATTTTCTCTTTGATTTTGAGGTATATCTCCATTAAGTACTGCCACAGTATGACCTGAATTCTCTAAAGCTTCAGCTATTGAAGTAGTAAGTAGTTTTGTCCTTACAAAAATTATTACTCCCTCATTATTAAGTTCTAATATTCTTTTTAAAGCATCTAACTTGTGATGTCTTTGTACATATAGAAATTTTTGCGAAATTAATTGAGTTTCTTTTTTGACACTTTTGATTAATATTTCCGCTGGATCATTTAGATATTTTTTTGCTATATTTCTAATCTCATTAGGCATTGTTGCTGAAAACAATACCATCTGTTTATTTTCCGGAAGTTGATCTATTATCCATTCAATATCTTCAAGGAAACCCATATTTAACATTTCATCAGCTTCATCTAAAACAAGACAATTTATGCTGTTAATTTTAAAAGTCCCCTGCCTTATATGATCCATTATCCTGCCAGGGGTCCCAACTACTACGTCAACTTTTCTTTTTAATGCAGAAATTTGATTTCGATAGTCGGTACCTCCATATATTGCAACTGTCTTAAAATTACGAGATTCAGAACTATAACTTTTAAAAGATTCTGCTACTTGAGTTGCCAACTCTCTAGTAGGAGTCATAACTAAAACCTTGGCATTTAATTCTTTATTATCTGCAAGCTTTTCTATTAATGGCAATGCGAAAGCTGCAGTCTTACCTGTTCCAGTTTGAGCTTGGCCTAACAAATCTCTGCCTAACATCAGTTCAGGAATTGCAGCTTTTTGGATAGGAGTTGGATTTTTATATCCTTTATTTCTTAACGAATTTAATATCGATTGATTAAACCCAAAATCTAGGAATCCATTTTCATTATCATTTCCTTTGGATACTTCCAATGGTTGAGATTCAATTTCTGTTTTATTCTCTAAGTTCTTTAATTCAAGGAGGGGGAAATCATCATTCTGAGATTTTCCCTTGTCATTATCAAGAGAGTTACTGTCTTTTTTTAAAGCCATTTTAAATGCCCAATGATCTTCTGATTAGGCATTCAACAAATATCTAACTTTACTTAAATTGTTGACTAGCCTTGCAGAGCCGAATTATTAATCTAACATCTTGGGGTTAAAATCCTACTAATTTCTCAAAAATAAGATTTAAATTAAATAATAAATATCTAAAAATTTTTTCGCTCTTGTAACAGCAGTATAAAGTAATCTCCTTTCGAAATTATCTCTGCAAAAGATATTTTCCTCTTCTTTTTTCAGTTCCATCTTATATTGATTTCTTCTATATTTTTGGGACCACAAAATGCTTACTTTCTCAGATTCACTTCCTTGCGATTTATGAATGGTAATAGCTATTGCTGGAATAACGTTTTCTAAATTAGATGGATCAATTAATTCAACAATTTCTTCGTTATTGTCATTAAATTTTCTAAAAAGATATTTCCTGTCCTTTTTTAAACC
>QCIY01000008.1 GCA_003216415.1 Prochlorococcus sp. AG-402-O16
GCTGCTACTCCATCAGAAATTAAATGAATAACAGCTCTTGTATGATCTCCAATAATTTTTAAAGAAATTTTGTTTTTTTCATCTGAAGAAAAATAATCAATATTTGCAATCTCACAAGTTTTTTGAATAATAGGAAAAATTAAATCTGTCTCATAATTATTTTTCTTTTTTTGCAATATTTGAGCCATTCTTTCCAGGCCCATTCCTGTATCAATATTTTTAAATTTTAAATCTGTTAATTTTCCGTTAAGATCGCGATTATATTGCATAAAAACAAGATTATAAAATTCAATAAAACGATCCCCATCTTCTAAATCAATATTCTGCAAACCTTTTTCAGGATTAAAATCATAATAAAGTTCTGAACAAGGACCACATGGACCTGTTTTTCCAGAAGACCAAAAATTATCTTTTTCCCCTAGTTTAACTATTCTATCTGGATGAATACCAATTTCATCTCTCCAAATTTTTGCAGACTCTCTGTCTTCATGAAAGACACTAACAATTATATTTTCAGCAGAAAGTTTATAAATATTAGTAACTAATTCCCAAGCCCACTGAATTGCCTCTAGTTTAAAATAATCTCCAAAAGAGAAATTACCAAGCATTTCAAAAAAAGTATGATGTCTAGCTGTAACTCCAACGTTTTCTATATCGTTTGTTCTGATGCACTTTTGACTAGAAGTAGCCCTTTTGGATGGTCTTTCTTTTAAACCTAAAAAAACTGGTTTGAAAGGCAGCATTCCAGCAATTGTGAGCATAACCGTAGGATCATCTGGAACTAAAGATGCGCTTGGAATGATTTTATGTGATTTTTCACTGTAAAAATTTAAAAAAGCATTTCTTATCTCATCTCCAGTAATTATCTTTTTAATTAGTTGAGATGTCATTTATCCAAAAATTAAAAGAACAAAAATTAAAAAATAGCGGAATTTCGGTTTTTTCGCAAAAATAATCACGCGGATTTATATTCTATATAACTAAAGTTAATTTATAAAGCTAATTACTCTATGATAGCCTTTGCCCAGACAAGTAAATCCAAATTGGCACAAATCAATAACAAGTTGACAGTTCAAACTCAAAACTTTGCTGATGATTCTTGTGCCATAAGATCATTGGATTGGGACCGCAGTAGATTTGATATTGAATTTGGTTTAAGAAATGGAACTACTTATAATAGCTTTATTATTAAGGGTGAAAAACTAGCAATTATTGATACTAGTCATGCAAAGTTCAAAAAATTATGGTTTGAAGAATTATTGAAAGAGGTAAATCCTCAAGATGTTGATTATCTAATTACAAGTCATACAGAACCTGATCATTCTGGTTTAATAGGCAATCTTCTAGAATTAAACCAAAACATCACATTAGTAGGATCAAAATTAGCCCTTAAATTTATTGAAGATCAAATACATATTCCCTTTAAGCGTCTAGAAGTTAAAAGCGGGGATTTTTTAAATCTAGGGACTAATGCTAGTAGTGGCTTAGAACATAATATTGAATTTATAAGCGCACCAAATTTGCATTGGCCAGATACAATTTTTTCATATGATCACGGCACACATGTTCTCTATACATGTGATGCATTTGGACTGCATTATTGTTCTAACGAATTTTTTGACACTGATCAAAAAGAAATATATGATGATTTCCGTTTTTATTACGATTGCCTTATGGGTCCAAACGCTAGAAGCGTCTTGCAAGCAATTAAAAGAATAGATAAGTTACCTGAATTAAAAACAATAGCAGTAGGTCATGGCCCTTTGCTTCATAATCAAGTCAATTTTTGGAAAGGAAAATATCTAGAATGGAGTAGTAACAAAAGTAAAGGGAACGAATTTGTAGCGGTCTGCTACATAAGTGACTATGGATATTGTGATCGACTAAGTCAAGCTATATCTCATGGAATAAGTAAAGCAGATGCGCAAGTCCAATTAATTGATTTACGATCTTCTGATCCTCAGGAATTAACAGGTTTAATTTCTGAATCAAAAGCAGTGGTTATTCCCACATGGCCAGTTGATTCAGATAATGAACTAAAAGAATCTCTAGGAACTTTGTTTGCCGCATTAAAACCGAAACAATTTACGGCTGTCTATGATGCATTCGGAGGAAATGATGAGCCAATAGATTCTTTAGCAAGTAAGTTAAGAGAACTAGGCCAGAAAGAAGCCTTTTCACCTTTAAGAGTTAAAACTATTCCAGATCCAATTATTTATCAACAATTCGAAGAAGCTGGAACTGACTTGGGTCAATTAATCAATAAAAAGAAAAATATTGCCTCAATGAAGAGCCTTGATTCAAATTTAGATAAAGCTTTAGGTAGATTAAGCGGAGGATTATATGTAGTTACAGCTAGCCAGGGAGAAGGTTCTACATTTAGACAAAGCGCAATGGTAGCAAGTTGGGTTAGTCAAGCAAGTTTTTCTCCTCCTGGCATTACTGTTGCAGTAGCAAAAGATAGAGCTATTGAATCATATATGCAAGTTGGAGAGGGATTTGTTGTGAACATCTTGCGAGAAGACAACTATCAAAAAATGTTTAGACATTTTTTAAAGAGATTTGCTCCTGGAGCTGATAGATTTGCTGATGTAGATGTAATTAACAACATCGCAGAAGGAGGTCCTGTCCTGTCAGATTCTCTTGCCTTTTTAGATTGTAAAGTGAGTTCAAGACTAGAGACACCTGATCATTGGATAATTTACGGAATCGTTGAAAATGGTAATGTCTCTGACTTATCATGTAAAACAGCAGTTCATCATAGGAAAGTTGCTAATCATTATTAGTAAATAAATCTTTCAAATGTCAGAAATTAATACAAGCTTACTTTCAAAAAATCGAAACTTATCAAAATTCGAAATTACTGACAATTTTACTTGTATCAGATTTATTGACCAAAATAAAGAAAGATTTGAACTTGAGTTTAATCTCGAAAAAGGGACCTCCTTTAATACTTTTTTAATTAGAAATAATGAAGAACTTTTTATTATTCATCCGCCTGAAAAACAACATTTCAATTTATTTAAAGAGGTAATATCTAACTTTTTTGATCAATTTAACTTACAAAAAATTAACGTAATTTCTGGACATATCAATCCACAAATTATAGAAACCATAAAAAAAATAAGTTTGCAATGTCAAAACTTTACTATTACTTGTTCTAATCCTGGATTTAAACTGATTTCTGAACTTTGGAATCAAAGAAATCCTAACTTAGAAAACTTTATTGAAATTGAATTACCCAAAATTAATATAATCAAAAAAGAACTTCATTTAGAATTAAATAACATTTCACTAGAGTTAATTCCTATTCCAACAGCACGTTGGCCTGGAGGCCTAATAATTTATGAACGCAATCAAGAAATGCTTCTAAGTGAAAAAATTTTCTCTGCACACATTGCATCTGAATATTGGTCTGAGACAAATAGAGTTAGCACAGAAATTGATAGAAAACACTTTTATGATTGCCTAATGGCGCCAATGTCTAATCAAGTGGTATCAATAACTGAAAAAATTGCCAATTACGATATTAAAACTATTACTCCATTACACGGTCCCGCTATCGAATATAGTTTAAAAAGCTTTTTAAATGATTACATCAGATGGGGTGAAAATCTCTCAACAAATAATCCTAAAATCGCCTTAATTTATGCAAGCGCATATGGAAACACAGCCTCTATAGGTGATGCATTAGCTAAAGGGATCAATAGAACTTCAGTGGAAGTTGAAAGTATCAATTGTGAATTTACACCTAATGATGTACTTATAAAATCTATCCAAAATGCTGATGGATATTTAATCGGATCGCCTACACTAGGCGGTCACGCCCCAACTCCTATAGTAAGTGCACTTGGGACCTTGTTATCAGAAGGTAATAGAGATAAACCAGTAGGAATTTTTGGTAGTTTTGGATGGAGCGGCGAAGCAATAGATTTACTTGAATCAAAATTAAAAGACGGTGGTTTTAAATTTAGTTTTGACCCTATAAGAATTAAATTCAGTCCAAATAAACCAAAGATTAAAGAACTAGAAGAAATAGGAACTCACTTTGGAAGAAAAATTATAAAAAGGGCAAAGAAAAAACCCAGGAAATCAGATACTGGAATGATTACAAGCAAAACAGATCCAAAGTTACAAGCTCTTGGAAGAGTAATAGGATCACTTTGTGTTCTAACAGCTTCTAAAGGAAAAGAGGAGAATAACATCAAGGGGGCTATGCTGGCATCTTGGGTTAGTCAAGCAAGTTTTTCTCCACCAGGATTAAGTATTGCAGTAGCAAAAGATAGATCAGTAGAGTCACTCCTTCAAAAAGGAGATTCATTCGCATTAAATATTTTAAGTGAAAAAGAATTTAAAAAACCTCTGAAAAGATTCACGAAACCCTTTGCGCCTGGAGAAGATAGATTTGAAGGATTAAATATTGAATTAACTCCTAATGAACAGGTAATCATTCCTGAGTCTTTAGCATGGTTAGATGCCACTGTAAAAGAGAGAATGGAATGTGGAGATCATTGGGTAATATATGCCGAAGTTCTACATGGTAATGTACTAAAATCCGATAGTCTAACCGCAGTTCATCACCGTAAAACTGGTGCTAACTATTAAATTTATTTATCCAATTTATGACTGAATCAAAAGATCTAATAATCATTACGGCTAGTTGCGGTAAAAATCTAGAACTTTCTGAAAAATTCCTTGAAAAAAGTAATAAATTTAAAATAAATGCTGAGATTTTAGATCTTACTACTCTTGATATTCCACTATTTAATCCAAGAATTCACAGCAAAGAAAATATTCCGAGTGAGATTAAAGAGTTAAAGAACAAGCTTTTTGAGATAGAAAGATGGGTGATTTGTGCTCCTGAATATAATGGATCTATACCTCCCATTCTCTCCAACTTCATAGCATGGCTTTCTATTTCGGGAGATGACTTTAGGAATTTATTTAATGGTCAACCAATTGCAATTGCCACATTTTCTGGTGGAATAGGCCTTGAACTACTTACTTCATTACGAATTCAATTAGTGCATTTAGGAAGTCAAGTACTAGGGAGACAGCTTTTATCCTCATATAGTAAACCAATAGATATCAAAACTATTGAAGATATTATTCAAAGACTTTTACAAATGAAAAAATTAAAAACATAAAATTTAAAAGTAAGAATTAATATCAATTATTGTCATTCCATACTTTTAAAATTTGTCTAGCCATAGGAAGTGCATGTACAGAACCTCCGCCAGGCGTATTTTGTGCAAAGGCAACTACTAGTAACTCACTATTTTCAAAGGGAGTAAAGCAAACAAACCAAGCATGATCTAAGCCACCCTCACCGTCTTCAGCGGTTCCAGTTTTACCTGCAATTGGAGGTAAATTTGAAACTCCATAATTAATTGATACTCCTGTTCCAGACTCTACTACTTTCCTGAGACCACTTTTTATCAATTGAATATTTTGTGGATCAATATCAATTGGAATACGTTTTTTATCTAAAAGACTTTCTACATCTTTTTTGGTCAAATGTGGAGTAACTAGATAACCTCCATTTGCAATAGCAGCATAAGCTCTAGCTATTTGAATAGGAGTAACTTGAACAACAAATTGTCCAATGGACATGCTCGCAATATCTTCTGGGACCCATGGAGTTCTTCCTGGTTCGCCCCATCCTCTACCTTTTTTAGCCCACTCACTACTAGCTACTAATCCTTGATTTTCTTGTTCAAAAATTTCAATTCCAGAAAAAGAATTAAAACCAAGCTTTCTGGAAACCTTATGAATTTCATCAACTCCTACACCATATCCAACTTGATAAAAAAATGTATTACTTGAAACTCTTAAAGCATCTTCGTAACCTATTACCCCAAAACCTAAATCATTGTGTTCCCTAAAACATTGGCTTCCATAAGTGATACATGGCTTCGTATCTAAGAGAGTATCACTAGGAAATTTACCACTTTCTAAACCGGCTAAAGCAGTTACAATTTTCCATACACTACCTGGATCATAAGCATTTAATGCTCTATTAAAAAGAGGTTTTTCTGGAGAATTAAATATCTTATTATATTCTTTTTCAGGTTTGAAATCCTTTGAAAAAAAGTTCAAATCAAAGGTCGGCTTACTTGCCATAGCTCTTATTGCACCATCTCTCGGATCAATTACTATTATCGCTCCTGCTTTTTTGTCTTTAAGGACTTCCTCAGCAACTAATTGCAAATTTATATCGATTGTCAATTCAACATCATTTCCTTGTATTGAAGGTTTTATACCCAATGATCTTTGAAATTTTCCTAATGAATTTACTTCAACCATTTCTCCACCCCATTCACCTCTTATAAAATCTTCATAGACATATTCAATTCCTGTTCTTCCTATTAAGTCATTTAATTTATAACCCTTCTTAGATAAGAATTTATATTCTGATTCACTAATTGGCTGAGTATAACCAATTACATGTGCAGCAAGGGATTTATAAGGATAATTTCTAATTAATTTGGTTGCTATTTCAAAACTAATTAAATTACTTTCATTTTCTTTGAATTTTATTAATTGATCTACATTTAAATCGTCAATAATAGTTACTGAAAGTTTTTGATTTTTTAGACCATCAGAATATTTTTTTTGAATTACTTTGTTATCAATATTTAACAGGGTAGAAATACTTGATTTATGTTTTTCCCAATTACTTTTATTAACAGATTGAGGCTTTATTATTAAAGAATATTTAACTCTGCTATCTGCTAAGACATAACCATTTTTATCTAGTATTCTTCCGCGTATTGGCTGTGAAGCAATAAGTCTGATCCTATTCTCATCTGACATCTTCTTAAAAGATTCATAATTTAAAAGTTGTAAAAAAATTAACCTGAATAGAATCAATAAAAACGAAATAGAAGAAAAAATTAGTAAGACTAATGGTTGTCTCTTTAATGAAATAAGTTTTTTATTAGGACTTGTTTTTATCAAAAATATGAAATTTATTTAAATATTGTTTTTCCCAATAAAGCAATGGTTGATTTTATCTCTTTAAGTCTAGTAATTAAATCTTTATAGTCACTTTCTTCAGTGTTCAGATTAAACTCATCATTTTCTATATTATTTGAATTCAAATCTTCACTCATAAAACTTATACTTTTTAAGCAATATACCAATTAATATAATTCTAAATAAGAAATTTATTTTTTCAAAATTATATTAACTTAGATACTTAAAAAATATCAAAAACAAATTAATTTAATTGATCTATATTTTGTTCAAAATAAGGATTACAACTGTTTTTAGATATTCCTAATGACCAACCAATTAATGATGAAATAAATATCGTGACAATAAAAGGCAAAATAGCTTGTTGTGTATTTTCAAGACTAAACCATTCCCTCCAGCTACTAAAAAACCTTTCTCTCTGAAATTTTCTTTTTTCATTTTCTAATAATCTTTCTTTTTTTGCAAAAGACTTAGTTACCCACTTTTCAAAAGGAATCTTTTTTATAATCGCTAATTTTCTCTCAACTTCTAATAATTGTCCTGAACTAAGATTAGGATGAAAAGTACTTATCAACTCAAGAGTTTTTAAAAACATCTCAACAGTCGCATCTTTTATGATCTTTTGGTCATCACTTAAATCAGTCCATTCTATTTCTGGATAAAAACGATTTCTATTAGGTTGAATTTGATCCTCTGACATTTGACCAGGTTCTCGAAGCCATCTATTGGTGTTTTCGTCAAACCTCCGCCAATACAAAAAAGGATTTATAAAAATTGTTTTACCAGATACTTTTACAATATCTTGTTGAAGATGATTAGATATCTTTCTTCCAGAGTGTTTCAATTTTATCAAAAGTGAAAATTTATTATCTAATTAAAGATTATCTTTTATTCACTATTTTTCCAGAAATATCAAATAATTTTTCTATTAGTATTAATTAATTGATAACTGCCAACGCCTTTTTAAATAGTTACAGTATTCGCAATTTAATGAAGGTTTTGGGAAAATATCTGAACGTAATAAGTTGACTGTTTCAATTATCTTATTTTCTACCCAAGATGTAGAGCAATCTAATCTAATAAGATGTACATCAAAATTTAATTGATTATTAAATAACTTCTCATTTTTCTTGCCATTAAAATACAAAAGGTAAGCTTCTTTTGAAACTTGAAAACCGTTTTTTTTAAATAACCACTGATACATCTCCAATTGTCTTTTATAAGCTTTTGCATATTCGTATTTATTAAAGGTCTCAGACCAATCAAAATTATTTCTAGATGTTGCTTTTACATCAATAATGATAAGATCACCATTTTTTTTCTGCCAAATATCATCCACAGCTCCACCAAAATCATAATTATGTTCTATTGACTTATATCGTATCCCTTGAAAATTACTTCTCCAACGTTCTAAATCTTTGTGTTGAAAAGGAACAGCATCGATACCATATTCAATAAATAATGGATGTGGCTCCTGAATGCTTCTGTAGTGATCAAACTCATTCTTACATAAATTATCTACAGCTATATTTAGAGTAAATGGTAATGATGGCGGCTTTATTTGATATTTTTTATCAAGTACACAACATCTTGGACAACTGAGATATTTCTCAACAGTAGTTCTACTTAATTTAATAATGTCACTCATTTCGTTTAAATCTCATTTAAAGCATAATCATTAGTTGCAGTATTGTTCAATTTCAGTTTTCGCATCTAAATTACCTGATGATTGTAGAAATAACCAATCTTGGCAAGCACCTTTTAAATCACTAATCATAAACTTTGCATATCCTCTATAAAGAAAAGCATCTAAATTTTTTGGGTTAATATTTATTGCTTTATTAAAATCAACAATTGCTCCTGCATCATCTTCTAAGAAAGTTTTAGTTAATCCTCTTTCAACAAAGACTTCATTGAATTTTGTTTTTAGTTTTATTGCTTTATTAAAATCAGCGAGAGCACCTTCATAATCCTCGATTTTATTTTTACAAATGCCACGGAAATAAAATGCAGCTCCATTTCTAGGATAAATTCTTATTGATTTGTTGTAGTCTTTAATTGCTCCTTCATAGTCTCCAATACTAAATTTTGCTCTGCCTCTATTTAGTGCTGCCCCATCATCCCATTTATTCAATCTTAAAACTTTAGAGTAATCGGCAATAGCACTCTCATAATCTCCTAAACGAGCTTTAGCAACTCCGCGAAAATAATACGCATCTAAGTAAGAAGACTTCTTATTAATTGCCTTTGTAAAATCCTCAATTGCACCTTCATAGTCTTTAGTTTCTTGAAACTTCTTCAATCCTTTTTTATAGAAATCACTTGGACTTTCTGCATTAACCTTTAAAGGTAAAGCAAAAGTAGATGAAGTAATTAATATTCCATACTTCACATTTGATATTTGACTAATTGGCATTAAAGCTATTAAGCAACCAATTAATGCACTTCTTTTTTTCATCAAAAATTACCTTTAATTAATATGCCTAATGTAGAGAAAAAATATACTTTACGACTTCTCAACAGAAAAAATGCAAATATATTCTGACAAACCGAAAGAATAAAAATATGAATACACTTTGACCCTATGGTTTACTCCCACTCAATAAAATCTCCTAATTTTTATCCCTGAAAACCATTGGTATCATTGACTTGACTTTTGGCACTATTGTTACGTAAAACCCACGTAAAACCGATTAACTCCATTCTTTATACTTTTCCCTGTAATTAGATGAAATAAATTGTAGAGAATACATTTTTATTTTCAACGAATAAATTAATTTCCTTTTTCAATACCCCAAATTGTTCTTAATGCTTTGATATCTAGTTCTGTAAAAAAAGTATCCACTTTTGGATATAAGAAATTGTTATAAGACATAACCGAATCTCTATTATTAAAGCGTATATCTTCTGGATCAAAACTTTTACTACACTCTGGTAAACAACCAGGATCTTTATGATTTAAACCTAATGCATGTCCAATTTCATGAGCAATTGTAAAAGCATTATCTATAGATAAAGTTGGGTACTTTTTCAACTTAGGATCAATCAATGGACTTTCTGCCCACGCTACCTCAATTTTGTATTTAACGCCTCTAGGGGGTTCTTGCATGACACCAGAACCATTCTCTGCTTTCTCGTCTTTTTTACCATCCTTGTCAGTTTTATAAATACTTATCATTGCTTTAGATTTTGAATTTACTCGTACAAAATCTAGGTCAATAATTGAGTCAATATAACTAAATATATCAACAGTGAATTGCTCTTCATCATCTGAAATCTCATAAGAATTCCTCATCGCTTTTGGTAGATGTTTAGAAATATTTTTTGAATTTTCGTCGTGAATATAATAAGTTATTGGTTTTTCATATGTTTTACCATTAAATCCAGCAGATTGACTAAACACTTTCCACATATCTGTGCGTTTTGCTAGCATTTTTGAAGAAACTATATCTTTAACTGATAATTGAGATTTATCTTTTGAAAATACTGCAAATGCTTTATTTCTATCAGAAACTGCACCTTTAAAATCCCCTGAAAATAGTTTGGCGCGAAATCTACCCATATAACCTTCTCCATCTTCTGGATTGATTTTTATTGCTTTTGTATAGTCAGACAACGCTCCTTCATAATCATTTAAATTTACTTTGGAGTATCCACGTTCGCGATAAGCATCTCCATCTTTTGGATTTATTCCTATTGCTTTTGTATAGTCAGATATCGCTCCTTTATCATCTTCTAAAACACTTTTTGAGTATCCACGTTCGCGATAAGCATCTCCATCTTTTGGATTGATTTTTATTGCTTTTGTATAGTCAGATATCGCTCCTTTATCATCTTCTAAAACACTTTTTGAGTATCCACGTTCGCGATAAGCATCTCCATCTTTTGGATTGATTTTTATTGCTTTTGTATAGTCAGATATCGCTCCTTTGTAATCTTCTGAATCTAACTTTTGATTTCCAAGTTTAAAATAAAATTCTGCGCTCTCTGCTATCGCCCAATCTGAATTAAAAATAACTATTTTTGCAGTTACTAAAGCAATGCTAGTTTTAATTAAAAATGGTTGCCCAAGAGGCATTAAAGATAATATTGCCCCAATAAAAGCAGTTCGTTTTTTCATATCAAAAATTCTTTTCATTAATATACCAACTGTAGAGAAAACAGACTTTATACGATTTCTCTTAAGAGACGGAGAATAAGAGCAACGTAAAACCCACGTAAAACCGCCCTGTATTTTGTCGCCCAAAAGCACTGCTATGACATAACCATAATCTTGACTATTTCTCACGTAAAACCGATTAATTTAAGTTATAACTAGGTTCTTAAAATCTGTTTATTCCCACTCAATAGTTCCAGGAGGTTTGCTTGTAATATCATAAACAACTCTATTAACTGAAACTACTTCATTTACGATTCTATTTGAAATTCTCTCCAAAATTTGAAAAGGAATTTTTGACCAATCTGCTGTCATACCATCTTCACTAGACACACAACGTAAAACTATTGGCCATGCATAAGTTCTTTTATCTCCCATTACTCCTACAGTTTTTACAGGTAACAATACTGCAAAAGCTTGCCAAATATCATTATAAAGACCTGCTTTTTTAATTTCATCTCTCACTATCCAGTCTGCATCTCGTAAACAATCCAATTTTTCATTCGTCACTTCCCCTAAAATTCTTATCGCTAACCCTGGTCCTGGAAATGGATGCCTTTTTATAATTTCATCCGGCAAACCTAAAGCACCGCCCAATTTTCTGACTTCATCCTTAAAAAGTTTTCTTAATGGCTCAACTAATTTAAATTGTAAATCCTTTGGCAATCCGCCCACATTATGATGACTCTTTATTTTTACAGCTATTCTCTCACCTGTTTTAGGATCAATATTTGTTCCAGCACTTTCAATAACATCAGGATAAAGAGTACCTTGCGCTAAATACTGAAAAGGTCCCAATCTATTACTTTCTTCTTCAAAGACCCTAATAAATTCTTCACCAATAATTTTTCTTTTTTGCTCTGGATCAGTAATCCCTTTTAATTTTGCAATAAACCTTTCCCTAGCGTTAATGTATTCAACCTTTATATGGAATTTCTTGTCAAAAAAATTCATTAAAAAATCTGGTTCACCTTTTCTCATGAAACCTTGGTCTATAAACATGCATGTAAGCTGATTGCCAATTGCTTTATTCAGTAGAAAAGCAAGAGTTGATGAATCAACTCCTCCTGACAAGGCAAGCAAAACTTTCTTACTTCCAACTTGCTCTCTTATCCTAGGAATCGTTTCCTCTAAGAAGGTTTCGGTTGTCCAATCAGCTGCACAGTTAGAAATTTTATAAACAAAATTTTTAATTACTGACATCCCAAACTCTGAATGAATAACTTCAGGGTGAAATTGTACGCCAAATAATTTCTTATTATCATTTGAAATTGCTGCATGAAGTGTGTTCTCGGTATGAGCAATTTTATTAAATCCACCAGGCAAAGAATTAATTGAATCCCCATGGCTCATCCACATTATAGATTTATCTTCTACATCAGAAAGGAGTTCAGATTCTAAATCTATAGAAATTGGTGCTCTCCCATACTCAGCTTTTTTAGTTGCTGAAGTAACAGACCCTCCAAGTTCTTTAACCATTAATTGCATTCCATAACATATTCCAAGTATGGGAATTCCTAAATCAAAAATTTTTTCATTACATTTAGGAGCATTTTGGTCATATACAGAATTAGGTCCTCCACTCAAAATTATCCCTTTAGGATTAATATCAAGAATATCCTCAATCGTAATATAGTTACTTACCACTAGAGAAAAAACATTAGTTTCTCTGATTCTTCTTGCAATTAATTCAGAATATTGAGAACCGAAATCTAAAATTAATATTGATGGATCTCGTTCTTTTTTTAAAGATTTTTGACTCATGTATAAAAGTTAGCTCAATTTATTTACAAAAGCATAATCATCCAAATATTAGTCTTATTGAAAACTAGAAATATAAACATTACCATTATTACCTGCCCACCTTATTTCCCTTTTTCTATCAAAAATAATTGCTGCAATTTCCATATCTGTTTTTACATACCTATTAACATATGCAAAGGAACGCTTTTCAATCGTATTTGATAAATGTTGGAATAATTTTTCAGCTTTAGATTTATTAAATCTTTCAAGAGTTGATAAAGCATCTTCCAGAGTATTTAATTGAGATAATTGGACTATTATTTCAGGAGGTATTTTTTCTTTAACTGCTAAATAAACAAGAATCTCGATTCTTCCATCAGCCAAATGATTATGTGTGTGAAAAATACCGCCAGCTAATTTTATTAATTTCCCATGATAACCAAAAAGGATAACAGTCTTAACATTTTTTATTGCAGCATCAACAATTAGTGGTCCTATCCAGTTACCAACTTTTATAATTGGAAATTTTATATTACAAGTTTTTGCTAAATTTAAGCCATTTTCACCAATTACAAAAACAACTTTCCCTTTAAAATCTTTTTTAATTAACTTCGCTAGTTTAGTTTTAGCCTCTTCTAATTGATCAGGTGACGCGCTCGAATAAGTTTCAGCAGAAGTTCCAATAATAGATAATCCATCTACAATACCAAATGACCTATTACTAGTTCTTTCCGCCAAAAACTCCCCATTTGGAAAAATAATTTCTAAATTTAAATTAAATCCCTTTGGAATAATATCCAATAAATTTTCATATAAAACTTCTTTAGCAAAATCAGACATGCATATCTCTGATGTTTTCTCTTTAATACCTACACCAGAGCCTGCAACAATATTTATTGGAATTTTTTGAATATGATTATTAGAAGAAATTTTTTCTAAAGAAACTATTGTCCATATTTCTAAGTTTTGTGTGATGTCAAGATCTAAGCCAGACTTTGCAAAGGAAATTCCTAATGCATGTGAGTTACCTTTGATTAAACCTACAGAATGAATCTCAATTTTGATTTCTTTTTTTTCATTAGGAATTTTTATTAATTCAAAATTCTCAACTTGAAACCTTACAAGCTTCTTTAATGCTGACTTAGCAGCTCCAGCGACCCACAAAGGTAAAGAAAATCCTTTTTTCAAATCAAGTAATTGAAAAATATATAATGAGAACTAATCTAAGAATGACCTATTTAACAAAAAGTGGCCATACAACAAAAATTATCATTGATGATTCCTGGACCCACACCAGTTCCAGAAAAAGTTTTACAAGCATTAGGCAAGCATCCAATAGGTCATCGCAGTAAAGAATTTCAAGAGCTTGTGGGAAATACCACTAAAAATTTACAATGGCTTCATCAAACTCAAAATGATGTTCTAACAATTACCGGTAGTGGCACTGCCGCAATGGAGGCTGGAATAATAAATACCTTAAGCAAAGGTGATAAGGTAATTTGTGGAGAAAATGGAAAGTTTGGAGAAAGATGGGTAAAAGTTGCAAGGGAATTTGGGTTAGAAGTAATAAAAATTGATTCCGAATGGGGTACTCCACTTAATCCAGAAGAATTCAAAAAAATATTAGAAGAAGATAAACAAAAAGAAGTAAAGGCAGTTATCTTAACTCATTCTGAAACCTCAACAGGAGTAATTAATGATCTGAAGACTATAAGCTCTTATATTCGAGAGCACAACACTGCATTATCTATTGTTGACTGCGTCACAAGTCTTGGGGCTTGTAATGTACCTGTAGATGAGTGGAAATTAGATATCGTTGCTTCTGGATCACAAAAGGGGTACATGATACCGCCAGGTCTTAGCTTTATAGCAATTAGCCAGAAAGCATGGAAAGCGGCAGAAAAATCTAATTTACCAAAGTTTTATTTAAACTTAAAATCCTACAAAAAAAGTCTTATAAGTAATAGTAATCCATTTACTCCTGCAGTTAATTTGGTTTTTGCTTTAGATGAAGCTTTAAAAATGATGAGAGAAGAAGGCTTAGAGAACATTTTCCTTAGGCATAGTAAACATAAATTAGCAATGAGCAATGCTGTAAAAGCTTTAAATCTAAAATTATTTGCTGATGAAGAATCTTTAAGCCCTTCAATTACTGCAATAAAAACTGAAGGAATGGATGCTGAAGAATTTAGAAAAACAATAAAAAATAATTTTGATATCCTACTGGCTGGTGGTCAAGATCACTTAAAGGGGAAAATATTTAGAGTTGGGCACTTAGGATATGTAAATGATAGAGATATAATTACAGTAGTATCTGCTATCAGCAAAACTCTACTTGATTTAGGAAAGATAACAGCTAAAGAGGCTGGCGAAGCACTAGTAGTAGCATCTAGATATCTAGAAGCAGATTGAGTTAAGTACCTGGCTCCTCAACATTTCCGCCTAACTCAACAATCTTTTTTCTGAGAGATATTGATTTTTTTTCATCTCCCTTTGTTTGAGCTATTGCAAGAGCAAACTCTAATTTTTCAAGTTGGTGGCCACCTTCAAAAAAAGATAATTTTTTCTTTATGCGGCTTCTATTAGCTTTGTATGAAATTTGTG
The DNA here is from genome assembly GCA_003216415.1 of Prochlorococcus sp. AG-402-O16. Classification (GTDB taxonomy): domain Bacteria; phylum Cyanobacteriota; class Cyanobacteriia; order PCC-6307; family Cyanobiaceae; genus Prochlorococcus_A. The sequence goes on from QCIY01000008.1 coordinate 15,482, forward strand.
AAGACATAAAAATTCTTTCTTTAAGTATTATTATGCCAATAAAAGGGGACATTATGAGAGGAAAACAAAATATGTTTTGACTATAAACCCAAGCAAAAAAAAATTTTTCTAATATTATGTCGAAACATCTCCCAAATTCATGTCAAACATAAATCTAATTTATTATTTGGTTGCAGGAGCAATTTTTGGAGCTTTAGCTTTAAAAACAGGTATACCTGCAGCTCCTCTAGCAGGTGCTTTAATAGGTGCAAGCATACTAAGTATCAGTGGTAAATTTGATGTAGCAGAGTGGCCAATTGGCACTAGAACAATATTAGAAATTGGAATTGGAACGGTGATTGGCACATCATTAACTAAAGACTCATTAGTTGATCTTCAAACCTTATGGAGGCCTGCTATTTTAATAACTTTTACTTTAGTTATTACAGGATTAGCGATTGGACTATGGACAAGCAGATTGCTAAATATAGATGTTATAACAACAATTCTAGGTGCAGCACCAGGAGGTATTAGCGGTATGAGTCTTGTGGGATCAGAATATGGAGTAGGTGCTGCAGTCGCAACTCTACACGCAGTAAGGTTGATTACTGTGCTTCTCATTCTTCCTTTAGTTGTGAAATGCTTGAACTTATTTGGAGTTATAAAATCTTAAATTTCTATAGACATATTTCCAATAAAAGATATTTTTAAATGGGAGGCAAAAATTAAATGCAAGGACTTAAAAAAAAATTAATTTTTTTAACCCTAGGGATAACATCTCCTATAGCACTTCAAACGTTGAAAGTTAATGCAGGGTCTTTTGGGGCAGAAATTTTCTGTACAATGCGAGATGGAGGGAATGATCATGAAAGTAGTTGGGAAGCTGCATATACATATATAAAAAAACAAAAAGGAGGGATTTTCAAAGTCTCTCCTAAACAAGCAGCCGCACAAATTACAGAATCGGTTATTAGAGATAACGAAACCTTTAGCTATTGTGTTGAATACCTAAATAAACTTCATCCAAATAGGAAACTAATCAGAGATTTAGAAAAAGAAGAAGAAAAAAAAGAAAAAGAATTAGAAGATAGAGAAAACAAAAGAAAGAGATTAGAAAAAGAATTAGAAGAAACTAATGAAGAATATACTGAGGAAACCCTTGATAGATATAGTTATTAATAACGTTTTTCAAAAAGATAAACCTTTTTTAGAACATATATTTAATAAAATTTATTTTGTATCTATCCACACTAAATTATATTTAAACCAGCTAATTTGATTTAATAAATTATAAAAAATATTGACTTTTAATTTATTCAAGCCATTATTTATTTAATTAAATAGTCTGAATGCATATTAATGATGCGGTGTTTTTAGAGGATTTATGTCCTAAGTTCAGATTTAGACAATGGCGAAAATCTATTCATAGGTTTACTGGAAAAAGTTGTATATATTGCGGAAAACCATCTGAATCTATTGACCATGTAATACCACGAAGCCAAGGCGGCTTAAGTACAACAGAAAACTGTGTCCCTGCATGTCTTTCCTGTAATGGGGATAAATCAGATAACAACGCTTTGTATTGGTACAGAAGGCAAAAATTTTATGATCCTCGAAGAGCAATGGCTATAAGAGCTTGGCTAGATGGAGATTTAAGATTAGCTATTAGATTACTGCAATGGGCTAATCCTAATTTTAAGGAAAAAAATAAAAATTACGAAAAAGATAAATCCGAATATAAAGCGGCTTGACTACCAAATATTACATATTTTTATAGAGTTATAACTCTCACATATATTTTCTAATTCTCTTGGGGATTCTGGGAATATTAAAATTGTCGAAAATGAAATAAGTAAGACAAATAATTTTTGGTAGAATTTAAAATTAACTAAACTTACTTCTTTCTCTATAAGACGGGGATAACTTTTGCTAATGCAAAAAGTTGTTGATTTTAAATCGGACTTAAGAGCTGTCTTCATCATCAATTAATACATATGTACTACCATAACCCAGCATGAAGAAACCTGCAAGTTTACTCGGAAATAAAAATAAATTTTTAATCTTAGGAGGTGGTTTCAGCGGTATTTTTTTTGCAAAAACTATTAGAAAATTTGGTTGCACTGTTTTAACAAGCTCAAGAACTATAAGCACCGATCCAAATAGCTTTGTTTTCAACAGTGAAAACGGTGTGATTCCTGATGAAAAAATTTTTGATGGAGTCACCCATATTCTGAGTTGCATCCCTCCTGACAAAAATGGTAATGATCCCGTATTAGAGACTCTTCAAAGTAAACTTCAAGATTTATCCCTTGAATGGGTTGGATATTTATCTACCACAGGAGTATATGGAAACACCGAAGGTGGATGGGTTTCTGAGATAGATCAGCCTAATCCTTTCCAAAAAAGAAGTCATAATAGGTTAAATTGCGAAAAAAAATGGATTGAATCTAATTTGCCTGTACAAATTTTTAGATTACCTGGCATCTATGGACCTGGAAGATCCACGTTTGAAGCAATTAAAAATCAAAAAATTCGAGTTATTTTAAAAAAAGCTCAAGTATTTTCAAGAGTTCATGTTGCAGATATTACACATGCGATTATTTATTTATTACAAAATAAAGATTATTTAAAATTTCACCAAATCATTAATATTGCAGATGATGAACCATCTTCTCAAATAGAAGTGATTCAATATTGTTATGATCTACTTGGTTTAAAAATGCCAAATCCAATATTATTTGAAGACGCAAAAAAGGAATTATCACCAATAGCTAAATCATTTTGGATGGAAAATAGAAGAGTCTCTAATAAATTATTATGCGAAATACTTGGATATAAACTAATTTATAAAAACTATAAACTAGGCTTAAAAAACTGCTTTTTAAATAGTTAAGAAATAAATTTAAAAACTTTTTATGAATATTAAAAAAACTAATAATACTTTTAAAATTGTATTAAGCGTTGGAGATGAGTCAGGTATTGGACCCGAAATAATCCTAAAAGCACTTTGTTCTAATGAGATACCAGAAAACATTGACTTTATATTAGTTGGATCAAAAAAAAATCTACACAATACATATAAACAACTTAGATCCTTAGGATTAGAAAACCTTGCAAATCCTAAAAATTTAAATATACATGATCTCGAAATTTCTTCATCAGATAATGACACTAAAACAAGTTACGGTAATTCAAGTTTCTATTACTTAACAAAAGCGATCGAAATTGTAAGACAATATCCTAATTCAGCACTTGTTACTGGCCCAATCTGTAAGAAATCTTGGTCTCTAGCAGGTCATTACTTCTCTGGACAAACTGAAGTATTAGCAAAATCATGTGGAATAAAAAATGTTGGAATGTTATTCACAGCTAAATCACCAATCACAGGTTGGAGATTCAATACGCTACTAGCTACAACCCACATACCACTTTCTGAGGTACCAAAAATGCTAAATACAAAATTAATCCATTCTAAATTAGATCTTTTTAAAGAATTTTGTATCAAATATAATAAAAAACCTATTTTAAAAGTTGCAGGATTAAACCCTCATGCCGGCGAAGAAGGTATTTTAGGTAATGAAGAGAAAAATTGGCTTAATAATTCATTGATTGCTTGGAATGAAAAAAATAGAGATATTAAATTATTAGGACCTATATCACCAGATAGTTGTTGGAACTCCTCTGCAAAAGCATGGAGACAGAAAGATGCTGAAAAACATGATGGGATTCTTGCTATGTATCATGATCAAGGTTTAATCCCAACTAAAGTTATAGCTCTTAATTACTCAGTTAATACCACAATAGGTTTGCCTTTTATCAGAACATCTCCAGATCATGGTACGGGATTTGATATTGCTGGCAAAGGTATAGCTCAATCGCAAAGCATGATTGAGGCTATAAAGACTGCAATAGAAATGACTAAAAATTCAAATCTGCTGAACACGCATTAAAACTTGCCCAAATTCAACTGGTGTTCCATTCTCAACAAGAATCTCTACTATTTCAGCGTTAAATTCAGATTCAATTTCATTCATCAACTTCATAGCTTCCAAAATACAAATAGTTTGGCCGACCTTAACATTATTTCCTATCTCTACAAATGGCTCCTCGCCAGGCGCTGCAGCCCTATAAAAGGTTCCAACCATAGGAGAAGTAATTTCAGTAAGACCTGAACGCCCAGGCGGTGCCACCTGAGGTACCTCTGGCTCATTAACTATTGAGACATTATCATTAATGGATTTTTGAGCAATTGGTTGCTTATCAATTGAAGTATTTGAAACTAAATTATTAGACAATTGGTTTTGATCAAATAAATTCCGTTTAATTTCGAGTTTAAAATCTTCTCCCTCTAGTGAGAACTCTTGAATATCGCTTGTTGAGATTTTCTCTATTAAGCGATTTAAATCTTCATGATCTAATTTCATAGCCATTAATTTTCACGTCCAAGATAACTATCGTTACGAGTATCAACTTTAATCATTTCTCCCACAGAAATAAATAAAGGAACCATAACTTGAGCACCTGTTTCTAGAATAGCTGGTTTTGTGCCCCCACTAGCAGTGTCCCCTTTAACTCCAGGATCAGTCTCTGTAACTTTTAAGGTAATTGATATTGGAAGTTCCACTTCTAAAACTTTACCATTATGGAAAATAACGTTAACCTCCATTCCTTCTTTCAAATACTTAGCGCCCTTACCAATTTGTTCTGAGGAAAGTCTTGTCTCCTCAAAACTTGTCATATCCATAAAAACATAATCGCCAGACTCCACATAAGTATGCTGCAGGTTAGACTTCTCAAGGATAGCCTGCTGTACTGATTCTCCGGCTCGAAAAGTTTTTTCAACCACGTTGCCGCTTTGAACTGATTTTAATTTTGTTCGCACGAAAGCAGAACCCTTACCAGGCTTGACATGTAGAAATTCTACAACACGCCAAACTTGTCCATCCAATTCGATGGTAGTACCTGTGCGAAAATCGTTACTGGAAATCATTCCTGTATTACATCCCCAAGGATCATAAACCTGCAAGAGTACTATGCAAAAATTCTTATCAAATCAGAACAAACTTTTCTTAATTTTTTCAATCATAATTTTACAGGTTTTTCTCTTTAAACCCATCCAAGTACTAGCTGATTTACCTACTGGAAATGCAGTAAAAGACCCTAATGCAATCCTCCGAAACGCACTCCCTATCAAGCAAGTTGAATTACAAGAAATTCAACATAAACTGGAAGATACTAGTGACCTTGTTCGAGGTGGAAGATGGCCCACTCTCACGAAAACTGTTACAAAATGTCAATCTTTACTAAAAAAATACCAAAGTCGAATTATCAAAGATTTACCAAACGATAAACAGAAAATTGCTGAAAAAACATTCTTAGAACTCAAAGAAAATTTTGATAGCCTTCAAGATTATTCCAAATCAAAAGATAAGTACTCATTTGTATCGACCCGCAAAGAGGCTTTAGATAAAATAGGTGGATTAGAGGAATATTTCCTGCCTAATCAATTTCCTTACGATATTCCAGAAGAGTTTGATGATCTTCCAAGATTACTAGGCAGAGCAAAAGTCAATATAAAAACTTCCAAAGGAGAGATGAAAGCTATTGTAGATGGATTTAACGCGCCACTTACAGCAGGAGCATTTGTCGATTTATCTTCAAAGAATTTCTATAAAGATTTACCCATTAATAGAGCAGAAGAATTTTTTGTACTACAAACAGGTGATCCAATTGGTGAAGATATTGGTTACATAAATCCCGAAACAAATAAAGAACGTCACGTTCCTCTAGAAATTAGAATTCCTGATGAAAAAGAAACTTTTTACAATCAAACTTTTGAAGATTTAGGTCTTTACACAGAGACACCAACATTACCTTTCGCAACACTTGGAACGCTAGGATGGTCCCATTCAAATACAGCAGTTGATGATGGGTCATCACAATTTTTCTTTTTTTTATATGAAGCAGAATTAAATCCAGCAGGTCGCAATTTAATTGATGGAAGGAATGCTGCCTTTGGTTATGTTGTAGATGGTTTTGATGTATTAGAAGAACTAACCAAAGATGACAGTATAATTTCAATTGATGTTTTAGATGGTATTGAAAACCTCAAATTAAATGCATAAAGAAACATTAGAAGATATTGGGGAAAAGGAATTAATTAATAGGCTGGGGAAGTTCATGCCTAAAAATCAAATATTAGATGATTGCGCTTTAATCAAAACTAAAAATGATGACTTACTTGTCAATAATGATTCTTTGGTTGAAAATATTCATTTCAATGACCTTACTATTTGCCCTAAAGACCTTGGATGGAAAGCGGTTGTAAGCAACATCTCTGACTTATTATCCAGTGGTAGTAAGAAAACCATAGGAATTACAATAAGCCTAATACTACCTGCTAAAACTGAGTGGTTTTGGGTTGAAGAGCTGTATAAAGGAATAAATAAAGCTTTAAAAAAATATGGCGGGATAATTCTTGGAGGAGATTGCTCAAAGGGTAAAGAAAAAGCTATATCAATAACAGCCTTTGGAATTCAAGGCGAACTGGAATTACGAAGAAATGCTTGTAAACCAGGAGAAATTATCCTAACTACAGGGATTCATGGCCTTAGCAAATTAGGATTTATGATACAGAATAAAGTGGATTTCGATAATAATGCTTCTCTTAATGAAAGATTAATCAGAAAATCCATCAAACATTTTTGTCGCCCTCAAATTTACCCAAATTTTCTAAAAAATCTCCTTAAAACTCGCTCCAATAAAAAAATAAACAAATTAGGATGTACTGATAGCAGTGATGGACTATTTCAAGCCTTACAAGATTTAGCAATCGCTAGCAAATGTAAAGCAATTTTGAATTATGAAAAAATACCCAGAGATAAGGATTGGCCGAAAGGAGATAAATGGGATGAATATTATTTTTTTGGAGGTGAGGATTACGAATTAGTTTTCTCATTGTCCAAAAAATGGGCAGCAAATTTAACTAGACTGGATAAAAATATTAATGAAATTGGCTATTTTGCTAATGGTGAACCTTCAATAGAATTTAATGATTATAAAAAAAATAAATTATTAAACAACACACCTTTCAAACACTTTTAGTTATTCCCAGTTTTTCGCAACAATCTCTGCCAAATCTACAACCCTCTGACTATAGCCCCACTCATTGTCGTACCATGCAAGTACCTTAACAAGATTATCTCCAATACACATAGTAAGATCACTATCTACAATTGATGATTCATTAGTCCCTGCATAATCGCTTGACACTAATGGTTCATCACCGTACTTAATTATTCCCTTCATTGAACCTAAAGAAGCTTGTTTAATAGCATTGTTTACCTCTTCGCTTGTGACAGATTTAGAAGATTCGAAAACGAAATCGACCGCAGATACGTTAGGGGTTGGAACTCTCATTGCAATTCCTGTTAATTTTCCTTTCATTTCTGGATAGACGAGCGCTACTGCTTTGGCAGCACCTGTAGAAGTGGGGACAATATTAGTTGCAGCGGCTCTAGCCCTTCTTAAATCTCTATGACTATTATCTAGAATTCTTTGATCACCAGTATAACTATGAATTGTAGTCATTAAACCTTTATTAATCCCAAAAGTTTGGTCTAACACTTTTACTACTGGAGCTAAGCAATTCGTAGTACAACTAGCATTACTTAAAATATCAAAATCTTTATGATTATATGTATCAGCATTTACTCCAACTACATAGGTACCAACACCAGCACCTTTACCAGGGGCAGTTAAGATAACTTTTTTTGCACCTACCTCTAAATGCTTACTTGCACCTACGTCTGTATTAAAAACTCCGGTTGACTCAATAACTAAATCTACTCCCCAGTCTTTCCATGGGAGGTTCATAGGGTTTCTATCAGAAAAACACTTAATTGTCTTATTATTTATTACAAAAGTGTCATCCGTATATTGAATATCTACGCCATCTAATTGGCCAAGAACTGAGTCGTACTTTAAAAGATGAGCATTAGTCTTCGGATCAGAGGTAACGTTAATACCAACGACTTCAATATTGGTGTAAGCACCTCTACTAAGCCAACAGCGCATAAAGTTTCTACCAATTCTGCCAAAGCCGTTAATTGCAACACGCAAAGTCATAACTAAAAATTTCTAAATGATTAACCTAAGTTGCTGATCATACTGAATTTTGTGCAATAACGTAAGGTTTTTTTGCTTTATTAAGCAAATAAGTTTAGTTTTGTATTAATTCCAGGAAAAAAAACATTTTTTTTTAAGAAAAAATACCAAAATTTTGGTAAGAAGTTATTTTGATTTAAGTAAAAGATAAAAATTGGATAAGAAATTTCTATTGAAAAGTCATTTTCATTTTATTGGAATTGGAGGTATTGGAATGTCAGGAATTGCAATGGGTATGCTAAAAAAAGGTTATTCAGTTTCAGGGTCTGATTTAGTTAAAAACAATGAAACTAGAAAATTAGAGGAATTAGGCGCAGTAATCTTTACTTCTCAAATTAGGCAAAATGTTGATTTTGTAACTTCAAAATTTAACAACAAATTGATTAATTTTGTTGTAAGCTCCGCAATCAAGCCAGATAATGAAGAATTATCCTACTGTCAAACTAAAAATTTAACAATAAAACATCGTTCAGACATACTTGCAATGTTAATGCAAAATTACACTGCATTAGCCGTAGCAGGTAGCCATGGAAAAACATCAACTAGTACATTTCTATCGACACTTCTTGAATTATGTACGCATAATTCTTCTTCAATAACTGGGGGAATAATCCCAATCTACAACTCTAATTGTCATTTAGAAAATACAAAATTCTTAGTCGCTGAAGTTGATGAATCTGATGGGACAATTAATAAATATAAACCAGATATTGGAATAATTAACAATATTGATTTTGATCATTGCGATCATTTTTCTCATTTAGGAGAAATAATATCTTCTTTTAAAAATTTTGCTGCAAACTCTAAAAAATTATTAATTAATTTTGATTGTGAAACCACAAGAAATAATTTTTATTCTGATAGTAAGTGGTCAAACACCAAATCAAAAAACATAGCTTATGCCATAATCCCTTGTGAAACTAATGAAAGTTATACGGTTGGTAAATATTATGAAAATGGAAATTTCATTAGTAGTTTAAATATTCCAATTCCAGGATTACACAACTTATCTAATATCACCGCCGCAATAGCAGCCTCAAGAATGATAGGTGTAGATTTTATAGAAATTAAGAAAAATATTAAATACCTAAAACTGCCAAAAAAAAGATTTGAATTCAGAGGCCAAATTGATAAAAGAGATTTATATGATGATTATGCACATCACCCAAACGAAATAAAAGAAACAATTAAATTAGGAAGATTATTTCTTAACCAAAAACGTAATAATGAATGTCAAAAACGTAGATTAATAGCTATATTCCAACCTCATAGGTATTCTAGAGTTAAGCAATTTACGAAAGAATTCGCTGAAGAATTATCGAAAGCAGATGTTATTTACGTAACTAGTATTTATGGAGCAGGAGAGGGAAACGAAGATAAAATTAATTCGAAGATTATCACTAATCTGATTTATAAACAAAACAAAAATGTTAGTTACATAAATAATTATCATGAAATTACAAAGAACTTTTACGAATTAACTCAACAAGGAGATTTAATTTTGAATATGGGAGCGGGCGATTGTCATAATTTCTGGTCAATTTTAAATAAAAAAGTAAGATCCATTGATTAAGTTATGAATAAAAATATTTTTGCTGAGAACTTCAATCTAAGTAGTTATACAACTATAAAAGTTGGAGGGGTCGCTGAATATTTTGCTGAACCAAGAAACACTGACGAATTTGCATCTCTAATAAAATGGGCAAATTTAAAAAAACAGAGATGCCAAATAATTGGTGCAGGTTCAAATCTTTTAATAAATAATATTTTCATAAAAGGTTTAGTTATATGTACAAAAAAAATGAAGACATTAATAATAGAGCCACATACAGGAATGGTTGAAGCGGCAGCAGGTGTGATGCTTCCAACACTATCTAATTCTCTCGCTAAAAATAGATTACAAGGAGGAGAATGGGCTGTAGGAATTCCAGGTACTGTAGGAGGAGCAATTTATATGAATGCTGGTACAGGCAATTTATCATTAGCAAAAAATCTTGTTTCTGTAAAAGTTATTAATAATAAAACTCATAAAGAAATTGAAATTGAAAAGAAAGATATAGATTTTGAGTATAGATTTAGCTCTTTTCAAAGTAATGATTTAGTAATTATTAGTGCAAAACTATATTTTGAGCCTAATGGAAATCTCGAAAAGTTAATTCAAACAACCAAAAATAACCTTAAATTAAAAACGGAAACACAGCCATATCATCTGCCAAGTTTTGGTAGTGTTTTTAAAAATCCTGAAAATAATTATGCAGCAAAGTTAATTGATGATATGGGTTTAAAGGGATTTAAAATTGGGGGCGCAGAAATTTCTACAATGCATTCGAATTTTATAATTAACAATTCTTCAGCAAGTTCAAAAGATATTTATGAATTAATAACTGTAATTCAAGAAAAAATACTACAAAACAAAGGGATTTATCTACAACCGGAAGTAAGAATGATTGGTTTTGACTATCCTAATTAAAGAAACTTTTTTTAAAATGGCGGGTTTTGGACTTCCTAATTTTGGACAACTTACAGAAGCTTTTAAAAAAGCTAAACAGATTCAACAAGATGCTCAAAAATTACAAGATGAACTTGAAAATATGGAGATTGAAGGGAAAAGTGATGATGAAATGGTAACAGTCTGGATAAGTGGAAACCAGGTTCCCTTAAAGGTAGAAGTACAAGAAAATATTGTAAATTCAGATAAAGAAAAAATAGAGCAAAACATATTACAAGCCATTAAAAAAGCTCATGAATTATCTTCTACAACTATGAAAGAAAGAATGAATGATTTAACTGGCGGACTAAATCTTAATCTTCCTGGTTTTGATAGTAGTGACTCTTAGAAGACTCGATCATTTCTTTATAAAATGAATATCTTTCAAAAGATCTATTTAAATTACAGCCCTCATCATTCAAGTGTAAGCAGTCACGAAATTTGCATGTAATTCCTTTATCGATTACTTGTTTATATATTTCCGGATAGAGCTTTGGCAACAATCTAATATCAAGCTCTAGAGGTTGCATATTAAAACCAGGTGTATCAACAATATAACTTTGATTTGATATGGAAAATAACTCAACATTTCGAGTAGTATTTTTCCCTCTCTTAATTTTATTGGAAACTGGAGCAGTGTTATTATCGAGGCCTGGAAGTATCTTATTAAGCAAAGTAGTTTTACCAACTCCGGATGGACCCATAAATATCGAGCACTTTTTTTGTTTTAACTCATCTAATAAATTTTTAAGGTAATGAGGTTTCTCTAAGTTTAAAGTAATTATTTGGTAACCCCATTTCCCAAATTTATCAATTAAAAAAGATCTTTTTTGATCTGATATTAAATCACATTTTGTCAACACTAAAGAAACTTCAACTCCCATCGATTCTGCTGATATCAAAAACCTATTAACTTGAGATAAATTCAACTCTGGCTCTTTAACAGAAAAAATAAGATATATATTAGAAATATTTGCAACTGACGGTCTAATTAATAAATTTTTTCTTTTTTTTAAACTCGTTATTAATGCGCGTTTGCTACTTAAATCAATATTATCAATTTCTACTTCGTCTCCAACATAAATAAATTGATCTTTGAAATTTATGGACTTCCTCACCTTACATAAAAATCTTTCACTTTTTCCAAAGTTTTTTTTATTTTTTAAGTCAACTAAAAAATATTCATTAAATTTTTTCGTAACTAAAGCTAAATATTTACTATTATTTTTCATTCAATATTTTTATTTTTAAAAAATTTTCATATTCTTTGATTTGTGTAAACAAACATCCCATCTCTTTTAAATTATTTAATACCATTTCTTCTGGTTCACCTTTATCTAGTTCCACTATAAGTTGTTCATTTTTGGATAACTTCTCTAAAGCCAATTTAATTTTGACGACATTTAAAGGGCATGGAATAGATTTGAGATCCAAATACTTTAAGGAAGACATTATGAGTCTTTACCAAATAATTTACTAAATAGGCCACTACTCGAATTGATATTTTTATCTGAATATTGAGAAGCTAATCCCTCTAAAAGCTTTCGTTCTTCGTCTGTTATACGAGTTGGCAAATTTACCTTTACTAAAACTTCATGATTTCCTCTGGCAACTGGATTACCAAGTCTAGGTACCCCTTTATTCTCAAGAGAAAGAGTTGTATTTGGTTGAGTACCACTTGGAATTTTTAAATTAACATTTCCATCAACTGTAGTAATTTCAACAGTATCTCCTAAAATAGCCTGTAGATAACTCACAGCTATTTCTGAGTAAATAGTCACACCATCTCTTTTTAATTTTGAATCATTCTTCACCTTGATAAAAACATAAAGATCTCCAGGTGGGCCTCCTTTTAAACCAACATTTCCCTCACCAGAAACTCTTAATTTAGTACCAGTATCAACTCCTGCAGGAATATTAATTCGTAATTTTTTTCTGACTTGCTTTACACCATTACCACCGCAACTTAAACATGGATCTGCGATTATTTGACCAGTTCCATTGCATGAAGGACATTCAGCTACTTGTGTAAAATTACCAAATGGTGTTCTCGTAGCTCTTCTAACTTGTCCACTACCTCCACATGTTGTGCAAGTTTTTGGTCCTGTTCCTGGTTTAGCACCTGATCCCCTACAGACTTCACATGTCTCAAGATGAGGAATTTTAATTTCTCTTTGTTGGCCAAATATTGCATCTTTAAAATCAATATTAAGGTCATATCTTAAATCATCTCCCTGTTGAGGACCTCTTCTTTGAGTTCTTCCTCCCTGTGGAGTTTGTCCACCAAAGCCATTAAAAAAGGTTTCAAATAAATCTGCGAATCCACCCATATCGCCCATATCAGGCATTCCCGCTGCACCCCCTAGACCAGCTTCTCCAAACTGATCATATCTAGCTCTAGTTTCGGGATCAGCTAATGCTTCATAAGCCTTGCCAATTTCTTTAAATTTATCTTCAGCACCAGGTTCCTTGTTAACATCTGGGTGATATTGTCTTGCTAATTTTCTATAAGCCCTTTTTAAGGTATCCGAATCAGCATCTCTTGAAACTCCAAGTATTTGGTAAAAATCAGCCATTAGATAATGCTCAATTAAAAATTTGGAATCTATACATCTTCAGAAGTATTTTCCTCAGAAGCAATATCCACTTCAACTTTATCCTTTTCTACTTCCTCTTGTGAATCTTGTTTACCAGGTCCCATAGAAACTTTAACCAAAGCATGCCTCAAAACCTTACCTTCTAGATGATATCCTCGCTGTAATTCTTCTACAATAAAATCTTCTTTAAACTCTTCACTAGGCTCTCTTAATACAGCCTCATGTAAATTAGGATCAAATTGCTGACCAACAACTCTCATAGGCGCAACTCCTTGTTGTTTTAAAACTTCTACTAATTGTTTATACAATCCTTGATAACTTCGATGGAGAGCTTGAGCTTCTTCACTTTCAGGTTTAAGTTGCTGTCTTGCTCTCTCAAAATTGTCAACGATTGGGAGTATTGCAGTTAATGACTTGGAAACAAGTTGAATTTTTAAATCGTCCTGATCTCTAGACTGCCTTTTTCTAAAATTATCAAAATCTGCTGAAATTCTTACATATTGATTTTTTAATGTTTGATGTTCTTTTTCTAGCTGTTCTAACCTTGCATCATTATTGGAAATAGTATTTTTTAATTCTTCAGTATTTATTCCTTCTGTCTTTTGAAGAGATGAATCATCATTTTCAATTATTTGATCTTCAGGAGTTGAATTATCTTCAGGAGAATTATCCTGAGTAGAGACATCATTTTCTTTATTATCAATATTGTCTGATTGATTTTCAATCATTTTTCTAAAAATTTAATAACACCATTTTCCAATAAAGTGATGCACAAAACAAGTTGCGGAAGGCCGCACAAATTTTTACTCAGGAGCAAACCTTAATGCTAATCCATTATTACAGTATCTTTTTCCAGTAGGAAGTGGACCATCATTAAAGACATGACCTTGATGACCTCCACATCTAGAACAATGATATTCAGTTCTTGGGACAATTAACTTGAAATCAACCTTTGTTTCAACTGCTCCTTGAATCGAATCCCAAAAACTTGGCCAGCCTGTACCACTATCATACTTTTTGTCTGAAAGAAAAAGTGGCAAATCGCACCCAGCGCAGTGAAAAACTCCTTTTCTTTTCTCGTTATTTAATTGGCTACTGAAAGCTCTTTCAGTACCTTCCTCCCTCAAAATATAATAAGATTCTGGACTAAGCCTAGATTTCCATTCATCTTTTGATAAATTCCACTCCTCTTTAGAAGTAAGCGAAGAAGCTAGTACTTGCATTGGCTTAAAGATTATTTTTAAAATTGACATAGTAGGAATTAAAATAAAAGTTCTTCTTGTTAGAAACTGATTCATATACTTAAATCACATAAAAAAATGAGTTCTGTTCATGTTAATTCTATTAAAAATATTCATAAATTAAGTATTGCTCCGATGATGGATTGTACTGATAAACATTTCAGAATGATAATGAGAAAAATAAGTTCGGAAGCTCTCCTATATACGGAAATGGTTGTGGCCCAAAGTTTGGTTTATACAAATACAAAAGAACAATTTTTAGATTTCAATAATGAAGAACACCCCATATCGATTCAGTTTGGTGGAGACGATCCTGAAATGCTTAAAGAGGCGGCTCAAATGGCACAGGATTGGGGTTATGACGAAATAAACTTTAATGTTGGTTGTCCTAGCCCAAGAGTCTGTTCAGGAAATTTTGGAGCTTCGCTAATGAAAGATCCTGAAAAAGTAGCAAAATGCATAGAATCCTTAAAAAATAACTGCAACTTGCCAATTACTATTAAACACCGGATTGGTGTAGACGAGGATGACAGTTTCAGAAATTTGAATAATTTCGTAAGACATATTGCAAATGCTGGTGCAGAGAGATTTACAGTTCATGCTAGGAAAGCAATATTAAAAGGTTTAAATCCAAAACAAAATAGAACAATACCTCCACTTAAATACGATGTAGTAAAAAAATTAAAAACATTAAATCCCGAATTATTAATAGAAATCAATGGTGGTTTCACAAATATTAATGAATCAATAGAGGCTCTAAATGATTTTGATGGCGTAATGATTGGAAGATCAGCATATAAGCATCCCTTAAGATGGTCTGAAATTGATCAAAAGGTTTATGGAATAAACACAAAACCCAAATCTGCGTCGGATATTATCTTCTCCCTAATCCCATATATAGAAAAGCATTTAATAAATGGAGGAAAATCTTGGGATATTTGTAAGCATCTTATAAATTTGGTCGAAGGTATTCCAAAAGCTAAAGTTTGGAGAAATGCAATTTCAACTAAATCTATAAAAAAGGAATTGGATATTGAATTTCTTCTTACATTAACTTCTAGACTTGAAGAAATGGGGTATTAATTCTCGTCATTTGATAAATTACTCTCATTTGAAACGCCTCGTTTTCTTCTACTTCTACCACTTTCATATTCAGAGTTGTCAGGAGAGTTTCCGTAACTTCTATCTTCCCATCCTTCTGCTCCAGAGGATTTATTAGTATAAGAGTTATTAGATTCAGGGTTTCCGCCGCCATAGCCTCCTCCGTTATTTCCGCCGCCATAACCGCCGCCGCCATAGCCTCCTCCGTTATTTCCGCCGCCATAACCGCCGCCGCCTCTTCCTCCTCTGCGAGATCCTCCAGAACCTCTTGGCTCTGCCTTATTAATTCTTAATGGTCTACCCATAAGCTCTGCACCTTGTAAACCATCAATAGCAGTTGACTCAATTGATTCATCTGCCATTTCAACAAATGCAAATCCTCTTTTTCTTCCGGTATCTCTTTCGAGAGGAAGAGAACAATTTAAAACTTCACCAAAAGGGGCAAATAACTGTAAAACATCTTCACGCTCTGCGCGGAAAGGCAGATTGCCAACAAAAATACTCACTTTAAACTCAAAAAAACCTAATTAAAAAAACTACTGTAAGTAGTTCTATAACAATACCTTATTATTCTACTTCAAAAGATACCCTTGTTGTAGAAAAATAATTCTTATTCAGAGCAACAATTTTTTCTGCCAATTATTTACTTCCTTTTCTACTTGCGTAAAACCTGTTCCACCTTCGCTAGTTCTTGACTTAACGACATTAAAAGGTTCGAGCTCAACAAAAACATCCTCATCAAATTCGGGATGAAATTTTTTAAATTCATCAATCTTAAGATCTTTAAACAACATTTTTCTCTCTAAGCAATACTTAACAATTTCACCCACAACTTGATAAGCGGTCCTAAAGGGAACTTGTTTGCCAACTAAATAATCTGCCAAATCAGTAGCATTAGAAAAGTCATTCTCTACAGAATCAGATAAATTTTTAATATTGAATTCAATACCCTCATTAATTAAAATAGTCATTGATTTAATGCAAGAAGATATAGTTTCTGCAGTATCAAATATTGGCTCTTTATCCTCTTGAAAATCCTTATTATATGAAAGTGGTACCCCTTTAACCATTGTTAACAAAGCTTGAAGATGTCCATAAACTCTTCCGGTTTTACCTCTTATCAATTCTGGAACATCTGGATTTTTTTTCTGGGGCATTAAGCTACTACCTGTAGCACATTTGTCTGTTAGTTTTGCAAAAGAAAATTCATCAGTTACCCATAAAATTATTTCCTCCGCAATTTTACTCAAATGAGACATTGCCAGAGCAGATGCAGAAACAAACTCTATACAAAAATCCCTATCACTTACTGCATCAATACTATTTTTATAAATCTTTTCAAAACCCAATTCTGCAGCTGTGAATTTCCTGTCAATTTTTATTTTTGTACCAGCTAATGCTGCAGCTCCTAATGGTGAAGTATTGACTCTTGATCTTACTTCTTTAAATCTTTCGCGATCTCTTTGGAACATCTCTAGATAAGCCAATAAATGATGAGCCAAAGATAATGGTTGTGCTCTTTGCATATGTGTATATCCAGGAATTAAGGTATAAATATTTGTTTTAGCTAAATTTAAGAGAGATTTTTGCAAATCAGTTATTAAAATTTCAAGATTGTCAATTTCTTTTCTTAACCACAATCTTATATCTGTACCAACTTGATCATTTCTGCTTCTACCTGTATGTAGTTTTTTTCCAGTTTCACCAATTAAACTAATTAGTTTTTCTTCAATACAATAGTGAATATCTTCAGAAGGAGGGCCAGGGGCAAATTTACCTTCCAAATATTCAACTTTTATTTTCTCTAAACCATTTATAATCTGTAAACTTTCGGAAAAGGATAAAACTTTTGTTTTACCAAGCATTTTTGCATGTGCAATTGAGCAGTCTAAATCTTCCAAAATAAGTTTTCTGTCAAACCCAATAGAAGCATTAAATTTTTCTATGAAAGGGTTAAGTGTGTTATCAAATCTTTTACTCCAAACTTTTGCCATATCAATTTTTATCTTTAGATATCTCTAATAAAGCATTTTTTTATATAGGTGACAAAAAATATCTATTTCAATTGAAAAACAACCATAGATGCATCATCTTCCAGATGTCTATTTTGACCAGTAAAGTCATCTAATTTTTTAAATATTTTATTTAAGATTTCTTGAGAAGTATAAGATTGCTTACATAGTTTTGTAAGGGTTTTAATTAATCTTTCCTCGTCAAATCTTTCGCCTAAAGAATTAGAAGTATCGATTACTCCATCAGTGTAATAAAGCACTAAATCATTTGCATTAAGCTTGATTTCACCACAACGATATTCAGCATCTTTTTGGAGTCCAAGTACTAATCCTTCTGCATCTAATTTAATAATTTTCTGATCTAAGCTTTTCCAAAGCAAAGGGGGATTATGGGCTGCATTAGCGAACCTCAATTTTTTGGTCCTAGGGTCATAATCTGAATAAAATAATGTGACAAATCTATGTGATTGATCTAAATCATTAATTGCTAGTTGATTCAAATCATGCAAAATTCTATCTGGAGGTAATCCTGTAAGAACTTCTGCACGTAACATGCCTCTTAACATAGTCATTAGAAGACCAGCTGGAATCCCTTTGCCCATAACATCTCCAATTACTAAAGCCCATCTAGCTTTTTCTTTTCTTTTTTCTGAGATATTTGTCTTTAGGCACATAAAATCATAATAATCTCCGCCTAACTGGAGAGCAGGTCTACAATGAGCGGCAAGATCTATACCATGAATAATTGGACAATAATCTGGGAGTAATTGAGATTGTATTTCTGCACCAGTGGAAATTTCTCTATCAACATTCTCATGTTTTTTGTTTGTTTTTATTAAACAGTAATTTTCTAAACCGAGAGCAAGGCAATTTTGAATAAAATTAAAATTAGAATCTTCAGTGATGGAATTATCAGATGGGTCGTTGCTAAAAATATAAATAAATCCCCTACATTTACCTCTGGATGATATTTTGTCTGTTTCGATTTTATATTCTTTGAAGTTATTCTTTAAAGCATTTTCAAAAGTTAGAATTTCTTTTATTTTAAAATTTTTAGAAAATTGAAATTGATTCAAAAACCTATTAATTTCTTCATGAATTTTTAAACTTTCGTTATTTTCAGAAACTTTTATATTTTCATTCCATATTTTTCCTTCATAATTTAAAGGAAGAATTAATATTATTTTTTCTTTAAAAATATGCTTAAAAATTAAGCAAATATAATCTAGTAATTTATTTATATTGGAAAAAGACTTCAAGTAATATGCTAATGAAGAAGCAACTTCAGCAAATTTAGATTTATTATTTAAAGATAATGGAGATTCTTTATCTAAAAACTTCTGAATAAATTTGTTTGAAAATAATTTTTCTTTCTGATTATTTGTCAAAACAAATCCAATAGATAAGTATGTTTTAACACTAATTTTTATTTTTTAAAAAAATTTAATTAAATATTTATTGATCTGCAAGCATAGCCTCCACAAATTCATAACTATTAAAAGGTCTCAAATCTTTTATACCCTCACCAGCACCAATGAATCTTATGGGCAAATTAACTTCTTCAGAGACAGCTAAAGAGACGCCTCCTCTTGAAGTACCATCTAATTTTGTGATAATTGCTCCACTTAAATTTGCTGATTTAGCAAAACTTTTTGCTTGCTTTAAACCATTTTGACCCTGACTTGCATCTAAAACTAATAATGATTCAACGATTGCTTCTGGAACCTTTTTATCAATAATTTTTTTTATTTTTGTTAATTCATCCATCAAATTATTTTTAGTTTGAAGTCTACCTGCTGTATCAACTAATAATAAATCAACATTTCTTTTTTTTGCAGAATTGATCGCATCAAAAACTACAGCAGCTGGATCTGCATTTTTTGATTGATTAGATATTACATCAACATTACTCCTCTCTCCCCAAACTTTAAGTTGTTCTACTGCAGCAGCTCTAAAAGTATCAGCAGCGGCTATTAAAGTTTTATAATTACTTCTTGATGACAAATAGGCTAATTTTCCTAATGTAGTAGTTTTACCAACACCATTAACTCCAACTAATAACCAAACATTTAATTTACCCTTTTGAGGGATTAAAAGATCAGTACCTGAACTTTTTATTGGTTTATCTATAATTAATTTTAATTCTTTCTTTAAGAATTTTATTCCTGCTTCTCCACCAACTACTTCTTCGTTTAATTTTTTTCTTAGGGAACTTATAACTTTATCAGTTGATTGGATACCAACATCAGCCCTAATTAATAGTGTCTCTAAATCATCAAGAGATTCAGGAGTAAGAGGATCATCTCCCAATTTATCTAATAATTCAGTAACAAAACCTTTTCGTGTTTCTTCTAATCCTCTTCTTAATTTAGTTAACCAATCAATTTCATCTATCGATATTTGATTTATTTTTTTTCCTTGAGCAGCTAATACCATTGCTGACCAAGTAAAATTATCATCAAATTCCCCCAATTCAGGTTCATTTATAGTTTTAGGAGATCTGGGAATATTGTCTTTACTTGCATTATCAATCAAACCTTGTTTTTGATCTTCTTGCTTCTCTAATTCTTGTTTTTGATCTTCTTGCTTCTCTAATTCTTGTTTTTGATCTTCTTGCTTCTCTAATTCTTGTTTTTGATCTTCTTGCTTCTCTAATTCTTGTTTTTGATCTTCTTGACGTTTTTTTAAAAGTGCATAAGCCTGTGCAGCCCACTCTCGAGAATTATCAGAATCAGTATTAGTCATTAATATCTATGAATACGTGTTTAGTGAAGTTTAAAATATTATTTATATATATCAAATTATCATTGCAATTTTACTGTTTGTAATCTCCTTAAGACTCCATTAATAAATTTTCTTCCCTGGATATCACTATATTTATTAGCTAGATTTACTGCCTCATCACAAGCAACAGCAACCGGAGTGCTCAAAAAATTAATATCTACATAAGCTAATCGCAAAATATCACGATCAATTCTTGGTAATCTTTTTAATCTCCAGCCATCCATTACTTGATCAATATCAGAATCAATAATATTAAGGTTATTAATAATTTTACTAATCCTCTGATTCACATCCTCTCTAATATCAATCTGTCCACTAGAAACAATTAATTTTGGAAAGTCCAAAGTTACTGAAAGTGTATTCATTACAGTTTCAATTTTTTTTAAAGACTTTTTTAACTCATCTCTAACGTTTGAAAAAGAAGAATCAACCCCTTCATGCAATTCGCTTTCTAATATTTTTTGTGATGCATTTTCTAACTCTGATTCGCAATTATCTAACTCATCTCTGCAATGATTTATTAGAGAGTCCAAAGCAGATTCGAAAATCTCTTCTATCTGAAATTTATTTAATTTGAAATCACCTTTATCATTTATGAGGCCTAAAGAAATTAAGGATAATTCTCTTGAAAGAGATTTATTATTATGCATCAATTAAGAAGAAGTATTAGAAGAGGCACGTAATTGAGAAAATAATTTTGAAAATGTTGGATTTGTAGAATTATTTTTCTCATCTGGATTAACTATCCCAGCAGAAATTATTGTTCTAAAAGCATCTTCAACAGAAATATCCAATTCCTTAACAGATTTCTCAGGAACCAAGGTATACCAACCAGTAGTTGGGTTAGGCGCTGTAGGTATAAAAACACTTAGCAACTTTTCTTCCAATTCTGGCTGCAGAGAAGGACCCACATCACCAGTTACAAAACCAACACTATATAATCCCTCACGTGGATATTCAACTAAAACAACTCTTCTAAATCGATTAGATTTATTACTTAAGAAAGTTTCGAGCAATTGCTTAAGAGTTTTATAAACAGCACCAGCTACAGGAATTTTTGATAACGTTCCTTCACCAAATTCTAATAACCATCTTCCAACGAAATTTCTCGCCATTAAGCCTATAAGCAAAATAGCTAATAAAGGCACAGTTAAACCTAAAGTCAGATTGATTAAATCTTGTAATAAAGGATTTAAAGTAATAAAAGGATTTAACTGTTTGGGGACAGAAGTAACTAACGTTAATACAAATTTGCTAACCAATGATGACAACCAAATAGTTGTTGCTAAAGGTATTACAACCAACAATCCAGCAATAAGATCATTTTTTAGATCTTGTTGGAGCCTAGATCCTAGGTTTGATTCTTGATTTTGATTAGATTCAACCAAAATAACGTTTTTAACTAAACTAACTTTACTAGTAATTTAACTGTTTTTATGAAGTTAGGATATATTTTTTTTTAATAAATTTAAAGTATTTATTAGTTTCTTCTACAAAAAAGAAACTTTCAACGAAATTTTATACATAATGAAGAAATGATGAATTCCCTTAATGACAAAAAAGAAATAAGCAAAAGATTAAAAGAAAGAGCAATTAATGAAGGTTTTACAATATCTGGAATTGCTTCAATACCAGGGAGTTCGCGCTTAAGATTAAGAAATAATGCATTAGAAAGATGGTTATCGAATAACTACCATGATGAAATGAAATGGATGGAAGCAAAAAGAAGGAAAGACATAAGCTCACTTCTTGAAGGAGCAAAAAGTGTTCTAAGCGTTGGATTTACTTATATTAATGAAAAAAACAAAAACACATTTTTCAAGGTAGGTAAATTTAGTCAAGGAGAAGATTATCATAAAGTGATTTACAAAAAATTAAAAAATATTGGTAAATGGATTAACCTAGAAATTCCTGATTGCAAATGGAAAATATGTGTTGACACTTCGCCACTTCTTGAAAAAGCATGGGCTGAAGAATCAGGGCTTGGTTGGATAGGTAAAAATAGTAATTTAATAAGTAAAAAAAATGGTTCTTGGCTTACCTTAGGTTTTATGATCCTTACAAAAGATCTAGTACCAGATAAACCTCATCAATCACTTTGCGGAAAATGTGATAAATGTATTGAACATTGTCCGACACAAGCAATAGTAGAACCCTTTGTAATACAATCAAATTTATGTATTGCTTATCACACCATAGAAAGTAGAGAGAAAACTATCCCAAAGAAAATTGAAAAAAATTTAAATGGTTGGGTAGCGGGATGTGATATTTGTCAAGATGTTTGCCCTTGGAATAAAACAGTCCCTTACAATGATACTTTTGAAACTACTCCTAAGGAATGGATAAAAAATCTTAATATTGAATCTTTAAGTTGGGATGATAAAACCTGGAAAGAAAATCTTAAAGGAAGCACATTAAAAAGAATTAAACCGTGGATGTGGAGAAGAAACATAAAAGCAAATCTAGGTAATAAATAAATATATGAAAAAGTTTTTTTATAAAATAATATGCGTCTCTTTAATTGGTTTTTACTGTTTTAAAAGTAATCAAGTTCAATCATTAGTCCCCTATTATTATTTACCAACAATAAAGAATTTACAAGAAGAAAGCTTATCAATTGGCAAAAATGCATATCAACTTTTATATTTTGGACAATATAAACAAAGCCTTAATTTAGCAAAATTAGCTGTAAAAATAAATAAAGGAGATGAAAAACTATGGTTAATTTTATCTGAGGCACAGCTAGCTAACAAACTATACAAAAACGCTTTAAATTCTTTAAATAAAGCACAAAAAATTAATTCAAAGAATAGCGAAATATACTTTGCAAAAAGTAATATATATCTCAAAATTTCACAATTTGAAAATGCAAAAAGATCTTTAGAAACTGGATTAAAGATTGAACCAAATAACCATAAAGCTATTTTTCAAAAAGGAAATATTTTATTAATGGAAAAAAATTACTCGGAAGCCATTGAGTTATTTGATAAATCTATCAAAATTAAACCTGATTTTTGGCAAGCAATAAATAATCAAGGTTTAGCTTATTTCGAGAAAAATGACATTAATCTATCTATAAAATTTTTTGAAAAAGCAATCTCGATTGAGGACAATGCAGAACCATTACTAGGACTTGCTTCGTGTTTAAGAATAAAAGATATTAACTTAGCTATTCAACTCGCAAAAAAATCTTTAAATAAAAATCCTAATTATGTTAGATATGATTATAGGAAAGAACAATTGTGGGGAGAGAAATTGCAAGCATCAACAGAAATCCTTTTACAAAATGATCAACTTCAAAGAGATATAATATTGGCCAAATCCAAAATTAATGCATCTTCTTGATTTTCAATACTGGTAAATATTTGTTTACCTATTAGTCTTAATTTAGTTAATCAATACATATTTAATTTTGCAGTTTGATGGATAAGAAAAAATTCACTTCTATCTCTCTCCAAGAAGAAATGCAACGTTCTTATCTGGAGTATGCAATGAGTGTAATCGTTGGTCGTGCCCTCCCCGATGCAAGAGACGGTCTTAAGCCTGTACAGAGAAGAATACTTTTTGCAATGTACGAATTAGGTTTAACCCCGGATAAACCATTTAGAAAGTGCGCCAGAGTTGTTGGAGATGTACTTGGCAAGTACCATCCTCATGGAGATCAAGCAGTATATGATGCATTAGTAAGACTTGTGCAAAATTTTTCAACTAAATACCCTACTCTAGATGGTCATGGAAATTTTGGATCTGTAGATAATGATCCACCAGCAGCAATGAGATACACTGAGACCAGATTAGCGCCAATAGCTCATAAAGGATTTCTTGAAGAAATAGGATCAGAAACTGTCAATTTCTCAAATAACTTTGACGGTTCACAAAAAGAACCAAGTGTTCTGCCAGCGCAACTTCCATTTTTATTATTAAACGGTTCATCAGGCATTGCTGTTGGAATGGCAACAAACATTCCCCCTCACAACCTAGGAGAAATAATAGATGCTTTAGTTGCATTAGTAGAAAATACAGATATAAATAATAAAAAACTTTGTAACATTATTAAAGGACCTGATTTTCCTACAGGCGGGGAATTAATTTCTAATAAAAACATAGAAGAACTATATGAAACAGGAAAAGGTTCAATAACGATACGAGGTGTCATAAATACAGAAGAAATAAATTTAGGAAAAGGTAAACATAAAAAAAATGCATTAGTAATTACAGAGCTTCCTTATCAAATAAGTAAAGCAGGTTGGATTGAAAAACTAGCAGAGCTAGTTAATTCAGGCAAAATTAATGGGATCTCTGATATTAGGGATGAAAGCGATAGAGATGGAATGAGAATTGTAATAGAGTTAAAAAAAGATTCTAATGCTGAACTTGTAATTTCTAATTTATATCAAAAAACCACTCTCCAAACCAACTTTGGTGCGATTTTTTTAGCTCTGATTAAAGGCAAACCAGTTCAACTCAATTTAAAAGAATATCTCAATTATTTTCTTGAATTTAGAGAAGAAACAATCAGAAAAAGAACTAATTATTTTCTAAAAAACACTCTTGAAAAACTAGAAATATTAGATGGTTTATCGAAAGCTACAAAAAATATTAAAAAAGTTATCGCAATTATCGAAGAATCAGAAAATTCTTCAGAGGCAAAATCAAAATTAATTGGTGAGTTTTACTTAAGTGAAAAACAAGCAAATTCAGTTTTGGACATGCCATTAAAAAAATTAACAAATTTAGAAAGAAATCAAATAGATGATGATATAGAAAAATTACAAGAGAAAAAAGATAATTTGCAAAAGTTATTAAATGAAAGAAAATTATTACTTAGATTACTAATAGAAGAATTATTAATATTAAAGAAAAAATATAATGTTCAAAGAAAAACAAAACTACTTAAAAATATAGATCGAAATGAAGAAATAGAAACCATCAACAATCAAGTATTAGAGGAATTTATAAATAAAAAAACTAAATTATATATAGACAATAGATTATATTTAAGAAAAATGATTTTAAATAATTATAAAAAATCATTTGAAGATGTAAATAAAATTATAGATAATAAGAATGTTCAAAAATTTATATTTAATATTGATAAAAAATTAAAAATAATTGGAATCACTTTTACTGGAAAAGTATTTCACATTGATTGGGAATCAAATATCAATAATGAATATAAATTAGATCAAAAAATTCTTGGAAATATTGATCCAAATGAAATTATAAATTTTCATTCAATTAAAAAAGAAATAAAAAATTATTTATGCATATTAAATTCAGATGGAAGATTTAAGAAGGTCTTATTTGATGAGGATATGATTAAAAGTAACAGATCCTTCACAATAACAAAATTAAGAAATGATATTAAAACAATTGATTCATTTATTTCTAATGAAGAAAAAAACTTAATGATATTGACTTCAATAGGGAGAATTTTTAAATTTAATTTATCCAATAAATTTTTAACGCCGATTACTAAACAATCTCAAGGATTAATGCTAGTAAAACTTTTGCCAACTGAAAAAATTGTTTCTTGTTGTCCATACCAAAATGGAGAAAATATTTATTTAGTTTCTAGACAAGGAAAAGTCTTTTGTCTAAATAGTGATGAAATTTATTACGCTAATGAATGTAGTTTAGGATATTTAAACGAAAAAACCCAACTTAAAAACGATTACTTCCTCAAAATTTTACCAAGTAATCATTACCTTGATATTGAAACTAATAAAAATAAATCTGCAAGGTTAAACTTTGACAAATTAAATTTCAAATCTAACAAAACAAATTATTTAATTGACTTTTTAAAATTAGATAAAGGGGAATATCTTGAAAATTGCTTTCGACTCGAAAACTTTCTTAACTAAGATTTATATTCATTTTCAACCCAATTTAGGTACTCTTGATTTACTGTTCCTGTTACATATGAACCAGTAAAGCAACTCATCTCTAAATCTTCGATAGGTGAATCACATATAATAGATTTTCGTAAATTATCTACACTTTGATAAACGAGATTATCAATTTCAAGTTGGTCAGCAATTTCACTTATTGTTCTATCGTGAGCTATTAATTCATCCCTATTTGGCATATTAATTCCATAAACATGAGGGAAACGAACAGGAGGTGCTGCTGATGTAAAAAAGACCTTATTTGCTCCTGCATCTTTAGCCATCTGGACAATTTCTTTTGAAGTAGTACCTCTAACTATAGAATCATCAACGATTAAGACATTTTTATTTTTAAACTCTGTACTCATAGCATTTAGTTTTTGTCTTACAGATTTCTTACGTTTCTGCTGGCCAGGCATTATGAATGTTCTCCCAACATATCTATTTTTAAAGAAACCTTCTCTATATTCAATACCTAATTGTCTTGCAACTTGCATAGCTGCAGGTCGAGAAGAATCAGGAATAGGCATTACTACATCAACATCTCCAGAGTTAATTGTTTCTTTTATAGTTTGAGACAAATAATCTCCCATTTTTAATCGAGCTTTATAAACAGAAATTCCATTCATAATTGAATCTGGCCTAGCCAAATAAACATATTCAAAAGCACAGGGCCGTAATATTGGATTTTCAGAGCATTGCTTAAAGAAAAGCTCACCATTAAGGTTTATAAAAATAGCTTCTCCAGGATCGACATCTCGTACTACTTGATAATCGTTATTCTCAAGCACTAAAGATTCGCTAGCAACCATCCATTCTTCTTTTTTTGTAGTTAATGAAAGTCTTTTTCCTATAACTAAAGGTCGAATACCAAAAGGATCCCTAAAAGCTAATAAACCATGACCTGAAATTAATGCAATTGAGGCATATGATCCCTGAATTCTTTTATGTAAAGATTTAATAGCATCAAAAATAATATCGGGTTCTAATTCTTGATTATGAATTTGTTCTTGCAATTCTGTAGCAAATACATTTAATAGCATCTCAGTATCACTCGAAGAATTTGTATGACGTTTATCGATATTAAATAATTGTTTTTCTAAATCTCTGGTATTCGTCAAATTGCCATTATGTATCAAAACAATTCCATAAGGAGCATTAACGTAGAAAGGCTGGGCTTCTTCTACACTTTCTGCTGATCCCTTTGTTGCATACCTAACATGACCTAATCCAATTTTTCCGATTAAATTCCTCATATCTCTAGTTCTATAAGCAGTATTAACCTGACCTTTAGCCTTATGTATATGAAAAACAGTATTTTGCATTGTAGCTATACCTGTTGAATCTTGACCTCTATGTTGCAAAAGCAAAAGGCTATCATAAATTTGTTGATTTACATCATCTGAAGAAACGATTCCAACTATTCCGCACATAATTTAATTTTTTTAAATAATAATAGTTGAGAAATGTTTCTCATATTAATAGTGACCTGAAATACTATTATTGAATTTTTCTGTTAATTCCTCAACCCTAATATTGCAAATATTGTTATCTTGAATTTTTATTTTAAGAATTTGATTCGAAACATATCCTATTTTTTTTACATATACACTTGATGGAAAATTTATTTGAATTTTTTTTAAAAAAGTGAGCCATTCTTTTTCTTTCATTTTATCTATTGAAAAAATAATTCTAGAACCTCCTTCTGCAAACAATAAATTATCGTATCTATTAGAGTCTTTCTGTAATTCTATAGTTGCACCTTTTTTAGACAAAATACAACACTCTGCTAAAGATATTGCTAAACCACCATCGCTAATATCGTGAGAAGAAACTACTAAACTTTTTAAAATCGCATTTCTTAAAAAACTCTGACAGAATTTTTCATCTAACAAATCTAATTTTGGAGGACGACCTGTAATTTCTCCATGAAAATACTCTAAGTAAGAGCTAGCTCCAATTGTTGTTTCTGAGTTGTAGGAGCCAATCAACCAAATTTGATCATTAATATTTTTCCATTCACTACTTATTGCATTTTCAACGTTATTTATCTTCCCAACCATTCCAATAACTGGAGTAGGATTAATAGGTGTAATTTCATTATCTTTATTTTTTGATTCATTGTATAAAGAAACATTTCCTCCTGTAACAGGAGTTTCTAAAACTTTACAAGCTTCAGAAATTCCATTGCATGAGGATGAAAGTTGCCAATATCCTATTTCAGTATCAGGAGAAGAAAAATTTAAATTATTCGTAATTGCTACTGGTTCAGCCCCAACACAACTTACGTTTCTTGCAGATTCTGCAACAGCAGCTATAGTCCCTCTAAAAGGATCAAGAGAAACCCATCTACTATTACAGTCAACTGAAACAGCAACGCCAGAAAAAACTTGATTTTTATTTTTTTCATTTTGTTCTCTTAATCTTATTACAGCTGCATCTGATACTCCAGGTTTAAAAACTGTATTTGCCTGCACTTGGGAATCATATTGATTATAAATCCATCTTTTAGAAGCTATTGAGGGATTAGAAAGGATTTTTAAAATAATTTGTGAATAAGAAAAACTCTTATTATACTTCAATGAAAATATTTTTTGCTCATTAATTTCTGGTAAATTATTTTCTTTCCATTCCCATTTCTTTAATAAATAATCAGGTGGATTTTTAATAACACTATGAACATTAACAGGAGTATCATCAGATAAGGCGGAAGTAGGGATTTGAGCAACAATTTTACTTTTATGAGAAATAATTATCTCTTTTGTCTCTATTACTTCACCAATTACATTTGCATATAATCCCCATTTATTAAATTTTTCAATCATATTATTAATTTTTTCTTCTTTTACAACGAATAACATCCTCTCTTGCGACTCAGATAATAAATATTGGTATGAGGACATATTATCCTCTCTAGAAGGAACCAAATCTAAATCAACAAATATACCTAATTTTCCATTTGCAGCCATTTCTGCACTACTACACGTTAAACCTGCTGCACCCATATCTTGAGCTGCAATTACATCTCCCGTCTTAAAAGCTTCTAAACAGGCTTCTATAAGACTTTTCTCAATAAATGGATCACCAACTTGTACTGCAGGTCTATCATCTAATGAGTTAGTTGTTAATTCTGAACTAGCAAAACTGGCGCCACCAACACCATCTCTACCTGTAGTATTGCCAACATATAATACTGGAGAACCGACATTTTTAGCTCCAGAACAAACGATTTCATTAGTCTCTAAAAGTCCTAAAGCCATAACATTAACTAGAGGATTTCCAGAATAACTATCATCAAAGTCTATTTCGCCTCCAACAGTAGGTACACCTACACAATTTCCATAATGTGCGATACCTGATACAACTCCTCTTAATAAATCAACATTTGATAGTTTATCAAGATTTCCGAATCTCAATGAATTCAATACTGCGATTGGTCTTGCTCCCATTGTAAAAATGTCTCTTAATATTCCACCTACACCTGTAGCAGCACCTTGAAAAGGTTCAATTGCAGAAGGATGATTATGACTCTCTATTTTAAAGACAAGTTTTTGATTATTTCCAACATCAATAACACCAGCATTTTCTCCTGGCCCAATCAAAACATTTTTGCCTGTGGTAGGAAACTTAGATAATAAAGGTTTTGAATTTCTATAACAACAATGTTCAGACCACATAACACCAAACATACCTAGTTCAGTCCTATTGGGTTTTCTGTTTAATCTTTTGCAAATTTCTTCATAATCACTAATTGTTAAATTTTCAACTTTAAGTGCCTCATTCAGATCAAATAGATCATTATTTTCTTGATTTATCATTATTTATATCCAAGGGTCATCTTCTCTTTTATCTCTTAAAGATTTAGCTGATCTCTCATTATTATAAAAACTTTTTTGTTTAAAATCTAAGTTTTGATTGATATCTTCATCTTCTTCAAGCCAATTCTCTAATTTATCTGAAGCTATATTTTTCATATCATCAAATCTATCGATAATTTTTTTACCTTTTTGGAAAAATTCATTTTTAATACTTGATTTTATTAATGATAAATCATCTAGAGAATTGCTTTCGCAAAATACTAATCCAGGTTGTTGATCATTGATATTTTCAATATTTAATTGCCATCTACTAGAACCTGGAATCTTAGGATTAGATCGAGAAACTAAATAATATTTAATTTTACCGGTTTTCATATCAAATAAAAAATCAGCTATAACACCTATTTTTGAGCCATTTCTATTTATCAAATTAGCATCCATTAAAGTTGGAAATCTATTTAAAGTTTCTAAATCGGAGACTGCAGGATCACCTTTGACATAAATTTCATTATCTATAATTTGACTAATTTGATTTAATCTCCAAACATTTCGTTTTAAATCAAAATTTGAAGGCCGAGAGTACCATCCTAAAATGCGATGAACTGGAGGATGCATCCAAACATTTTCACCATTTCCATAATTCAGGGTCTTATTACCCTTAACATTATAATTTAGTAATTCACTTAATAAACTTTCTTTAGGTAATTTCAACTTAGGAACGAACTTGAACAGGCATAACTAGATAAGTGAAAGTATTCAGATTATCTTCTGGTACAAAAACAGCTGGAGTAGTTGCAAGATTACATTTTAAAATTACATTTTCAGAAGCAATAACTTTTAACCCCTCTAAAAGGTATCTAACATTAAATGCAATATCAAAATCTTCTCCGGAATAAGTAACCGGTATTGATTCATTAGCATTTCCAATATCTTGTGCGTCTGCACTTATGGAAGCTAAATCTGTATTATCTAACTTAATTTTTACAACACTACTCTGCTGATCAGCTAAAACAGCAATTCTTTCTAATGCATCAATTAATTTTTTAGAATTAAAATTAAAGGTTTTAGAAAAAGTGTCTGGAATTAATTGTGAATAATTTGGATATTTACCTTCGAGAGTTCTCGTTGTAATTATTTGATTAGAAGAAATAAAAACTACTTGACCTTTGTCATAGAAAAGCTTAATTGAATTTTCTGAGCTTTTTAGAGTTACTAATTTTTCAATTTCCCTTAGAGATCTTGTTGGAATAGTAACTGATAAATCATCTTCATTTGAATGTAAGTTATCTTTATTTTCAATCGTTTCTTCATTAGTAATTAATGCAACAGCTAATCTATGACCATCTGTCGCAGCAGACTCTAAATAACTTTGTTTAAACGTGAAATTTACTCCTGTTAGTAATTGCTTTGAATCATCATTACTACTAGCAAAAATGGTGGTCTTTAATGCTTTTAAAAAAGAACTAGGATCAATATTTAAAGAAGTTCCACTTTCAACAAATGGTAAGTTGGGATAATCATCTGAAGGTATGCCTTTAAGATTAAAAGAGCCTCTATCACTTTTTATTAAGATATTATCTGAATTCTCATCTACTTTTAAGGAAACAGGTGTTTCATTGGGCAATTTATTTACTATTTCAGATAAAAGTTTTGAGGGTATCGTTATAGCTCCACTATTTTTTACATTTCCATCAAAAGAAGTTTGAATTCCTAGATTAAGATCAAATCCTGTCAAACTTATTTTGTTTGTTCCTTGATCAGCTGTTAAAAGTATATTTGCAAGAATTGGATGAGTTGGTCTTGAAGCAACAGCTTTACTAACTAATTGAATAGCATTATTTAACTCATTCTGATTACAAACAATCTCCATAGGGATTTGTATTTTTTTTTACACATTCAATATACTTTTTTCATTAACTAAATTCAATAAGTTTTTTTTGCCTATCTAATATTATATTCTTAATTTAAAATAAAAAAAATTAGTAGTAGTAGATCTTGTGGAATTTGTGGAATTTTTAAATCAGGATACTTAATTACTTGGTTTACGGAAATTAAAATAGGTGGAAAAAACTTATAATTTGTTGAATAATTTTTTATTTGTTTAAAATATTTTAAAATATTCAACAAAATACATTATTTTTTATGGATTTATCAACAAATAAATTTTGTTTTTAATTGATTTCCACAGACACTAATTTTTTTGAATTTTAATATCCTAATATTTTGGTTATATTTTGTAATGAAGGTTCAATATTTTTCCTAAAAAGAGCATCATTATTTTTAATAGCGCAATCAGGATCTTTCAATCCATTTCCAGTAAGAACACAAACAATAGTCGATTCTTTTTGAATTCTATTTTTATTTTTAATGAGTCCAGCAACTGATGCTGCACTCGCAGGTTCACAAAAAACTCCTTCTTTGGCAAGGGCTTTATAAGCATTGATTATTTCTTCATCTGAAACAGACTGAAAGTCTCCTTTACTTTCTTTTTTCACTATTTTTGCTTTTTCTCTATTTACTGGATTTCCAATTCTTATTGCAGTTGCAATTGTTTCAGGATCCTTTACTATTATATTTTTTACTAATGGAGCAGATCCTTCAGATTGAAAACCCATCATAATTGGTAATTTTAAATTTCTTTTTATTTTTGAATATTCTTTAAACCCAATCCAATAAGCAGTTATATTTCCTGCATTTCCCATTGGAATACAAAGCCAATCAGGTGCAATACCTAAGTCATCAACAATTTCAAAAGCCCCTGTCTTTTGACCTTGTATTCGATATGGATTAACAGAATTAACAAGTTCAATTGGATGTTTAGCAGATAAATCCCTCACAATTTCTAGAGCTTTATCAAAGTTTCCATTAATAGATATTATCTCAGCACCATACATTAAAGCTTGTGCAAGCTTTCCTTGTGCAACAAATCCTTCTGGTATTAAAACATAAGGTTTTAATCCTCCTCTAGAAGCGTATGCAGCAGCAGCAGCAGATGTGTTTCCAGTGCTTGCACAAATTACTGCTTCACGCCCTTCTTCTTTTGCTTTGCTTATGGCCATAGTCATTCCCCGATCTTTAAAAGATCCAGTTGGGTTTAGACCATCATATTTTAGGAAAACCTTACTTCCATTTCCAATTAATTTGCTTATTGATTCACTAAAAATTAGTGGCGTATTTCCTTCGTTAAGTGAGATAATTGGAGTTTTTTTTGTAACTGGAAGATATTGTTTATATGCATCGATTAGACCTGGCCATCTTTTTTTTCTGTAATTGATACGTAATTTATTCTTAATTTTATTTAATAACACCATAGTTGTTTAATTTGTTTTGATTTTTTTTAGAGGAGAATCTGTAAAAAAGTCTAATAGTTCTGAAATTGATTCTACTTTATTCATAACTTTGCTTAAAGCGGTGACATCTAAAATAATAGTTTTTGTTGGATATCCTTCAAAAAAATTTATCATATTTATTTTCCCATCTCCTATCTTAATACCTTGAATTACACTTGCCCTAAGCGCTAACATGCCTGTTCTTTCATCATTTGCTTTGGGCGGGTGGATTATAGATGAAAGTCTTGTTAAAAAAATATTTCCTATTTCTGAATAGAGTAATTTACTTGCAATCGTTATGGGGATCTCAAAATTTTCATTTAATGCAGATCTAATTTCTTTATCTGTAGATCCAGTTGCTCTTAAAATTCTTTGTAATTTTTTTGTTGAATTACCCTCAAGAGCAAAAGTTTTTAATGAATCGACTTTAATTGTTCTTGAAAAAATACTGTATATAATTTTAATTTCTTCAGCAGCTTTTACTTTTGAAACATTAAAAAGAAATTGAGAACTTATAAAAATAAAAAATAATTTTATTATTAATATTTTCTTAAAGATCATTTTAGATATTTGTACCAGCAGCAATTTTCACGAGTCTAACTACTCCTTTTTCTGTCACTTTTTTTGCAATTTTTATACCCATTTCTTTTGTATAAGGCTCATTTATAAGTCTAGGAACCCTTTTTAGAAAAATATCTATAGAATATCCTGGTACTTTTTGCAAAATCTCTAAAAAGTTTCTTAATGGCTCTACATACATTATTAGGTCATTTAGGTTGTTATTTTCATTAGCTACATTTAATTTAATTGAGCTAGGAAGGTAGTTATTTAAATTTTTCAGTATTTTAAGACCTAGCAAATCTATTTGATTGGTTAAGCTTTCAATTATTTCATTTCTTAGGAACCCTCCTTTTGGAGAAAAAAGAAGATTTATGACTTCATCTATAAGTTTTTCCAGATCTAGATTTGTCTGCTTTGCAGCGTTAGAGAGAAGATCTTCTAGACGGTCCCATTTGAATTTTTTATTATCAAAAAGCATTTCTTTCAAACTTTCTCTTAACTGTGGGTCAGGATCTTCCATTAATCTTCTCGCAAAATACGGATAAGCTGCACCTAGTATTTTAAAATTTGGGTCTACGCTTAATGCAATACCTTCTAATGTGAGTAATGACCTAATTACGAGAGCATAGTATGGAGGTAATCGGAATGGGAATTTATACATAACCCCTGACATGTCGTCTGTAACGCTCTTGAAATCCATTTTCGAAACTCCTTGTTCAACGGCATTAATAAAAACATCTTGAAATGCGGGAACAATTGGTTCAAGATTAACTTCTTCGGATAAAAATCCTAATTTAACAAAATCTTGAGATAATTTGTCGAAGTTTTTATTTACTAAATGTACAACTGCTTGTATTAAACCAGACCTTGAGTCTCTGGATACTTCGCTCATCATTCCAAAATCTAAATAACATAATCTGCCATCTTTCAACGCTAATAAATTCCCTGGATGTGGGTCAGCATGAAAAAAACCATGTTCTAAAAGCTGTTCTAAACTACATTGCACTCCAATATCAATCATTTTGTCAGGATCGATCCCTAATTTTTTTACATCTTCTAAATTAGTTAATTTTGTACCGTCGATCCATTCCATTGTTAAAACTCTTCTTGATGTTATTTTTTTGTAAATTTTTGGCACGGCAATCATTTGGTTATGTTTATGCATATTTCTAAACTTTTCTGCATTTTTAGCCTCGTTTAAGTAATCCATCTCTTCAAAAACTCTTTTTCCTAATTCATCAATCAGTGCCACGAGATCACTTCTTATCAATCCAATATTGTTTTTCAGCCAAAAGGCAATATTTCTTACTATGTACAGATCTAAAGTAATTTGTTCTCTTAAACCTGGTCGTTGGACTTTAACTGCAACAACTTCTTCATTCTTTAGTTTGGCTTTATGTACTTGTCCTAGAGAAGCAGCAGAAATTGGATCCTTATCAATTTCTAAAAAAATTTCATCTATTGTTGATCCTAAATCTTCTTCTATTAATTCCATAGCTTTATCTCCGTCAAATCCTGGTAGTTGGTCTTGCAATTCAGATAATTCTTCGAGAAGAATGCCTGGAATGATATCTGGCCTTGTTGATAAAGCTTGACCTGCTTTAACGAAAGCTGGCCCTAGTTCTACTAATAAATTTGTTAATTCCTTTGCTCTAAATCTTGCTTTCGTTTCATTTTTTAATCTACCAGTTAATTGATCCCACCCAACTGAAAATATATAGGCAAAAATAGGTATGAGTGTTTGCCAAAGTCTTTTTAATAGTCTTTTTGGGTTTTTTTTGTAGATTTTAGATATTGTATCTGGATCATAATCCAACAGTCCAGATACCTCAATAAAATCAGTAAAATCTTCTTTCATAACTTTATATATTCAATACCTTTATTTTTTTTAAAAAGAAGTTAATTTTTTTATATAGAAGATCTATCATGCTAATACATTTAAAAATAGAAAACTTAGCCCTAATAGAGATTATAGAAATTAATTTCGAAAAAGGTTTAAACATCATTACTGGGGATTCTGGTTCAGGAAAATCACTTATTTTAGATTCCTTAAATGTTTTATTTGGTGGAACCAATATACCTTTAAAGCACTTAATACGTCCAGGGAAAGATCATTGCATTATTGAGGCAAAATTTTCTTCTTCTTTTCAAATTAATAAATGGTTAATTAGAAATGGTTTTCAAACTAGTTCTTCATTAATACACATCAAAAGAATATCCTATAGAAAAAATAATAAAATTTTAACCAAATATAGCCTTAATAATTTATCAATTAATAAAAAATCATTAGAAGAAATTGGACGATTTTTAATAGATTTTGCAGGCCAATCAGATACTTTTATATTTGATTCTCAAGATAAGAGAAGATTAATTATAGATGATTTATCTTCGCAAGAATTGAGAGAGACTAGTGCAAAGATTAAAACAATATGGGAGGAAGGTGAGGTTTTAAAAGGATTTATGCATGAAAAAATAGAATCTTTTAGGAAACAAGAAGAAAATAACCTGTTAAGTAAACAAATGTTGAAGAGTTTGGAAGAAGCTAACTTAAATTCTAGTGAGGAAATCTTAGAATTAGAGTTATTAGAAAATAAACTTGTAAATAACCTTGAAATAAATAATTCAATTCAATTAACTTTAGATAACTTAAATAAATTTAGTCATGATGAACCATCAGTTGCCTTTTTGATAAATCAATCAATAAAAAATCTCAATAAAACAGTAGATTTTGATTTAAAAATTCAAGACTTTAGACAAAAGTTATTACATATCCAAACTTATGTTGAAGATCTAATCCTCTCTCTCAATTCATACATACAAGACATAGATAATCATGAATCTAATCTTTCAGAAATACAAAAAAGATTATTTTTTTTAAAAAACTTGCAAAGAATGTTTTCATTGGATCTAGCTCAATTAATTCAAAAGCGAGATGAATTAAGGTCATATTTTTTAAAAAATGATCAAGATAATGAGATTCTTAATATGAAAAATGAAATCAGAAACTTGCAAAGTAATTTAAATTCTTTATTTCTTACTCAATCTACTGAAAGAAAAAAAATTGCTAAACAGCTACAAAATTCAGTAGTCTCTATTTTAAAAAATCTAGGATTAGAAAATGCAAACTTTTCAATTCAATTTTCTGAATGCAAGCCTTCTGGAGATGGAATTGATAATATAAATTTTTTGTTTTCGGCTAATCCCGATCAGAAGCTTGCCCCATTATCAAATGTTATTTCTGGTGGAGAAATGTCAAGATTTTTATTAGCTATTAAATCGAGTATTTCAAAAAAACCAAATACTTTCTTTTTAGATGAAATAGATAATGGTTTAAGTGGTAAGTCTTTATTTTCTTTGGTTGAGCTAATAAAAAAAATTTCTAAAGACCAACAGGTTTTATGTATTACACATCAGCCTTTCTTAGCCGCTGGAGGATTTGCTCATTTTAAAGTTAATAAAAATGTAGTTGATGGAATAACGTATACCTCAATATCAAAACTAGCTACAAAAAAACAAAGAAAACACGAACTAATAGAGCTAATTGGGGGAGGTTTTCGAGAAGCGAATGATTACGCTTCTCGACTTCTTGAAAGGTCGGCAGCATAAAATAAAAAAAATTCCACTATAATAGATTTTTTAAATCATAAATAGATTTAAATATGGTTATGAAAACCGATAATAGTTTTGAACAAGATAATTCAATCAACATAAGAGGAGCTCGGCAGCATAATTTAAAAAATATTGACCTTTCTCTGCCTAGGAATAAATTTATAGTCTTTACTGGCGTTAGTGGAAGTGGTAAAAGTTCTTTAGCCTTCGATACGATCTTTGCGGAAGGTCAAAGAAGATATGTTGAGAGCCTTTCAGCATATGCAAGGCAATTTTTGGGTCAAGTAGATAAACCAGATGTTGACAATATAGAGGGCTTATCGCCTGCTATTTCAATTGATCAGAAATCTACAAGTCATAATCCGCGATCAACAGTTGGAACAGTAACGGAGATACAAGATTATCTAAGATTGTTATTTGGCCGTGCTGGCGAGCCGCATTGTCATCACTGTGGAATTCCAATTGCACCTCAAACAATTGATGAAATGGTTGATCAGATTCTTCTATTGCCAGAAGGTACAAGGTATCAACTGCTGGCTCCTGTTGTAAGAGGGAAGAAAGGAACACATGCAAAATTAATAAGTGGACTAGCAGCTGAGGGCTTTGCCAGAGTAAGAATTAATGGTGAGGTGCGAGAACTTGCAGATAGTATTGAATTAGATAAAAATCATATTCATAATATCGAGGTAGTAGTTGATAGATTAATTGCTCGACAGGGAATAGAGGAAAGATTGAATGACTCTTTACAAACTTGTCTCAAAAGAGGCGATGGTTTAGCAATAGTGGAAGTTGTTCCAAAAAAAGGAGAAAACTTACCTTCTAATTTAGAGAGAGAAAAATTATATTCAGAGAATTATGCTTGTCCTGTTCATGGTTCTATTGTAGAAGAACTTTCTCCTAGACTATTCTCCTTTAATAGTCCATATGGGGCTTGTCCAGATTGTCATGGGATTGGTTATTTAAAAAAATTTACTGCGGATAGAGTTATACCAGATAAAACATTACCTGTTTATGCGGCAATAGCTCCTTGGAGTGAAAAAGATAATACTTATTATTTTTCATTACTATATTCAGTAGGGCAAGCTTATGGTTTTGAATTAAAAACCCCTTGGAAAGATTTAAGTGACCTTCAAAAGAAGGTTTTACTTTTAGGGTCGGACAAACCAATACTAATTCAAGCAGATAGCCGTTTTAAAACTTCTAGTGGTTTTGAAAGGCCTTTTGAGGGGATTCTACCGATACTAGAAAGGCAATTGAATGAAGCTAATGGAGAATCAGTTAAGCAAAAGTTAGAAAAGTACCTAGAGCTAGTGCCTTGTAAGACGTGTTCTGGAAAAAGATTAAGACCAGAGGCTTTGGCTGTTAAACTTGGACCTTATAACATAACTGATTTAACTTCTATAAGCGTTTCTGAAACCTTAACTCACATCGATCGAATCATGGGATTAAGTAAGACTAAAAGGGAAAATATATCTTTATCTGAAAAACAAAAGCAGATAGGTGAATTGGTTTTGAAAGAGATTCGTTTACGTTTGAAGTTTTTAATTAATGTAGGTTTAGATTATCTAACTTTAGATAGACCAGCTATGACTTTGTCTGGCGGAGAGGCTCAGCGTATTAGATTAGCTACGCAAATAGGTGCAGGTCTTACTGGAGTTCTATATGTATTAGATGAGCCAAGTATTGGTTTACACCAGAGAGACAATGACAGATTATTAGAAACATTAAAGAGTTTAAGAGACCTAGGAAATACTTTAGTTGTTGTTGAACATGACGAAGATACTATGAAATCCGCAGATTATTTAGTTGATATCGGACCAGGTGCAGGTGTTTATGGTGGCGAAATTATTGCTAAAGGGTCATATCAAGACGTTTTGAAATCAGAGAGATCATTAACTGGGGCTTATCTCAGTGGTAGGAAGTGCATTCCTACCCCAAAAGAACGTAGATCATCTATCAAAAAAAGTTTAATTTTAAATAATTGTTCAAAAAATAACTTAAAGGATATATCTGTAGAATTTCCTTTAGGAAGATTAGTTTCTGTAACAGGAGTAAGTGGGAGTGGTAAAAGTACCTTAATAAATGAATTACTTCATCCAGCCTTATGTCATTCTTTAGGATTAAAAGTTCCTTTTCCTCAAGGTGTGAAAGAGTTAAAGGGTATAAAGGCAATTGATAAAGTTATCGTCATTGATCAATCTCCAATAGGGAGAACACCAAGATCAAACCCTGCCACCTATACAGGTGCTTTTGATCCTATAAGGCAGATATTTACTGCAACAGTGGAAGCAAAAGCAAGGGGCTATCAGGCCGGTCAATTTAGTTTTAATGTGAAAGGTGGAAGATGCGAAGCGTGTAAAGGACAAGGAGTCAATGTTATCGAAATGAATTTTTTACCTGATGTATATGTTCAATGTGAAGTATGCAAAGGAGCTCGTTTTAATAGGGAAACTCTTCAAGTTAAATATAAAGGATTCAATATATCTGATGTTTTAGAGATGACTGTTGAACAAGCTGCAGAAACTTTTTCTGCTATACCTCAAGCAGCTGATAGATTATCTACATTGGTAGATGTAGGCTTAGGATATGTCAAATTAGGTCAACCTGCTCCAACATTATCTGGTGGAGAGGCTCAACGAGTTAAGTTGGCTACAGAATTATCTAAAAGGGCTACTGGAAAAACTCTATATTTGATTGATGAACCAACTACAGGTTTAAGTTTTTATGACGTTCATAAATTAATGGATGTAATACAACGATTGGTAGATAAAGGTAATTCTGTAATTGTTATCGAACATAATTTAGATGTAATTAGATGTTCAGATTGGATTATTGATTTAGGACCTGATGGAGGAGATAAAGGTGGCGAAATTATTGCAGAGGGTATTCCTGAAGATGTGGCCCAACATCCCACAAGCCACACAGCAAAATATCTTAAAAAAGTTCTCAAATAAAAAATTTTGTTGTATTTCTTTGTATCTTTAATTATTTAAGTTAAACGAGAGTCTTCTTTAGAGGGTCATAATACTAGTCTATAACTTATTTTTTAAAAACTTTTGCATTAAATAAATTTAAAATCATAATGCTTTCTTAATATTTACTTTGAAAATTCATCTTATTTGTATTAAAGGCGGTTGATCGGAGGACTTGCTGAATGAGGTTGAAATTTCTACATTTACATTTACATGGTCTTATACGCTCTAAAAATCTTGAATTAGGCAGAGATGCAGATACAGGAGGGCAAACACAATATGTTTTAGAGCTCGTTAAAAGTTTGGCTAATACTTCCGAAGTTGACCAAGTAGACTTAGTTACGCGTTTAATCAATGATTCAAGAATAGATGATGAATATTCTCAAGAAGAAGAATTTGTAGAACCTGGAGTAAGAATTTTAAGATTTGAATTTGGACCTAATAAATATTTAAGAAAGGAATTGCTTTGGCCTTATTTAGATCATTTAACTGAAAGCCTTATCTCTTATTATAAAAAAAATAATAAGCCTAATTTTATTCATGCTCATTATGCAGATGCTGGATATGTAGGAGTTAAACTAAGTAAATTTTTAAATGTTCCACTTATTTTTACTGGTCATTCTTTAGGAAGAGAAAAAAAGAGGAAATTGATTGATACTGGTTTAAAAACTAATCAAATAGAAAAGCTTTATTCCATAAGTAAAAGAATTGAGGCAGAAGAAAAAGCGTTAAAGTCTGCAGATATTGTTGTTACAAGCACTAAACAAGAGTCAGTTTATCAATATTCTCAATATTCTTCTTTTTCACCTCAAAAAGCTAAAGTAATTCCACCTGGTGTTGATCATAAAAAGTTTCACCATATTCATACGACAACAGAGATAGCTGAAATTGACAATATGATGAGACCTTTTCTAAAGGATTCTACTAAACCTCCATTATTGACTATTTCTAGAGCTGTACGAAGAAAAAATATTCCTTCTTTGATTGAGGCATATGGAAGG
Organism: Prochlorococcus sp. AG-402-O16; assembly: GCA_003216415.1. GTDB lineage: Bacteria > Cyanobacteriota > Cyanobacteriia > PCC-6307 > Cyanobiaceae > Prochlorococcus_A. The sequence continues at coordinate 57,028 of QCIY01000008.1, forward strand.
TCTGAAAAATTAAAAAGAAAAACTAATTTAATTTTAATTTTGGGTTGTCGAGATAGTACTTCGAAACTTGATCCTCAACAAAAAGATGTATTCCATAATATTTTTGAAACTATTGATAAATATAATTTGTATGGAAAGGTAGCTTATCCAAAAAAGCATCTTCCAACTCATATACCTGCTTTATATAGGTGGGCTGCTAGCAGAGGGGGTGTATTTGTAAATCCAGCCCTAACAGAGCCTTTTGGTTTAACCCTTCTTGAAGCTTCTTCATGTGGATTGCCAATAATATCAACAAATGATGGAGGACCAAAAGAAATTCGATCAAAATGTGAAAATGGACTCTTAGTAGATGTTACTGATATTAATAAGTTGAAACTTATTCTTGAAAAAGGAATTTCTGATAATGATCAGTGGAAATTATGGAGTAGAAATGGAATTGAGGGCGTTAATAGGCACTTTAGTTGGAATACTCATGTACGTAATTATTTGTCAATACTCACAGAAGAGTTTTTAAGGTCCAATAGTCATTCTTCATCTGATATTAAACAGAGTTGTTTAAAAGGAAGTTCTTCACTTATAAAACCCCATTGATCAAATACTTTAGGATCAGGGTGAAGAATTAGTTGATTTTTATCAGTTTTCTTTAGTTTGAAGCCTTTTTTAGATAGTTTTTTCATTAAGTTAGCAGTTTCTTCAAATCTTGATGCCATTGCATCAAGACTTGAACAGTCACTTGTTAATCCATTATCTTTCCATGTAAAAAAACTCATAACAAATTTTTTAAAGATTGATTTTTAAAACTATACCTAAAATTACAAGTAAAATGTTAATTTTCCAAAAATTTTCAACTATTTTCTGTTCCTTCACTCCTTTAAGTTCAAAATGGTGGTGCAGTGGAGTCATTAAAAATATGCGTTTACCTCTGTGAAAAAATTTTTTTGTAATTTTAAAAAACCCTACTTGAATTATTACTGATAAAGATTCAATAATAAATATTCCTGAGAAAATAGATAATGTAAAAACGCTATTTGTTAATAACGCTATGGAACCTAGAATCGCACCAATACTTAAAGATCCTGTATCACCCATAAATATTTTTGCAGGATAATTATTGAATTTTAGAAATCCTAAGCATATAGCTGACATTGAGTAACATAAAATACTAAAAACAATAAGCTCTTGTTGTTCTTTCATTAATATTTCTGTTCCTAATCCATAAAAGACAATCCCACTACATCCAGCTGCTAATCCATCTAGTCCATCAGTCAAATTTACTGAATTACTTATGCCAACTAGTACTAAAAAAGAAATGGGCAATATGCAAATATTCATATTTATTCCCCAAGAGTCAGATACATTAATAAATGGATTTATTAAATTTTTTTCATAGGCTAACAATGTAAAAAATATTGAGATGATACTTTGTAGAACAAATTTTTCTTTTGTTTTTAACCCGGTGTTCTCTTTATTTTTAATGCTTAAATAATCATCTAAAAATCCTATAATGAAGAAACCAAAAATAGTAATTAATAAAAGCAATAATTTTAGGGAACCTAAATTTATAGTTATTATCAAAAGAAAAATTAAAAAAGGGATTATCATAAAAATCCCACCCATTGTGGGGGTATTACTTTTTTCAAAGTGTTTAGCAGGACCTTCAGTCCTAATATTTTGAAGTAAATTTAACTTTTTGATTATCTTGAGACCATTCTTTGTTATGAATAAAGAAATAAAAAAAAATAATATATAAATTCCTATAAAAATAAAATTATTAAAAAAATAGGAGGTTAATCCTACAGCAAAAGTATTTAATATTAATAAAGATTTGAAGTTAAACTTTTTAATCTTCCCAATCATCTTCTGAAGTATCTTCTTCAGTTTTATAATCTTCTTTTTCTCCCATTAGTGCTGAAAGTTCTTCTTCTTCTATCGTACTAATCTCTTGAGAGTCACCTTCTTTTTCAGCAACAAGTCTTTCAGTATTTTCAAGCCAAGATAGTAGATCAGGTTCATCTCTTAATGGCAAAACAGGAGCTGGATCATCTCTGTGGTAGCAAGTTAAAGCGGGGTTGACTTCAGAAATATCGTTTAATCTAAGTCTTAGTTTATTTGAATCCATTAAAGTTTATGTTCTATATATAAGATAATACATAATAATGCACACGAAAACTTTGTTTGATAAAGGAAATTTAAAATACTATTTTATCTGGCTAGTTTCACTTTTGCTGTCTGGATTATTTAAACTTATTGGATACTTGAATCCCAATGTTTTAATAATTAATAACTTTCTTCTGTTATTACTAGTTTTTGGTCCAGCTCTTTTAGTTACAATAATATTAGTTTTTAATAAGTTTTCAAATTCTTAATTACGTCAAAACTTTAAATTTATGGAGCAAATTTAGATGCAGCAGGTAAAAAAAGTTGTACTAGCTTATTCTGGTGGTGTAGATACGAGCGTTTGTATTCCATATTTAAAGAATGAATATGGAATCTCAGAAGTGGTTACTTTTGTGGCAGATCTTGGACAAGGTGAGGATTTAGAACTTATTAGACAAAAAGCTTTAAATTCTGGTGCATCTAAATCAATCGTTGGTAATTTAGTTAATAATTTTGTTGAGAGATATGCTTTCCCCGCTATAAGAGCTAACGCACTATATCTTGATAAATATCCTTTATCTACAGCCCTTGCTAGGCCTTTAATTGCTGAAAATCTTGTAAATATTGCTAGAGAGATTAACGCTGATGCAGTAGCTCATGGATGCACTGGTAAAGGTAATGATCAGGTGCGATTTGATTTAGCAATTAATGCTTTAGGCCCTGATTTGAAAATAATTACTCCTGCAAGGGAGTGGAATATGAGTCGAGAAGAGGCAATAGTATATGGAGAAAAATTTGGTATTCCTGCACCAGTATCAAAAAAATCACCATATTCAATAGACGTTAACTTACTTGGTAGGAGTATTGAAGCGGGAATATTAGAAGATCCAATGCAAGAAGCACCTGAAGAAATTTTTGCAATGACATCATCAATTGATAATTCACCTGATTCGCCTCAAGATGTAGAAATTGTTTTTAATAATGGGTTTCCAGTTGGAATTAATGATGAATTTTTAACTCCAGTACAGATTATGCAAAAAGCTAATGATCTTGCAGGTGAGCATGGTTTTGGAAGAATAGATATGATTGAAGATCGTGTAGTAGGAATTAAAAGTAGAGAAATTTATGAAACACCTGGTCTTCTACTTTTAATAAAAGCTCATAAGGAATTAGAGAGCATAACATTAAACCCAGATGTTATCGACTTTAAGCAAATAGTTGAAAAAAAATGGGGTCAATTAGTTTATCAAGGTTTTTGGTTTGGCCCTCTTAAAGATAGTTTAGATGCATTTATTTCATCTACTCAAACTTCAGTTAATGGAAGAGTAAAGATTAGACTTCAAAAGGGGAACGCAACAATAGTTGGAAGAATGTCCGAAAATAATTCACTTTATAGGGAAGATTTGGCAACTTATAGTCGAGATGATGTGTTTAATCATTCTCTTGCAGAGGGTTTTATCTATATGTGGGGTATGTCTAATAAAATATGGGCTGAGTTAAATCCAAAAACAAATGATTAACATTTAAGATTCTGCATTTTCTTTGGTTTCAGCATCATCTTTACCTGGAGTTGAAGCATCAGGGATTGTTACAGGTTGTTTTTCTTTAGATTCAATGTTGGCATCTGGATTGTCTTTATTTGCTGATTGAGATGTGCTTTTATTAGAAGGTCTTGGGGTTGGTAAAGGCCCTTCTTGTTTAACTGTCATGTATCTTATGACATCATCACTAAGTCTCATTGCTTTTTCAATTTTAAAAATATGTTGTCCATCACCTTGATGACTCAATTGAACGTAAATTCCTTCCCTATGTTTGGCTATTTGATAGGCTAATCTTCTCTTGCCCCTCATTTGACTATCCAGAATAGTACCGCCAAATTCTTTTAAAAGTTTATTGTATTTGTCAATGTGATTAGTTACTTCATCTTCCGCAATATCTGGGCGGAGGATATACATGGTTTCGTAATAAGATTGTTGATCGTTCATAATTTCAGACAAGGTCTTTGGCTCATAAATTGGTGTGATGAGCGTCTGTTCATTATTTACGATACATTACGACGGACAGTTTCTTAAAAATTAAGATCATTTTTTAAAGATATTTTTTTAGTGCGTTATTCATAATTTCAAAAGGCACTTCCAAACCATTTGTCCAAAATGATATTGATTTCATTCCTTGAGCAACAAGCATTTTTAAACCATCGATGGTCATGCATCCTTTTTTTGCACTAAATTTTAATAAAGGAGTTGGACTTGGATTATAGATTAAATCGTAAACAATTGTTTGCGAGTTCAGAGATCTCCAAAAAGCCTCGCCATATGGAAATACATTCTTTTCATATTTACTCTCTTTCATCCCTACTGGTGTTGTATTTACAATTAAATCTGCTTCCTGAATCAAATTTTGGGCTTGATTATCATTATCTAAAAAACCTTGAAGTTGAATTTGATTATCAAAATTTTTTGTTAATTCATCTAGTGATGATTTGTTACGTGATATTACTGAAATTGTTGAAAGATTTAAATTTATTAAACCTTGAATAACAGATCTTGCTGCACCACCTGAGCCAAGAACTATTGATTTTTTCTTTGCTATGTTTAGTTTTTTTAGAGGATAAATAAATCCTTCTACATCTGTATTAGTTCCGCTCCATTCTTTTTTAGAATTTAATTTCATGGTATTAATTGCTTTTACTTTGTTAGCAATAGGGGAAATGTCACTACAAAGGTCAAATACTTTTTCTTTATGTGGAATTGTGATATTTAAACCTTTGCAATTAATTTTTTTTAAAGAATGCAAAACTGATTCTAGATCTTCATCTTTACAAGGTATTGCAATATAAATTAAATCTAAGCCTAAATATTGAAGGGCAGCATTTTGCATAATTGGTGACAAAGAATGGCTTACAGGATTACCAATTAATGCAATAAAAGATGTGTTACTTGAAATCATGTTTAGAATTTTTTCCTTAAAAGATAACGATCTGTTCGGGAACCACACCCCGTCTTTGAGTAACAATAATGACGCCGATGACCGATTATGGAGAATATCAAATATGAGAATTTACCCATGGGTAAGGTTGTAGGAATCGATTTAGGAACAACTAATAGTTGTGTCGCTGTAATGGAGGGTGGTAAACCTACTGTAATAGCAAATGCTGAGGGTTTCAGAACTACTCCATCAGTTGTTGCATATACAAAAAATCAAGACCAGCTTGTGGGACAAATCGCTAAAAGACAAGCTGTTATGAATCCTGAAAACACTTTTTATTCTGCAAAGCGTTTTGTTGGTAGAAGAGTTGATGAAGTTAATGAAGAATCTAAAGAAGTTAGTTACTCTGTTGAAAAATCTGGTTCTAGTGTCAAATTAAAGTGTCCTATTTTGGATAAGCAGTTTTCTCCTGAGGAGGTAAGTTCTCAAGTGCTAAGAAAGTTAGCCGATGATGCTGGTAAATATCTTGGCGATAAAGTTACACAGGCAGTAATTACAGTTCCAGCTTATTTTAATGACTCCCAAAGACAGGCTACAAAAGATGCAGGAAAGATTGCAGGTTTAGAAGTCCTCAGAATTGTTAATGAGCCAACTGCCGCAGCTTTAGCGTATGGTTTGGATAAAGAAAATGAAAAAATTCTTGTTTTCGATTTAGGGGGAGGAACATTTGATGTCTCAGTTATTGAAGCTGGTGATGGAGTAACTGAAGTTCTATCTACATCTGGAGATACACATTTAGGTGGTGATGATTTTGATAGATGCATCGTAGATCACTTAGCTAGTACTTTTAAATCAAACGAGGGAATTGATCTTAGACAAGATAAGCAAGCTTTACAAAGACTTACTGAAGCTGCAGAAAAAGCAAAAATTGAGCTTTCAAATGCTACTCAAAGTGAAATAAATCTACCTTTTATTACAGCGACACCTGAAGGGCCAAAACATTTAGATTTAAATCTAACTAGAGCTAAGTTTGAGGAATTAGCAGCTTCTTTAATTGATAGATGCAAGACTCCAGTTGAGAGAGCAATAAGTGATGCCAAAATTTCTACTAGTGAAATTGATGAGGTTGTAATGGTGGGAGGTTCATCTAGAATTCCTGCTGTTTTAGATTTAGTAAAAAAAATAATAGGTAAAGAACCAAATCAAACTGTTAATCCTGATGAGGTAGTAGCTGTTGGAGCTGCAATTCAGGGAGGAGTTTTAGCAGGAGAGGTCAAAGATATATTGTTGCTTGACGTTACTCCACTTTCTTTAGGTGTAGAGACTTTAGGCGGAGTAATGACAAAAATGATAAATCGGAATACTACAGTGCCTACTAAGAAATCTGAAACATATTCAACTGCTGTAGATGGTCAAACAAATGTAGAAATACATGTTCTGCAGGGTGAAAGAGAAATGGCGTCTGATAACAAGAGCTTAGGAACTTTTAGATTGGATGGGATTCCCTCAGCACCAAGAGGTGTGCCCCAAATTGAAGTCACATTTGATATTGATGCAAATGGTATTCTCAGTGTTACCGCTAAAGATAAAGGAAGTGGTAAAGAGCAGAGTATTTCTATCACTGGTGCCTCTACTCTATCTGATAATGAAGTCGAAAAAATGGTTAAAGATGCTGAATCCAATGCATCTACAGATAAAGAAAAAAGAGAAAAAATTGATTTAAAGAATCAAGCTGAAACACTCGTATATCAGACAGAAAAGCAACTTGGTGAATTGGGAGAAAAAATTGATGCTGCAGCAAAGTCTAAGGTTGAAGAAAAAAGTAATGCTTTAAAAGAGGCAACATCAAAAGAAGATTATGAATTAATGAAAAAACTTCTTGAAGAACTGCAGCAAGAACTTTATGCAGTTGGTTCATCCGTTTATCAGCAACCAGGTAATCAGCCTCCATCATCTGGTTCAACCGATGGTCCAGATCAAAATAATTCAAATGAAAAAGGTGGAGATGATGTAATTGATGCAGACTTTACTGAAACAAAAGATTAAGAAAGGTAATTTTTAATTTCGTTAGCAACCCATTTAGAGCAAGCTGGCGCAAGCAAAATTCCATTTTTATAAAAACCTGTACATATAATCAATCCATCTTCTAAAGATTTCATTATTGGTGAAGGTTCGCCATCAGGTCTTGACCTAATTCCAGACCATTGTTTATTGATATGTCCATTTGTTAGCCAAGTTGGTTTTTTATCCATAAAGTTTGTAAGTTCTTCAAAAATATTTTTTTCTGGATTTATACTAAATTCTTCAGTTGAACCAATAATAAGTTTGGTTTTTGAGATTGGAATTATATTTTTGCCATTTATATTAAAATGTTTTGGAAGCGATAATAAATCAACTTCTGAATCATTTATGCCAACTTCAATAGCTTGTCCTAATACAGGTTTTAATTTGATGTTGTGAGATAGATTATCTATCAAATCAATGGTATCTAATGAATTACACAAAATAATTATGTCAGAATTGATTACTTTTTTGGTTTTAGATGTAGCAATCCATTGCTTATTTGATTTTCTAATTTTGATTATTTCTTCTTCTAAAAAATCTACTTTTTTATTTTTTAGATATGTATCTAATGTCTTTAGTAAAGCCACAGCATTTATTCTTCCATCTTTGAACGAAATTATTCCCTTTAAATTTTTTGTTTGAAATGCTTTATTTATATTTTCAATAAGAATTGAGTTTTTCTCTAAAAATTTTAAATCTTGATCGTTATTTTCAATAATAAATTTCTTTAATTTTTTAAACGTTTCTTCATTAGTAGTTAGTTGTATTAATGGTTTTATAATATTTAATTTATTATTAAATTCTTGAAGGTATTTTAACCATTTTGGCCATAATTCTATGCTTTGTTTTCTTAGGTCCCAACTTCTACCTTTCCTTTTTTGATACATATTACCCATAAGTAAACCTAAAGCTGCATTACTACTATTTTTATTTTGAGTCGGATCTACAAGGGTTATCTGAAAACCTAATTCTGATAATTCTAAAGCATTAAATTTTCCTATAATTCCTGATCCAATAATAAGTATGCGTGCTTTTTGCGAATTTTCTTTTAAGCTTTTCATTGATATATTATATATACTTACTTATTTGATTAAAATTTAAAATTTTTTGGCACATCCTTCAATTATATTCAAAATTGTTTGTCCCGATCGTCCTGGTCTTGTAAGTTTACTTACAAGCTGGATTTCAAATTATGGTGGCAATATAAAACATTCTGATCATCATACAGATCAAGACGCAGGATTGTTTCTTAGTCGAATCGAGTGGAATAGTAAAAATGCATCTTTTAATAGAGATGAAATTTACAATCAATTTGAAAAAATTGCAGCTGAAGTAGATGGAAAATTTAACGTAAATTATTCAGATGAAATTCCAAATGTTGCTATATTCGTGAGCAAACAAAATCATTGTTTGATTGACTTACTTTGGCGAGTAAGAAATGGCGAACTCAATATGAAGGTCCCGTTAATAATTTCAAATCATTCTGATCTTGAAAATATCGCAAATGACTTTAATGCAAAATTTGTCCATATTGATACCTCTATTATTGATAAATCTGACGTTGAGGATCAATTTTTACATTTGCTGAAAGAATATGAAATTGATCTTGTTGTATTAGCTAAATATATGCAAATTTTGAGTGACTCTTTTTTAAAAAAGTTTTCCTCAATAATAAATATTCATCATTCTTTCTTACCTGCATTTAAGGGTGCACAACCGTATCATCGAGCATGGAAGAGGGGTGTTAAATTAATTGGTGCTACTGCCCATTATGTCACTGAAGATCTTGATGAAGGCCCGATAATAGAGCAATGTACAGTCACTGTGAGCCATAGGGATGAAGTTGATGATTTGATTAGAAAAGGAAGAGATATTGAAAGAATAGCTCTAGCCAGAGCGGTAAGATTACATCTAAATCATCAAGTATTTGTTTATAACAGCAAAACTGCTGTTTTTGATTGAAAATAATTTCTTAGTCTTCTAATTCTATTTGTATTTGTCTTTCGTAAATCGATTCTTCATTAAAAGCTCTTGCTATTAAGAAACTTGCTATGCAGCTGATTAAGACAGGTTTCATGATTAATAAATTTTTTGTTAGAGCAAAAGCTAAAAACATAGCTGTTATTGGTGTTCGCGAACATCCTGCTACGAAAGCTCCCATTCCGGCAAAAATGTATGTACTGGGGGCATGTCCTGTTGCAGTTTCTACCCAGCTCCCCATGATTAGTCCGATTGACCCTCCCAAAGTGAGCATTGGATAAAATAATCCTCCTGGAGCTCCAGATGCTGCAGCTAAACCTGTCGTGATAAATAATACTAAAAATGCTAAAAAGGCAATTCCAATACTTGTATTCTGTTCAGCTATTATGTTCTGTAATTCATCTAAATTATGAAATGTACTAGGCAAAAAAGAATAAATACTACCTAAAATAAGCCCACATATACTCATTTTTAAAACAAATTTATTTTTATACCATTTTTTTCCAAGATTTTGCATAAATAAAACATATTTGCTGTACATTTCTGCAAAGATACCAATAATTATTCCTAGTAAAACAAGGTAAAGAAAATCTATAGGTAAGAAAAAAACCGATGGGTCATATTCTTTTTGAATCAAAAATCCTAAGTTAAAATCAAACCCTCCTGCTTTAGGATCTAAACCTAAGGCCTGAATAAGATCGGCAGATGAATCTGCGATGAAAGTTGTAATTAATACTAATAGCAAAATGACTGGTCTAGCAGAGTTTAATAGCTCCTCTATTGCATAAATAAATCCTCCTAATGGAGCGCTAAAAACTGCAGCTATTCCAGCACCACCACCTGCTGCTACTATTACTCTTCTAAATGCTGTAGGAGCTTTCAGCCATTTGGCCATTTGCCAAGCAACTGATCCTCCCATTTGAACCGATGGCCCTTCTGGACCTAAAGGGAATCCACTACCAATAGCAATAATTCCTGATATGAGCTTTACTAATCCTACTTTTATATTCATTGGAACTTTTTTATGCCTCAAGAAACCCATGATTTGACTTACACCTGAACCTTTTGCGGCAGGTGCAATATTTTTAATCAAATATCCTGCAATTGCTCCTCCTAAAGCTCCAAAAATTGGTAATACCGCAATAGATGGCAATAGGTCTAATAGTGCTAATCGCCAATTATTTATAAAGTAGATTCCTGTCTTAAAGAATATGCTTGTAATTGAAGCCCCTAAACCTGTTAATAAAAGAGATAATGCAACAACAAGAGATCTTTGCCTTAATAATTTTTTGATACTACGAGAAGAATTATTACGTGTTTTTTGAATATTTTCTTTTATTAGGTTCGGCATAATCCATTATTACTTTGATAAGCTGAAATCTTGTATTTCATCAAATTGAAGATAACGATAAAGTTCATCTGAATATGGATTGATTTTATTTTTAGTAATATCTTGATATTCTTCTACTTCAGGGATTTTTCCAAGCAGTGCGCAAACTGCTGCTAATTCAGCACTCCCTAAAAATACTTGCGCATTCTTGCCAAGTCTATTATCAAAATTTCTTGTGCTAGTAGAAAATACTACAGATCCTTCATCTACTCTGGCTTGATTTCCCATACATAAAGAACAACCTGGCAACTCTAATCTTGCACCACAATTTTCAAATATTTTGTAATACCCTTCTGCTTTTAGAGTTTCTTCATCCATTTTTGTTGGTGGACAAATCCATAATTTAGCTTTTAAATTTTCTACGCCTTCAAGAACTTTCGCAGCTGCTCTGTAGTGACCAATATTTGTCATGCAAGAGCCTATAAAAACCTCGTCAATATTTGTATTGGCAACATCAGTGATTTCTTTTACATTATCTGGATCATTAGGGCAAGCAACTATAGGCTGTGTTACTTTTGCTAAATTAATTTCAATTATTTCTTCATACTTAGCGTTTGGATCAGGCTGAATTAATGAGGGTTTTTTAAGCCAATTTTTCATATCATGTATTCTTCTTGAAATCGATTTTGAGTCTTCATAATTGCTTTCAATCATTTTTTCTAGAAGGCAAATATTACTCTTTAAGTATTCTTTAACAGTTTCCTGGGATAAAAGTATTGTGCTACCAGCACATGAGCGTTCTGCAGTAGCATCAGTGAGTTCAAAAGCTTGTTCAAGTTTTAAGTTAGGTAATCCCTCAATTTCCATAATTTTCCCGTTAAATATATTTTTTTTATTTGCTTTCTCAACAGTTAAGAGTCCTTTTTTAATTGCGAAGAGAGGGATTGCATTAACTAAATCTCTTAAAGTAATTCCTGGCAATAATTCACCTATAAATTTAACGAGCACAGATTCCGGCATGTTTAATGGCATTGATCCTATTGCTGCGGCAAAGGCAACAATGCCCGAGCCTCCAGGAAATGAGATACCAAGAGGGAATCTTGTATGACTATCACCACCAGTACCAACAGTATCAGGTAGAAGCATTCTATTAAGCCAGCTATGGATTATGCCGTCCCCTGGTTTAAGAGCTACACCACCTCTTTGAGATATAAAATCAGGTAATTCTCTATGGGTAACTATATCTACTGGTTTGGGATACGCAGCTGTATGACAAAAACTTTGCATAACTAAATCTGCAGTGAATCCTAAACAAGCCAGTTCTTTTAGTTCATCTCTAGTCATTGGCCCAGTAGTATCTTGACTGCCAACTGTGGTCATAATTGGTTCACAGGTCATCCCTGGCCTAACACCATCTAAACCGCATGCTTTTCCTACTATTTTTTGTGCTTGACTAAAGCCAGAATTACTTGCTTTTGGATTTTGTGGTCGAATAAATATTTCACTTGGTTGGTAATCTAATTTATTTCTAATTTTGTCTGTAAGAGATCTTCCAATCATGAGATTAATTCTGCCGCCAGCTTGAATCTCATCAGTAAGAGTTGATGGACACAAGTCGAATTGGCTTATTAATTTTTCAATCTTTGAATTTTTTTCAATTTTTTTAATAATGCCTTTATAAGGATATATTTTTATAACATCTCCTGTTTTCATATGAGATACGTCAGCTTCTATAGGTAAAGCTCCTGAATCTTGTGCGGTATTAAAGAAAATAGGAGCTATTTTGTTGCCAATTACTATTCCACCTGTTTTTTTGTTTGGAACAAAAGGGATCTCTTCGCCTATATGCCAAATTAGTGAATTAATAGCAGATTTTCTAGAACTCCCTGTTCCAACAACATCTCCAACATAAGCTATTGGCAAATCTTGTTTTTTTAAATTATCAAGAATCGTTAGACTATCTGGTTTTTTAAATTCCAGCATGGCTAATGCATGCATTGGTATATCTGGACGTGTTGTTGCATGAATGGCAGGAGATAAGTCATCTGTATTGGTTTCTCCGTCAACCTTAAATACTAAACAAGTAATTTCTTTCTCTAGAACCTTTTTATTTTTGAACCATTCTGCATTTGCCCAACTATTTATAACCTCTTTTGCATAAATGTTATCTTGAGATAATTCATAAATTTCATTAGCTGAGTCATAAACAAGAATAATATTTTTTAAAACTTCTGCTGCTTTTTTAGCTAGTAAACTATTTTCTCCTTTAAGTATTTCAACCAGAGAATTCACATTATATCCGCCTATCATTGTTCCTAGTATTTCAATAGCTTTTTCAGGGGTTATTGATTTGCAATATTTTTCAGAATTAACAATAGCTGTAAGCCAGCTTGCTTTTACATAAGCAGCTTCATCAACTCCTGGCGGTACTCTATATATTAGTAAATCAAGTAAATATGATGAATCGTAATTACTATCTTGTTCCAGTAATTTTGTAACACAATTTGTTTGCTCAGCATTTAAGGGTAAAGGAGGTATTCCTTTTGCAGCTCTTTCAGCTACGTGATCTGCATAATCTTTTAGCAATGTTTCCAAATTCTTCATTAGTAAGGTTTAATGCCTAATCTATTGTTATTTTTAATATTGAAAAGGAGAGTATTCATAAATGCTTTTTTAAATATTCAAACTTCTTAATTAATCAATGACGACATCATCAAATAATTCAGCTTTAGAAAAGACTTCAGATTTACATGTAGTTGAAACACGTCCATTAATACCTCCAAGTAGATTACATAATGATATACCTTTAGATCACACCTCTGCTAATACAGTATCTCAAGCAAGAAGATCGATACAAAATATTTTGCATCATAATGATCAGAAGCTTTTAGTCATTGTTGGTCCATGTTCAATTCATGATATAGAAGCTGCAATGGAATATTCAAAATATATTAAAAACTTTCGAGAAATTTATAAAGATAAATTAGAAATAATCATGAGAGTATATTTTGAGAAACCAAGAACAACTATTGGTTGGAAAGGACTTATCAATGATCCTCATCTAGATGATTCTTATGACATTAATACTGGTTTAAGAAGGGCAAGAAGTTTGCTTTCATATCTAGCAAATAGCGGAATACCTGCTGCCACAGAATTACTAGATCCAATTGTCCCTCAATATATTGCCGATTTGATAAGTTGGACAGCCATTGGAGCTAGGACTACTGAAAGTCAAACTCATAGAGAAATGGCATCAGGATTATCAATGCCCATAGGATTTAAAAATGGAACTGATGGTTCTTTTTCTACTGCAATAAATGCAATGCAGTCAGCTTCAAAATCTCATCATTTTTTAGGTGTAAATGCCAATGGAATGGCTTCTATTGTAAATACTACGGGAAATCCAGATGGCCATATAGTTTTAAGAGGAGGTTCAAAAGGCCCAAATTTTGAAAGTCAATATGTTCAAAGAATTTCAGCTGAATTAAAGCAATGTAATCTTCCTGATAAAGTGATGATTGATTGTAGTCATGGAAATTCCAACAAAGATTTTCGAAAGCAGTCTAAAGTTCTCAAGAATGTTGCAAATCAATTGAGCAATGGCGAAAAAAATATTTTAGGTGTTATGCTTGAAAGCCATTTAAAGGAAGGAAATCAAAAACTTTTAAAAAAAGAGGATCTTGAGTTTGGTAGAAGTATTACGGATGCTTGTATAGATATAGAAACAACTAATGAGTTACTTGCCACTTTGTACAATTCTATTGATTAGTTATAAAAAAATTAAAAAATAATGCTGATGAGATTGGAACTATGAAGTTATCTATTCCTAAAACACTAAATTGTTCAAGTAAGGTGGCAATAAAAGCAATTGTAAAATAATTTAAATTAAAACTACTTTTTTGGGCATATCCTAGTGATGAAACTATTAACAAGCTTGTTAATAGCATTGTTATAGTTCCAAATAAAGATTTTTTTTGTTTAAAAAAAATCCAACTCTTTGATTTAAATGTTTTCCCTATTAAACCTGCTAGTCCATCCCCGAAACTCATTATAAAAAACCCAGTAATTAATGAATAAGGATCTTTATTCCAGAAAAGAAAAATTAAAATAAATAAACTAAGACAATAAAATAATGTTCCATAACTTTTTCTCTCAACATCTTCAATTGTTGGGAATATTTTACGTGTGTAATTTATGAGAACCAGTAATGAAATAATGCCTGTAAAAAAAAGAGCTGAATTTTGATCAATTTTTAGAAACTGTGCAATTGGTATTAAAGGGCCTATCCCAATATGTATTATTTTCCTTTTTAGTTCATTATTATTAGATTTATCTTTTTGAAAGATTGATGATAAGAAAAATATTGAAAATATATAAACACAAATTACTATAACTTTTAACAATTTAATTAAGCTGCTTTATCATAATTTGACATCATCCTAAGTCTTTTCAAGGCTTTTGCTTCTAATTGTCTCACTCTTTCTCTTGACACACCAATATCTTTACCTATTGCTGCAAGAGTAGCTTCTTCAGTTCCATCCAAGCCAAATCTTTTTTTCATAATTTCTTGTTCTCTTTCATTTAATTGAGCAAGCCAACTGCTTAAATGTTCTGTCAGAATAGATCGATCCATGCCTTCCATAGGATCTTCGCTATTAGGGTCAGGAATGAGTTCCCCAAGAGTACTTCTATCTTCTTCTCCTCTCGCGTGAGCATCAAGGGATGCACAAGGAGCACTTTGAGAAATTAAGTCTTCTAAGTCTTTTTGTTCAATTCCCATGGCTGTTGCCATTTCCAATCTGCTTGGCTGCCTGCCTAGTTTATGAGATAAATCTCTTGAAACCCTCCTCATTTTTGATAGTTTTTCACTAATGTGAATGGGTAATCTTATAGTTCTAGCACTATTATCTATAGCTCTCGTCATTCCTTGCCGAATCCACCAATAGGCGTAAGTAGAAAATTTATATCCCATTTTTGGGTCAAATTTGTCAACGGCTCTTTCAAGACCTATTGTTCCTTCTTGTATTAAATCTAATAATTCTAAGCCTTGGTTTTGATATTTCTTTGCTACTGATACAACTAGTCTGAGATTTGCTTCCATCATTTTGTCTCTGGCTCTTAAACCTCTTTTCAACTGTTTCCATTCATCATGTTTATTATAATTTTTAAAATATCTTTCAAGGCAAGAAATTAATTTTGCAAAACTATTTTTTGATTGACTCTCTATTTTACTGAAGTTTTCTTTACCTGCATAAATACTTTTCTCTAAATCATATTTAAATGACGTTTTTGGATCAGTGTCTTTTTCTATATTTTTAAGGCTTATATTTGATTTAATATTAAAATCACTTTTAAGAGCTAATGCTTCAGAGAGTTCGTTGTTTTCTGTTACCGATTTAATTAGGTTTTTTAACGTTTGAACTTTTTTAGCTAAATCAATTTCATCTTCTCCAGTCAACAATGGAACTCTGCCAATACTAGATAAGTAATGACCTATAGAATCGGTTACAAATCGTGTTGATCTTTTTTGGTTTTGTTTTGATGTTGATCTGGATTTTTTATTTTTCGATTCATTACCAGTATTTGGTAACTTAGGTTCTTCTACGTTATTTTTCGAAGAACTCTTAAAAGATTTTGTTAAATCTGTTTTTGTTTTGCGAGAATTACTCGCAGTGTTTGGTAATCTAGGCTCATCAAAATTGGATGACGAGCTCTTTGCAGATTCCAGAGGGATCCCCATCACCCTGGCCTCCTAAAATAATGGATTTTTTAGAAAACTAGCACTGAAATTGAAATAAAAACTACTTTTACTTTGAAACTTTAAAGACAATAAAATCTTTTTTTTTTGAAATTTCTTGAAATCAGTTGATACGATAGGGTTTTGCAGAATATAAAAATTTTTAAAATATTAAGTATTTTTTTTAAATGTTATAAAAATCAATATTTTATTTATTTATGAGGTCAATTTGTGATCGATTAATAATTGAGTCAAATGCATATTTTTCATAAGAACCATCTTCTTTCATTCTCCAAGAAAAATAATCATCTTTAATGTATGTTTGTAACAGTGAGTATAATAGCGATTTTAATTTTAAATCTTCTATTGGAGTAACTGCTTCTATCCTTCTATCAAGGTTTCTTTTCATCCAATCGGCACTCCCAATAAAAACCTCGTGATCATTATTATTGCAAAACCAAAAAATTCTTGAGTGTTCAAGAAAATGTCCAATAATGCTTATTACCTCAATATTTTCACTTAAATTTTTTCTTTGTGGATATAAGCAACAAATACCTCTTATGATTAAACTAATTTTAACACCTGATTGAGAAGCTATATATAGTAGTTCAATTATTTCTGGGTCTACTAAAGAATTCATTTTTGCAATTATTTCAGCTTTTTTACCTTCTCTAGCATGTTTAATTTCTCTTTTAATGAGAAAAATAAATTTCTCTCTCAGGGATGATGGAGATACTAATAATTTTTGATAAGATTTTTGTTTAGAAAAACCTGATAAGTAATTAAATAACTCAAGTAAATCTGATGCAATATCGGGATCTGTAGAAAGTAATCCTAAATCTGTATAAAATCTTGAAGTATTAGAATTATAGTTGCCTGTGCCAATATGAAAATAATTTCTTAAACTGCCTTTTTCTTTACGAACTATTAAAGCTATTTTTGTATGTGTTTTAAATCCTATAATTCCATATACAACATGAATTCCAGCTTGTTCAAGTTGTTTTGCCCATTGAATATTATTATCTTCATCAAATCTTGCTTTAAGTTCAACAAGAGTCATTACCTCTTTCCCATTTTCTGCAGCTCTCATTAAGGCTTCGATTATAGGCGAATCCTTGGATACTCTATATAAAGTTATTTTTATAGCCATTACAAGTGGATCATCAGCAGCTCTGTTTATGAATTCTTCAACCGAAGTTTTAAATGAGTCATAGGGATGATGAAGGAGAACATCTTTTTTCCTAAGTACCTTGAAAATAGAACTATAATTTTTGTTTGAGGGAGAATCTAAATTTTTTAATAGCGGGTGAGTTTTTCCGATTAGCAGATCTTCTTTTAAATCTTCTCTATTAATTTTTGTAAGCTGATTTAAATCATCAAGGCCTAATAAACTTTTGCAAAAGTATATATATTCCTCTTGTATGGAGATACTTTCAGTGAGTGATTTTAAAATGTTTTCTGGTATATCTGATTCAACTTCTAATCTAACAACGTCACCTCCTAATCTTCTCTTCTGCAAACTTTTTTCAACTGCCAGAAGAAGATCATCTGCTTCTAGTTCTTTCAATTCTAAATCTGCATCTCTTGTCACTCTAAAAAAAGAATAATTCATACATTCCATGCCGTTAAATAAAGCATTTATATTATTACCAATTAAATCTTCAACACATATGAAAAAGTGAGTATTTTCATCATTAATTTCTAATATTTCATTAGGAATTTTTATAAAGCGATTTATATTTTTTGTTGGTATTTTTATTCTGACAAACTGTTTTTTTGAATGTTCGTTATCCCTTATTATAGCTGCTATATTTAGACTTAAATTACTTATAAAAGGGAATGGATGTGCAGGATCAATAACTAATGGAGTTAATAAAGGAAATATAGATGTAGAAAAGTAATTAGTACACCAATTTTTTTGATTTTCACTAAGTTCATTATATTTTTTTATAAATATGCCTTGTTTTCTTAGTTCATTATTTAATTCATTATTTACATAGTTTTCTTGCAGGTTAGTTAATTCTTTTACCTCCTTGTTGATTTTTTTTAATTGCTCTTTAGGGGTAAGACCATCAATACTTTTTTTTGTAATTTCTGCTTCAACTTGAGCCTTTAGAGAAGCTATCCTTACCATAAAAAATTCGTCTAGATTATTACTAAAAATTGAGCAAAATTTGACTTTATCTAGTACTTTGTACTCTTTTTCCATACCAGTAAGGAGTACTCTTTTATTGAATTCAATCCAACTTAATTCTCTATTAATAAAAATATCGGCCTGTTTTTTCATTAAACTGCTTTTGATTTTTGATTATTAATTGAATTATTATTTTTACCCTCTGCAATAAGATATATCATGAAAATTAAGATAACGGAACCAGCAATAAATGGTGTTTTAGGCCCAAAGCTATCATAAACTCGCCCAGCCATAGCTATTCCTAAAACTCCCCCAAGGCTCTGAAGACCTTGCAAGTTACTTAGAATCGAACCTTGTTTATCAATGTCTAACTTTTTTGATATTAGTGCTCTTAAGGTAGGTGTAATTAAACCTGCTCCAATAGCTAAAAATGATACAGCTGAATAAATATTAGTTGTTGCATTTTCTTTTGGAACAGTTATTAAAAGTGAACATGCTATAAGAATGAAGCCTGATCCTATAAGTGTTAACTTCATTTCACCGAATTGCTTTACTAGAGGCCCAATAAGTACTCCTTGAACAATAATTGCAATAATTCCAACCACTACTAGAGTTCCACTTGATGCTTTGGTTGTCCAGCCTAAAGATTCTTGAAGGAAAAATATTAGAATATTTGTCAATCCAGTAAATGCAATAAAATAAATAAAAAATGCTAGTGATAATTTTCTAATCTTTTCTTCTTTAAATACTGTAAAAAGCTGTTTAAAGGGGTTTTTAAGAATCGTTTGAAATTTATTTGAGGTACTACTAGGTTTTGTTTCTGGTAAGTAAAAGAATACTAAGAGAAAGTTTATTATTGGAATAATTGAAGCTATTAAAACTGGAATAATAAAATTATTATTTGTATTTTTTGCAAAAATTACAACGAAAATATTTCCCAAGAAAAAACTTAAACCAAAAGCTACACCAATCAGTCCAAATGTTTTTGCTCTTTTTTCAGGACTTGAAATATCTGCAAGTATAGTTGTTGCTGTGGCTGCAGTCCCTCCGCTTAAACCGTCAATAAGTCTTGCTAGGAACAATAAAAATAAAGGGATAGATGCTATGGAATTTGACCAATTAAAAAGAACCGTAAAGGATAATATCGAAATTCCTATTACTGAGCCGGTAATACAAAAAAGAGTTACAGGTCTTCTTCCGTATCTGTCACTCAATAGTCCTATGAAAGGAGAAGCTGTGAATTGAGCTAATTGGTAAGTGCATGATAATAAGCCATATGTGCTAGCTCTAGAGTCAAAAAGTAAAACAAAAGAGGGTAAAATGGGTAAAAGTATACTTTCACTTAATCGATCATTTAGAAGAGTGATAAAAGCACTCAGGAGAGTAAATTTTTTGTTTGGTTTCAATAAACTTTCTTTCACAATATTTACCTTCATTGCGATTAACTTCTACTACCATACTTGTTAATGGAGATTAATGTGCCTGGCATTGTTTATTTAGTTGGAGCAGGTCCTGGTGACCCTGAGCTTTTAACTTTAAAAGCTTTACGTCTAATAAAAAATTGTGATGCATTAGTGCATGATGCTCTAATTCCAGATGAAATCATCAAAGAAGCAAGAAAAAATACAGAGATTTTTCATGTTGGTAAAAGAGCTGGGAAGTGTTCTGTACCTCAGGCTGAGACTAATGCTCTTATTTTAAAACTGGCAAAAGAAGGTAAAAATGTTGTAAGGCTGAAAGGGGGAGATCCTTTTGTTTTTTCTAGGGGTGGTGAAGAAGTAACGTTTTTAGAAAAAAAAGGAGTTTCAGTTGAAATAGTACCTGGTATAACTTCGGGTATTGCAGCTCCTTCATATTTTGGTATTCCCCTTACTCATAGAGATGCTGCGAGCTCTGTAACTTTCGTAACTGGTCATGAGCATGTAGATAAAGAAAAAAAAAGTGTTAATTGGAGAGATTTAGCAAAATCTTCAGATAGCTTAGTAATTTATATGGGTATAAAAAATATTGAATTTATTGTAGAAGAATTAATTTTAGGTGGTTTAAGTCAGAATACTAAGTGCGCTGTAATTCAAGAGGCAACTTTGAAAAATCAAAAATGTTTTATAGAGAAATTAGATAAATTGGCTGATAAAATCAAAGATAAAGAATTTTTATCTCCATCAATTATCATTATTGGAAAAATTGTTGAATTTAAGGTTAATAACAATATAACTAAAGTATCTGACGTCTATTTATCTGATATTAGTAAGGTTCAATTATATAACAAATCCCAAAAGTAAATTGGATCTAATTTATGGCTAAGCTCTAAATCATTAACCTGATTAATTTGTCTGCAAGATAAACTATTAATTGCAAATATTATGTCATCATCCTGAAATTCTGGGTAAATTAATTCTTCTTTTACAATATTTAATTTTAAAGCATTAGCAACCATTATCCCCTCTAAACAGCCGCTCTCTTTCCTAGGTGTTATCCATTGATTATTTCTTTTAATTAGAAGATTAAATGTGCTTCCACAACAAAGTTCGCCTGACGTATTCAACAGAATAGAATCATCAAATGATTTTTCATTAGCCTCTGTCAAAACTTGTATTGCTTGATTATATGAAAATGTTTTGCATTTACTTATAAGACTGAATTCATTTATTTTTTCCGTTTGACTAATAAAAACGCTTATGGGATTGAAATTAGGTTTTATTCTGTAGAATTCAAGCCATAAATTATCTAAATCTTTTGTACCTAAAGTGCTATTAATTGTTAGTGTTCGACCTTCATTAGTTCCTCGACTATAGTTTATCCTTACTGAAGCAAATTGATCATTAGTAAGAGATAACTGTCTAATTCCATCATTAATAAGTTGCTTCAAAGTTAATTTATTTATTTTGAGATTAATATTCAAAATTTTGCTACTTTTTTCTAACCTTTTCAGATGTTCATCAAAAAGAATAGGTTTGTTTTGCTTTATTAAAATGGTTTCAAATATACCATCAGCAAATTTTAATCCTCTATTATTTGCAGCAATTAATATTTTATCAATATCTAGCCATTGATCTTTGTACCATCCTAATGTTTCCCTCATTTTAATGAATCAATTAATGGTAAAAGTTTCCACTTTAGTTCATTAGTTTCCTCTTCAGGATTAGAGTCAATCACTATTCCGCAACCTGCATATATATTAATTTTTTTGTCTTTAATTAAAAATGATCTGATTAGTATATTACTGTCAAACTCTCCATTCCAGTCAAGCTTCAAAAATGAGCCGCAGTATGGACCGCGTTCACATTCTTCTAATTCAAAAAGTCTTTGACATGATCTTAATTTAGGTGCTCCAGTTATAGAACCCCCAGGCCAACATGCTTTTAGTAAATCAATCCAGTTCTTTCCTTTTTTTAATTTACCTCTGATTACAGAAGTTAGATGATGAACTTTTAAGAAACTTTCAAGTTTTAATATTTCTGGCACCATAATACTTCCCGTCTCACAAACTTTACTTAAGTCATTCCTTATAAGGTCGACAATCATAATATTTTCAGCTCTATCTTTTTCGTTTGTTATCAAATCGATAGCATTCAGTGCGTCTTGATTTAAATCTTTATCTCTGGATCTAGTTCCTTTGATAGGTCTTGATTCTACAAAATTTTTATTATCTATTTTTATAAATCTTTCTGGCGATGTAGATAATACCGCCTCTTTATAATTATCAAAATTATTTACTATTATTCCTCCAAAGGGAGCTCTTAATTTGCTTCTTATTTTTAAATATATATCTAAAGGATTATAGTTTTTGGAAGATTCAATTTCGCATTTAGTTGTTAAGTTTGCTTGAAATAAATCTCCTAAAGAAATTAATTTTTTCAATTTTAAAATATTTTCCTGAAATTTTTCGGCCATTTCGTCCAAATTAATTTTTGAAAAATCAAAATTCAAATTTGTTTGAATAATATTTTCTTCTTCAATAGTATTTATATTGTTGATTATATTTTTATAATTCATCAGTTCATATGAGTTTGTGCCTTCAATAATTATTTCTTTTTTTATTAGATTACATTTAATTATCGGATCATATGATGCAATCCATAAAGTCGCCATATCAGATTGTCGCCATGGGTTTTTTGGTTCAATGTATACTCCAGCTTCATAACTTAACCATCCAATCCAAAATCCTTTTTCAATATCTTTTAAATTTTCAAAGGGATTATTAGGTTTGTCTAAGTTATTAATATCTCTTGATTCAATTATTTTTTTAGGTTTAATTCCTATTATTGACCATTCCCCATTTTCTTTGCCATCACTGTCTAACCAAGCTAATCCTTTATCTCCGAATTGTTTTGTTAGATGATGAGTAATCCGTGCTGGATCTATCCATTTTTCTAGAATTATTTTTTTTATTTTCATTTTATATTTTTTTTATTAAGCCATTTTTCATAAGCGGCATTTCTAATTCTGCAGCTATCACACTTTCCGCATGGTTTTGAATTACCTGAATAACAACTCCATGTTTTTTCTAAAGGGACATGATTATCAAAGGCTAATTTAAAAATTTCTTCTTTATTTAAATCTAATAGAGGGGTCCAAAGTTTTATTGGGTTATTTTCTCTGCCTCTTTTATTGGCTAGATCTGCTAATTCTTGAAATTTTTTAATGTAGTCAGGTCTGCAATCCGGATAACCAGAATAATCCAATGCATTAACTCCTAATCCTATAAAATCAGCATCTATTGCTTCGGCGTAACTTAGTGCCACGGAAATAAATATAGTATTTCTTCCAGGAACATAAGTATTAGGAATTGTATTAGTTTGAACTCCTTCTATCGGAATATTTTTTTGAGTATCAGTTAATGAAGAGCCTCCCCATAGAGACAAGTCGAGCTTAATGATCTTAAATTCTTGGATATCAAAGTGTTTTGCAATTATTGATGCAGAATGTAATTCTTTTTTATGACGTTGACCGTAATCAAATGAAAGGCCAAAAATTTTAGCTTCGGATTTTTTTGCAATACCAGTTACTGTAGAAGAATCTAAACCTCCAGATAATAAAACTACTATCGATTTGTTTTTAAGAGTCATATATTTTTATTTAATTTTTAAGTATTTGTGAGTTTGTAGGCTCAATTTCCAATCTGGATTATTTTTTACGAAATCAATAGCAAGAGAAAAACCATTTTTATTGTTCCATGCTGGCTGTAAATAAAAAATTTTATCTTCTTTTCTTAAGCCATATTCGCTTTTTGAGAGTGGATATTGTTTTAAAGTTTCTTTTTTTATTTGAATAGCAAATTCAATATCTTCTATTTCATTTACGATTATTTTTATTTCATTACATTTTTTTAAAAAATAATTTTTTGGAGGCGAGTGTCTTTTAGGAGATAAAGTAATCCAGTCATAACTTCCTGATATCGAATTAACTCCACTTGTCTCAATATGAATTTTTATTGATTTTTGTTTTCCCCCCATCGTTATTTCTTTTATGGCTTTGCAAAAATTATCCAAGTTATGTTGTAAAGGTTCTCCACCTGTAATAACGCAGAAAGATGCCCCTTTCTCTCTAGCAATTTTTATGCGATCTATTATTTTTTCAATTGATATAGAGGGGTATTTGTTCTCATCCCATGAATTCTTGGTATCGCACCACGAACACCCAACTTTACAGCCAGCTAATCTTACAAAAAAAGCACTTTTCCCAGCGTGATAGCCTTCACCTTGTAATGAATGAAATTGTTCGACTAAGGGTAAAAAATTTGTCATTTATTCATTCAAAAAAAATAAGGAATATTAATTTGATTCAGTTAACTTTTCTTGAGAGGCCTTTATTAAACCTTTAAATAAAGGATGAGGTTTGCCAGGTCTGGATAAAAACTCAGGATGATATTGACATGCTAAGAAGTAAGGATGATTTTCTAACTCAATTAACTCTACCAATCTTCCATCTGGTGATGTACCGCTAATTTTGTATCCAGAATTTAAAAAACTTTGTTTGTAGTAATTATTAAATTCATATCTATGTCGATGCCTCTCATAAATAACATCTTCATCATACAAGTGTTTTCCAGTTGTATTATTTGTCAATCTACATGGATAAACTCCAAGTCTCATTGTCCCACCTAAATCAACTACATCTTCCTGTTCTGGTAATAAATGTATCACTGGATGGGGAGTATTTGGGTCTAGTTCTGAACTAGATGCATCTGGAAGATTAGCTACATTTCTAGCCCATTCTATAACTGCACATTGCATACCAAGGCACAAACCTAAAAAGGGAATTTTATTTTCTCTTGCGAATTTTATAGCCGAAATTTTTCCATTGACTCCTCTATTGCCAAATCCCCCAGGTACGACAATTGCATCAACTTCATCTAAGTAAGTTTCTGCTGAATTTTTTTCTATCATTTCAGCACTTACCCAATGTAAATCTAATAAAGCCTTTTGTTCAATGCATGCATGTCTTAAAGCTTCAACAACGGATAAATATGCATCTCCAAGTTCAATGTA
The DNA here is from genome assembly GCA_003216415.1 of Prochlorococcus sp. AG-402-O16. GTDB lineage: Bacteria > Cyanobacteriota > Cyanobacteriia > PCC-6307 > Cyanobiaceae > Prochlorococcus_A. Next base: position 81,789 of record QCIY01000008.1, read on the forward strand.
TTTACCTACAAGAGCAACTTTTATTGGAGCTCCAGGATTTCTTAGATTGTGTATCAGTTTTTCCCAATGTTTTAAATCACATTTTTTATCTTCAAGTTCTAAATACTTCAGGGTTTCTTTGCATAAACCTTCTTTTTTTAAAGAAAGAGGCACAGAATAAATACTGTCTGCGTCTAATGCTTCAATTACAGAGTTAATACTGACACCGCAAAATCCGCTAAGCTTCTTTTTAAGACTTTCATTGACAGATTTATCACTTCGGCATACAAGTAAATCTGGCTGAATTCCAATTGATCTTAATTCTTTTACTGAATGTTGTGTTGGTTTAGTTTTTATTTCGCCAGAGGTTTTGATGTAAGGAAGTAATGTTACGTGTATGTATGCAACATCATTCCTATGTACATCATTTTTGAATTCTCTTATTGCCTCTAAAAAAGGTAAAGATTCAATATCACCAACTGTTCCACCAATTTCAGTAATAATAATATCTGCATTGCTGTTGGCGGCTACTCTATGAATTCTTTCTCTTATTTCTCCTGTTATGTGAGGGATTACTTGCACAGTTCCACCATTATAACTACCTCTTCTTTCTTTATTAATAACTGCTTGATAGATAGATCCCGTAGTCACACTATTTAACCTAGTCATTGCAGTATCAGTAAATCTTTCATAGTGACCTAAATCCAGATCGGTTTCAGCCCCATCTTCGGTTACAAATACTTCTCCATGTTGGAAAGGACTCATTGTTCCTGGGTCAACATTTAGATATGGATCGAGTTTTAATATTGAAACAGTATATCCTCTAGACTTTAATAATCGTCCTAAGCTTGCAGCTACAATTCCTTTACCAATGCTAGAAACTACTCCCCCGGTGACAAAAACAAATTTTGACATTAAATATTTTTAATTAACACAGCCTCCTTACATTTTATTTAAACAAAAAACTTTTAGAACATCCATATATATTCTTATTCATCAATTGTTATTTCAATATCCAATTCTTTTAATTGTGATTCAGAGACATTTGAAGGGGCATTTGTGAGAAGACATTTTGCTTGTTGATTTTTTGGAAAAGCAATGGTTTCTCTGATTGAATCTGCACCTATGATAAGCATGGTAATACGATCTAATCCAAACGCTATCCCACCATGAGGAGGAGCACCCATTTCTAAGGCTTCTATTAAAAATCCAAATTTTTCATCAATCTCTTTATCAGTAAGTCCTACCGTTTTCAAAACCTCTCGTTGCAAGTTCGCTTCATGAATACGTAAAGAGCCACCTCCTAACTCCAATCCATTAAGAACTAAGTCATAAGCATTGGCTATAGAGTTCTCAATTTCTTTTTTTAAGTTTTCAGAATCTTTAGATTGTATATTTTTTGGAGAACAAAAAGGATGGTGTAAAGCTTCATATCTATTTTCCTCTTTATTTCTCTCAAACATCGGGAAATCAGTTATCCATAAAAAATTCCATTTACTTTTATCAATGAGATTTAATTCTTTTGCGATATATTGTCTAACCCTATCTAATGACTGATTGACAATTTGTTTATCTCCAGCTCCTAAGAGGATTAAGTCTCCATCTTTTGCTTCTGTGATTTTTAAAATATCAGCTATATGCTCTTCACTTAAATTATTTTTAATTGCCCCAATAGTCTCAAGCTCATCTCTTTTGACCCTTATAAAGGCCAAACCACCAGCTCCAGCATCTTGAGCTACTTGGAAGATATCACCTCCTGGTTTAATTCTTACGTTGCTAATACTTGAATTACCTCCTTTGACTGTTATGGATTTTATATAACCTCCAGACTTAATTGCCTTTGTAAAAATATTAAATCCAATATCACCTAATACTCCTCCTAAATCTTTTAATAACATTTGATATCTAGTATCTGGTCTATCAGTACCGTAATTATCCATTGCTTCCTGCCATGACATTCTTGGAAAAGCATTATTAAAGTTAATATTTAACACTTCTTTCCATATTTTTTTTATAAGACTTTCATTAAAAGAAATTATTTCTTCTTCACTAATAAAGCTCATCTCAATATCTAATTGAGTAAACTCTGGCTGTCTATCTGCCCTTAAGTCTTCATCACGGAAACATTTTGCGATTTGATAATACTTGTCCAGGCCTCCAACCATTAAAAGTTGTTTAAATAGTTGTGGGGATTGAGGTAAAGCAAAAAATTCTCCATTTGAAAGACGGGCAGGAACAAGAAAATCGCGAGCGCCTTCTGGAGTTGACTTTGTAAGTAATGGGGTTTCTACTTCTGTAAATTCAAAATTATCAAGAAATTCTCTAGCAACTTTAATAATCTTATGTCTTGTTTTTAAATTTTCTAGTAATTTTCCCCTTCTTAAATCAAGGTATCTATATTTTAATCTGAGTTCCTCTTTTGTATTTTCATAATCATGTATAGACACTGGAAAAGGTAAGTTTTTTTTAATTTGGTTGAGAATTTGCAAATCTTTAACCTTAAGCTCTAACTCTCCAGTACTTAAATTTGCATTTATGGAATCTTTGGGTCTTTCATTAATAATTCCGCTAACCATTATTACTGTCTCATTTCTTAGAGTTTCTGCCTGCTTAAATAGATCTGCACCATCATCGGGGTTAATTGTTATTTGTAGGAATCCACTATGGTCTCTTAAATCAATAAAAATTACACCACCATGATCTCTTCTTCTATCTACCCATCCGCATAAATTAACTAATTTACCAATATCTGTATTATTGAGTTCTTCGCAAATTTTGTTTCTCATCTAAGTTTGATTTATTTATCAATAACTTATAATAATTCGTTAAGGGTAAATTTAGTTAATAATTTTTTTTATAAAACGCCCTTTTTGTTATAACCCCTTTGAATTTCTTGCCTCTTATTAATATTTGAACATCATTATTTATTAAGGCATGCGAAGTATTGATGTATGCAAAAGCTATAGCTTGTTGTTTAGTTGGAGACCAACTACCGCTTGTGATACTCCCAATATTTTCTTCACCTTTAAGAACTGTGCAACCTTTTCTTCCTATTGCTTTACCCTCTATAGAGAGACCAACTAACTTTTTTTGAATACCTAATCTTGACTGCTCTTCAAGAAATCTTCTTCCAAAGAATTCGTGATTATTTTCTAGATGTACTAGCCAGCCTAACCCTGCTTCATATGGAGAAGTTTCTTCATTTATGTCTTGACCATAAAGATGCATGCCTGCTTCAAGTCTAAGAGTATCTCTAGCTCCTAAACCACAAGGTGCAACATTTTTGGAAATTGAGAAATCCCATAAATTAATTGCTGCTTTTTTAGATAAAAGTATTTCTAGACCATTTTCCCCTGTATATCCTGTCTTTGAAAAGAAAATTTTTTCTTTAGGCGAAATATGTTCAAAAATTTTATATTCGCATCCAAAGTTAGGGATATGTGAGATCGAAGATCCAATCCATTCTTCAAATAAATCGAATGAGTTTTTTCCCTGTAGTGCTAAAAGTACTTTGTCTTTTTTAAAGTTTGTTATAGAAATTTCATATTTATTTAAATTATTTTTTATCCACTGAAAATCTTCTTCATATCTACTTGCATTAACTATTAACAATAATTCTGATATGTCATTTTCTTGTATACCAAGATCATAAATTATTAAGTCATCTATTATTCCTCCTTTATCATTCAGCATTACTGTATAAAGCCCCTGACCTTCTGAAAAGGAGTATAAATTAGTAGGAAAAAGTTTTTGAATATAATCCTTTGGATTGATTCCCTTAACAGATATCACACCCATATGAGAAATATCAAATAATCCTGCTGAAGATCTAACTGATTCATGCTCTTTAATTAATCCTGAAAATGATATGGGCATTTCCCAACCTGCAAAATCAACTAATTTTGCATTGGATTCAACATATTTTGAATAAAGAGGACTTTTTAGCAAATCCATGAAATATTTTGTTTTTATTTAGTATTTTTACACTGTAGTTTAGAAATTTTTTATTGCATATTTTCTAATGACAAAATTAAGCTTCTAAGTACTTTGGCTGCAACTATGCTACTTACTCCGCTTTTATCAATTTCTGGGGATAATTCTACAATATCTGAAGCGACAATTCTAAAGTCTTTTAAAGTTTTCAGTATTTCTTCAAAATCATTCCAAAAAAATCCTCCCGGTTCTGGAGTGCCCGTCCCTGCTAATAAACTGGGATCAAACCAATCTAAATCTATTGTTAAATAGATTGGAGACTTAGCGTATGGTAGAAGAGCTTGTTTTAACTCATGTGCATTTCCGCCTGGACAAAAGTTAACTAATTGGTTGTTGTTATGCATAATTTCAAATTCTTCCTTAGTCCCACTTCTAATTCCTACCTGCAAAATTTTCTTTTCAGGTAGCATTTCTAAGCATCTTTTCATAGTACAAGCATGACTATGTTCATTTCCTATATATGATTCTCTTAAATCTGCATGAGCATCAAGTTGAACCAATATCAAATCTGGATATTTTTTCACTAATGCTTCAATAGCACCTCTTGTAATAGAGTGTTCGCCTCCAAGCATAATGGGACTGAGGCGTTTACTAATTAAATAATTTGTTGCTGATTTAACCGATTCAATAACGGACTTTGAGTCATTTTTATCAATTAGTATTGATCCAAAATCAACATACATAATATCTTCTAAGTCTTTTTTTATTTTTGGACAATATGTTTCTAAGCAAGAACTGACTTGTCTTATTGCTTCTGGACCAAATCTTGCTCCTGGTTTAAACGAACATGTCCCGTCATAATTAACTCCAAATATACCAATTAAGCAATTCTCAGGATTTCTTTTTGCTCCCATATAAATTGCATTTTCGTTATCAAATAAATTTTTTGTCATCTTATGAATCTAGTTCTTTTACAATTTTATTTGGCATCATTTTGAATGCTGCATTTTGAAAATTTAAATTCCAAATTTCACATCCTTTTTCT
>QCIY01000009.1 GCA_003216415.1 Prochlorococcus sp. AG-402-O16
CTTTTCTCATAGAAAATAGTCTTAAATGTTCCCGGATTTACCCACTCAATCCAATATCCACCCAAACAATAAAATTGATTAGGCACAAAATTTATAATTAATGATTTCTTTGAATTTTTATATTGATCAATTATCTTATTAACTAAGCCTCCTTTGGTTTTATTAGTACCAAACAAAGTAATATCTTTTGCAAAATTCTTATACTTCCCTGAAAGATTTTTACTTTTTTCTAATGAATTTCTAGAAAGTATTTTTTCCAAAGAATAACAATAATCAATTAAATTAGTGTTTTCTTTTTTTGAAGGATAAATAGTTATGAGAGAGCTAAATAATAAAAAAAAAGTTAAAAGTAAATTCTTAAACATTTATGATTTAGGTTAAATTCATTATTGCATAAAAATAAAAAAAAATTCAAAAAGTGCTCTTAATTATCTTTAAAAGAGTGAGATTAATTAATAAGAGTTTTATTAATTTAGCTAACCTTATTTATAATAAAAAAATGAATAATTCTATTATTAAAAATAAAAGGATCAAATCTTTTTTAGATTTTTTTTCAAGATTATCAATTTCGGCAATATTTATCTTTGCCATACCAGACAAAATAACTGATTTTGAAATAACAGTTGAATATATTTCTTCAAAAGGTATTCCTGATCCAATTGCATCTATTCTTCTCGTAGGTGCAATTATATGTCTTATCTTAGGTTCGGGATTTTTTATATTTGGAGAAAATCAAAAAATCGGTTCAGTATTTTTATTACTTTTTCTTATTCCAACAACAATAATTTTTCATTTATTCCCTTTCCATCAAAGAGCGGTGCTTATGAATCTGGGATTGATAGGTGGATTAATCATTTCTGCATTAAGGGAACCAAAATAAATAGCTTAATTAAAGAAAACCAACTATTTTTTATTTTTTCTCTCTTAATTCTGGGAAGCAATTTGCAATATGAATTAATTCATAAATCTCTTTGCTATCGTATTCTTTATTAGGAATTCCACTCCCTAACTCTATTTCTCTCTCTTTCATCTTCTTTAATATTAATTCTTTTCTTTGCATACTTGACATAGACTTAAATCTTTTTATTCGTTCTTCTTTATTCACTTGATCTTTATTTTATTATATTTTTTCTGAGATTAATATTATTTATCTGTTCATTAAATAAGTAAGAAATCCAGTAAATGTAAGTAATTTAAAACTAATAAAGAAAGGCAAGTATTTTTTGACCTTTTTGCCAGCAGGTAATAATTTGTTTAATGAATTCACTATAGTTTGTATTAAATCATATATATTTTTATTTACTATAACGTATTTTTTTTGTTTCAAAAGTTGTAATTTGTACTTTTTAAACAGTAAGTCTAAAATTGGAAATATACCTACCCTATTTTTTTTATGAATGATAGAGAAACAATAATTTCATTATTAAATGAGTTTGCTGATCCAAAAAAAATGGCTTCATTTTTCGTTAAGAATGCCACTCCAGATTTTTTATTCATCAGACCAAGTGGTAATCCATTAAATGCAGAAGGATTTGAAAAAATGATTTCTGGTGATGTGGTTCAAGAAAAGGCAGAAATAACCAAAATTCACCGATTCGAATTTTTAAGTGAAAATATAGTAATGTGCATTTTTACCCTGGGTTCAAAATTTACTTATAAAGGTACACCTAATGATGACTTGCCAACAGTAACTTCTATTTTCAAAAAGGTTGATAATGTTTGGAAAATTTATTGGATGCAAAGATCTACAGGAAATTCTAATTTATCTTTATGGGATTAGCAAAGTTTGTAGCCTTTTTAATGGTCCTACTACTTTTAGGTAGCTCTTTTATTGGTTTGATTTTTTATTTTATAAAATAAAAACAAAAAATTAACTAATACTTAATATCTATTTCTTTTTAGAAAAACTTACTTCTTTTTGCTAAATTATTTGATTTTCAGGAAAAAATATAAACTTTAGAAAGACTAACACCTATATCTAAAGCTAATAAAGCAATAAGTAACTTACTCATTTTTTAGAACTCTCAACTATTTTTTTGTAAAGTTCTTCAGAAATAGGTTGCATAACCTTTTTAAAAAATCTAATTACAAATTAGTTATTTCTAGATTAATTTCTCGTTACGAAATATACGAATATATGTTTTTTTAAATTGGTAAAAAATATCTTAATAATAAGTTTTTCTTATAAGGTATCAATAAATACTGAGTTAAAAAATTCAATAAATAACTAAACTTTTTTTTAAAATTTAATCAATAATAAAAAATTATCTAGCTTTTTTTAGTTTAATTTCTCTTGTGATCAATAAAGCAATCATAACAACACACATATTCATCAAAAATACTTCTAATAGCATTGGTAATAAAATCTCTATATTAATTTAGTAGCAATAATTTTATTAAGGCAACTTATAAAGACCACTAATTTCCTAAGACTTATTAGATAGATTTATTAATAGTGCGCTTATTATCTCTTTCTCTTCTCCAAAAGTCATAATATATAAAATTTCTTTTTTAGTAATATAATGCGTTCATTCTCTTTCCAGTATGGAAAAATTAGGATTAATAAATTTCAGGGTACGTCTTAAATAAATTTTTATTAGATATCTAAAAAGAAATTAGAAATCTTATTTCAAGTAAGTTGATCCTCTATAAGTAAGCTTTATTGCCTTATCTTCTTGTTTTCTACAATATACAAATGATTTTCCATTGAAATACATGTTTACCATGATGCAGCTCCTTAACTTGCTCAAGTCCCCGTCCTATGGCTTGAGACGTACTGCGGTCTATCAGATCGTAGATCGGACGATTTTGTAGCATTTACTACATTCTATTTATAAAGTATTTATACTTAGATGTCAACACTCAATTGAACCTAAACTTCGATTTAAAAATATATTCTTCTTTCATGCACTCCTTAAAAAGAATAAAGAACATATAACTACGAGTAACTCCAATAAAAACTGAAATAAAAGCTAGAGCGACACAAATTGGGCAATGTGGGAATCCCATTATTAATTTTCCAATATAAATTTTAATTGAGCCTCCGCACTGATAATATCAATTCTTCTTTTAAAGAATTTCAAAAATTTAATTATTTTTTTCAAAAAAACCCTCCTTTAGCCATCAATAATAATATTATTCCAAGAAGGAATCAATCAATGAGCAAAAATACTGGATCTCTTGATATAACTAAAGTCTCGTAGCATGCTTATACAATAAATAACGTCGACATATACTCAAATCCTTTAAATCTAATTAACCGATAAAGGCCTATTCAGAATCAAATATAGTAATTGGTGATCTAGCGCCCTTGCAGTGCCATTTTTATTTTGCTAAAAAAATAGAGCGGGCTAAAGTCCAATACTCCACGAGGATTTAGTCCGCTGCCTAAACCCTGAGAGTGCAAATTTTTCTTGATTAATATGAATCTATGTTTTTCTTAGACAAATATCTTGATTGCTTGATAAATTTATTTTGTATATTGCTATTACAAAATTTATGAGGTTTTTTAGATTAGTTACTAAATCCTCGTGGAGAAAGCTTTAGTTAACTTTTTTTACTGGTTACTAATAAGATCAGCCGAATCACATTACGGCGAATCATTCGTATCAGTAGAAGTTCCATCAAATTCAATCAAAAGTTCTTCTTGATTTTAGAAAGTTATTGATTTGAAGGTTTTAATATTTAAATTCATAGCTTACTGAACATTGAATAACTTATTTAATTTAAACTGGTTAATTATCTCTATTGCAAATAAAGATGAGGTTGTTAATCTGGCATTTAAAGAAGATACTTGATTTCTTAAAATGATGCAATTTGATCATTTTCATTCCCACCAAAATGATGGCCTCATGTCAATAGCAGAGTTAAGGGCTTTACGTCTTCGAGAAAAGAAATTTGAAAGTGATAAGAAAGCTAGAAAATATATCCTGGAGATAAATCAAAGATATAGAAAAATGAGTGCCCACAAAAGTAATAACTTTTTAAGGAATATGAACCCTTTTAAAAAGACCGCATAAAATTGTTAATCTTGATTTTTTAATTTGTTTAACATACATCTTTAAGAGTAAGATTTTTATGGTGTTTCTTTGGAAGAGTTTCACCAAGAGGGGGCAATTTTTGGCCCCTTCTTTCCGTAGATATTTTTAATTGAAACTCGTTCTAAAATAAAAATAATACTTTCCTAAAATATAAAAGTGATGTAAATCTTTTGTTTAAAGCTTTTTATTTCTACTTTATGAAAAAACTTTATCTTCAACTAAATCCTCTAATAAAAAAATAAAAGTTTTAGCTAATGGATTAAGTACCTAAATTTATAGACTTTTTTCAATAATTATAAATTTTTTCATTTGCGATTTTTAATGGCTTCACCTACGAGTTGGGAATTCTACAAAGAAGTTGAAAATAAGATTTTATGGGTCAATATTTGTACCCAAGATTTAGAAGGATTAGCTACTTCGATCAATAAATGGTGGAAGACAAGATATCCAGAATACAAAATTAGAGTGGTTTCTAAAAAAGAATTTGAACAAGTAAAAATGAAAGCTGAGAAAAAGGAGCAGTAAAATTATTCTTTGGTAAATTTTGATGCTGAATATTTAATTTATGCAGCTAATATAAATTCATTACATTAATAAATAAATGAACTCTGCATTTTCAAAAGTTTCAAATTTAAAACTTAACAGACTTTCTAAAATAGCTATTACTCTCACATCATCAACTTTCTTCTTGTATTCCTTGGGTCAAGCACCAATTTTTAAAAGTATTCTTAATGGAGCCTTCTCTTGTTCTGGCTAAATAAAATACTATTTTTTTAGGCAATCTAAAAAGTTAAAATAGACAGTGATTACCAGTCGATCTAAACTTAGCGGGATAAACCTCTCTTTTTTAATGTCTAATAGATTTATTGTTGAAAAGATAATGACTCTTCTTATTTCTCTTATCAGCTGATGAATATCTCCCCACACCTATTAATTGATGCTGTCATATTAAGTTCTGCCCTTACAATAACTTTGGTATTAAGAGCAAAAGGTAATGCTGCCAGAAAAGAAAAAGGAAGTAAATGATAACTAAAGAAGAAGAAAAAGAATTTAAAAAACCTAAATTATATAAAATTTGGAACTTTCTTATTTATGGAAGTTCTATTGCAATTGGAGTTTTCTTAATTTATTTGTATTCTGCTTATGTCTTTATAAATAAATGACGCAAATCAATCTACGGCATAGCGATTACTTATGTGGTTCTTAGTCTTTTATTGATTGGTGGGTTTGCATACTTAACTTTCAAAATGAAACGCTAATTTTTTATGTCCTCTTCAATGAAGATTTCTTAGATAAATTTTTTGATTTATGTAGAGAATATCAACAAGAAATTTATACTCTAAAGATGGCTGAGGTTAAAGAGAATATTCAGATAGATTAGATGGATGAGAAATACTGGCGGATCTGAGAAAGTATAAAGGGAATATAATTTCTAAGAGAAATTTATCCAAATTTTTTTTAAACTTGGAATAAATTTTTTGAAGATATTTTCCTTGTAATTATTTTTAATTTGAGATTTTTTTTCCTTAATCCGTACAATTTTGTTCCTCTAACCGCATACATAAAACTTGAAATTAACTATTCAAATAAATTAGAAAATAGGTTTAGTCAAGAGGAAAATCTTATGGCAATAAACGAAACATTTACTATCCAAGAAATTAATTTGGATAAAAATGACCTTTCATATGATACTAAGCTAAAAGGACTTGAAGCTTATTGGAATAACAAATGTGCAAAGCATCCAAGTAACAAGCATTACAAAATTTTTTGTGATTAATACCTTAACTTTTAGGTATTCTTACGCTTGATTTTTCATAATAGCCGTACTAAATAATAATCAGATAGAAAGGAGGCCAAGCAAATGACTAATTTAGGTATAGAAATTTTATTTTGGACAATTTTAATTTCTTATATGGGATTAAGGTTTTCTCAAACTTGGAATGGATTCAAAAAACAGTATTAATTAGGAGAAAAGCAAATCTGCCATTTAATTTCTAAGCTAAGTTTTTTAAAAATAATAATAAATCCATTATAAACTTTTAGAAATTAATTTTTACTAAGCTCTATTTCATTACCTAAATCAATCAATTAAACAAGTTACCTATCAATATTATCGTCATCAAGGTTCACTTTGGACTAAAGAATCTAGAAATTAACCACCTGTACAAAAACGAACCGAATCAGCTGTTGGAGAACCAGTAGCTTTAATTTCTTCAACACATTCATTAAAAAAATTTGATTCTTTTTTTAATGAGCAAAATCCTAGAGCTATAGATACTAATGCAACAGCAGATACAACATTTGAACCTAATTGAATAACTCCATTAACGAGCATTGCTTTATTGTTTCTAGAATCTTTTTTAGTATCTTTTTTAACAGCCATTTTTTAATCTAAAAATATTAATTTAAACTCTATATTAATATCTAAATAATTGCCTTAACCCTTACTTAAGAAAGTCTTAATTGACAGTCAATCTAGAATATATATTAATAAGCTTCTTTTTTTTTCTTATGTCTAGTTCAGTCACCTCTATTTTTACATTTAAAATTGAAAGTACTTTCGATGAATGGGCAACAATATTTGATAGTGCAGAAGCTGATAGAAGGCATTCTGAATTTCTTATTAAGCCACTATTTAGAGGTGTGAGCAAAAAAGATCCTCAAAAAGTTATTGTTATTCATCAGGCTCCAGAAGGTAATGTTCAAAAGTTTGTTGAAGCTAATGGTGATTGGATGGCAACGCATAGAGTTGATCTTTCAACCATGGAAGAGTCTTCTTGGACTTATGCATAATCATAGAAAACTTATTGAGATTAAGAAATGAAACGTGGAATTTTCTACATCCCTTTAATCATTTTCATTTGGGGTTGTTCCAAGACTTCAATGCCAGATTCGATCTCAGTTTCAGAAACCCAAAGACAGAGAGAAGTTTGTCTAGATTGGTATGGCTACAGAATTGATACCAAAAAGGCAATTAATGATTTAAATCTCAAAATTGAAACCGAATCAGAATTGATGACTTATTGTGATTTCTTTAAAAATGTAGCTGATACAAAATAGTAAAGATTCAATATTTGGAATATGTTATTTTATTTCTAACTTATCCGCCTTCCTCAATATTTGATTCTTCAAAAAAACAAGCGCATCTAATTTTTCTTCTTTTTCTTCAATATTTACAAATTTCATTTCTGCAATTTCAATAATTGCTTTATTAACATATTTAAGCTGTTTCTTAATAACTCTTTTTGGTTTTTTAATTGATTCCATTTGAATTATCATTTTCTTTATATTGCCTCTATTTTCTTTAAATGCAATTCCCTCACTTCAAAAACTTCTAATTATTGAATTTATAATTTGTTTTTACAGTTTTAATTATTGAATCTTGTGGTTCTTCACTGGGAAAACAATTAATTGTTCTATATTTTCCTCCTTTCTTATCAGTTTCTGCAACTATAAATTCCACATACTTACCTATTTCATCTATTAAATCCCTCACTTCTGTATTTATTATCTCTTCATTTTTATTTTCGATAATACGAGATTTTCCACCACAACTAATTAATGCGTTATCTTTAGTAATCAAAAAATCATTATCACTACTGCATGAGTTTAGAAATGATATAGAAAATACTAATAAAAGAATTTTTTTCATCATTAAAAGTTGTAATACATAATTAACTTATAAGGCAGATTTATTAAGTAGCAATTAAATAATTTAATAGCAAAGCACACTATCTGCTTTAATTGATTCTTCAACTAGAACATCTGGCATAACAAACTCTGCTGTATATCCATCTAGAAGCTTCTCATCGAACCCCCTAGATTTAGCAGACATTCCTGAGACATATATGGTAACTTTTGAATTCTTTAAGTTTTGAAGATGTTCATATAGATCTCCAGTACCTTGACCAACTATTTCACCAGCTTTTTTACAATTTAATATTTGTACTCCGTCTCCTGCTAGAAAAAGAGTTACTTTATGATCGTTTTTTTCTGCAGTAAGGGCAACCAATAAACCTAAAGTTACTTTATTTTTGTATTCTAAACCGCTGTGAATATGAACTAAAACTGTATTGTCGGTAATAATAGACATTTAATCCTCCCTAAATTTTGTTTTTATATCCTAAATAAAATCTATTTTCATTAGCTGTTTTTTTATGAAACGCTTACTACTTTCATAGCTAAAAGCTAGGCATTGATTGTGGATCTACATTAGATAGTAAACAATCTTCTTTTTTTAATGAGAAACAAATATAAAAGATCAGTTTTTTTTAATATGTCTGATGACCTTTTCTATCGAATGTCATTAATAGGATTTTTAGTTATTTTTAGCTCAATGGTATTTTTCCTAACCAAATATAGAGAGAAAAAAGATAATACTATTACTCAGACTTCTAAAACTGAACTAATTAAATTTTTAAAGCTTTAATGAAACGATTTATAATTGCGCCGTTATTTGCTTTATCTAGATTTTTTATAAATACCTACGGAATATTATTAAAGTTTTTTCTTCAATTAAATGGAGGTTATTGGTCAAGAATTGGTTTATCCGAAAATATTACAGAGGAAAGAATTAAAAAAAGAAGATTATATATCTTGCCTTTTTATATTCTTCTTGCTTTATTGTTTGGATTACTATCTGCTCTATATTGGTATTTTATTATTCTCCATGTACCACTTTCAATAGAAAGATATTTAAGTCCATTGAATAACAATATTGCTTTAATAATTGCTTTTGCTACTTTCTTTGGTTGGCTTTATATTCTTTTAAAAACAAAATAAATAAAATGCTTACTAAGAGATGATGTGGTACGAGGATTAAAGATTTAATTAATCATGATTAAATCAATCTTAAGGATTCATGCAAAATATCTGAGACCGATTACTTTATTTGTACGACAGTTCTGGTGATCGACTCGACCAAGGTTGACCAACTAGATCTTCACTAATACATGGTCTTCAACAACATGGTAAATTAACTTATCTAACCTTTACGGAAAGAAAGTTAAGTGATCAGGAATTAAACTTTCGGGATTAATTCTGAAATATCTTAAAAATAAAGTAGTTTGTAAAGCATGAAGAAGTGAGTAATCATTTTTACTTCCAAAACTAATTTCTAAGAAAATTCTTAATCTGATTATCAAATAGATCTCCTATCTGTCGTCACCAATAAAAAAGACCTCTAATAAGGTCTTTTTTTATATCTTAAATTTTATTGATTGACAGTTAATCCACAAATACCTAAATATTTTTATCTCCTTCTATCGCGATCAGTTAATGCTTTTTCAAAAGTAGAAAAGAAAGTATGAATGCTATTCAATGCAACCAACAGAAGAACTACTGATCTTCCACGTTGATTTAATTGAAGTAATCTTTGAGTCATACTCTTAATAATCTTCGTTGTAATCTGATGGACTACCAGTTAAAGAACAAACAACTGATTCCTCTTTTTTCATTTCTTTTATTTGCACTATTGGTCTGCCCATTTTCTTTAAAACATTTATATCTTCTTTAGTCTGACAGCGAGCAATTATGTTTCCTTTTTGATCAAAGCAACTGTAATAATTCATTTTATTAAATGCAATTTAAAGTATATGGTTGATTTCAGTTGAAGCAACGCAACCGACTCATGACAACCATATTATTAATCTAGGTCAGCCATAGATATAAATAGCTAAAAAAACGTACCTCTTTCCGTACCTAAATGTTCCTCAAACCGCACACATTAGATACGCATTGTTTTGTTCAAATCAATTAGAACATATATGAAGTTTAGAATAATTTACGAAGGAGAATTTATGAGTGGAGATTTTGAAACTCTTGAAATTAATCAACCAAAAATTACATATCTAAAACCAGAAGACAATACAGAATGGTTAGACGAATTAATTAATAATATCGAGGACATGAATAACAAGATATCAAAAGATTCTTTGTAATTAAATAAAAAAGGGGTTGAAAACTTCAACCCCACCAAAAAACTTAAATAATATTTTTTTGTCTAGAAAATACCTGGAACAATTTGACCTGTAAAATAGTAAGCCCCTATTAGAGCAAACATTCCAAGCATTGCAGCTTTACCGTTAAGCTTTTCAGCTTTCTCAGTCATGAATTTTTTAGCGAATTCCATAATTATGTGAAATAGATTGATATTTACAATTTAATTATTCCTAATAGGTAATTGATGTAGTGTTTCCTACCTAAATCACATTTTTTCGAAGAATTTTATTTTTAATTTATTTTTCATTAATAATAATAGAAATTTAAGAAAGAAACTTTTTTACTAGATCTTTAGTTTGAAGAAGAAGCAATTCAAAAAAGAATTTAAATTTTGTATTCAAGGTAACCGCTTTTTTGTGAGCATTATTCAAAATAAGAATCCGACTATTTTTTTTATGCAAAAAGATTTAGATGAAAATTCTTATGAAAAAAGAATTGAAAATATAGAGAAAGGAAAATCTTATTTAAAAAGTAATGGATTTTTTAGATCAAAATCTAACCTATTCGAAGACATACAAAAATTCATCTATAAAAGGTAATTAAAAAAATTTTATTTTTGATTAATTAAATCTCTCCACAAGCAAGCCATCACATAAAAGAAAGAAAGACTTGAAAAAGATAGTAGAAAAAAGAATGGGTCAATTTTATAACTAGATTATTCCTAATGATCCTGCAGTAAAACCAACAGCAGTAAAGAACGCGAACTCAATTAAATCTCTTGGGGCAGAGTTCATGAATAAACTTATTTGATTCATAACCTTAAGACTTGAGAGAATCTCTTAAATCAAACTTTTCAGCTTTTTCAATTTGACACTCAGTATCATCTTCGGCGCATTTGATTTCGGCTTTTTTGTTCATATGGCTACTACAACCCCCTGCTATAACTGGCAAACCGGTTGTAGCTGTAAAACCAGTTAAACATGCAAAGGCGATATAAGGAAAAAGTCTTTTCATTTAATTATTACATTATGTAAACTCATTATGTTACATAAAGAGCTCAACTGTGAGTAGCTGATAATTTGACAGAAATTTATCCAGTCATCTTTACAATTTAGTACGATCACGTGAACCCCATACCCACTATCACTTTCCTAAATAGGGACTTTGATGGATAATGAATTTATACTGAACGAGTTATTCCAACTTCATTGGAACCCGAAATTATCGCCGATAACCCATAGTAAAACAGGAACCTAGCTACTAGCTAATAAAAAGAGCGCAAGATACATTTTGCTTGTCATAGCAGGGGTTTTATTTTTTACAAGAAATTCCATTCGAACCTGATTCGAACTTTTTCATTGATTAAAAGTCTATCTAAAAAATATGGAGGGGGGTAAAATACTCCTTTTTTTTTTAACTTTTTCCTTCTCGTTATTCTGCTTCTTCTTTAAATACAGTTGCATTTAACTCTTCCGATTTTACTTCCTCTTCTTTTACTTCAACTACTTTTACCTTTGGATGTTCCGTTTTAACTTCAACTACTTTTGATGTTATAGATTGAAACTTTCCCTTAATAAAATTTACTATAAAGATTAATATTGGAACATGGGCTAGACCACCCATTATCACTTTAGTTTCTGAATAAGCCATTTAATAGTTAAAATAACTGAGATATTTAAGCATAAATTTAATTTTTAAACTCCTTTTATTAAGCCAATAAAACATTAGTAATCATTTCTTGATTTGTAGATCAATAATCTTGCTATTAATTGAGTAGAGACTTTTTTATTAAATGCCATTAGACATATTTCTTATGAACATGTGTGTTTTAGTTATAGCTTTGCTTATCAGAAGAGAAATCAAACTTAAAAAAGCGAGATAGATTATGAAGACACAAATTTTTAAAGAGCAGTACATTCCAAATGTCCATGCTATTACTCTTTTACTAATGCTTCTTCTATGTCTGTGGTTACCTCTAGCACTCAGATTCTTATTAATAATTTAGTCGAACAAATTAGTTAATATTATTACCAATAAACTAAGCTATATCAATATTTTATCCGAACTTTTACAGACTAAATAAATAACCGAAATTGAGTTCGGTTCGAAGTAAGGAAACACTTAAATATTAAACTCTGTGGTAAATAGTCTTAAATGACAAAGACAAAAAACATGAGAGCGAAGTTCAGCAGCAAGCTAAGTGTCTTGGAAGTAATCTTCATTAATTAAAAAGGTTTTTGTACTCGTGTGTAGGAGTGCGGGGTTAACCTTAAAACCGCTAGGCTCAAGTCCTTACAAAAAGGACAAGTCCTTAGACCACTTATACCGATAAAATATATTCATGACAAGTTTAGGTAACTAGATTTAGCGAACCTATAAGTTTGCTATTTATCTAAGTATTTTTACTTATATGTTGAGTTGAAGACTTTAAATAATAAATGTTTGTTTTTGATTTATATATTAACTATGGACAAAGAGCATTTAATTGATTTAATATCTAGCAGCATTATTTCTGAGATTAAAGATCTCGAAATTAATGAGGAAAAATTTATTGAAAATAATTATTTAAATAATCTGAATTTAAATCAGCTTAGAATAATTTCTAAAGAATTTATTTTATAATTTTAATTGAATATTGATTTAAATATAATGAGATTATCTTTACTATCATTTGAATTTTACTAAGTTAATACCTTTTTTATATGAATGATTCAGAAGAATTTAAACCTAGCCTTAAACAAATAAATGAGGATATCAGACCGACATGGGAAGATATCAAAAAACAATCAGAAGTTTTAGTTAACAAACTTGGTTGTCCTAGATCATTTGTAGGAGGGATGCTTCATGCAATAGCAAGCGACTTCTCTGATATGAAAACTTGGGAATAAATGAAGAACTTATTACTTGCACCACTTTTCAAACTATTCAACAAAAGTACTTTCCTCTCATCACTAAATCAAAACTCGTGCCCTGTTTTAAATGCTGAAGACATAAAAAAGGAAGAACAGAAAGAAGCTATTGAAAGGTTGTACCCATAAACTTTTAAACAGAAATTTATCAGATTATGTATACGATGTAGCCCGCTCGCCTGCACCCCCATGCCCCAATAACTTTCCTAAATAGGGCCTTTGATGGATAATGATTTTTAAAGGCAAATCTTATATTTCATTCACAATCCATTCACGATTTGCAACTTTCTCATAATCTATTGGTATGACTGAAATAATTTCTGGCTAATGAAGAGTGAATCTGATTCATTTATCCAGTCATAGAATGGGTTTTATTTTTTATCAAAAATTCTATTCCAATCTCATTCGAACTTTTTATTGATTGATAGTCGATCTAAAATGATGAAATCTTTGATCGTCAACATCCGCCATTAAATCATATTCTTTTAATTTTTTTGTAATCCCCTTATATTCAATATCATTTATTAAATAAGCTAAATATTTTTCTAAAAAATTTATATTGATTTTTAGGTTCATTAATATCCTTTATTTATTAATAGCTAATAATTCACGTTCTAACTTTTTTTAATGAACACACTCATCACAGATAGAGAACAAAAAAAGCTCACTTATATCCCTAAAAGCAAGCTCTCATGAAGATTTAATTTTAAATATTTATGCTGGCAATTTACAATCAAGTTCTATTATCCCTTCATCCATAAGGCGACCAATTTTTAAAACTAGTGCCATATCTAACCTTGAAAATTCTGATTGATGATCTGCAATCCAATCCAATTCGGATAAAGTTATTGATCCAGTTGCATTAACTAGGAGAAAAAGAATACCTAAATTCATTTTTTTAACTAGTTGCTTTTTTCCCTTTAGCTATCATTACCACTGGCACTAATAGATATGTAAAGAAGGAGATTAAGAAAATGTCTATATTCATTTTAAAAAATACCTGGGATGATCCAGCCAAAAAGACCGTAGTTTACAACCAATGCGAATAAACCCATCATTGCCATTCTTCCATTAGTTCTCTCGGCATTTTGCCAATAAGTTGGTTTTGAGTTTTCCATTTTTTAATTGTTCGTTAATAAGAGTGATTAAATTTTTTATTGTGCGTAAGCAATACTTGGTGATATCGCAGTAGTTATTATTGCAATGCCAAATAGTGATATGGCAATTAGAAATGTTTTCATAAAAGTCCTACTTTTCCTGCTGTAATACCCACAGTAAAAAAGAAACCAAACTCTAAAAGGTCTTTAGCACTTGAAGGGACTGAGTTAGATAAAGATGAGATGAAAACCAAAATCATTTTGATATATATCCTTTAAGCCCCTTGGGGAACGTAGTTATACGCCGGGGAAATTAATCCACCGCCATCATCATCGTCATCATCGTCATTCCATGGCAAATCACTCAACATTAATGCACTAACCATAAATACTGTTATGACTGGCATAAAAGGAAAAAGTATAGTGTTTATCCAAGTGTTAATTCCTACTTCAAGCATTACACCATGCCAGGAATAATTTGACCTGTTGTTAGATAAGCGCCAACAAGAGCTATAAAGCCCATCATTGCAAATCTGCCGTTAAGCTTCTCAGCTATAATCTTTTCCTTCTCAACTGTTTTTGTTTTTGAATTTGTCATTAGAACCAACCAGGAATAATTTGACCAGTTGTTACGTATGCGCCAACAGCTGCAACGAAACCGAGCATTGCTGCCCAACCGTTAAATCTTTCTGCTTCAGGAGTCATTTTTATAAAAAGTAATTTATGTAAACTAATGTAACACTAATATTAATTTATGTAAATAAATTGGTCGTAAATACTTATATTTATATTAAAATTTCACATTTATGTTACATAACTGTATTTTATTACGTATCTGCACAAAAATATTTTTAAAGGTTTAGATCAAGTAGTTTTATAAGACTTCAATTGACAGTCGATCTAAACTAGGGGAATAAGACCCTTTTTTTGATTAATGGGAAAAGAAACTTCTCAAATAACAGAAAGGGAGGCTTTGAGTATCTATGCAAGAATGCTCCATACTCTTGATTCAACTGAGTTTGAATCGTTTTTGTCAGAAGACTTCTCATACTCCTCACAAAAAGTGTTAACTGATATGGACTCAAGAGATGAATTCATTCAATATATCAGACCAAAACTTGAAACAATAAAAAAAACTAAGAGTCTTGTTTATGCCGAATTAGGAGTCTGCTCAGCCTATGGTCATACAGATTGTCTTATCATGGCTCAAGGAGATAAGTCTAATCTACTTGGACTTGCTTACGCTTCTGTAGATAAGGGAAAAATATGTAGTCTTGCCTTGTGCGTTGTTCCAACACCTGATTCGGCTGAGCGGAGTGGAATTTATCCTGGTCTTAAGTCGATTGAATAATACAAAAATACTGCTTGCACGATATTATTTGTTCTGGCAATATAAGTAACCGACTCCAAAATTGGCACATCAAACTAAGATGTTTCCCTTAATGGCCAGATAGAACTGAAGGATTTGAGATCAGGGTTTTTAAAATAATTTTCTTTCGGTTCAGCTGTTAAAAAGCTCCTACACACATACTTACTAGATAATGAAAATTATTAAGAAACTCAGATCCCTTCCAGGCGATTCTCTGAGTGTTATACGCCGCACCCCTCCACTTGTTTTCGCAATGGCTGTCTTATCTCTCGGAGGATTTATAGGTGCCTCTACCGTCCTTGTGAGAGGGTTCAGAATGGTTGAGAATTCCATAACTGTTACTGGTGCAAGTACTGAGAGTTTTGAGAGTGATATTGCCAAATGGTCCGTTCAGGTGAGGGCAACGGGAAAGACTCAAATCGACTCATTCAATAAACATAAAGAGTCAATGAAAAAGACTATGAATTTCCTAAAAGCCAATGGAATTGAAGATGGTATAAAACAGGAAGTTTACCTTGGGCCAGCCAGCATCAAAGAATATGAAACCAAGCATCCCAAGACCAATGAAATCATAAGAACCGAATGGATCACCTATCAGAATATAGAAATCCAGAGCAATGATGTTCATCGAATTCAAAAGACCCACAGCAAGATAACTGAACTTCTTGGAGATGGGGTTTTCGTAAAACCAAGTTCTCCAGAATTCACATATTCAAAACTTGCTAATAAAAGAGTTGATATGCTCGCTAAGGCTGCAAAGGATGCCCGAATCAGAGCTGAGGCTATCGCACTTCAGGCAGGATCTGAAGTAGGTGGTCTTAAGAAAGTAAATACCGGTGTTTTTCAGATAACAGTTCCTAATTCCACGAGAGTAAGCAGCTGGGGTTCTTATGACACAACTACTATCAAGAAAGATATCACCGCTGTTATGGGAGTGACTTTTGCGGTTAAGTGATAACTCAGGGAGTCTTCTTTTTGCCTTTAAGGATCATCAATAAGGCAGACCAATAAGCATCAGGCTCCCCCATCAATTAATAAAAAAGTATTCAGGTTCATTTATCAATTGAAGATATTCGGCTGGTCATTATTTTGAATTTGAGAGTCTTTTTTGATCCTTAATCCGTACAATTTTGTTCCTCTAACCGCACACATAAAACTTGAGATTAACTATTCAAATGAATTAGAACACAAGTGTAGTCAAGAGGTAAGTCTTATGGCATCAAACGACACATTCACCATCCAAGAGATGGACTTGGATACAAGAGATCTTTCATACGATATTAAGGCGAAAGAACTTGAAGCTTACTGGTATAAAGAATGCGAAAAGCATCTAAGTAATAACCATTGCAAAATTTTTTGCGATTAATACTCGAACTTTTTAAGTATTCTTACGCTTGATTTTTATATATCATCCGTACTAAAGCATAGTCAGATAGAAAGGAGGAAAAGCAGATGACTAATTTAACTATAGAGATTCTATTTTGGGCAATTTTAGTTCCTTATCTGGGATTAAGATTTTCTAAAACCTGGGATGGCTTCAAAAAACAGTATTAATTAGGAGGGAAAAATGAAACTTCAAACACAATTCACAGTCCCAAACAAAGGTCTGCGAGATCTTGATTATGTCAATAGAGTAGAAGCTTTAGAAGAAACTTTTAAGAGAGAATGTCAAGATTACCCAACTAAAGAAGATGGTTTAGTTTGTTGTAACTGACTATTGATTAATCGGTTTTCATAGCTTATAAATTTTAAAAATATTCATAAATTTTTAAGGAGAGGTTTAACTATGAAATTAAAATTCATGCCAACAAAAATTTTTAGAGAGACTCCAAAAGTGACATTCTTTGATGCAGGATTGGGGGCATCTAATGGTTGCGATGTGGTAATTCATTCTGAAGAAGCTATATCTCCTCCAGATGATTTTAAAGATGAACAATATTACGTTCACAATCATCAAATTGATCACAACTTAGTTATTACTGGGGAAAGAACATTTGTTTTAATAAATCCTGCATGGGATGAACCTCATCATGTGATTTATTTAAATAGATCTATGGGAGCTTTAGAAATTCCTGTTGGAACTTATCACAGATCAATCTCAGGCAAAGAAGGTAGTATTGTTTTAAATCAACCCATAAGAGATAAATTTTTTGATCCAGCTAAAGAATTTATCCCACAAAAATTAGACCAAATAAGTTTAATAAAGGCAAGAGAAACTCCACCTGTTTATTGGGTTTGGGGAAATGATCAAATTAAGAGAGTTGGGTTTAAGCCCCTAGAACGAAGAATTAAGACCCTTGCTTAATATGAACAAAACACAAAAAGGTATTTCAACCAAAATTAATAATTCAAAAAATCTGAATTTAATTATTAATTCTGATACGTATAAATTGGCTTATGAAGATATTGGTTTGCTCAACAGAAACGAAATGCGCGGAGTCAGAATGCTGCTTGAAATTACTAAACCAGATTTAATCCTAGAAGAAAATAAAATTCTTTCAACCATAATAATTTTTGGAGGAGCAAGTATTACAGAAGGATCAAAAACAAAAGAGAAAATTGACGATATAAAAAAGTTAATTAAAAAAAATCCTTCATCGGTTTTGCTTAAACGAAATTTAAATAGATTAGAAAATTTGCTATCAATGAGTCACTATTATCAATCCGCAAGGGAGTTTTCTAAACTTGCTTCAATAAATAATCAAAGTAAATCCTGTAATTCTCATGTGATTGTGACTGGTGGGGGTCCAGGGATTATGGAAGCTGCTAATAGAGGTGCGTTTGAAGCAAATTGTAAATCTATAGGGTTAAATATCAGTCTTCCCAATGAACAAATCCCCAATGCTTTTATAACTCCAGGTCTATGCTTTAAATTTAATTATTTTGCATTAAGAAAGATCCATTTTGTCATGCGATCAATAGGAGCTGTATTTTTTCCTGGGGGTTTTGGAACATTAGATGAATTATTTGAACTATTAACACTTCGTCAAACAGGAATGAAAAACAAAATCCCAATAATACTTTTTGGAAGAGAATATTGGGATAAGATAATTAACTTCGAATATCTAGCTGATCTTGGATTAATTTCAGATGAGCACTTAAATCTTTTTGAATATGCAGACACCGCATCCGAAGCATGGGAAATTATCAAATCATCAAATATCTCAGATTAGGATAGGTATCCAAAAAATAATGAAGTTTCCCCACACCACCCATCACTTCCCTAAATAGTAACTTTAATGGATAATAACTTAAGAAGCGGGTGCTACAAATATTCCATCCACACCCTATCCACACTTCGCAATATTCCTCTAATCCATTGATATGAATGATATTAATTACTGGCTAATGAAAAGTGAGCCTGATGCCTACAGCATAGATACTTTAAAAAATGATAATGAAACTTTATGGGATGGTATAAGAAATTATCAAGCTCGGAATTTCATGAGAAATATGAATAAAGGAGATAAAGTTTTTTTCTATCATTCAAACTGTAAACCTCCAGGTATTGTTGGAATTATGGAGGTGATAGATCTTAATATTGTTGATCCAACGCAATTTGATAAAGATTCAAAATATTTTGATCCAAAATCAAAACCTGAAAATCCGAGATGGGATTGTGTAAAGGTAAAATATATATCTAAATCAAATAAAATTCTAAGTTTACCAGAATTGAAAATTTTATTTAACGAAGATGAGTTATTGGTTGTAAAAAAAGGGAATAGATTATCTATTCTTCCAATTGAAATGAATATAGCAAGAGTAATTCTAAAAAAAATTAATTCATAAAAATTACAATTTAATTTTCAGAATTTCTTTGAAAATACTTGCCTCCTAAATATAGCTTTGTAATTTCTCTATTATGGAACCCCTTTTCCATTAAGAATCCTGCAATAGCCCTATGAATAATTTCATATTGATCCAAATTAGGACGTTCCTCAACAAATTTTTTCATAGCCTTTTGAAGATTTTCTTGAAGTTCACATTTGAAGCTAATTACTTCATCTTTCTTATTTGTAACTCTTGGATTTTCCTTACAATTTAACTCTTGCATTTTAAAAAATTGTTTTAAATTTAAATTTATAAGTTCCAGTTTTCTTCAAAATTACTAAATCGTCAACAAGTATTTAAAACAGTCAGTCTCAGATAATAGAATAATAAGAATTCAGTCTCTACAAGGGTTATTATGAAAACTAATTTTAGAAAAATAAATTTTACTTTTATATAAAGAATTATATAAAATCACAAGTTTTCCACATACTGTAGATTTATAGATATTTTTTAAGAAATAGCTGTGGAAAAAGTGTGAAAAAATTTTTTTAGTGCGGGGAAATATTATTCAAAATTTCCAATTAAATTTATCTTTTAATCCATTGATTCCCACATTTTTTTTATTTCAGAAAATAAATTTTGTGCTATTGGTATCGGCCAATACATTTCAAAAGATCTTGTTTGGTCCTGACTTTCAAAAACGAACCTTAAACTCCATTCGTTTTTTTTCCCTTCTAACTCAATAAACCAAGGAAGTTGTTCTAATTCTAATGAAATAGACTCCTCATCCATTAAGTTAGTTTGGATTCCTAATAGTTGCTCATTAATTTTTAAAAGTAATAGATAGAGTGAATAAAATTCATTTTTTTGTAACTCAATTGACCAATTATCAACTCCAATCAAAAAGCAATATTTACCTTTTTTAAAATCTCTAAGTAATCTCCATCTTTTTTGGTCTTTTAACAAGATTAACCAGGAAGTAAATCTGGTTGGTCTTGTTCATCGCTTAGTTCAATTATTGACCTTTGAACAGGTTTAATCGTTGACTCTTCTAATAAGCCATCAAAATCATCAAAACGCCTTTGTTTAGCTCTGAAAGCAATTCTCACTGTAGTCAAGTATCTATTGGTTGATTTTCTTATTAAACTCTCACCTCTTTTGGCAAGATCATTAGAGTCGACTCCCGTATTGTTAGATATGTTCATTAAAAATTTTTTTTTTACTATAAAATATATTTTACAGTTTATTGGACATATTCAAAACATAAATTAAAAAAAACTTAATTGATTTAAAAAATTCATATGGAAGAAATTTTATCTGGAACGCTTTCTATAGATTTAGGGAATACAAATACTGTAGTAGCTTTTCAAGATCAAAAAGATATAAATTCTGTTTTAATTGAAATACCAAATATTACATCATCTCCAGGTGTAATCCCCACAGCGGTTTGGTTCGAGGAACCTTCAAAAAATTTAAAAATTGGTTTGAGTGCTTTAAAAATGAGGGATAGCTCTAATTCGAATTTGTTTTTTCATTCGAATTTTAAAAGATTAATTGGAAATCCTATTGAAAAAATTAATAAAGAAAACATTTTAAAACCTACTGAATGTGGCGAAAAATTTCTTAAATTTTTGTGGTCAAGCATTCCTCGAAAATATGAGATCAAGAGACTTGTTTTAACTGCTCCTATTGATACATATAAAGGTTATAGAGAATGGTTAATTAAACTTTGCAGGGAAATATCTGTAGAGGAAATAGCGCTAGTAGATGAACCAACTGCAGCAAGTTTAGGGATTAATATACCTTTTGGATCCAAAATTATGACTTTAGATATTGGAGGGAGCACAATAGATATGAATATAGTAAAAATTGAAGGGGGAGAAGGTAAATCTGGACCCATAGCTGAATTGTTAAAATTTAAAGGTAATGATGTAAGTTTAATTTCAAAACAAAAAATTAGGTGTGCAGAAATAATAAGTAAAATAGGCTCAAAAATTGGAGGTAAAGATATTGATCAATGGATCGTTGATTATTTTATTCCAGATAATAAATATCCAATTAATATTTTAAAGGCAGAAGAAATAAAATGTAAACTCAGCTCATCTAAAATAAAATATGAAAATAAATATTCAACAAAATTTTTAATTGAAGAAAAAAAAGAAAAAGAATTTTACCTAAGTAGAGAAATATTTGAGAAAATTATAATTGAGAATAATCTTCTAAATCACCTTAACTCCTTACTCAAAGATTTATTAAATGAAGCAAGAGGGAAATTTTGTACAGTAGATGACTTGAGCGTAATTATTTTGGTTGGAGGAGGTTCTCAAATTCCATTAATAAAAGAATGGATAACAAAAAAGATTTCTAAAGTTCAAATTAAGTCTCCACCTCCAATTGAATCAATAGCCTTGGGGGCTTTAGCAATGACCCCAGGGGTAAAAATTAAAGACATTCTAACTAAAGGATTATCTATAAGATTATTTAATAGAAGAGAACAAAAACACTTCTGGCATCCTATTTTTTGCAAAGGCCAAACATGGCCTACTGAGAACTCATTTAAACTTATCCTTCAAGCCAGTAGAAATTATCAGAAAATATTTGAAATAATTATTGGAGAAACAAAAAAAGAAAGAGCATATGATGTGATTTTTGAAAATGGATTACCAAAACTATCAGAGATTCAAAGTGAAGAAGAAATTATAAAATGGGATAAAAAACCACTCAAAATCGAACTAAAAAATACATCAAATATTGGAGAAGACAACTTAATACTTTTCTTCAATATCAATAAAGAAGCCAATTTACTAGTTAAGTGTTTCAATATTGAAGATGAATATTTAGGAGAATTTAATTTAGGAAATATTTTCTGAATTAAAGTTATTCAAGAAAAACGCCTTCTTCATTATCAACATTATTTAAACGTAAACTAATACTTTCATTTTTGCTGGTTGGAATTTTTTTTCCGCAAAAATCAGGTTGGATAGGTAATTCTCTATGACCTCTATCTACCATGACTAGTAACATCACTCTTAGGGGTCTACCCCATGAATATAAAGCATCCAATGCAGCTCTAATTGTTCTCCCTGTATAAATTACATCATCTATCAAGATAATTTCTTGTTTCTCAATAGGAGTTGGAATATCAGTTACTTTTATTAGGCGAGTGCCAACTCTATTTTGATCATCTCTATAAAAAGTTGGATCAATTATTCCTTTTCTTATTTTTTTACCTGTCTGTAAGAATAATTCTTTTTCTAGAACTTCGGCTAGATCAATTCCTCTAGTAGGAATACCAACCAAAAGGAGGTTATCTAAATTTTTTACTTTTTCAATAATTTCAGAAGTTAAACGTGAAAGGGTTTTTCTAAGCTCTACTTCAGTAAGTATTACAATTCTTTTTGTTTTATTAGACATAATTTATCAATAAAAAAATTCATTAAATATTTTTATAAATTAGCAAAAGCTAACCATGTTAAATATAAATTGTTAAAGAGTAGTGTTTAAAGCTAAATTTAAGATTGGATCACTTAAAAATCAATTTGATCTAAATATGACAAAGATTCGCAGAAAAAATATAAATGAATTAAGTGTTCCTCAGAGCCCTGTAGTTCTTGCAATATTAGATGGATGGGGACATCGAGAAGATATGTCCAATAATGCTATAAAAAGTGCCAGCACACCAATCATGGACTCCTTGTGGCATGCATATCCGCATACTCTAATAAGTGCTAGTGGATCTGATGTAGGTCTCCCAGATGGTCAAATGGGTAATTCAGAGGTGGGGCACCTTACCATTGGTTCGGGAAGAATAATCCAACAGGAACTTGTGAGGATTTCAAATATCGTAAAAAATAATCAATTAGGCATAGTTAATGAATTGAAAGCGATGGCTAATTCATTAAAGAAAAATAATTCTACTTTGCATATTACGGGATTATGTTCTGATGGAGGAGTACATAGTCATATAGATCATTTGTTAGGTTTAATAAAGTGGGCATCTGATAATGGCATCAAAAAAGTAGCAATTCATATTATTACGGATGGAAGAGATACTCCTGCAAAAAGCGCATCTAAATATCTAAATCAAATAGAGTCATGCATAAAAAAATTTAAAACAGGAGAGATAGCATCTATATGCGGAAGATACTGGATAATGGATAGAAATCTCTTATGGGATAGAACAGAAAAAGCATATGAAAATTTGATTGATCCAGATATTAAAGTAACAAATATTTCTCCTCAGGATTACATAAAGAAAAGTTATGACAAAAGCATAACTGATGAATTTATAGAGCCTGTACGAATGTCTGAAAACTATCTTAAAGATGGTGATAGTTTAATTTGTTTTAATTTTCGTCCTGACAGAGCAAGGCAAATAATTAAATCTCTATCAGAGAAAAAATTCTCAGATTTTGAAAGAAAAATTTTTCCAAATCTAGATATAATTACCTTTACTCAATATGACATAAACCTACCGGTTAAAGTGGCATTTCCGCCTGAATCCCTTAATAATTTTATCGGACAAATAGTTTCAGAAAACGGACTCAAACAATACAGAACAGCAGAGACAGAAAAATATCCTCACGTGACATATTTTTTTAATGGAGGAGTAGAAATTCCTTTACCTGGAGAAGAAAGACATTTAATTCCATCTCCAAGAGTCTCAACTTATGATATGGAACCTGAGATGTCTGCCGAAGAATTAACTATTAGTTGCTCTAATGCAATTAAAAGTGGAAGCTATGCTTTTGTTGTAATCAATTTTGCTAATCCTGATATGGTTGGTCATACAGGCGATATGAATGCAACAATTAAAGCTATAGAAAAAGTAGATAAATGTATAGGTCAAATAGTAAATGCTACTGGAGAAATGGGTGGAAGTATCCTTATAACAGCAGATCATGGCAATGCAGAGTTAATGAAAGGTCCTACAGGAGAACCATGGACTGCACATACTACGAATAAGGTTCCATTAATTTTTATTGAGGGTGAAAAAAGGAAAATTCGGAATATGGGAAATGAGATATATTTAAGAGATAATGCTGGCTTAGCAGATGTTGCACCCACTTTATTACAGTTATTAAATCTCCCAATCCCAAAAGAAATGACGGGAAAATCTTTAATTAAAGAGATCGAGTTGAAAGGCTATAATAAGGTAGTTCAACACGTCTAAAGTTTATACAAGTCTTTTACAAATGATTCAAATTTTTAGCTGGATATGGGTTTTTTCAGGGGTTCTATTGATACTTTTAGTTTTACTTCATAGTCCCAAAGGTGATGGAATGGGGGGTATAGCTGCTAGTGGAAGCTCAATGTTCAATAGCGCAAGCAGTGCAGAAGCTTCTCTCAACAAAATAACTTGGACTCTTTTAGTTATATTTTTATCTCTCGCAATTATCCTTAGCGCTGGCTGGATTTCATAAAGTTTGAACAAAAAAAGGGATCATTCAAAATGATCCCTTAATTTAAAAATTGATTTATTAACAATTTATTAGTTAATAATCAAAATCGCCTCCCATTCCAGGAGCTCCTGCTGGTGCAGATGAATCTTTTTTCTCAGGTAAATCAGCAACTATACATTCAGTGGTAAGAACCATTCCTGCTATTGAAGCTGCATTTTGTAATCCTGAACGAGTAACTTTAGCAGGATCAACTATACCAGCTGAGGACATGTCAACATATTCCCCAGTAGCCGCATTGAATCCATCATTAAATGGCTTAGATTTTACATTTTCAGCTATGACAGCGCCATTTGAACCAGCATTCTCTGCAATTCTCATGAGAGGTGCAGTGAGTGAAGCTTCAACAATGTTGGCTCCAATTAATTCCTCTCCCTCTAAATTTTTATCAGCCCAATCTTTCAAAATTGGAGATAAATGTGCAAGAGTCGTCCCTCCACCAGGTACAATCCCCTCTTCAACTGCAGCTTTTGTAGCGTTGATGGCATCTTCAAGACGAAGTTTTTTATCCTTCATCTCAGTTTCTGTTGCTGCTCCAACCTTAATCACTGCTACTCCTCCGGCTAATTTTGCTAGCCGTTCTTGAAGCTTTTCTTTATCGTATGAGGAATCTGTCTCATCCATTTGCTTCTTAATTTGTTCACATCTAGCATTAACTGCTTGTTCATTACCCTCAGCAACTATAGTTGTTGTCTCTTTATTGATAGTTATTCTTCTACCAGTTCCAAGCATATCCAAAGTTGCATTCTCTAATTTTAGGCCTGCATCCTCAGTGATGAGTTGACCATTAGTTAGAACAGCCATATCTTCAAGCATTGCTTTTCTTCTATCACCAAATCCAGGAGCTTTTACTGCCGCCACGTTTAAGACACCTCTTAGTCTATTAACAACAAGAGTGGCTAAAGCCTCTTTTTCTATATCTTCTGCAATAATGACTAATGGCTTCCCAGTTTTTGCTATTTGTTCCAAAACAGGAACTAAATCTTGTACTAAGGCAATTTTTTTATCAGTCAAAAGGATATACGGTTCATCTAAAACTGCCTCCATTCTCTCTGTATCTGTTGCAAAATAAGGAGAAATATAGCCTTTATCAAAACGCATCCCCTCAGTGACTTCCAATTCAGTGGTCATTGATTTTCCCTCTTCTAGGGAAATTACACCTTCTTTACCAACTTTATCCATAGCGTTGGCAATCATTTCACCTACCTCTTCGTCGTTTCCAGCAGCAATAGTTCCACATTGAGCAATAGCATTACTATCGCTAATAGGTTTAGAATTCTCCTGAATTTTACCGACAAGAAATTCAGTAGCTTTATCAATTCCTTTTTTCAAAGTAATTGCATTAGCCCCTGCAGCAACGTTTCTCAACCCTGCTTTCACCATCGCATGAGCTAAAACAGTGGCAGTTGTAGTACCATCTCCGGCAGCATCATTTGTTTTTGACGCGGCTTGTCTAATTAATGCTACGCCTGTGTTTTCAATGTGGTCCTCTAATTCAATCTCTTTAGCGATTGTTACACCATCATTAATAATTTGTGGAGCACCAAATTTTTTCTCCAGTACAACATTTCTTCCTTTTGGTCCAAGCGTTACAGCCACAGACTCAGCAAGGATATCGATTCCTCTCTCGAGCGCTCTACGAGCTTGCTCATTGTAAATAATTCTTTTAGCCATGTTTAGGCAGCAATTTAGTAATAAGTTTTAATAATTTTTGAAACAAATATTTTAGCCAACTACAGCTAAGATATCCTTTTCTGAGAGCAAGACATATTCATCTCCTCCCAATTTAATGTCTGTTCCAGCATATTTGCTGTACAAGACTTTGTCGCCAACACTCACTTCTGGAGTTTGTCGAGAACCATCGTCATTAAGTTTCCCAGGACCTACCTGAGCAACTTCTCCCACTTGTGGTTTTTCTTTAGCTGTATCAGGCAAAAGTATGCCCCCAGCAGTTTTTTCCTCAGATGCGGAAACTTTAATAAATATTCTATCTCCCAGTGGTTTTACTGTAGAGACTGTAAGTGAAACAGCTGCCATAGATTAATGGAGGGTCATGATTGAGACGCTTTGCGTCATAAAAATGGAAAGAGAAGTTCTCTATCCGTATCTTCAACAACATAATCCGCGAAGCAGCAATTAAACCATACTTTAACTGTGCGGGTGGCCGAACCCATTTAACGAATCTACCCATTAGATGGTAGTATTTTCGGATTATGAGCTGTTTAAAATCAGCTATTCATCACCAATCAATAAAAAATGGTAGCAACTCCATCAACTTCTTCACAAACAAAAGGCGTAGTTCGTCAGGTAATTGGTCCAGTTCTAGATGTAGAATTCCCAGCAGGAAAATTGCCAAAAATATTAAATGCCTTAAGAATTGAAGCAAAAAATCCCGCTGGACAAGAAATAGCGCTTACTGCAGAGGTACAACAGCTCCTTGGTGACCATAGAGTTAGAGCTGTGGCGATGAGTGGCACAGACGGTCTCGTAAGAGGCATGGAGGCCATCGACACAGGCGCGCCAATATCTGTGCCTGTAGGAGAAGCAACTTTAGGAAGAATATTTAATGTTTTAGGAGAACCAGTAGACGAACAAGGTCCAGTAAAAACTAAAGATACTGCACCAATTCATAGAGCTGCACCAAAGTTAACAGACCTAGAAACAAAGCCAAAAGTTTTTGAAACGGGAATTAAAGTTATAGACCTTTTGGCTCCCTACAGACAAGGAGGAAAAGTCGGCTTATTTGGAGGTGCTGGTGTTGGGAAGACAGTTCTTATACAAGAGTTGATTAATAATATTGCAAAGGAACATGGAGGAGTTTCTGTTTTTGGAGGTGTAGGTGAAAGAACCAGAGAAGGGAATGACTTATATGAAGAATTTAAAGAATCAGGCGTTATCAATGCAGATGATTTAACTCAATCAAAAGTTGCCTTATGTTTCGGGCAGATGAATGAGCCACCTGGTGCAAGAATGAGAGTAGGATTGTCCGCACTCACAATGGCTGAACATTTCAGAGATGTAAATAAACAAGACGTTCTACTTTTTGTTGATAATATTTTTAGATTTGTTCAAGCTGGTTCTGAAGTGTCAGCTTTACTTGGAAGAATGCCTTCAGCAGTTGGATATCAACCAACTCTTGGGACTGATGTTGGTGAATTACAAGAGAGAATTACATCTACACTAGAAGGATCAATAACATCAATTCAGGCTGTTTATGTACCTGCTGATGACCTAACTGACCCTGCTCCAGCAACAACCTTTGCCCATCTAGATGCTACTACTGTTCTTGCAAGAGCTCTTGCTGCTAAGGGGATATATCCAGCAGTTGACCCATTAGACTCAACAAGTACCATGCTTCAACCATCTGTAGTTGGTGATGAGCATTACAAAACTGCGAGAGCTGTTCAATCAACTTTGCAAAGATACAAAGAACTTCAAGATATTATTGCAATTCTTGGTTTAGATGAGCTTTCTGAAGAAGATAGATTAACAGTAGACAGGGCTAGAAAAATTGAAAAATTCCTTTCACAACCCTTCTTCGTAGCAGAAATTTTTACAGGAATGTCTGGTAAATACGTAAAATTAGAAGATACCATAGCTGGTTTCAACATGATTTTATCAGGAGAATTAGATGATTTACCCGAACAGGCATTCTACTTAGTTGGTAACATTGATGAAGTCAAAGCAAAGGCTGAAAAAATAAAGTCAGAAAAATAAATATCTAAATTTATTAAAATTAAACCCTAAAATAATTTTAAATTAATGGCAATTTCTCTTAAAGTTTTAGCTCCTAATAAAAATGTTTATCAAGGCGAAGCTGAAGAAGTAATCCTTCCAAGTACTACTGGTCAACTTGGCGTACTTCCAGGACATATTTCTTTAGTAACGGCCATTGATATTGGCGTTTTAAGGATAAGAATGAATTCTCAGTGGAAATCAATAGCTTTAATGGGTGGCTTTGCTGAAATCGAATCAGATGAGGTCATAGTTTTAGTAAACAATGCGGAAATCGGTTCTGACATTAACGTTCAAAATGCCGAACAAGATCTTAAAGAAGCAAAATTAGCAATTAGTAAATTCTCTGAAAATGAAAAAACTCCAGAGAAAATTAAGGCTTTAAAAGAGATTTCGAAGGCTGAGGCTAGAATTCAAGCTGCAAAAAACTAATTTTTAAGCAGTTCCGCAAAAAGTTACTTCAGGAAACTTTAATTTAGCTTCTTCCAATTTTTTTGTTTTACCCTCTTCTTGCCAATAATTTATTACTTCTGTAGCTTTATTCAATATTTCAACTCTTTCGTTATCTGTAATCCAACCTTTGTTTTCTAGTTCACTTTTTAATTTTTCCCAAGCATCATCTCTTGGCCAGAAATAATAAGCAGTGAGAGGGCTTGGCCCTCCCCCTACTATCTGATCAACAGCTAAGGCAACATTATCAGGTAACCACAACACTTTAATGATAAACCTGCCTTCATCAGGTTTAGGGGTATACCCAGTAGGTACTCCATCTTCATCAATTGTGGCAGCTGCTAATACCGCTGTGGCACCCATCATTCCTGAATTAGGAGAAGAATTTTTAGACTTTTGGTCATCACTATTTTTTTCTTTTGAATTTTGATTTAACTTATCAGATGAAGTCATTCACTTTTTTATGTTTAATTAACAATTTATCAGTTTATGGTCACATTTTGATTGATTTATTCAAAATTTCTTGATTTTAGTTATTGATACTTTCTAAACAGAATTTTTATCTATCATGCGAAACTTGATAAAAATCATAAATTGTAGCTTCTAATGAATCCCAAAGATCTTTAGGTATATCGTTTTCTTCTGCAAACATTCCAAGCTGACTAGCTAATCCTCTTGCTTGAGAGAGTTTCGAATCGTATGAATCTGACTTATTCATTTTTGAACTTTAAACTTTATAAAATAAATCTATTAACTAGATAAGTCAAATTTTAAAACTCTAAATCAGAAATTTCTTTTAGTGCAGCAATACTCAAAACTTCTGGGGTTGTATCTTTGACCAGAACATCATCTTCTATTCTAATCCCAATGCCTTTCCATTTCTCGTCAATAAGAGGTTGTCCCTCAGGGACTGGGATCCTGTCGCTAATGTAAATGCCTGGTTCTACCGTAAGAATCATTCCATTCTGTAATGGGACTTCATAATCTCCCATTCTGTATGCTCCAACATCATGAACATCTAAGCCGAGCCAATGCCCAGTTCTATGCATGTAAAGATGTTTATATGATTGATTCTGAATTATCTCCTCGGTACTGCCATACAATAGTCCAATTTCTTTTAATCCTTCTATCAGAGTTTTTAAAGCAACATTATGCACTGAACTAGAATTTGATCCAGTTACGGCACTTTTAATTGCATTTTTCTGCGCACTCAATACAATTTCGTAAATAACTTTCTGCTCTTCAGAAAATTTTCCACCTATTGGGATGGTTCTTGTTATGTCTCCATTGTAGTAATCAATTAGTGAACAGCCAGCATCTACCAACAATAAATCTTCCTTCTTCAAAGGTGAGTTATTTGAAGTGTAATGCAAAATACATGCATTATCTCCTGCAGCAACAATAGAGTTGTAGGCCGGTCCTCTCGCGCCTTTTTCTAAAAAAAATCCTTCTAGAAGACCCTGAACTTGCCTTTCATTTTTCTTTGCTGAGATAGATTCTCTTACTAGTTCATGAGCTTCTGCTGAAATTTGTATAGCCTCTCTCATTCTTTTAATTTCAAATTCACTTTTAATTAATCTCATCTCATTCAAATAAATTTCTGGAGATTTTATAGAATTTGCACCTATTCCCAATCTTGAGCGGTTTTCAAGTTGTTGTGAAAATATCTCAAGTACTACTTTCTCAATTAATGGATATTTACCAATTGAAAAAACAAGTTCTTCAGAACCATTTATATAAACTGGAAGTAAATCTCTTAGTTCTGTTATCGAGTGAGCCTTGTCAGCCTTAAACTCTTTTTCAGCGCCTTCTATACCCCATCTAAAGCCATGCCAGACTTCACTTATGACATCTTTTGGGGAAACAAACATAATAAATCTCTCTCCCTTTGGCTTATGCGATAAGAAAAGAGCAATTGCATCCGGCTCATCGAAACCAGTTAAATACCAAAAATTACTATCTTGTCTAAAAGGATATTCACAATCGGCATGATGCTTTACAAGATTAGCTCCCGGTATAATAGCAGCTTTCCCACCTAATTTATTTAGGAAAATTTCTCTTCTTTCTTCAAAAACTTTATTGTTAGGTTTAAACATAAATTGTGTATTGGCGTGTTTTAAAAAAAAATGGAAGAATGAATTTAAAAAGATTTAGTACTTAATCTACTTTAATGGAACCAAGTGTTTACGGTTTAATTTTGCTCATAATTACCATTTTAATTGGATCAGCATGTTGTTCGGGAGTAGAAGCAGCTTTTTTAGCTGTAAATTCAATTAGAATTTTAGAAATTGCCTCTAAACAAAAGCCAAAAAGTTCTGCGAATCAACTTTTAAAACTTAGAAAACATCTTGGAAGGACTCTAACTGTAATTACTATTACTAATAATGGATTTAACATAATTGGAAGTCTTATTTTAGGTGTATACGGAGCATTGGTAATTAATAATAGTTATGGCTTAACCCTATTTTCTATAGCTTTTTATATACTAGTCGTTTTAGTTGGCGAAGTACTACCCAAAGCTCTTGGCACAAGATTTTCAGTTCAAATAGCATTATTATCCGTTCCCATATTGAGAATATTAAATACTTTAATGAGGCCATTCTTAGTATTAATAGAACAAATATTTCCAGTTATTACTGCAGAAAATGAAATTTCAACGGATGAAGAAGAAATTAGACAAATGGCAAAAATTGGGAGTCAGAAAGGTTTAATAGAAGCTGATGAGGCAGCAATGATATTTAAGGTTTTTCAATTAAATGATTTAAAAGCTAAAGATTTAATGACCCCTAGGGTATCTGCCCCTTGTCTTGATGGGTCTTCAAATCTTGATACAATTTCAAATCTTATAATGTCTGACAGTTCTCCATGGTGGGTTATTTTGGGAGATAAAGTTGACAAAATACAAGGGGTCGTTAAGCGTGAAAAAATACTAGCAGAGTTAATTAATGGGAAAAATAAAAAATTATTATCAGAAATTTGCGAGCCGGTAGACTACATTCCCGAAATGATTAAAGCCGATCAATTATTAACGAGATTTGACAAGAATCATAAAGGAGTGAAAGTAGTAGTAGATGAATTTGGGGGATTCGTGGGCATTATTGGTGCAGAAGCTGTGTTATCTGTATTAGCCGGTTGGTGGAAAAATAAATCATGAAACAAATGAAAATTAATAAAAATTATTTTCTTTTAAAAAATTGGTGGGAGAATATTGATCTTACCAACTATGAAAAAAGTTTTTTTAATAGAGAAATAATTTCTTTTAATCAACAACTTCTTAGACTCAAAGAAAAAACAATAAGAATTGGAGCATATGGTAAATCAGGCGTAGGAAAATCATCTGTTTTAAATTCTTTATTAAAAAAAGATATATTCAAAACTGGTATTATCAATGGGACCACAAGAAAAATACAATCGGAAGCTTGGACTCTTAAAGATCAAACACTCAATAGTTTAGAGTTGTTAGATTCTCCAGGATTTGATTTCTGCGATATTAAATTCCCCGACAAAATTTACTCTTTTATAAATCATTCAGATCTTGTTTTATTTATAGTTTCGGGAGATTTAAATAGAAATGAGTTAAACGAAATACGCTCTTTTATAAAAGATGGAAAAAAAATTATTGTAATTTTAAACAAAATCGATCTATTTAATAAAAATGAATTAAAAGAAATCATTGAAAATATAAAGTTTAAGCTCCCAGAAGATTTAAATATTCCAATAATTATTAATCATGAAAACAATCTTAAAAATTACATAACAAAAACAATAAATCAATATGGTGAGATATTGTTAACGCTAAATTCTATTCAATTAGCTGACAAATTGTTTCTGCGAATAAAAGAGCAAAGATTGAAAAGAAGGCAGAAATTAGCTCAGTCAACTATTGGTAAATTTTCGACTATAAAGGCATCAGCAGTAGCTCTTAATCCTTTTATTTTATTTGATGTTGCTGGTAGTTTCGCGCTAGATACTGCATTGATTAGTGAGTTAAGTAAGATTTACGGCTTAAAGTTGAAAGGTGAATCTACAAGAAAAATATTTAAAAATATATCCATTAATAATTTATTTTTAGGAGTCACTCAAGTCGGCGTCAATTCATCTTTCAACCTTATTAAAAAAATAATTCTATTAACAGCACCTTTTACTAACGGGATTTCATTATTACCCTATGGACCCATAGCGATTATTCAAGCAGCAATCGCAGTGCGTTCCACAAAAATCCTGGGAAAATTAGCAGCAAAAGAGATATTTATAAGAAGCAAAGCTTCTTATATAGAACCCGCTGTTATTATCCAAAATATGACTTTTCATGACCCAGAGATTTTTAACCACATAAATATTTATTTTTCAAATAGAAATTTAAATAATAATTTTGTTAGCATTCTGCCTTAAAACTTAAATGGGAAAAAGCATTGCATTATTTGGTACTAGTGCAGATCCACCTACCATTGGGCATAAAAAAATACTTGAAGAATTATCCAAAATATATACTTTGACTATTAGTTATGTGAGCAACAACCCCAACAAAAATCACAAAGAGGATATCTCAATTCGCAGCCATTTATTAAAAACGCTTATTGAGGATTTAGATAATCCTAAAATTTTATTTAATCAAAGTATTAGTAGCCAATGGGCAATAGAGTCAATTAAAAAATGTAAAAGAATTTATGAATTTAATAATTTAGATTTTGTTATTGGGAGTGATTTAATTAAAGATATTTTCTACTGGAAAAATTTCGATAAAATTACTGATGTTGCTAGTTTTTTAGTAATTTTAAGAAAAGGATATCCAGTTGAACCAAATACTCTTAAAATGTTAGAAACTTATAAAGTGAACTTTAAGATTTCGACCATAAAAATCCCAAACATTTCAAGTTCTAAGTTCAGATCAAATTTTAATTATTCTAATTTACCAACTTCATTAATAGATATTGTTAAAAAGAATAATTTATATGAATCCACTAAATTAGTTGAATGAAGTTTTTACTTGCTCAAATTAATCCAGTTGTTGGTGATTTAGAGGGTAATGCAAAAAAAATACTTTATACTGCTTCGAAAGCTAGCTCAATTTCTGCTGATTTAGTTCTTACTCCAGAATTATCATTATGGGGATATCCAGCAAATGACCTACTTCTAAAAAAAAATTTACTCAAAAATCAATCTCATATTCTTGACCAATTAGCTTTAGATATAAATAAAAAATATGGAAACTTAAGTATGACAGTAGGTATAGCTGAGATAATAAATGATTCTTTTTTCCCAAATCTTTATAATTCTATTGCATTGCTTGAGCGCGGTGAATGGAAAATAATTGCTCGTAAAATTATTCTTCCCACCTATGAAGTTTTTGATGAGAAAAGATACTTTAGATCAGAAGAAAAAGTTTCCGTATTAACAAAAGAAATTAATAATAAAACTTGGCGACTTGGCTTTACTATATGTGAGGATTTATGGGTAAACAAAAATATAGAAGGTAGAGGAATTCATAAAAAGAATCCTATTTTTGATTTAAAGAAAAAAAATGTTGATATCTTAGTAAATTTATCGGCCTCCCCATATACCTTTAAAAAGTTAGAACTAAGATCTAAAGTGTCCAGTTTTGCTGCTCAATATCTTCAAGTACCGCTGATATATGTAAACCAGATTGGAGCAAATGATAATTTAATTTTTGATGGAAATAGTTTTATTCTTGATAAGAATGGATCAAAAATTAAGCAATTAAAATCTTTTTCAGAAGACCTTTCCAGTTGGAACATTAATCAAACAAAACCTCCAAAAAATATATTTGAAAAGCCTGAGATGTCATCAATTTTTGATGCATTAGTCCTTGGTGTTAGGGATTATGCTCAAAAATGCGGTTTTAAAACAGCTTTAATTGGACTAAGTGGTGGCATTGATTCGGCACTAGTTTCAGCAATTGCGGCAGCTGCTCTTGGCAGCAATAATATATATTGCGTCTCCATGCCCTCTAAGTGGAGCTCATCTCATTCAAAGAGTGATGCGAAAGATTTAGCGAAAAGATTAAAAATAAATTTCAATAGTATTCCAATTGAAAAATTGATGAGCACTTTTGAAGAATCTTTTATAAAAAACATATCTTTCGAGATGGCTGAAATAACAAATCAAAATATTCAGTCAAGGATCAGAGGAACGCTTCTGATGGCTTTAGCAAATCAGGAAAAGCATTTATTACTTT
Source organism: Prochlorococcus sp. AG-402-O16 (assembly GCA_003216415.1). Taxonomy (GTDB): domain Bacteria; phylum Cyanobacteriota; class Cyanobacteriia; order PCC-6307; family Cyanobiaceae; genus Prochlorococcus_A. Next base: position 34,967 of record QCIY01000009.1, read on the forward strand.
CAACAGGAAATAAATCAGAGCTAGCTGTAGGATATTGCACACTTTACGGAGATATGAATGGGGGATTATCGGTAATTGGGGATTTATATAAAACAAATGTTTTTAAATTATGCAATTGGCTTGATAGTGAAGATTCAATTAATCATAGAAAATCATATATGTTAGATACTAATTTAAATATAATTGGAGAAAATATACGTACGAAAGCTCCAAGTGCCGAATTAGGTCCTGATCAATTAGATACTGATTCTCTCCCACCTTATTCAATTTTAGATAATATTCTTAAAGGAATTATTGAAGAGAAAAAAGATTTACAACAACTAGAAGAAGATGGTTATAAAAAAGAATTAATTTTAAAAATAATCTCACTTATAAAAAAAGCGGAATTCAAAAGAAAGCAGGCTCCCCCTATTCTTAAACTAAGTAGTCAATCATTAGGAAGTGACTGGAGAGTTCCAATTGCTATATCTTATTAATCTTCATAAGAACACTGTTGGATTTTTTTCAAAGGCCGTTTGATGGAATCAAGGTTAATACCTTTTTTGATAGCAAGAATTATGCCTGCAGCTTCTAAATAATTATCCACTTCAAAAAGATTGGGATAATCATAAAACTCATTTGTCACTTTTAATGTATTTTGATTTTTTACAGAGATAATATTTAAACCTTTTTCAATCCCTGCTAGTACTGCTTCTCCACCTAGTGCCCCATTAGGAACAACAATAGATTCAATCTGATCAGGGTGTAGTGAGATTAGATCATGTTTAGCAGGCAATTCAACAATGTCAGGTGCATTGCTTAAACCAATCAGTACTGATGGTAAAAAGGTGTATCCTATTTCTTCTGCAGCCGCACGAGGATCTAATTTTTCATTCAATTCAATTGGATTTAAAGCTGGTGCGTGAGCACATGGAACTTTTAAGAATTTGCTTATTAAATGACTGATAACTGCTTCGACTCCAGAAATAGGATCAACCCCTTTTCCCTCTCGATAAATATTTGTTTCTGAAGAATCTGAATCATCTGGAAATTTTGCCACAATTGCTATTGCCGTAACTCCTTTTTCTATTAAACATTTTCCAGCATCAATTAGAGTATCAGGATTTTCAATTGTGCCACTACTCATTTTTGACGAATCAGAATCAATAACTATGTTTAATGGCTTTTTTGTAACCACATAAGAATGAACATTTATTCCTAAAGTAGAGACACATGCATCAGCAACTTGCAAATGTCTTACTAATATTTCACTTTCGATGGCTGAATCAAAAATTATACCAATTCTCTGTTGCTTTACGCTTTTTAAAGCGATTTCTCCCTTAGCAAGTCGGTCTAAACTATAACCCTCAACATAATAAATATTTTTATCTTTTTCAGAAAGAGTACCACCATTCATAACATTTGGATGAGTAATTAAACATCCACTTGCCGATGCTAATAATTTAGCGGTAGGAAGTGCATCCCCAGCAAAACCTCCTACTTCACAACCAATACCAGTTGGAACAATGAATATTGTAGGTGAATTTTCCATTAATAAAAATATTTCAATTTATATTTTTTAATTAGCTAAGACAACTTTAATTTTAAGTTTTTTTGTTCCAAAAGAGTCAATAGAATTTTGAATATCAACAATTGACCATCGAATTACATCACCTTTTTTTTCTAAATTTGCAATGATAAATTCCCTTAAATTTTTTAATTTTATTGAAACTGGCCAATCTAAATAAAAATCAACTGAACTTAATTTCATTTTTGATATTTACCAAATTGATCATTATATAAATCATCTTCGACTTCTTTACCAATAACAATATTCAAGTCTGACTTAGGATATGCCACACACAAAAGTGCAAAGCCCTTTTCCCTTAAATCATCATTTAATCCCATAGCATCTTCTTGATCTACAGATCCTTCCAATATCATGGATGCACAATCTGTACAAACTCCTGAACAACAACTACTTGGTAAATCTATTCCATTCATTTTTGCCGCTGAAATAATATCTTGATCTTCAGAACATAAAAAACTAAAAGTCTTTTGCTCAAATTGAACTTTTATATTGTATTCAGGCATATCCTAAATCTTATTGCTAAACCGCTGAACCTCCTACAACTTCTAAAATTTCTTGCGTAATAGCTGCTTGTCTGGCTTTGTTATAGGTTAAATTCAAACTACTTGCTAATTCTTTAGCATTATCACTCGCATTGTTCATAGCAGTCATCCTACATGCAAGTTCTGAAGCTGCCGACTCTTGAAGAGCTCTTAGTACCTGATTTTGTAAATATAAGGGTAATAATGAATCTAATAATTGATCAGGACTTTGTTCAAAAACAATATCTGATGGTAACTTCTCGGAATCACTTTTCTCGATATTTGATTTTTCGACAAGTAACTTACTATCTTTTGTAGTCAACCTAAAAATTTCATCATTTTCCTCAGCGATACCTTGAGGGTCAAGTGGCAATAATGTTTGCACTACAGGCGCACAACTGACTAAAGTAATGAATTTCGTATATATAATTTCTATCCTATCAGAATTTTCTGAAAGAAATTCAGCTAAGACTTCACTAGTTATCCCCTCAGAATCTGTTGCAGTTGGTACCTGTTCCAGCTCTTTAAATGTGCTTTTGATTGTATATCTATCTTTCCTATTTTGGAAATAACCTATTGCTTTTTTACCAACTAAGATCAAATTTGGTTCATAACCTTGTTTAATCAGCTCTGCATACCTAATTTCCACCTTCTTGATTATGTTGGTATTGTATCCTCCACATAATCCTCTATCAGCAGTTATGCAAACCAAGGTGATGCTTTTTACTTCTCTCTTAGATAATAGAGGAGAGTCGACAGCCTCGAATTGTACTCTAGATTGAATATTTTCTAGGACTCGTGCAAGTTTATCTGCAAAAGGCCTACTCTTAAGAACTTGATCTTGTGCCCTCCTAACTTTTGCAGCTGCAACTAATCTCATAGCTTCTGTTATTTTTCGTGTATTTTTAACAGAAACTATTCGATCTCTAATTTCTTTAAGATTTGCCATGATATTCTCTTAAATAAATTTAAACTGTGGAAAGCATTGAAGATTTAACTTCATTAATCACCTCTTTGAGTGTTGCTTCTAACCCATCATTCAATTTCTTCTCTTTTAGAATCTCCTCTATAAATTCTGCTTTGTTTAACTTAAGATATTCTCTTAGTTCAGCAGCAAATTTGGTTACATCTTCCACTGGAACTTCATCAATAAGACCCTTAACACCTGCATAAACAACAGCAACTTGTTCAGCAAGATTTAATGGTGAGAATTGTGCTTGTTTTAGTAACTCTCTTAATCTTTTCCCTCTTTCTAGTTGTTGTTGAGTAGCCTCATCAAGATCAGAAGCGAATTGAGAGAATGCCGCTAATTCATCAAATTGAGCTAGTTCTAATTTAAGAGTTCCAGCAATTTTCTTAATTGCCTTTGTTTGAGCAGCTCCTCCCACTCGGCTAACAGAAATACCAACATTAATAGCTGGTCTTAATCCTGAGTTAAATAAATCTGCACTCAAGAATATTTGTCCATCTGTAATTGAAATAACATTAGTTGGAATGTAAGCCGAAACGTCACCTGCCTGAGTTTCAATAATTGGAAGAGCTGTCATTGAACCGCCGCCCATATCATCAGATAATTTTGCTGCCCTTTCAAGTAATCTGCTATGACAATAAAAAACATCTCCTGGATAAGCTTCTCTTCCTGGTGGTCTTCTCAAAAGGAGAGACATTTGTCTGTAAGCCTGAGCTTGTTTTGTTAAATCATCATAAATAACTAGTGTTGCTTTGCCTTGGTACATAAAGTGCTCAGCAATTGCAGCACCAGTATAAGGTGCTAAGTATTGTAGAGCTGCGGCTTCAGAGGCTCCTGCACTAACAACAATGGTGTAATCAAGAGCTCCTTTTTCTCTTAAAACCTCAACCACATTTGCTACAGATGCTGACTTCTGACCAATAGCCACATAAACACAAACCACGCCTTGACCTTTTTGGTTGATTATTGTGTCAATAGCAATAGCAGATTTTCCAGTTTGTCTATCGCCAATAATTAATTCTCTTTGACCTCTTCCCACAGGAATCATTGCATCAATAGATGTGATTCCTGTTTGCATTGGTTCATGTACTGATCTTCTCTTGATTATTCCAGGAGCCATTTCTTCGATCAATCTAGTATCACTAGTCGGGATTTCCCCTTTACCATCAATTGGTTGCCCTAAAGGGTTAACAACTCGCCCCTGCATTGCCTCACCAACTGGAACAGATGCGATTTTACCAGTTGACTTAACGTTACTTCCTTCTTGGACGCCAAGTGCCTCACCCATTAAAACAGCACCAACATTATCATCTTCAAGGTTCAAAGCTATACCTTCGGTACCATCCTCAAATTCCAATAATTCACCAGCCATGACCTGATCCAAGCCATATATTCTTGCAATGCCATCACCGATTTGCAGAACAGTTCCTACATTGCTAACACTTACAGATTGGTCATAATCAGTTATTTGTTGTTTTAAGATTGAACTGATTTCATCAGGGCGTATAGATACCATGGATTTAAGAATTTAAGGTTGATTTAAAAGTTACTTGGAAAGTGACAAACCAAGTTTTCTAATTTGTGAAGCAAGGGAAGCATCAATTACTTTTGATCCTACACTGGCGACGAAACCACCTATAAGAGATGGGTCAATTTTAGTTACAAGTTCTAATTTTTCAGTTCCTGCTATATTGATGATCTTTTGGGTAATTAAACCTTTCTGTTCATCAGTAAGCTCGACTGCCGAAGTAACAGTTGCCAAAGCAATATTACTATTTTCTCGATAAATCTCTAAAAACCTTTCAAGAATAGAAGTAAGAATTCCAATTCTTTGCCTATCGGCCAATAATTTTAAGAAATTCAATAAAGAAGAATTTACCTTATTTGAAAAAATTTCAATAATGATTTTCTTCTTAGCATCTGTCTCTAAAACAGGAGAGGAAAGTGCCTTCTCCAATTCAGGGGAATCTTTTAATAATTCTAAAAGTTGTTTTACCTCAGAAACAATCTCTTCAGTTTGCGAATTTTCATTCACTACTTGAAGTAATGCCTCTGCATATGGTGTAGTAACTGAATTTAAAAGTGGCATTAGTTAGTTCACCTCAATATTATTAATTGATTGAGTGACCAAATTTTCTTGTGTTGTTTTATCAAGTCTATTTGGAAGAGAATCTAAAGCTTTCTTAATTGCTATTTCAACAGCTTCTTTTCGAAGTTGAGAAATTGCCCTAGATGCTTCAGAGCTCTCATCGGAAATTGCACTTTGTTTAATTCGTGCCATCTCTTCTATTGCTTTTTTCTCACTTTCCATTCTGATTGATTCAGATCTTTTGAGAGAATCTGCTTTTATTTGAGAAGCTTTTTCTTCTGCTAAAGATAAGTCTTTCTTTGCCTTCTCTAAAGCTTGAGTTGCATTGAGAAGTCGATCTTCAGCATCTTTTAATTCAAGAAGAATTCCTTCTCTTCTTTTTTGAAGCATTTTACCTAGGAAACCAGGTAAAAATTTATAAAGGCCAAAAACTACTACAGCCCAATTAAGGATATTAGTTTCGAATAAATCAAAATTTAATCCAAAACCTTCTGTAGCTAAGAGAGTTAAATTCATTTTTCTAGAATCAGTCTATTAACAATAAGTTCGCTTAAATCATCAGCCTGTTTAGAAAGTTGATCACGAGCAGCAGATGTCTGACTTTCAATTTCTAGTCTTGCTTTTTCTTTTGAAGCATTTGCTTCATTGTTAGCAAGTTCTAGTGCTTCTTTATAAAGCTTGTCAGACTCATTCTCAGCTTCGCCCACAATTCTTTGAGCTTCTGAACGAGCACTTTGAAGCTGAGTCATTAAATCAGCTTCTAATTTTTTAACCTCTGAAAGTTTATTTTTGGCCTCAATAATATTATTACTTACAAACTTTTCTCTTTTTTCAACAACATTGCCAACAGGCTTAAAAAAGAGAGAATTTAATATGTAAGTAAGTGCAACTACTTGTATCGCCATTAGTGGCAAAGTGGCATTTATATCAAATAATCCACCCTCTGTAGCACCAAAAAAATTAAAGGCCAACATATGATTCAGTTGAAGTTAAGAAATTAAATTTAAATATTGCTAATAAGGATTAGAAGCAATATTAACTTTTAGGAAAAGGGATTCGCAAAAAGTAGTACCAAAGCCACAACTAATCCGTAAATTGTTAATGACTCCATGAAAGCAAATGATAAAAGAAGAGTTCCTCTGATTTTACCTTCAGCTTCTGGTTGACGGGCTATACCCTCAACAGCACCTTGAGCTGCGTTACCTTGTCCAAGACCAGGGCCAATAGCACCTAGACCAACTGCTAAACCAGCAGCTACAACTGATGCAGCGGAAGTAATCGAATCCATAATTTTGAAATAAAGAGCTTAATACTTGTGATAAATCTTTTAGTCATACACGCTTGGACATCCTTATTATTTAAGAATGGGTCTGATATTTTCAGACCTACGCGATTAGATATTTTGCCAGATTACAGACCCTTTGTAAAAGCGTCTGAATGTATTGGAAGACAGCTAATGATGTTCTTCAACAGCTTCTCCAATGTAGTAGGCCGCTAAAGTTGCGAAAATCAATGCCTGAATTGCACTAGTAAATAATCCTAGGAACATAACAGGTATTGGTAGAATTAGTGGAACTAAAAAGACTAGAACACCAACAACAAGTTCATCAGCCAAAATATTTCCAAATAGCCTGAAAGATAGTGATAAAGGTTTAGTAAAGTCCTCTAAAATTTTAAAAGGGAGCATAATCGGAGTAGGGTGAACATAGTATTCGAAGTATCTCCAACCCTTATTGCTCAAGCCGGCATAGAAATAAGAAAGTGAAACCAATAAAGCCAAGGCTATTGTTGTATTGATATCTGCAGTAGGTGCTCCCAACTCTCCGCTTGGTAACTTAATCAATCTCCAAGGAATTAGAGCTCCTCCCCAATTACTAACAAAGACGAATAAAAATAAAGTACCTATAAATGGCATCCAATCTCTATAAACTTTTTCACCTATTTGAGTCCTAGCAAGATCTCTTATGTAATCCCAGAGAAACTCAAGCAAATTTTGAAGGCCTTTAGGATCATTTCCCATTTTTTTAGTTCCTAAAGAAATAAAAACTAATAAAGCACCTAATAAAATCCAAGATGTCAAAAATACCTGCCCATGAAGTCTGATATTGCCAATTTGCCAATAAAGATGTTGACCAACTTCTAATGCTGCAAAATTTGTTAGCAAGGAATTAAAAAACATTTGATTTGAAAAAAAGATTTGAATTTTTCGAGTAAAAAAATTTACTTAAGAACGTGAAAAATAAAGAATGAGTGAAGGTTTATAAATAAAAAAACCTATCATTGCAGGAAAAATATCCAAAGATCCTAGCTTGCTAGCAAAAATAAAGAGGCAAACTGGAACTAATAGTTGCAATTTTGAAACACCTGATGATTCTTTACCAAGTTTTCCAACGCTTTTAGCAAGCAAACGTAAGTAAAAAATACCGGCAATAGCACCTATAAAAATACTAAAACCAAAAGTAAATCCGAGAAAAATTCCAGTTATTGATGCTAATAAAATAGAAAAAATAAAAGTAATTCCAAAAATTGTTAATTGCAATTTTGTATATTCATCATTTTTAGAAAGCAAATTATTTAATTGAGTGGCAATAACTGATTTACTTTCTTTGATGATTGCATTGTCTAGGGATTGAGAAGATTCAACATTCTCAGTAGAAGGATGCTCAACTTTTTTTCTATTTGAGTTCACTGATGTGAACATAGTTTAGAAACCCCCTTTAAAATTGGTTTTAAGTAAGTATATAAACTCAGGGAATCTATCACGGAGAGGGGTCTTTTAGCTAGTATTTGTCTATAAAAAATTAATTCTTAAGATTTGTGCTTAATCTATGGACCTTTTTTTGTAAATTATTGAAGAAATTTATTTTGAATAGTCCACTTTTGAATTATTTTAAACTTTAAAAAGTTGATAAAAGGCTTGGCAAAGACTCGATTAAACGTCTCAATAGGATATATACAGCAAAACAATTGGAGATTAGTCAAGAAAAAATTAAATATAAAAGAATTTCTAAAAGAAAAAAAATCCTTAGTTCTTATCACAAAAATAATAAATTTAATTTAACAGAATATATATTTCCTTTACCTTGGACGATATGGCCTTATGAGGCAAAAATCCTCATTATCCTTGTTGGAATTTGGTCAATTTTAGGAATATGCATTTTAGGATCATCAAGTTGGTGGGTTGCTGGTAGAGAAATGGGAGATTGGGCTTACTTCTTAAAAAAACAACTTATTTGGACAATTCCAGGCATTGGTCTGTTTTATTTCGTTCTTAATACAAACATTAGAAATCTTTTACAGTTTTCAAGAATTATTTTTTATATTTTATTCTTTTTAATTTTCTTAACCAACATTACTGGAATTACAGTAAATGGGTCTTCGAGATGGTTATTGTTAGGAAATTTACGTATACAACCATCTGAATTAATTAAACCTTTTCTAATTCTAGAAGCCTCAAACCTTTTTGCTCATTGGAATCTGATAAAGAATGATAAAAAATTAATTTCAATAATCTCTTTTGGTTTATTAATTGTACTAATACTAAAGCAGCCTAATTTAAGTACTGCATCATTAACTGGAATTCTTTTATGGGTAATGGGGTTATGTGGAGGTGTAAAACTTAGTTCTCTTTGCTCATTTGCTTCCTTAGGATTCACTACTGGATGTATTAGCATCCTTAATAACGAATATCAAAAACTTAGAGTTACTTCATTTATTAATCCTTGGAAAGATCAACAGGAAAGTGGGTTTCAATTAGTTCAAAGTTTATTAGCTATAGGTTCAGGTGGTCTATTTGGCCAAGGTTTTGGACTTTCTGTACAAAAATTACAATACCTACCTTTTATGTATACAGATTTTATTTTTGCTATTTTTGCGGAAGAATTTGGTTTGTTGGGGTGTACTTTATTTTTGGGATTTTTAGCAGTTTTCTCTTATATAAGTCTAAGAATTGCTCTTAAGTGCAGGAATAACTATACAAAATTAGTTGCTATTGGATGTGGTGTATTGTTGACAGGTCAATCAATAATGCATATTGCTGTAGCAACAGGTTCAATGCCTACTACAGGCTTACCACTACCTTTCATTAGTTATGGTGGGAATTCATTAATCGCATCTTTTTTTATTGCAGGGATGTTACTGAGATGTTCATTAGAATCAACAGGATTGATTGGTATGATTAGTACACGAAAGACTCTCAATTAGGTAGAATTTAAAAGATTTAGGTCAAGCTATCGAATCATTTAATTTAGTTATTTCAGAATTGTCTCAAAAGGGTAATTTGCTTATGCAGAATGGCCTAAATAATCCTGGCCCGTTTACTATATTTTTGGTTTTCAGCGCTGGACTATTAACGAGTCTTGGGCCTTGTTCATTATCATTACTTCCCGTTACAATTGCTTATATAGGAGGAACAGAGGAAAATAAATTTAAACTTATTAGTTTTTCAGGAGGAATCGTTTTTTCACTTGTTTTACTTGGTGCTGCAAGTGGATTCTTAGGTAAAATATATGGGCAAATTCCATCTTATTACACTTCGATTGTTGCTTTGATAGCAATAATAATGGGTTTAAATTTATTAGGAATTCTTAAGTTTCAGTTCCCGAATGGACCTGATTTAAAAAAAATTGAAAAGAAAATACCATCCTTCCTAACACCTTTTGCTATCGGAACGACTTTTGGACTAGCCTCTTCACCTTGCATTACTCCAGTTTTAGCATCTCTTCTAGCATGGGTATCGCAAGCTAAAAATCCTACAATCTCTATTATTTTTTTATTTTTCTTTGGGATAGGCCAAGTGACTCCACTAATCTTTGCGGGAGCAACTGCAGAAAACTTAAAAAAATTTTTAGAGCTTAGAAAATTTAGTCAAATAATTCCTACTTTAAGTGGGATATTTTTAATTTCCCTAGGCTTATTAAATTTATTTTCAAATTGGATTTAAATGAAAATTTTTAAGAATCTAATTTTCAAAATATCAAGTTTAAGGTTCGCTATATCACTTATAATCTTCATCGCCATTACAAGTGGCATAGGAACTTTCATTCCTCAAGGTAGTAATGAAAAATTCTACATTGATATTTTCGATGATGCTCCTATTTTTGGATTTTTAAATGGAGAAAAAGTCTTAAAACTTCAATTGGATCATATATATACAAGCTTTTGGTTTTTATTTGCATTAATTCTTCTTTGCATTTCTCTCGCGGCTTGTAGTTTCAGGAGGCAAATCCCTTCCTTAAAAGCTTCATTAAAATGGATTGAATATAAGAGCGAACAAAAATTTAAAAAACTTCAATTAACTTCAAGTCATCAAATTAATGAAGATGAAGACCACATATCAAAAGCTGATTTATTACTTAAAAAAAGAGGATGGAAAACATACAAATTTAAAAGTCATATCTCTGCAAGAAGGGGTTTAATTGGAAAAATCGGTCCTTTAGTTGTACATATTGGTTTAATAGTCTTACTTATAGGTTCAGCATATGGAAGTTTTACAAGTCAATCAAAAGAACAATATTTGTTACCTGGAGAAAGCTTGGATCTTATTAATGAGAGCTCAAACTCAAAAGCCAATATAAAATTAGTTGATTTTTCTATAGAACGAGAAAGTGATGGTATCCCCAAGCAGTTCATTTCAAAGTTAAATTTTTCTTCTGAAGATTTAAAATTAAATGAAATAAAAACTGCCAAAGTTAATCACCCAATAAGGTTTAAAGGATTAACTATTTATCAAGCTGATTGGGCAATATCAAACGTTGTTTTAGATATAGATAACATCCTTTATCAGTTACAATTAAAAGAGATTCCTGAAATCGGCAATCAAGTTTGGGGGGTTTTAGTTGAATTAGGTTCTGAGAATAAAAAAAATTTCCTTTTAACAATAGATAATGAAAATGGTCCACTTAAAATTTCCAACATAGAAAATTTTTTCGAGAATATTCTCTATATTAATGAGGATCCCTTGGAAGTTAACTCTTCAAAATTATCTCTAAAAAAAATAATCCCCAGCAGTGGATTAATAATCAAAAATGATCCGTCTATACCATTTATTTACTTTTCTTTTGTCTTAATAATTTTTGGAACAATAGTGAGTCTTATCCCAACTTACAAATTATGGATTCTTGTAAATAAAGAATCACATAAGTTATCCATTGGAGGTCTAAGCAATAAGAACCTAGTTGGCTTTAAAAAAGAATTTTTTAAATTATCAGAAGAAATAAAAAATTTTTAATTTTTTTTCTGTCCACTAAAAATATCTAACTGCATAGAAACATTGCCTCTGGGGTTAAATGCAGCATTTAAATGTATCCAGTGAGGTGAGCCTGCATTTACTAAATCATCCATAATTCTATTAACAACTTCCTCGTGTGATATTTTCACATCTCTAAAATTATTAATATAAAGCTTTAAAGATTTCAACTCATAGACTCTTAAATTAGGTTGATAAATAATATTTAGCTTTGCAAAATCTGGATAACCAGAAAAGGGGCACTTACAGGTGAATTCGGGTAACTGGATAGAAATTTCATAAATTCTTTTCTTATTTGGATTCTCGAAACAAATTATTTTTGATTCTTCAATAATTCTTTCACCATATAATGGTCTTTGTGTCGAATCATCTAATTTAGCTTTACTCATTTTTAGTAGAAATTATTTACTAAACCTATATAAAAAGATCAAAATTCGCAAAATTATCGACAACCCTAAGTATTACAATTGACTAAGTCAGAAACCATGAAATCTTATTTTTGTATCAATAGCAACAATCACTATGCCATTCCAAAGGGTTATATGTGTTTAGTTCAAAGAAAAATTAATGGACATTTGTTTGATAACTATCGATGAAAACTTAAATAAATCCCTTCAACCAAAAAGTGCAATTGGAATGTTATGGCTTCAAACACACTTCGAAGATAATCAGTGGGAAGCATTATCAAATAGTACAGTAATTATTTCTGAGAAAAACTCCAAATTATTAATTGAAGATGCCACTAATGCTGGCCTTAATATTAAATGTTTTTCTGATATTTCAATGTTGGATGTTTTCCCAAAAAACAATTAAAATAACAATATTAAATCTTTAAATATGAAGAAAATTGAGGCAATCATACGTCCATTTAAACTGGAGGATGTAAAAATTGCATTAGTAAACTCTGGTATTGTTGGAATGACAGTTAGTGAAGTCAGAGGTTTTGGAAGGCAAAAAGGACAAGTTGAAAGATATAGAGGATCCGAATTTACTGTCGAATTTCTTCAGAAACTCAAAGTAGAAGTTGTTGTAGAAGATGAAAAAGTTAATTCAGTTATAGATGCAATTGCTGAGGCAGCAAAAACTGGAGAGATAGGTGACGGAAAAATATTTATCACATCAATTGATTCAGTTGTGAGAATTAGAACTGGCGACAAAGATGAAGAAGCTCTCTAATTCAAAGAGTTTCATTTACTAAATTTTGTATATATTCAGTATTAATCGTTGGATTTGATTCATTTTTGAAGCACATCCAAGCTAAATATTCATGATTTCCAGCAGGACCTACTAAAGGAGAAGCTATCAAATTCTTTATATTCCATTGAAAATTCTTAGCAGTATTAATCACAGACTCTATTGCCTCAGTGTGGAATTTAGGATTACGAACAACTCCACCTTTACTGACTTTATCTTTACCTACCTCAAATTGGGGTTTTATTAAAAATATCCCCTCTATACAATCACCTACTAATAAATTACTAAGAGAATTAAAAACTAACTTTAATGAAATAAAAGACAAATCAGCAACCACAAAATTTGGCAATTCATCACTTCTAGATAAAAGATCATTAGGTTTTAAATTTCGAATATTTGTTCTTTCAAAAAGTATGACTTTTGGATTTTTTCTAATTTTCCATGCTGTTTGACCATAACCAACATCTATCCCATATACTAACTTTGCTCCTTGTTGCAATAAGCAATCAGTAAATCCCCCAGTTGAGATTCCTGCGTCAATACATATTCTATCTTTTACTTTAATTTCAAGTCTTTTAAATGCCTCCAACAATTTTTCGCCTCCCCTTGATACAAACATAGGTTCGGAATCGATAAAAAATTCAGATCCAATTAATACTTGCTGTCCAGGTTTATCTAATACTTTTCCATTAATATCTCTTACCTTGCCTGCAAGAATTAAACCTTGAGCTTTTTGACGAGTTGCACATAATCCTTTATTAAGAAGATAAAGGTCTAATCTACTTTTTTTAATCATCTATTCATCAATAAAAAAGACTGAATAATGAACTTCTTCAAGATTAAGATACAAATTCTTTACCACCTTCTAATTTTAAATGAGAACTAAATAATTACCCATTATTAACGAAGGTGATTTATCTAAACTTGCTTTAATCAATAGAAAAATGTGTTGACAAAGAAAATAATAACCAAGCAAATATGTTCAATGGCAAGTACATCTTTAAGGTATAGGGCAATTATTCAATTTTGGTTATAAAGTTTAAATTGTTGATTAATAAAAATTGTGATCGAACGTTACACATTACCCGAAATGGGGGAACTTTGGACAGAAAGCGCAAAATTCCAGAGTTGGCTTAAGGTCGAAATAGCTGCATGTGAAGCAAATTTTTCTCTTAAAAAAATTCCTGAGAATGCAATAAAAGAAATTCGTTCAAACGCAAAGTTTGATGAATCCAGAATTAAAGAAATTGAGAAAGAAGTTAAACATGATGTAATAGCATTTCTTACAAGCGTTAATGAATTTGTCGGAGACTCTGGAAGATATATACATGTTGGTATGACCAGTAGTGATGTACTTGATACTGGTTTATCTCTTCAATTAAAAGATTCTTGTGAAATATTATTAGAAGAGATTGAGAAACTAGAAAATGAAGTCAGATTATTAGCAAGGAAGCATAAAAATACATTAATGATTGGCAGATCACATGCTATCCATGGTGAGCCAATTTCCTTTGGTTTTAAACTTGCCGGATGGTTAGCAGAAATAATAAGAAATAAAAAAAGATTGTTATTACTGAAAGAATCCGTCGCAATTGGACAAATAAGTGGTGCAATGGGAACTTACGCAAATACAAACCCAGAAGTAGAACAAATAACTTGTGATTTACTAGGCTTAAAACCAGATACAGCCAGTACACAGGTTATCTCAAGAGATAGACATGCAGAATATGTTCAAACAATTGCGCTCGTAGGAGCTTCGCTAGATAGATTCGCGACTGAAATAAGAAATTTACAAAGAACTGATGTTTTAGAAGTTGAGGAGGGCTTTACAAAAGGGCAAAAAGGAAGTTCTGCTATGCCTCATAAGAGAAATCCTATTCGAAGTGAAAGAGTAAGCGGTTTAGCCAGAATTTTGAGAAGTTACGTCTTGACAGCACTGGAAAATGTTCCACTTTGGCACGAAAGAGATATAAGCCATAGTTCAAATGAACGTATCATGTTACCTGACGTATCAATCTGTTTGCATTTTATGCTCAGGGAAATGAAAGATATAGTAAGCAATTTGGAAGTTTATCCAAAAAATATGCTCAAAAATTTAAATATATATGGTGGTGTAATCTTTAGTCAGAAAGTTTTACTTTTACTTGTAGAGAAGGGCTTGTCTAGAGAAAAAGCTTATAGTTTAGTACAAAAAAATGCGCATCAGGCCTGGAATACTCAGAATGGGAATTTCAAACAAAATATAGAGAGAGATAATGAAATAATGGATTTTATTGATCAAAGTGACTTAGAAGAATGTTTTAATCCTTCAATTCATCTCAATAATTTAAGTGTAATATGGGAGAAGTTAGGTATCTAGGATTACTGAAAACCTTATCTAAGTTAAACCAGTGTTTTCAGAGGAATAATGACAAAAAACTTTAGAATTGAAAAGGATAGTATGGGAACAATAGAGGTTCCCATCGAAGCTTTATGGGGTGCTCAAACACAAAGATCGATATTAAATTTTTCTATTGGAGAAGAATTAATTCCAATTGAGTTAATTTATTCACTCACCCTCATAAAAAAAGCTGCTTCAATTGCGAATTTCAATTTAGGGTTAATAGATAAAAGAAAAAAAGATTTGATTGTAGAGGCATGTACAGAAATACTTGATGGGCTTCATGATTCACAGTTTCCCTTAAAGGTTTGGCAAACAGGTAGTGGCACGCAAACAAATATGAATGTTAATGAGGTAATTTCAAATATTGCAGCATTAAAAACAAATTCAGAACTTGGTAGTAATCAACCAATTCATCCGAATGATGATGTAAATAAATCTCAGTCAACTAATGATACTTTTCCTGCTGCTATTCAAATATCTGTTGTTAATGAAATAATCAAAAATTTAGTTCCAACGATAAGAGAACTTACGAAGATCCTTGATAAAAAAAGTAAAGAATGGAAAGACCTTATAAAGATAGGAAGAACCCATTTTCAAGATGCAGTGCCCCTTACTTTTGGGCAAGAAATATCAGGATGGTCAGAGCAACTTAAAGATGCTGAGAGTGCGATTATTATGAGTCTTAATGAATTGTATTTCTTACCTCTGGGAGGAACTGCAGTTGGTACAGGGATTAATTGTCCAAAAGGATTTTGTGAAGAGTCTATAAAATCAATTTCAGATGACACTAATCTAATGTTCTATAAATCAAAAAATAATTTTTCTATCATGGCCTCTCATGATCGTCTAGCTCAAGTAATGAGTCAGATAAAAATATTAGCAGGTGCATTATTTAAGATTTCAAATGATATAAAAATTCTATCTTCGGGTCCAAGATCAGGAATATATGAATTAATTATCCCTCAAAATGAACCTGGAAGTTCTATTATGCCGGGTAAAGTGAATCCGACTCAATGCGAAGCCTTATCAATGGTTTGCACTCAGATAATGGGTCTTGAATATGCAGTTTCAATGGCAAATTCTAGCGGCACTTTACAGATGAATGAATATAAGCCTCTTATTGGATTTAATATTCTTACAAGTTTAAAATTACTTGAAAATGCAATAGAGAACTTCAGGATAAAATTAGTTGATGGGATGGAACCTAATCAAAAGAAAATGAAGTTAAATTTAGAAAATTCATTAATGTTGATTACAGCCATAGTTCCAAAAGTTGGTTATGAAAAAGCAGCTGAAATTGCAAACCTTGCCTTCAAAGAATCATTAAATTTAAAAGAGGCAACACTTAAATTAGGTTATTTAAACGAAGATGAATTTGATAAAGCAATGAATATTAATTCAATGATTTGATTAAAAAATTTAAGAATTATTGTCAATTCTTTTTGTTGCAGGATTAATATCTTCAGAGACTTTTATAAGTTCATTAGATTCAGAAACAGGAAAACGATTAATAGCTTTTAATGCTAGCTTTGCTTTGCTTTTTAATTTATTACTAACACCAATACAATATTGCACTTGAGAAAGGACATCAATTGATCTTCTAATAATCCTAACTACATCACCTTCATCTAATGAAGTATTAAAAACCAAATCTTTCCATTTTTTTCCTCTTGCCCATTCAGAAATAATTCCAGTCAACTCTGTTTCTAAATAGATAGGAATTTCAATATGAAATTTATTTTGTTGGGAAGCGACTAATTTTCTTAAACCATCTAATTCATTAAAAACATCTATTACCTTTAAAGAAGGCTTGAAATTACACCAAAGATTTGGCCTCCTTACATCAACACATATAGCTTGAATAATTGCAGCTAACTCAGGAGGATCTAAATCGTCCAAATAACCACTGACTAAAACAAGACCAATCCATAATTCATTTTCACTTCTTATTGCACCAACTGTTTGTCCAACTTCTGTCAATTCCAAATGATTTAAACAACCAAAATGATTCAAAATTTTAATCAAATCGGTAAAAGTTCTCCAGTTATGATTTTCTTTATCCTCAAGAAGTTTTTTTCTCATATTTATTTCTTGTTCAACATCAACAATTCTTTTTCTATATTTCTTTAATTTCCTAGAGTCTCCAAATCTATGTGCGGCATGATCATTGACTGTTTCTTCTAAATTATTAATTTGTTGCTGTTGTGCTAAAACTTCCGTTGTCAGATCATATTGTGGAGTTTGTAAATCATTTTTTTTAGAAACTTCTAAAATTCGATCCGCATAATACTGCGACATATCATCTCCCCTAACCACCTCTCCAGAAAAATACATCTTTGGTGCTTCAAGTCCTAAGACATCAATTACATCCAAATCATTAAAGATACTAACTATGTATGAGGGTTTTATAAGAATAAATAAATTATCAATTGTCAAACACAATAAACTCTTAATTTTTTGGGATTCATATATTTTCTTACAAATTAATCCTGGAACAATTTTTCTTTTTATTTGAGGAGCTTTGATTGAAATTAAGCTACCATCTTTAATATATGGAAGTGCATTAGTGATCTCTTCTGATAATTTTTCTGCTGCTTGTTTTTCTAAAATTTTCAAGAGTCTTCTCTCTTCTTTAAGACGATTTTGTAACTTTTCGTAGGCATCAAAATCTTTCCATGAAACGTTAGATGTAATTTTTTTTAATTCAATTAAATCCTTATTTAAATTTTCAAGAATTATATTCTCACCTGAGGATTCACCTAAATATAAAAAACTACCAAAACTTCTTTTAATTAATTCTTTAGATTTCTCTAAAGTATAACTTTGTAAAAGATTAAGTACCATTCCATAGCTAGGAGTGAATTGACTCTCTAAAGAATTTGGTTTGCTAATAGCCAGTGCACTTGCTTCTTTAGCACCTTCGAATCTTGTTTGTAATGTAACAACATATCCTTGGGTATCTTTTCCTCTTCTTCCAGCTCTTCCTGACATTTGCAAAAATTCACTGCTAAATAATAATCTATGCCCATCTTCTGTCCTTTTTGATAAAGAAGAAATAATAGTTGTTCTTGCGGGCATATTAATTCCTGCAGCTAGAGTTTCAGTTGCAAAAACAACTTTTATCAAACCTTGCTGAAATAATTCCTCAACCAATTCTTTCCATGCAGGCAATAATCCAGCATGATGAGATGCAATACCGCGTTTTAATGCCTCGCATTGCGATTTATCTTTAATTGCTTCTTGATTATTTTTAAGATAAACATCTAATTTTTGGGATATCATATTTGCTTCTGAATAACTTACTAAAGTTAAATCTTTTATATTCTCAATAGCCTTGTCACATCCTCTTCTACTAAAAATAAAATAAATAGCTGGCAACATATTTCTTTCCGCTAGTTTCGAGATCACAAAGCCGATTGAGGGAGACTTTGGTTGCATTATCCTGCCCACTTTTCTTCTCATTTTCTGCCCTTTAGGAGATCTCCAAATCTTGCAGTTTGGATGAATTCCATTACCCTTATTATTTAAAAGTGGATGGAGGCCTTTAACACTACAAAAAATAAAATCAAGCGGAACTGGTCTCTTATCACTATTAATTAGTACTGTAGGTCCATGAACTTTTTCTATCCAATTTTGCAGTTGATCTGCATTAGCTATTGTTGCTGATAAAGCTATTATTTGAGTTCTAGTAGGGCAATGGATTATAGTTTCCTCCCAAACTGTGCCTCTTTGGGGGTCATTCATGTAATGACATTCATCAAGAATCACAGATTCTAAGTTTTCAAGGGGATCATCAAATTCATCAAATTCGCCATAAAGCATGTTCCTAAAAATCTCAGTCGTCATTACTAAGATTGGTGCTTCTCTATTTAAACTTATATCTCCAGTTAAAAGACCAACTTTATTCTCACCATATTGATTAGCAAAATCTCTAAACTTTTGGTTTGATAGGGCCTTTAAAGGTGTTGTATAAAAAACTCTGCTGTCATGAGATAAACCTCTATATATAGCAAATTCACCTATCAATGTTTTACCCGAACCTGTTGGTGCCGTTAAAACAACAGAATTTCCGCTATTAATAGCTCGTATTGCCTCTAATTGGAAATCATCTAGCGGAAAGGGGAAATATTCCTCTAAATTAAGCAATAATTGTGATTGAAGAGATGATGAGTTAACTTCTTAATATATGATCTATATAGATATTAATAAACAAAAAATACCTTGCAAACTTTAATAGGAAATCTAAATCTTTTTAATTAAATCCACTATATTTTATTTTGCCAAAATGAAAAAAATAAAAATTCCAAAAAATAGAATCCGTAAATTAAAAACATTTTCTTTAGGTAAAAAATCATTCGAGCTTCTAAGTTTAAATTCGCAAAACAAAAAACTTATAGACTTATGCAGTAATGATTATTTTGGATTAAGTAGGGACAAGGATTTAATAAAAGCTGCCTATCAAATAAGCCTTTTAGAAGGTTTTGGTTCAGGTAGCTCTAGGTTTATTACAGGTTCAAGACCAATACATAAATTATTAGAAAGAGAACTTGCCAAGTGGCTTAATCAAGAGAAAGTATTACTTTTCCCAAGCGGATTTCAAGCAAATATAGCCGCTATCCAGACTTTAGCAAACAGAAATAGTATCGTAATAGCAGATAAATTGATCCATAACTCTTTATTGGTTGGAGTCAAAGCTGCTCAAGCAAAACTGGTTCGATTTTCACACAATAATTTAAAAGATTTAGAAGATAAAATTCTTAAATCTAACCCCACAAAAAATTCCATTTTAGTTGTTGTTGAATCTCTTTATAGCATGGAGGGATCAATTGCTCCGCTCAGAGAAATAACTGAAATTTGCAAAAAAAATAGTGTTCAAGTATTAGTTGACGAAGCACATGCAATTGGGATCTTGGGTCCTGAAGGCAGGGGTTTAAGTTTTAATTGCCGTTCGGATATAACTATGATTACGGGAACTTTTGGAAAAGCATTTGGAAGCGGTGGAGCTTTCATCGCATCCAATTCAGAAATTGGTGAATATATTATCCAAACAAGTGGTGCATTTAGGTATACAACCGCGCTTGCTCCATCTTTAGCTGCTGGGGCACTAGAAGGTTTAAAAAAAATTTTAGAAAATAAAGAATGGGGTAATAATTTGTTATGTTCTGCGAAAGTATGGAAAGATGAAATTATTAAAAATTTTAGTTTTCCAGTTCAAGGAGATTCTCACATTTTATCAATTATTATTGGCCAAGAAGAAAAGGCAGTTTATCTACAAAAATATCTCGAAAAAAATGGGTTTTTAGCAATTGCGATTAGACCTCCAACTGTTCCAGTTGGGCAATCAAGAATCAGAATAACAATAAGAAGAGACTTAGATTTTAATCTGCTAAAGAATTTTATTGCTGTATTAAAAGAGTTTAAATGAAACAAATTATTACTCAACATGGGTGGGGACTTAATAAACATATCTGGGATGATTATAAAGTTAATTTTTTAAATAATAATTGGCATTGGCAAGATAATGAAAGAGGCTATTTTTCGACAAATAATTATCAAGCAAAATGGATTAAAAGCGATTCTAAAAAAGAAATCAGAATGACTTTATGCCATTCATATGGTTTTCATTTAATGCAAAAAAAAATTTTAGAAGAAGCAACTCATATTGTTCTTATCAATTCTTTTAATAATTTTCTTCCTGTAAGTAATAAGAGAAACTTTATTTTGAGGTCTCTAAAAAGAATGGAAAAAAAAATCATACAAGATGAACCTAAGTATATGTTGAAAGAATTTATAAATAGATCATTTATGCCAAATGATATAAATAATAGTTTTAAAAATATCTTTTATAAAAGTTTAGAGAGTTTAAATAAAACTCTTCTTTTAAGTGATTTAAAAGAACTTTACATTAATAGAGATTTTCCAGTATTTCTTAAAAAAAATTGCAAAATTATTTTTATAAAATCAGAAAATGATTTAATTCTTGATAACGAATCAAATAATAACTTTTTAGATTTCTTAAATAAAACACTTTATAGTAAGCCAATTTTAATTAAATTAGCTCAGCAAGGGCATTGCTTGAATAATTTAAATTTACACGAGATTTTACTTAATACATTTAATGATTGAAATGGATAATAAAAAATGGAATGAGAAAATAAAAAATAATTTCAATGATGCTGCTTATCGGTATTTAGAGTATTCAAATATTCAGAAGTTTTTTGCAGAAAAGATTGTTCAATTTATCAAAGAATTAAATCCCAAAAAAAAAGGTGAATGGATAGATCTAGGATCAGGACCAGGACTATTAGCTGATGAAATAGAAAAAACATTTTCTTCCCAAAAAGTATCCAGAATTGATTTCAGCAAAAAAATGCTTCTTGAGAATAAATTATCTAGTAAAAAAATTATATGGGATTTGAATAATGATTTACCTCCTGAAATCAATAACTGTTCTCTATTAACATCAAACTTTTGCATCCATTGGTTAAACAAGCCAGAAAAGATAATAAAAAATTGGTTTAGTAAATTAATACCTGGAGGTTTTTTAATCATTTCATATCCAACAAAAGATAGTTTTCCTGAATGGAAAGATACTTGTAGAAAAATTGATATTGAATATAGTGGTCTTAATTTCCTTTGCACTAAAGAATTATTAAAAGATTTCAAAACACATGAAATACATTATTCAGAAAAGTTTAATTATCTTGAAAATTTTGAAGATGTATATAAGCTTTTTAAAAGCATTAAAAATATAGGGGCACATTCAACAAATACTAAACGCAAAACAGTGAAAGAGTTAAAAGAAATTCAAAAGTTTTGGCCAAAGAATTACAATAATACAGTAAACCTTTCATGGCAAATTGAGATTCAAATCATAAAAAAATTATGAGTAATCATGATAGTATTTTCAAATTTATAATTTGTGGAACAGATACTAATATCGGTAAAACTTTAATAAGCTCTTTTTTCGTTAAAGGATTAAATTCCTTTTATTGGAAGCCTATTCAAAGTGGTATTGAATCGCAAACTGATAGTCAAACTGTTGAAAAGCTTGCACAAGTAAGTAAAGAGAAAATCATTAAAGAGGCTTATGTCTTTACAAAACCTCTTTCACCTCATTGGGCTGCTGAAATAGATCAAAAAACTATTAACTTTGACATGTTGAGATTGCCAAAAGTAAAAGGCTCATTAATTATAGAAACTGCGGGTGGATTAATGGTTCCAATAACACGCAATTTTTTGCAAATAGATCAAATAAAACAATGGGATCTTCCCGTAATACTTGTATGTAAGAGTTCACTTGGCACTCTTAACCATACCCTGCTTAGTATTGAGGCCTTAAAACGAAGAAATATTGAGATTTTAGGTTTAGTAGTCAATGGCGAAAAACACTTAGATAATCCAAAAACTCTAGTTGATTTCAGTGGTATTCCATTAATTACTGAATTTCCTTACATCAAAAAAATGGACTCAAATAATTTAGATATACTATGGAAAGAACTAGACATCAAAAATAGGTTGATCTCACTTTTAAACTCAAAAATAAGTTAAATGAAATCTTTGGATTCAAACACTCCAAATCAAGATTGGCATCCAAATATTTGGCCACCTTTTACTCAAATCAATACCAGTAAACCGCAAATAGAAGTAACTCATGGTAAAGATGCGCTCATATTTACTAAAGATCCTAAAAAAGAGCTGATAGATGCAATAAGTAGTTGGTGGGTAACTCTGCACGGCCATAGTAACGAATATATTGCGAATGCCATTTTCGATCAAGCAAAAAACCTTGAACAAGTTATTTTTGCTGATTTCTTACATCCGCAGGCAAGGAAATTGGCAGAAAGGCTTAGTAAATTAACAAAACTAGAACGATTATTCTTTTCTGATAACGGTTCTACTGCAGTGGAGGTAGCTTTAAAAATCGCTTTCCAATCATGGCAAAATAGAGGAGAGACAAGATCTCAAATAGTAGCTTTTGAAGGGGCATATCATGGTGATACATTTGGGGCAATGGCTTTAGGTGAAAGAAATATTTTTAATGAGAATTTTGATAATCTTATGTTCCCAGTAAAGAGAGTCCCATGGCCCTCAACTTGGTTGGATGATGAAAAAGTAGAACGCAAAGAAAATGAAGCAATCCAAAAATTAGAAACTCTACTTAAAACTCCCACAGTAGCAGTTATCCTTGAGCCACTTGTTCAAGGCGCAGGAGGGATGAATATGGTTAGGCCTAAGTTTATTAAAAAAGTTTCAGAAATCATAAAAAATCATAATTCTTTATTAATTGCAGATGAAGTATTAACTGGTTTTGGAAGATGTGGGAGCCTTTTTGCATTTCAAAAAGCAAAAATTATTCCTGATTTAATAAGTATTTCAAAAGGCTTAACTGGTGGATTTTTACCAATGGGGATTACTTTATGTAATGAAAAAATTTTTCAATCCTTTATAGATGAGTCTCCAAGAAAAACTTTTTGGCATGGTCATAGTTTTACTGCTAATCCTTTAGGTTGCGCTGCAGCAAATGCTAGTCTCGATTTATTAGAAAAAGAACCACAAAAATATTTTTCACTTGAAGAAAAACATTTATCTCATTTAATTAAATTTAAAAAATTACCTTACATAAAAAAGATTAGAGTATCAGGTACTATTGCTGCTTTCGATTTAGAGATTGGCGATAAAAAAGGTTATTTTAACAACATAGGAAAAGAAATAAAGAGTCTAGCTATAGAAAAAGGTTTATTTATAAGGCCTCTCGGTAATGTTATTTATCTGTTGCCGCCTCTTTGTATTACCGATAATCAATTAGATAAAAGTTACTGGATAATAAGTCAAATATTAGAAAATCTATAAATAAAAATTCAAGGGCCCTGTAGTATTGCATTCTGAACATCCTCTCTATTAATACAATATGAAAATAGTCTTTTGGTTTCTTGTCCTTCACTTTCCCAGATGACGCTTAAATCTTCTTGTTCAAAAATAATAGTTGCATTCCAATTAGAAAGTAACAAATACCATTTAGATGGATTATTTATATCCTTCACAGCACCTAAATCAGTTAGCCATAATTCCAATGATTGGAGTGAGTATTGGTTAATAGGGGTATTAGATGGATTCACAAACTTTTTTAAATAATCATTTCATTAGCCAGATGGGAACTGTATCTAATTCTTTACCTGTGAAAGAGGCAATAAAAATTGAACAAATCAAACTAATAGAAATAATAATAAATAAAAGAAATAACGAAAACAATTCACCATTTGAAAAAGGTCTTCTATTTCCTATTAAATTTTGGTTTTTAGAATCAATTATCATGTTATTTAAAACATTAGTGTAATTTTTACTTCTTGATTTTTCTTTTAGTTTTTCATCATATATTTTCCTCAAGTTACTACTATTTAAATTTTCATAAGCTTCTAAAACTTCTTGAAATTTCCTTTTAGCGTCCTCTATATCTAGAGAAGTTGTATCAGGATGCAACTCAATAGATAGTTTACAGAATGCCTTTCTTAATTCATAATTTGAGGCATTTTCATGCACACCTAAAATTTTGTAATAAGAAATTTCTCCTTTCAAAATAATCTTTTATTAATATTGATATTCTAATAAATTTTTAATAAATAGAATGTATTTAATAAATGATAAAGATTTATATTTATGACAAAATGAAAAAACAAAAAATTCCTGAAGAACTATCTGCATTAATAACTCAAGAAGAAATAAGTATTTTTCAAGAATTACAAATTAAAATTCTAGAGTTAAATAATAAAACAAATCTAACAAGATTAATTGAAGGTGATGATTATTGGGTATCACAAGTGTTTGACAGTATTTGGCCATTTAAAATTTGCCCAAATATTAATTTCAATAACAAAAAATTTTTAGATATTGGTTCTGGCTGTGGCTTTCCTGGTTTAGCTTATGCCATAACTCATCCCAGTTCAGAAATATACCTGCTTGATTCTTCCAAAAAGAAAACAGATGCACTAAAAAGCTTAATCAAAAAGATCAATTTCAAAAACAATATTCATATAGTTAATGATCGAATTGAGAAAGTAGCCCATCAATATTCAATGAGAAATAGCTTCAATATTGTTACCTCCAGAGCGGTGAGTAATCCTTCAACCGTTTCAGAATATACTCTACCAATGTTAAAAAAAGAAGGGTTAGGAGTTTTATATTGTGGGAAGTGGAGTGACGAAGAAAGTAAAAAGCTGGATAAAACTTTACAAATATTAGAAGGGGAAATTAAGGAGAAAAAGATGATTGTATTACCAAGAAATAAAGGTACAAGAAATATTATTTTTATTGAACCAAAAAAGTTGTGCTCTAAAATTTACCCAAGAAAAGTTGGTAAACCAGAGAAAAATCCATTATGAGATTATTTTCTTGACAATCTTTTTGTAACATTATCTCCAAACTTTTCTTTTAAAGTTCTCAATTTTTTTATAACTTTATTGGGCATTATATGGCCTTTTAAAACTTTCAGTAATTGTTCTTCAGAGACATCGACATCTAGTGAATTAGCATTACATCCTGGGAACCAGTGACTCCCATTACCAAGTAATTGGTATCTAGCTTTTGCAAATCCTTCCATATCTAACCAATCTATTAAATTTGAAAGCCAAAGCAAAACGGGAATATTAATATTTCCTGGCGTATATTCCCAGTTAGGTAAATTTCTATTCCAATATTTATACCACTCTAAACCTAAAGTATTAATTGATTCCTGCCTTAATCGGTTTACTATCTTCGGAATATATTTATCAGATTCTGATAACAAAGAGACCGCTTCTAAATGCAGGTCAAAATCTGACTCTTCTGAAATACCGACACTAAGAGTATGGACGTTTTTATTCCTTAAGCAAAAAATATCATTAAAAACTATAGGATGAAGTGGACTGCAAAGTTCCAACATTTTTTTTGAGGGAGTATGAAGATGTCCGCCTTTATCAGAAGGACTTATTATGAAAACCCCAAGATCGTACTTATTTGCTAATTCGATAACTTTTGCATTTTCTTGATTGATGAAGTACCAGTGTAAATTCACATAATCAAATAAGTTTGTTTTTATGGCCTTCTCTATAAGTGATGATTTTCCATGGGTCGAAAATCCAATAGATCCAATTAAATTTTGTTTTTGCAAATTCCTCAAAATATCAATACAGCCTCCATCTCTTACAGCCTGTCGTAAATGTTCAGCTGTATTAATTCCATGTATTGCCAATAAGTCAATTTTTTTAACTTTCAATTTCTCAATACTTTTTGTAACATCTTTCTTAAAGATTTTTGGATCAGCATTTGGAGGGATCTTTGTTTGAATAATGTTTGGGATTATCTTAGTATTCTTAAAACCCATTCCTAATTGCACCTCGGAAGTTCCATAGTACTTTGCAGTTTCTATATGACTTAAGCCATATTTGTTTGCCAAATTCAATATGTTTTCAACTTTATTTTGTTCTTCATATGAAATCTCAGAAAAAGCTAGTTGGTCCCAACTTTTTTGAAATCTCATACCACCCAAAGATAAGACAGGAATCTTCAGATTGGTTCGGCCAAATCTACGATATTCCATTTTTTGATATTAATGCTTATTCATTCTTGGTGGTTTTCCAAAGGATTGAAACATATCCCTATCAAGACTATTCTCTAAATCATTCAATTCTTCAAAATTAACCCAATGAATGCAATCAACGGGGCATGTATCTATTGCTTCTTGTATAACATCAATACTATCACCATCTTGTCTAATAGCTCTACTTCTACCATGAAATTCATCAACTATGAAAGTGTTTGAAGCAACGTGAATACAATATTGACAACCAATACATTTAGCCTCATCCACCCATACAGCTTTTTCAGCTAACTGACCACCTAAAACGGGTTCCCAGCCTGTAATTCCCATATTTTCTTCAACATTATCAAATGGATCGGTAAAATCCATATTCAAATATTAGTTATCCCACTTAGTTAAAACTAATTCAATAGAACCGTCATTTTTATTTTTTTGTTCTACAACTTGGTAACCATCCTCTTTCGTCTTGGAAACAATTGTTTGGTAAGCATACATTTGAGTGACTTTAGAAATAAATCTTTCTACCGGAAGATCAAATTTCCATAAATCTAGATCGGTTACTAATTCATATGCATTTGAATTATTGTCCCACTTAAATCCTACTTTTGTGTCGCCAGGTAAATTCATGCTTATATCAACAGCTGTAAATTGACCTCTGTAGCCTTTTACAAACTTTTCTTCCTGATTAATAATGTAACCAAGTTGATTTAACGCCTTAATTAATGGCTCTGCTTCTTTGAGTTTCGTTTTAATCGTACTAAAATGTGACATTAGATTCGTTGTTTAATTGTTTTAAGGTTTCATTTTGGTTAGAGATGAAAGCATCAGAAGATTTATTCTTAACTGTTACTTTACCAAGAGCATCTTCAAGATTTTTAGTAGCTTCATTGCATGAATCCCCAGTAAATCCTTCTACAGTCTCTTCAACTCTTCCATCTTGATGAATTTTGAATCTCAATGTTCTTTGAGGCATTAAATTCAAGTACTAAGTACTTATACTTTATATAGAATAACGAAATTTTTTTGTTTCAGTTGGTACAAGTTAATTAATTTTAATTTTTATATTGAATATCTGATAATTTAATTTTTTTTGATTGTCTTCTGGTTTAAAAAATCAAGAAATTCAATTATAAAAACCTTGCATCCCCATTGAATCCAAGGCAGTTTTTGCTTCTTCCATAACAGAAGGCTCTTTATCAAAAAGGGCTATTTTGATACATTCATCAATGAAACTCTCTTGAGATGAATTGTTTAATTTTTCGTATAACCTACACAATGACCAAATACAATTACTTCTAACACCTGATTCATTATCTATCTTTAAACTTATTAAAAGCTGTTCTGCAGCTAATTGAGCATTTTCTAAAGAAACATTTCCAATCTCAGCTAAAGAGCTAGATGACCATAACCTTACTGCAGCCACGTCATTCTTCAAAGCATTTATTAATGGCTTTAAAACTATTTGATTATCATAATTAGCTAAGCTCCATGCAGTCGCTCTTCTGACATAGGCATTATCATCAGTCTCCAAAAGACTCACAAGTTTCTGTACTGCTCTAGGACATGGATTACGACCTAAAGCATATACAGCACTCATTCTTTCGACAGGACATGGTTGATCAAGTAATGGTAACAAAAAGGGGAAAGACCTTTGATCTCTATATTCACAAAATATTCTTAAGCCTTGTATTCTTTCTTCTCTATTACCTTTTAGCATTTTTAGAGCTTCATTACATTCTTCAGTTATATTTAAACCTTTTGAAAAGGCATCATCATCAATTTGTTCTAAAGGATCTATTTCAATCTCTAAAGCTAATTCTCTAGCCAAAACATCTGGATCAACAGCAATTTCAGCCAAACTTTCTTTATTTGGATCCTTATTTTTTGTCATTTAATAAACCAAGAGTATTAATTCATGGGAGCTGGTGACATCATATCTCCTGGCAACCAAATTCTTGCACTAACTGCAAGGAAGGCAATTCCAAAAAGTGAGACAATTGCGAAAGGTAAAATTTTTGTCTTAATAAAACTCAAAGATTCAAAATTAATTAAACCAATAATAACCCTTTTAAGAGACTTTTAAAAAATTTTTTTTAGATAATATTAATTATCATTTGCATTTTGTCTTAACTGACCACATGCAGCATTTTTATCTAGCCCTCGACTCTTTCGGAAGCTGACAGCAATACCATTATTCAAAAGTCTTGATTGAAATAATTGAAGATTTTTTAAAGAGGCACGTTTAAATTCAACTTCATCGATTTGATTATAATTTATTAAATTCACGTGGCATTGAAAACCTTTTACTAAACTACTCAATTCATTTGCATGTTCTAATTTATCATTAATACCACCTAGCATTAAATATTCAAAACTTACTCTTCGACCAGTATCTCTTACAAATTGCTTACAGTCTTCAATTATATCTTTGAGATCATAGTTTTTTGCACTTGGTATTATCGTTTCTCTTATTTTTTGATTCGAAGCATGTAGGCTTATTGCTAGTGTAAATTGACACTTTCCCAAAATCTCAAAAGACTTTGCTGATAATCGATTTATCATTTTGGGTATAGCAACAGTGCTTACTGTGATTTTCCTCTGACTAATTTGAAAATCTTCATTTATAGATCTAATTGACAAAAGCAAGTTATCAATATTCAACAACGGCTCACCCATACCCATGAAAACAATGTTAGTTACTTTTCTATTCATTTCATTTTCAATAAATAAAATTTGATCTAAAATTTCACTTGCTTTCAAAGATCTCTTCAAACCATCCTTGCCAGTTGCACAAAATTTACAGTCCATAGGGCATCCAACTTGACTCGAAAGACATGCAGTAAGTCTTTTTTCAGTTGGGATGCCAACGCACTCAATACTTTCATTGTCACATGTAGAAAGTAACAACTTTAAAGTGCCGTCACTAGCTAAGTTTTTTTCTTGAAAAGAAAGTTCGCTTACTTTAAAACCATCTTCCTTTAACTTTTTTCTAAAATCTAAAGGTAAGATTTCTATTTGATCGATATTTTTCTTTTTGTTTCTATAGTTATAAATCCAATTATAAATTTGGCGACCTCTAAATGCAGCCTGACCATAATTTAAAGCAACATTTTCTAACTCTTTAATACTACTTCCAAGAAGATTCATCAAATTATTACGTCTTTAATTCAAATCTATCTTCACCATAACAGTAAACCATGTTTTAAAAAAAATTCTGTAAGAATGAGAGCGATAAAACCAATCATGGCTATTCTGCCATTTAATCTTTCATTATAAAAATGGAAACCATAACGAGGTAATTTTCTTTTAGGAATAATCTCTGGCTTAATCATTACTTACAAATAAAAAAACATTCTAGTAACTAAAAATGAAAATAGATAATATCTATTCATCAGACAAAAGACCCTCCTCTTGTAATCCTTCTAGAGCAGCAGGATCTGGCAATTGATCTTCCGAAAATTGATTTTCAGCACTTGGTCTTGCAAAGGCAGCAAAATTACTGGATGAGGGATCTATTCCATGTCTATTACGAGTAGTCTCCAAATCTTCATCACTAGGATCATCAAGTATTGCGCTAGAGCTTACTGTAGGTGATTGTGGCATATCAACTGTATAATCTGGTCTTAGATTCTGTGCTCTTCTATATCCACCAGATTCTTCGGCAAGAATATCAGGATGGGGGCCAGCTTCTGAGGCTAATTCCTCTACAAATCCGCTAAACCCAGTGCCTGCAGGTATTAATCTTCCGATAATAACATTTTCTTTTAAACCTCTTAACCAATCAGATTTACCTTCGATTGCAGCTTCTGTGAGAACTCTAGTTGTTTCTTGGAATGAAGCTGCAGATATAAAGCTATCTGTATTCAGGGAAGCTTTAGTTATACCCAACAATACAGGGGTAAATTCTGCAGGAGCGCCACCTGTTATTGCCATTGCTTGATTTGTATCTTCAACTTGCCTTAATTCTATAAGTTCACCAGGTAAGAGAGTAGTATCACCAGCATCTTCTATGCGCACTTTACTTGTCATTTGTCTGACAATAACCTCAATATGCTTATCATCGATCGAAACACCTTGAGACTTATAGACATTTTGGACTTCACTAACCATACTTCTTTGTAGTTTTGATATAGATTCTCGAGCTGCATCCATTAAAGGTTTTTCATCTCTTAAATCATTGAAGTAACAATCTAATAATTCATGAGGATTTATTGGACCATCAGTTAAAGTTTCTCCACCAGTAACTTGTTGTCCATCACTAACCATTATATTTTTTCCAATTAATAGTTGATATTCGTTAACTAAGTCATCTTTTTCAATAACCGATAAAGAAACTGATTCTTCATCATTACCTTGTTTAATCTGAACAATTCCTGTTTTTTTACATAAAATTGCAGAGTCTCTGGGTCTCCTGGCTTCTAACAACTCTTCAATGCGAGGCAACCCTTGAACAATATCTCCAGTTTTCTGCCTCTCAAAAACAAGTAAAGCTAGACCATCTCCTCTAAGAACTAAATCTCCGTCCTTGACATGTAAAACTGAATCAGGAGAAACCATATATGGCCTACCAAGTCTTAAGGTTACTGAACTACTGGAAACTTCTTCGATTTCTCCACAAGAGGTGGATTTCTCAGATGCACTAACAGGATCACCATCAACGACACGATCTCCTACTTTAACAACTGCTTTACTAGTTATCTTAATCTTAATTTTATCTTGTTCTCTTTCAACAATTAACCTTCTTATAGGCTCATCTTCAATAGCATTTGGCAATTGAACCAATCCCTTTTCTTTACAAAGAATTTGAGTGGTTGCTATTACATCTCCGGCTTTAACTGTTTGATCATTTTTGACTTGCAATTCTGTATGAGTTGAGCCATGACTAGAGTCAGATATCGTATCTCTTCTTACAAGAATAGACTCTAATATAACTAAATTCAATCTATTTATAGATGCATCATTTTTATCTTCAATCGACTCGACATCTATAGTCATTTGAGGAGTAGCATCAAAGCTTTCAACTTTTAAATGTGTTCTAAGCAATTCAACTCCTTCAACTGATTTTATCAATTCACCATCTTTATAAGTAAGCCTTTGGATAGCTTTTAAGCCTAAATGTGGTCCTTTTTCCTGCTTTACATGAGATAATTCGGGTAATTCTGCCTGATCAGGAATAGTAAACTCTTCAACAGTTCTCAATAATAAGCCTCTACATTTTGTAGTTTCTAATTTCTGAACAAATAGAATTTCTTTATTATCAATACCATCTAAAATCTTTTCACCTGGATTTACTAGAGTGCCTTCTTCAGTAAATCTATTCAAAATTTCTTCATCATCGCACTCATGAAAAGTACCATTCCTAACTGTTATTTCACGAAGAATATCATTTTTCTGAGTCACCGTAACAATTCCTGATGTTTGACTAAATATATCTTTTACTACTTCTGTTCCTGCTTCAATCCATTTCATATCTTCAATCATTAGAAGAGATATATCCTTGTTTATTTCATGTGTCTCTTGAGGAATCCAAAGCAATGTTCCCCCTTGACTAACTTCAAAACCATTTTTAGATGATCTTGCTTTTTTGATACTTAATCCCGGTGCGTATTTTACTAATCCACCAGTTTTTGTACGGAACCGTTCATCCGATAAATCTGCTATGACCTCACCATTACTAATTTTACTACCTGGAGAAACGTTCAAACGATAAGAGGTTCCATCTTTAGATTCCAAATTATATATTTGACCTGAATGTGTAGATTCTTCAATTAATTTATAATTACTTAAGGACATTGAAGTAGTAACAATCTGAACTTCTCTTGAATCCCCTACTGATTCTCTTAATCGAATTTGTCCGCCAAACTCACTTGATTGACTTGCCTCTGCTAAAACAGTTCCTTCATCTACAAACTTTTTAGATGATATAACTGGTCTTGCATTAGGGGGTAAATTATAAACATCACCGGCTAAAACCCATAATCTACCTAATCTTTGAGCTTTTAAAGTAATATTTCCCTGCCTATCTGTAACCTCCTTCGGTTGAATAACCTTATCGTATCTGACTTGACCAGCTAAATCACAGATAACATCCTTTGTTGCTTTTTCAACGCTCTTTTTCACTGCTCCAACAGTGATCTGAGCAACTGTTATGTCAGAATTAATTTCTTCACCATCTTCAACGAATAAAAGAGATCCACTGGAAACTTCAATTTTTTGAGCTTTATTAGAATTATTTCCTTGAGGAACTATTTTTAAGATGAAGTCAACTTCTGCCTGTTTAGCTTCTACACCATGTGGAGTTCTATAACCTCTCACCTTAGCTTTTGAACTAAATTCAACTCTACCAGAAATCTTTGATCTTACTACTCCACTTTCAGCAGTGGATACACCTCCAGTATGAAAAGTTCTCATTGTCAATTGAGTTCCTGGTTCACCAATAGATTGAGCAGCAATGATTCCTACTGCTTCACCTAGGTCAACCAAATGATTATGAGCCAAAGCCCATCCATAACATCTCCTACATACAGATCTATTCGCTTCACATGTTAATGGTGATCTTATTTTTACGTTTTTAATAGATGCTGTCTCAATTTTTTGGGATAATGAAGGATCTATTGCAGTATTTTGAGGAACAATTAAGTTGCCTTCAGAATCTAAAATATCCTCAGCTGAGAGTCTGCCAAGAAGCCTTGATTCGAATTTACCATCTTCAGCTTCAACAACTATTGATCGTTCTGTACCACAATCTTCTTCTCTAACAATTACATCTTGGGCGACATCAACTAATCTTCTGGTCAAATAGCCAGAATCCGCAGTTCTCAAGGCAGTATCAACTAACCCTTTTCTTGCTCCATAAGAAGAAATTACATATTCAGTAACAGTAAGTCCTTCCCTGAAGTTTGTTCTTATTGGAAGATCAATGATTTCTCCTTGAGGATTAGCCATCAGTCCTCTCATACCAACAAGTTGTCTTACCTGGGACATATTACCCCTTGCTCCTGAATTAGCCATCATCCAAACAGAATTTAGAGGGTCATTTTGGTTGAAATTATTTTTAACCGCATCGACTAATCTCTCATTAGTTTCAGTCCAAGTATCTATAACTTTTGTATGTCTCTCAACTTCTGTGATTTCGCCAAGTCTATAGCATTCTTCAGTTGCAGATATTTGCTCTTCAGCTTGTCCTATCAAATCTTGTTTAGCTTCAGGAACTTTTAAGTCATCTACTGAAATAGAAACAGCAGCTTGGGTGGCATATTTAAATCCTAAGTCCTTTAAATTATCAGCCATAGCAGCAGTTATGGCAGTGCCATGAGTTTTATAAGCCCAAGAAACTAAATTTTTCAAGGCTTTCTTATCAACTACTTTATTCTTGAATGAGGGGGGCGTTTGCGCTAAAGGAGGCATTATTATTGGATTATTCTTTTTTGAATTTTTAGATGTTTTACGTACTCTAGAAGTTTTTTTTGGTTTAGATGATGTCATGATTTTTAAATGAATGAAAAATAGTTTTTAAAGATTAAGTTTTAGATACAGAATCAATGATGGTATAGTTCATCACTACTCTCCCGACAGTAGTCAAAACAAATCTACTTATTAAGTTATTCTGAGAGTCAAATCTGTCTCTTCTTAAATTCCAAATTTCTAATCTTGAACCATCTTCAAGCTCTTCAGTTTTTTTAGGGGTAATCATTTCGTCTTCATCTTCAACTTCTCCATTAAATCTAACCCATACCCATTCATGTAGGCTTAGTCTTTTATCTTCAAAAGCAAAAATCACATCTTCTAACGAAGCAAAAGTTATCTTATTATCTCCAAAATCAGGTTTTTGATAATTAGGTTGCAAAGCCGTCAGATAATAAGATCCTAAAACCATATCTTGCGATGGAGTAACAATTGGTTCCCCAGTAGCAGGAGAAAGAATATTATTACTAGCTAACATGAGCATGCGAGCTTCAGTTTGTGATTCTAAGGCTAAAGGAACATGAACTGCCATTTGATCTCCATCAAAGTCAGCATTAAATGCAGGACATACTAAAGGATGGAGTTGTATTGCTCTACCTCCAACTAATTTTGGTTCGAAAGCTTGAATTCCTAATCGATGCAATGTTGGTGCTCTATTTAAAAGAATTGGGTGACCTTCAATCACTTCCTGAAGTACCTGCATAACTTCATCATCAGCTTTTTGTATTAATTTTTTTGCAGCTTTAATATTATTTACAATATTTTGGCGTATTAATCTATGTATTACAAAAGGTTGGAAGAGCTCAATGGCCATTTCCTTTGGAAGACCACACTGATGCATTTTTAGTTTAGGTCCCACAACAATTACAGATCTTCCCGAATAGTCAACACGTTTACCTAGAAGATTCTGTCTAAATCTTCCTTGTTTTCCTTCAATAATGTCACTTAGAGACTTGAGAGCTCGATTATTTGCTCCTACAACAGTTCTTCCTCTCCTTCCATTATCTATGAGGGCATCAACCGCCTCTTGAAGCATCCTTTTTTCATTTCTAACGATAATTTCAGGAGCTAAAATTTCTTGAAGCCTAGCTAGTCTATTATTTCTATTAATTACTCTCCTGTATAGATCGTTTAAATCAGAAGTAGCGAATCTTCCACCATCAAGCTGAACCATAGGTCTAAGATCTGGAGGTATCACTGGAATTGCATCTAAGACCATCCATTCTGGTTTAGCGTTGGTTGCAATGAAATTATCAATAACTCTTATTCTTTTTATAAGTTTTGCCCTTTTCTGCCCTTTACTTTGTGTAATTTCTTCTCTAAGCTCCTCAGCAACCTGATTTAAATCAAGGTCCTCTAGTAATTGCTTAAGAGCCTCAGCACCAATGCCAACAAAAGGTTCATTTTCAATTGTGGAATCTTCAGCATAGATCTCATCTTCAATTTCCAGCCATTCATCCTCAGTGAGTAATTGCTTATATTTAAGTTCTTTATGGTCACCAGGGTCTAAAACAACATAACAATTAAAATAAACAATTTGTTCTACATCTCTAAGTGGAATATCTAGAAGAATTGCAACATAGCTAGGTATTCCTTTCAGATACCAAACATGAGAAACTGGCGCAGCAAGTTTTATATATCCCATACGATGTCTTCTAACTCTACTTTCTGTTACTTCAACCCCACATCTCTCACAAACAATGCCTCTATGTCTAACTCTTTTATACTTACCACAGTGGCATTCCCAATCTTTAGATGGCCCAAAAATCTTTTCACAAAACAATCCATCCATTTCTGGTTTAAGTGTCCTGTAGTTAATAGTCTCTGGTTTAGTAACTTCACCCACCACTTGTCCATTAGGTAAGGTCCTCTGACCCCAATCCATTATTCTTTGTGGAGAGGCTATTGAAATTTTGACGTAATCAAAATGATTTTCTGTTCTTAAGTTGCTGTTTGTCATTTTTAGGAATTTAAATTAGAAGTTTTAAAGGTGTATTTAATCTTCCTCATATTCAGAGGTTCCTAGGGATTCATAAGTAGGCCTAGATGGGGTATTCCTTCTCGGATTTATATCTTGCATTAAATCTACCTCTTTTCCTTCATCTGTATAAACCCCAATATCTAATCCTAGAGATTGTAATTCTCTCATAAGAACTTTAAATGACTCAGGGGTGCCAGGCCTTGGAATTGGTTTACCTTTAACAATTGCATTTAAAGCTTCATTTCTTCCTTGCATATCATCAGATTTAACAGTTAATAGTTCTTGAAGAGTATAGGCTGCACCATATGCTTCAAGAGCCCAAACTTCCATTTCTCCAAGCCTTTGTCCTCCCTGTTGAGCTTTACCGCCCAATGGTTGCTGTGTAACTAAAGAATAAGGACCAGTAGATCTGGCATGAATTTTGTCATCTACCAGATGCACTAACTTAAGGAAATGAGAGTATCCAACAGCAACTGGCTGATCAAAGGGTTCACCTGTTCTGCCATCTTTGAGCAATAATTTCCCTGGATCTTCTGGGTTGTAAACCCATGCTTTACCCGGCTGTTTTGAAGCTTCCTCTAAAAATGCTTGAACAGTCTGATGTGATTTTTCAGCACCATACATTTCATCAAATGGGACAACTTTAACCCTGCAATTTAAATTGGAGGCTGCCCAGCCCATCAAGAGTTCAAAAACTTGACCTACGTTCATTCTACTTGGAACTCCTAGAGGATTAAGAACTATATCTACAGGTGTTCCATCAGGAAGATAAGGCATATCTTCTCTGGGTAAGATTCTACTGATAATCCCTTTGTTACCATGCCTTCCAGCCATTTTGTCGCCTACTTGGATTTTCCTTCTCTGGGCCACATAAACTCTAACAACCATATTAGCCCCAGGAGGCAATTCATCACCTTGTTCTCTGGTGTAAATACGTACATCTAAAACCCTTCCCTTTTCAGTCTTAGGAACTCTAAGCGAGTTATCTCTCACATCTCGAGCCTTTTCACCGAAAATCGCTCTCAGAAGTTTTTCTTCAGGTGGTTGGTCTGATTCTCCTTTTGGAGTAACTTTTCCTACAAGAATATCTCCACTCTCGACAAAAGCACCAATCCTAATTATTCCCATTTCATCAAGATTATTTAAGCTTTCTTCGGAGATATTAGGAATCTCTCTTGTGATTTCTTCAGGTCCTAACTTTGTTTGTCTTGCCTCAATTTCATATTTTTCAATATGTACTGATGTATATAAATCATCAGTCACCATCCTTTCACTTACAAGAATTGCATCTTCGTAGTTATAGCCCTCCCATGGCATATATGCGATTAAGACATTCTGGCCTAGTGCTATTTCCCCTCCTTCACATGCCGACCCATCTGCTAATACTTGCCCAGATATAACTTGATCTCCAATTTTTACAATAGGTCTCTGGTTTAGGCAAGTATCTTGATTTGATCTTTGATATTTTTGAAGATAATGAAAATGTTCATTACCATCATCGTCTTTAACAACAATCTCATTAGCGTCTACATAAGATACAGTTCCATTAACTTTTGTGATAGGGACCATTCCCGAGTCTCTAGCAACTTGAGATTCTAAACCTGTTCCAACCAAAGGGCGTTCTGGTCTGAGCAATGGAACTGCTTGTCGTTGCATATTCGACCCCATAAGAGCTCTATTGGCATCATCATGTTCCAAAAAAGGAATAAGTGAAGTCGCAACTGAAATTACTTGTACGGGTGAAAGCTGAACATAATCAACTTGATGAGGAGGTACTTTTTCAAAATCTTGCCTATATCTTACCGGTATTAGATTTGCAAGGATATTTCCATCTTTGTCAGTTGCCACATCTCCTGGAGCGACTCTGCACTCATCTTCTAAATCAGCAGAAAGGTAAACAGGATTTCCTTCTTTATTAACTTTACCATTATTAACTTCCCAAAAAGGTGTTTCAATAAAACCATACTCATTAACTCTTGCATGGGTAGCTAAAGAGTTAATAAGTCCTGCATTTGGACCTTCTGGAGTTTCAATAGGACATAATCTTCCATAATGTGATGGATGAATATCTCTTACCGCAAAGCCTGCTCTTTCGCGTGTTAAACCTCCAGGACCTAAGGCCGAGATTCTTCTTTTATGTGTTAATTCAGCCAGAGGATTAGTTTGATCCATAAATTGACTCAATTGACTGGATCCAAAAAACTCCTTTATTGCAGCCACTAAAGGTTTAGGATTCACTAGTTGAGCGGGAGTCAGGGAATCTGTTTCTCCAACGGTCATTCTCTCTTTAATAATTCGCTCTAAGCGGTTAAGTCCAACCCTTACTTGATTTTGAAGAAGTTCTCCTACAGATCTAACCCTTCGATTACCAAGGTGGTCAATGTCATCCAAGCTCGCACCACCAATATCCAATTCTAGGTTAATTAAATAATCAATAGTAGAAAGAACATCTTCATGAGTAAGTGTTCTCACATCATCTGGGACAGTAAGCCTCAATTTTTTATTTATTTTATATCTACCAACTCGACCTAAATCATATCTCTTGGGATCAAAAAATCTACTGTGCAATAGTTGTTGTCCTCCAGAAACAGAGGGTGGTTCACCAGGACGCAGCTTTTTATAGAGCTCAAGCAAGGCCTGATCTTCAGAATTTATACCCTCCTCATTAGCTGAATCAATTGAGTTTTGATAAAACTCAGGATGTCTAAGTTTATCTACAACATCATTATCAGAAAGCCCCATTGCTCTCATGAGAACATGAGCATTAATTTTTCTAGTTTTATCTACTCTTACATAAAGTAAATTATTTTTATCAGTCTCGAATTTCAGCCATGCGCCCCTATTAGGAATAACACTCGCGTTGTACGTTCTTCGACCATTTTTATCCTGTTCATCTTTGAAATAAACACCTGGACTACGAACAATTTGATTGACAATTACTCTTTCAGCTCCATTAATTATGAAAGTTCCTCTTTCAGTCATTAATGGTAATTCTCCAATAAATACTTCTTGTTCTTTAATTTCTCCTGTCTCTTTATTAATTAATCTGCAAGTTACATACATTTGAGAGGCAAATGTTGCATCTCTCCTTTTTGCTTCCTCAACATCATGTCTAGGTCTTTTTAGTCTGTACTCTTCACCAATAAAATGTAATTCTAATTTACCTGTGTAATCTGAAATTGGAGAAAAATTTTGCAATTCCTCTATTAAACCCTTTTCCAAAAACCATTTAAAGCTTGCTCTTTGTACTTCAACTAAATCTGGTAGATAAGTAGCTGTTTTTGCTACCTGTAAAGCGCTACTGCTCATCCAAGAAAACCTAAGATTATGTAAGATTTACTAATTACTTTAAATTTACTCAATATTTAATTGTTTAACTTTTCTTTCTATTAGAAATCAATTATTAAATCTCGATTTCAACAAAAAATCAATTTAATAAAATACTAACAAATTGAGCTTAATGGTCACAAAAACGTGAACTGACAAAGTTAAAACTAAAAATTAAGAAAAATTTCCAGTAATTCCTAATATTAGCAGCTTCTGTGTCAACTTAACAAGTCAAATTTAAACAAATCTTCAGCATTCTTGAATGACTCTTGGGCGATTGTAATGAGTTCAGTAGATCTTAAAATTGCCATAAAATTGGCAACATTTTCAACAAATGCTGGTTCATTTCTTTTACCTCTGTGGGGAACAGGGGCTAAAAAGGGTGAGTCAGTTTCAATTAAGTACCTATCATTAGGAACTATTTTGGCACACTCATGAATTTCATATACTTTTGGAAAAGTCACTATCCCACTAAAACTGATATAAAAACCAAGATCCAAGAATTGCTTCATTTCTTTTCGAGTTCCTGTCCAACAATGAAGTACCCCTTTAGGACATTTACCACTTTTAGAAAGGTTATTACATATCTCGATCATTTTATTTGCAGCATCTCGGCAATGAATAATTACAGGCAATTCAAGTTCATAAGCTAACTCCATTTGTGGAATAAGAGCATCAATTTGCTGAGTTTCATTTTGACTTTTAAAAAAATCCAAGCCTAATTCCCCGATAGCAAGGACTTTTTTATCTTCTTGAACTGATTTTCTCAAAACAGATTTAGAATTTGGTTCCCATTTCTCTGCTTCTAAAGGATGCAATCCTACTGAATAATAAATTTCATGAAATTCTTGGGATATTTTTTTTAATTTGGGTATTTCTGTTAATTCACAACAAGCATGAATTAGTTTTTTTACACCTTTTGAACGCAATCTTAAAACGACATCTTCAAGATCTTTCTCAAAATTTTCAAAAATTAAATGACAGTGTGAATCTATGAGTTGAATATCGCTCATAATTTTGAAATGCCTTTTACTTTGTTGTGAAAGTAGTTTTTACAAAATTGTTAATTTTTGATTTTTTATTCGCCCCGTTATTCTTATGTAGAGCATTTTTTTTAACTGCTTTATCAATTAAACTAAAGGTCTTGTTAAGAGTTGTTTTAACTAAATTTTTGTTATCTTCGTTAGGATCTTTCTTATATTTTTCGCAATTTTCTAAGGTTTTTTTAGTTAAAGTCCTTACTGTAGATTTGTATGATTTGTTGATTAAACGATTTCTTTCGGCAATTTGTATTCTCTTTTTTGCTGATTTGTTATTGGCCACAGAGGGTATAAAAATAGTGGACTTTTATCATAACAAACTAAACGACAACTAATCAATCATATATAATTTAATTAAGTTATTAAGTTAAGACTTAAACTTTTAAATTTAAAAAAATTTTGAATATGAAGATAATAAATAATAAAAAAGAAGCTATCCAAGAACTAAAAAGAATTTCTAATAGAACTAATATAGAGAACAATAACAAGGTAAATGTATTAGTAGAAGAAATTCTTCAAGAGGTAAAAATTTTTGGCGATGTAGCTGTAGAAAAATATACAAAAAAATTTGATGGTTTCAATCCTAACCCAATGCAAGTTAGCGAGAAAGATTTAAAGAATGCATGGGATGAAATTGATAGTAATTTAAAGCAATCACTTGAGGCAGCCCATAAAAGAATTAAAAAATTTCATGAAAAAGAAATTCCATCATCCTTCACTATAGAAGGTGAACATGGTGATAAAGTTCAAAGGAGATGGAGACCAGTAAAAAATGCAGGAATTTATATACCTGGAGGTAGAGCTGCTTATCCAAGTACTGTATTAATGAATGCGATACCTGCGAAAGTGGCAGGAGTAAAAGAAATCATCATGGTATCTCCTGGAAATACAGAAGGGAAGATAAACAAAACTGTGTTAGCTGCAGCGCACTTATCAGGAATAAATAAAGTTTTTAGAATTGGGGGAGCTCAAGCAATTGGTGCTTTAGCGTTTGGCACAAAACAAATCGATAAAGTTGATGTTATCTCAGGTCCAGGCAATATCTATGTAACTACTGCTAAAAAACTGATTTATGGCTCTACAGGAATTGATTCCTTAGCTGGTCCAAGTGAAATTTTAATTATTGCAGATGAAAGCGCTGAAAGTAGCCATATTGCCTCTGACTTACTAGCACAAGCAGAACATGATCCTTTAGCTTCGTCAATACTTCTGACTACATCAAAAGAGCAAGCTAAAGAAGTTTTAGAAGACCTTTATATAAAAATAGATGATCATCCAAGAAAAGAAATTTGCATGCAATCAATAAAAAATTGGGGATTAATTGCTATTTGCGAAAATAATGAATCATGTATTGAACTAAGCAATAACTTTGCTCCAGAGCACTTAGAAATTTTAGCTTTTGATCCAAAAAAGATTCTAGAAGGTATTGAGAATGCAGGGGCAATATTTTTAGGAAAATGGACGCCTGAAGCTGTGGGCGATTACCTGGCTGGACCAAATCATACTTTACCCACATCAGGAAATTCAAGATTTAGTGGTTCTTTAGGAGTAGAAACTTTTATGAAAAACACTTCAATAATTGAATTCAATGAAGAAAGTCTAAGAGTTAATAGTCTTGATATTATTAACCTTGCTAAAAGTGAGGGGTTACATAGTCATGCTAATTCAGTACAAATAAGATTTAAAAATTAGTCAACTTTTGAGGGTGAGTAAACAACTGGAATATCATTTTCAATTTTACCAACCAATACTTTATCTGTAAGATCAACAAATAATCCGTTTTCTAATACCCCAGGAATATTATTAATAGTTATTTCGATGTCTTTTGGATTCTTAATACCACCATCAAATAATACGTCTAAGATTAAGTTACCCTGGTCAGTAACTATTGGGCCAGCTTTTTTTGTAGCCATTCTTAAAGTAGAATTACCATTCATTTCTGAAATCACATCCTGAACTTGCTTCCAAGCGTTTGGCAGGACCTCTACAGGTAAAGGAAAAGTATGATTTAGGTTTCGTACTAATTTAGTTTCGTCTACAACAATCAACAATTTATTAGCTTTGGATGCTACTAACTTTTCTCTAACATGGCATGCTCCTCCCCCTTTTATTAATTGAAATCCAGGATCAACTTCATCTGCTCCATCAATGGCCAAATCGATTTGAGAAACAGAAGCTAAATCAATAAGGGGGATTTCGAGTTGGAGTGCTAAGACTTCTGACTGAAATGAAGTTGCAACACCTTTAATATTTTTTAACTCTCCAGTACGAATTTCATCTGCAAGACTTTTTATCATAAGAGCAGCTGTAGATCCAGATCCTAATCCGAGTATCATGTTACTCTTTACTTCCTTAATTGCTGCATCAGCAACTATTTGTTTCATTTGAGTTTGTGAATCCAAAATCTTTTTTTCTATGTTTATAGATTATTAAATTTCAACGGATGATTTATGTCAAACCTGGTAGAGGTTCTGGTTTAATATTTATATGTATCTCTACATTATCTCTTAAGACATTAAGTAGAAAAACTTTCCCTATCTGAGCTTTTTCTACTTCATCTAGCAGAGCTTTAGGTTCTTCTATAGAAATATTTTCTGCTGCTATTACTAAGTCCCCTCTTCTTAAACCAGCTTTTTCAGCAGGGCTATTAGGTATGACTGATTGAATTAAAGCGCCATTTCTTTCAGGTAGTTGAACTAGTGAATTGGGGTCTTGATTGTGTTCTCTAGCGATTTTAGGGTTCAAAGAAATCAATTGGACCCCTAAATATGGATGAATAACTTCTCCATTCTGAAGAAGCTGGTCAGAAACATTTTTAGCTAAATTAATAGGAATTGCGAAACCTAGTCCGGCTCCAGGGCCGCTTCTAACTAAAGTATTGATTCCTATTACCTCACCATTTGAATTGATAAGTGGTCCTCCAGAATTTCCTGGATTTATTGCCGCATCAGTCTGGATAAGATCAAGCCTTTTATCTGAGAATCCGAGACTAGTAATATCTCTATGAAGGCTACTTACTATTCCTAAGGTAACTGTTTTTTCTAGTCCATAGGGAGTACCTAGAGCTATTGCCCAATCTCCCACCTCAAGATCCTCAGAGTTTCCAAGTGGTGCAAAACTAGAATAAGTAGATTCTTGTATTTTCACTAAAGCTAGGTCAGTTACCGCATCAGTTCCTAAAACTTGACCATCACAAATAGTTCCATCTGCCAAAGTTACTGAAACATTATCAACTTTCTCTACAACATGTGCATTTGTAAGAACCATGCCATTCTCATTAATAATAACTCCAGAACCTTGGCCTCTTTCTCTATCAGGTGTAATCCCAGGGTCTCCAAGTAAATCCCTCAATAAAGGATCAAGTAAAGTTGGATCAAATTGTTGCCTTTCT
The DNA here is from genome assembly GCA_003216415.1 of Prochlorococcus sp. AG-402-O16. GTDB lineage: Bacteria > Cyanobacteriota > Cyanobacteriia > PCC-6307 > Cyanobiaceae > Prochlorococcus_A. The sequence goes on from QCIY01000009.1 coordinate 78,719, forward strand.
ACCAATCGCTCAGTATCAATTTTTACAACTGCAGGGCCGACATTTTTGACTGCAGATGATACAAAATTATGATTTTGAGAAGAAGTTAAAGCTAAAACTTCAGCTTCATGAGAGAAATTTACTAAACAGAAACAAACAATAAAGAATATCTGGATTAAATTAATAAATTTAATCTTGAAATTTTTCATTTATCTAATTGTTTGTGAACTTTTGAAGTAAATCTAATTGAAGAAATATATTATTGTTGTTTTTTTGTTTACATCCATAAAATACAAATTTCCATATGTTTTATGTAAAAACTTTCTTATGTGTGAAAATAATTTTAAATAAATTTATATAATTAAAATTGAACAAAGAAAATAAAAGTAAATTAGAAATCCTATTAAAAAAAGTCTCAAATGATTGGGATTTTCAAATCTGTAGTATAAATATAAAAACCAACCAAAATCCAATTGTCATTGAAATCATTATAAAAAAAACTAATGGAGATGATATTTCATTAGATGATTGTGCGCTATTTAATACTCCAGCATCTGAGGAAATAGAAAAATCAAATCTTTTAAATTGTTCATATGTGTTAGAAATTAGTAGTCAAGGGGTCAGTGATGAATTAACCTCAGAAAGAGACTTCAAAACTTTTAAGGGTTTTCCAGTTAATGTTGAGTTAAACCAAAAGAATTCAAAAATAAAATTTCTGAATGGTTTACTTCATGAAAAGTCTAAAGATTATTTAGCCATTAACATAAAAGGTAGGATAAAAAAAATCCCTTTTGATGAAGTACTAAGGATTAATCTTTGTACATTTAAAGATTAATTATTTTTCAACCATTATTCAATTTTTCCCATCATAGATGGCTTTAGTTATTCTCCCAGGCTTAAACAATCTTATTGAAGACATTAGTGAGGAAAAAAAGTTACCTCCTAATATCGTTGAAGCAGCCTTGCGCGAAGCTTTATTAAAAGGATACGAAAAATATAGAAGAACTTTCTACATAGGAGTTAACGAAGATCCATTTGATGAAGAATATTTTAGTAATTTTGATGTTGGATTAGATCTAGATGAAGAAGGTTATAGAGTATTATCGAGTAAAATAATTGTTGAAGAAGTTGAGAGCGAGGATCATCAAATATCTCTATTAGAAGTTAAACAAGTTGCTGATGATGCTCAAATAGGTGACACAGTTGTTTTAGACGTCACTCCAGAAAAAGAGGATTTTGGTCGAATGGCTGCTTCAACAACAAAGCAAGTTTTAGCCCAAAAATTAAGAGATCAACAACGAAAAATGATCCAAGAAGAATTCGCTGATTTAGAGGATCCTGTTCTAACCGCAAGAGTTATAAGATTTGAAAGGCAATCAGTAATAATGGGAGTAAGTTCGGGTATTGGTAGACCTGAAGTAGAGGCAGAACTTCCCAAGAGAGACCAATTACCAAATGATAACTATAGAGCAAATGCAACTTTCAAGGTATTTTTGAAAGAAGTTAGCGAAATAGCTAGAAAAGGACCACAACTTTTTGTAAGTAGAGCTAATGCTGGTTTAGTGGTTTATTTGTTTGAAAATGAGGTGCCAGAAATCCAAGAGGGCACAGTAAAGATTGTTGCAGTTTCAAGAGAAGCAAACCCACCCTCAAGAGCTGTTGGTCCGAGAACAAAGGTAGCAGTAGATAGTGTCGAAAAAGAAGTTGACCCTGTCGGCGCTTGCATTGGCGCTAGAGGAGCAAGAATTCAACAGGTAGTTAATGAATTAAGAGGAGAAAAAATTGATGTTATTAAATGGTCTTCTGATCCGATACAGTATATTTTAAACTCTTTAAGCCCTGCAAAAGTAGATTTGGTACGACTGGTTGACCCTGAAGGACAGCATGCACACGTATTAGTTCCTCCTGATCAATTAAGTCTTGCAATTGGTAGGGAAGGTCAAAATGTCAGACTTGCAGCAAGATTAACTGGTTGGAAGATTGATGTTAAAAATTCACATGAATACGATCAAGAAGTAGAAGATGCAGCAGTCTCTCAATTAATTATTCAAAGGGAAGATGAAGAGAATCTCCAAAGAGAAGCTGAGCTTAGATTAGAAGCAGAACAAGCGGAACGAGCAGCAGAAGATGCAAGATTAAGAGAGCTTTATCCCCTTCCTGAAGATGATCAAGAATATGGGGAAGAGCAATATGATGGGGAACCCTTCTCAGATAATGATCAATCAGAGACTTTCCAAGATAATGAACTCCCTGCTAACGAGGAGAGAAAACGGTGATGAAACAAAACCCTGTTATGCGTATATGTATTTCATGTAGAAAAACATATGACAGGAAAAATCTTTTAAAGATTACCAAAGATAATAAGCAAGGCATCATGCTTCAAAAAGGAATGGGTCGTTCAGCTTACATTTGCAAATCAAAAAAGTGTTATTCAGATTCAAAGATCAAAAAAAAGCTTCAAAAAGCTTTAAAAACATATTTAGAACCTGAATTTATTGATATTTTTGAAAAAGAAATTGCAAGCTATTATGACTATTCCAATAAGGGAATATAATTAAATTAAATTTATTTTTAATTTCAAAAGAGTAAAAAACAGATTAAATGACCATCAGAGATAAAATCAGAATTTATGAACTTTCCAGAGACTTAAATCTGGAAAATAAAGATATACTGGATGCTGCTCAAAAACTTTCAATTTCTGTCAAAAGTCATAGTAGCTCTATCACAGTAGAAGATGCACAAAAGATTAAAAGTCTTATTAATACAAAAAATTCAGATAAAAAAATACTTTCTATTAATAAACCTTCAATTAAAAGAGAGAATTACAAACAAAAGAAAGAGGATAAATCTCTTAACGCCCTTTCCATAAAAGGGTCACCTCTAAAAGACAATTCAAACAAAAAGTCATTACTAAAAAAACCTCTTAATAAGCCTGAGAGTCCAAATA
>QCIY01000010.1 GCA_003216415.1 Prochlorococcus sp. AG-402-O16
ATGAAAATATATCAATCTCTTCTCTTGTTTTCACAAGTACAGCTTCCGAAGTGCCAATAATTGATCTCGCTAAAATTGAAAAATTAAATTTGAGTAATAAACTTAAATTTATTGATATTGGTGTACCAAGAAATATATCTAATGATGTTAAACAACATCAATTTGTAAAATCATTTGATGTAGATGACTTACAAGAGGTCGTTTCAAGAAATCAAGAATTTAGACAGAAAATTGCAAAGGAAGCAGAATCTTTAGTTGAAGAAGAAAGAATCATTTTTCTTGAATGGTGGGCAAGTTTAGAGGCGGTACCAGTAATTAATAAACTTAGATTAGAAAAGAGGAATTGCAAAAAGCACTTAGTAGGATGGGACCAGATTTTTCTGCTCGAGAAAGAAAAGTTGTGGAAGCTCTGACTAAAGGAATTATTAATAAAATACTACACACACCTGTTACCAAGTTAAGAAGTCCTCAATCAAGAGAAGAAAGACAAGCTTCTTTAAAAATAGTAGAAAAATTGTTTTCTTTGATAGAAGAGGATAAAATCACCTAATTTTTCACTATTTATATTAAGTTTTTCTAGTGATTTATCGAAATACCTTTGTAAACTGACCATTCCTATTTCTAAATCTGCCCACAATCAGTTACTTTAAATAGTTGTATCTCTACCTCCATTAGATTGAATGAAGCGTGTTTTGGCCATCATCCTCGGAGGAGGAAAAGGTTCTAGACTTTACCCTTTAACAAAAATGAGGGCGAAACCTGCTGTTCCTTTGGCAGGTAAGTATCGCTTAATAGATATCCCAATTAGTAATTGTATTAATTCAGGTGTTGAAAAAATGTACGTATTGACTCAGTTCAATAGTGCATCTTTAAATAGACATATAGGAAGAACCTACAATTTAAATGGTCCTTTTGGACAGGGATTTGTGGAGGTTTTAGCTGCTCAGCAGACTCCAGATAGTCCAAAGTGGTTTGAAGGTACTGCTGATGCGGTAAGAAAATACCAATGGTTATTTCAAGAATGGGATGTTGATGAGTATTTAATATTGTCAGGTGATCAACTGTATAGAATGGACTACAGTTTATTTGTTCAGCATCATAGAGATAATGGAGCGGATTTAACTGTTGCAGCTTTACCTGTTGATGAAACTCAAGCAGAGGGTTTTGGTCTTATGAGAACAGATGATTTAGGGAATATAAAAGAATTTAGTGAGAAGCCTACTGGAGAGAAGCTGAAGGCAATGGCAGTAGATACTTCAAAATTTGGATTAACTAAGGAATCGGCTGTAGAAAAACCTTATCTTGCCTCAATGGGTATTTACGTTTTTAGTAGAAATACTCTTTTTGATCTTCTAAATAAATTTCCTAATTATACAGATTTTGGTAAGGACATAATTCCTGAAGCTCTTGAAAGAGGTGATACTCTCAAGAGTTATGTTTTCGATGATTATTGGGAAGATATTGGGACCATAGGTGCATTTTTTGAGTCAAACTTAGCATTAACAGAACAACCAAAACCTCCATTTAGTTTTTATGATGAAAAATTTCCAATTTATACAAGACCTAGATTTCTCCCCCCTTCTAAACTTGTAGATGCTCAAATTACTGATTCAATAGTTTGTGAAGGTACAATCTTGAAGTCATGCAGTATTTTGCATTGTGTTTTAGGTGTAAGAAGCAGGATTGAAAGTGATTCGGTTCTTGAGGACACACTAGTTATGGGTGCCGATTTCTTTGAATCACCTGAAGAGAGGATTGAATTAAGAAAAGGAGGCGGAACACCTCTTGGCGTAGGTGAAGGAACTACTGTAAAAAGAGCAATTCTTGATAAGAATACAAGAATTGGTGATAATGTTGTGATCATTAATAAAGATCGAGTAGAAGAAGCAGATAAGCCAGAATTAGGCTTCTACATAAGAAATGGAATTGTTGTAGTAGTTAAAAATGCAACTATTGCAAACGGAACTGTTATTTAAATCTTTTCGATCATTTTTCGCTGACATAAGTACTTTTTTTGAGCAATTTTGTTTAGTTGCAGGCACACTATATTTATTGAGTTTTTTAATTTTTTATGTCCAAGGCACATTTCGGTTTAATAGGTCTTGGTGTTATGGGCGAAAATTTAGTTCTTAACGCAGAGAGAAATGGATTTTCTAGTGTAGTTTTTAATAGAACTTTTTCAAAAACTGAAGAATTTTTACAAGGTCGGGGCCTTGGAAAGAATATTGAGGGAGCTGAAACCCTTCAAGAATTTGTTAACAAGCTAGAGAGACCTAGAAGAATTCTAATGATGGTAAAAGCTGGACCCGCTACTGATGCTGTTATAGACAATATTTCTGGGTATCTCGAGGAAGGAGATTTATTAATTGATGGTGGCAATTCTCAATTTAAAGATACAGAAAGAAGGGTAAATACTCTTGAAAGTAAAAGTTTTGGATACATAGGAATGGGAGTCTCAGGTGGAGCCAAAGGGGCTCTTGAAGGCCCAAGTATGATGCCTGGCGGTACAAAGGCTTCATATGATGCAATAGAAAGCTTATTAACTAAGATGGCTGCCAAAGTTGAAGACGGACCATGCGTCGCATATGTTGGGCCAGGAGGCTCAGGTCATTTTGTAAAAACTGTTCATAATGGAATTGAATATGGAATTGAACAAATACTTGCAGAAGCTTATGACCTTATGAAAAGAGTTAAAGGTATGAATGGAAAGCAGATGTCAGAGGTATTAGGTATTTGGAATAATACTGATCAATTAGCTTCTTATCTTGTTGAGATAACAGAGATTTGTCTAAATACAAAAGATGATATAACTGGAGATGATGTAGTGGAGAAAATATTAGATAAGGCTGGCCAGAAAGGTACTGGGTTATGGACTGTTGTAAGTGCTTTAGAACTTGGGGTATCAGTCCCAACGATTTATGCATCTTTAAATGCAAGAGTAATGAGTTCTTTAAAAGATCAACGTAGTGAGATTGAAAAAACTATTCCAACTAAAGAGATAGAGGATTTTGATTTAGGAAATATATCAGATGGAATGAAACCTTTATTTGATGCTGTAGTCCTTGCCACAATTGCTAGCTATGCCCAAGGAATGGATATTTTAAGAGAAGCATCTTCAGTATATAACTATGGTTTGAATATGCCGTCAATTGCCCAAATATGGAAAGGTGGTTGCATAATTAGATCAAAATTATTAAGCAAAATTCAAAGTGCTTATAACAAAGACCCTAATCTAAAAAATTTAATTTTTGATGATTGGTTCAATAATGAAATCGCGACAAGATTAGATAACTTAGCCAAAGTAGTTTCTTTATCTACAAAAGCTGGTATACCAGTCCCATGTCTATCTAGTACCTTAGATTATTTGAATAGTTATAGAACAAATAGACTTCCTCAGAATCTTGTTCAGGCGATGAGAGATTGTTTTGGATCTCATACTTATGAAAGAATTGATAAGGAAGGTAGTTTTCATACTGAATGGATGAAATGATTGAAAAGGTCAAAAATGGATATACCTTAAATATATACAAAGACAAGTTAGAACTTTCAACAGCGGTTTTTAAGTTTATTGAAAGTCGAATTATTAAAACTTTAAAAAAGAAAAACAGATTTAAATTTTGTGTAAGTGGAGGTTCAACGCCTAAATCTGTTTATCAGCTTCTATCAAATAGTGATCTTAGATGGGATATGGTTGATGTTTTTTTAGGGGACGAAAGATGTGTTGATCCAAATTCTGAATTAAGTAACTCGTTAATGTTGAAAAATTCATTGTTAAATAATTATGGATCTAAAGCTTTTTTTTATGAAATTTTCAATGATTTAAAGGCTGACCAAGAAGCTACAAAAAATCAATTTATTTCTAAATTATTTGAAAAATGCGGATCAAACCCTCCTTCCTTTGATTTAACTTTATTAGGTCTTGGAGACGATGGTCATACTGCTTCACTATTTCCTTATCAAAAAAATAATAATGTAGATGATTTTGTGATTTTTAATGAAGGGAAAGGATTAAAAAGAATTTCATTAACTCCAAAGGTCCTTTCATCATCATCAAAGATAGTATTTTTGGTTAGTGGAGCCTCTAAAAGAATCGCTCTTGAGAGGTTATTAGATGAAAAAGAACCTCCCGATAGAACACCATCAAAATTAATAAAATCTATTAATCAAATTTCAATATTTTGTGATCAAGAATCAGCTAAACAAATAGAAATTTAGTTAAAGTCTAATAATAAATGAAATTGCTTAATGAGTAAGAAAAAATTTTTATTCCAGAAAAAAGAGTTTGATGGTTGGAAAACATTAAATGACACTGTTATGGGCGGATCAAGTTCAGCTTTTTGTGAAATTTCAAATTCTGGTTTGTTATTAAAGGGTAATATTGTCGAGAAAGCAGGAGGATTTGTTAGTTGTAGATCCTCTATATATAAACCCTCTTTAAATGTATCCGAATATTCATCTTTTGAATTAAATATTGATGGACAAGGAAGAACTTTTAAATTTGCGGTCGCTTGTGAAGATGATCTACTAGGACTAACCGAATTTATTCCAGGTGGTCTCAGATGGATTAAATCATTCCCAACAAAAAAATTTGGAACAACAAAAGTTCAAATTCCTTTTAGTGAGCTAAAGCCTTCAGTAAGAGCTAATAAGGTACGTTTTCCATTTAAATTTAAGCCATCTAAAATTAAAAGATTGCAACTACTACACTCTAAGTTTGGTGATGATGGATTACTTAATAATGAGTTTAAACAAGGTTCCATAAAAGTTTTAATTAAATCAATAAGTGTTATTTGAAAATCCACCTAAAAATATAGAGAACTTAATCGCTAAATCAGCAGATTTAACAAATAAACCTTTTGTTCATTCTGTTGTAAAAATAAATGGTGAATACGAAATCGAAGAAGAAGATATTGATTTGACGGTTAATATCTTATGTCGAGATAAAGAAGGTACAAGATTAGAAATTTACGATCTTGAATTAGAACTTTTTAAATCAAATAAAGAGTTGGTTTTAGTTATCTCTAAGCTTAATTTTCCTGATGAACCAATACTATGGTGTGGAGTTAAAACATTATGGATGGACAGCAATAATGGTAAAAAATGCAACTCACCAAAATATAGCGCTAGATTAGAAAATTTAGCAAATAGGATAAAAAGTTTTATTAATTAAGAAAATAACTTTGAGCTGATTTATAAATCAGTAACAGCTCCTAAACTTGATGTGCTTACTATTCTTGAATATTTTGAAAGTATACCTCTTTTGTATTTTTGTGTAGGTTTTACCCAATCTTTCTTTCTTTTTTCTAATTCTTCGTCAGATAAATCAACCTCTATTAGTTGTTTTACAGCATCTATGGTGATTAAATCACCTTGTTTTATAAGTGCTATGTTTCCGCCAACAGCAGCCTCTGGAGCGATATGACCAACAACTAGACCGTAGGTACCACCGCTAAATCTGCCATCGGTAATTAAAGCTACCTTCTCTCCGAGCCCTTGACCAACAATCGCAGATGTTGGGGCTAACATTTCTCTCATTCCTGGCCCTCCTACGGGCCCTTCGTTTCTAATAACAACGACATCGCCTGCTTTGATATCGTTATTTAGTATCGATTTTAAACAATCCTCTTCACTTTCAAAAATCTTTGCTGGACCAGTTAATACAGGGTTTTTTACTCCACTAATTTTTGCTACAGAACCTTCGCTTGCTAAGTTACCTTTTAAGATTGCTAGATGTCCTTTTTTATAAAGAGGGTCATCTATTTCCCTTATTACATTTTGATTTGTTGGAGGCTTATCTGGAATATTTTGTAAGTATTCTGAGATGGTTTTACCTTCAATGTTTTTACATTCACCATGAATTAATCCTGCATTCAAAAGTATTTTCATTACTTGTGGAATCCCGCCTGCATTATGAAGGTCTACCGTCACAAATTTTCCACTAGGTTTAAGGTCACAAATAACAGGTACTTTTTGTCTTATTCTCTCAAAATCATTAATGTTGATATCTATTCCTGCTGTATTTGCAATGGCTAAGATGTGCAACACCGCATTTGTTGATCCTCCAATGGCCATAATTACTGATATTGCATTTTCAAATGCTTTCTTAGTCATTAGGTCTAGAGGTCTTATATCTTTTTCTATTGCAGAGACTAATATCTCAGCACTTTTATCTGCACTTATTTCTTTTTCAAGATCTTCAGCAGCCATAGTTGAACTGTGAGGAAGACTTAAACCTAATACTTCAATAACCGCAGACATTGTATTAGCTGTAAACATTCCTCCACAGCTACCAGCACCAGGAATACAATTTTTCTCAACTTGGATTAACCTTTCTTCATTAATTTTGCCTGATGTTAATTGTCCAACAGCTTCAAATGCGCTAACAACAGTAAGATCTTCTCCATGTAATTTCCCTGGTTTAATTGTCCCTCCATAAATGAAAATTGAGGGAATATTCATTCTTGCAATTGCTATCATGGCACCTGGCATATTTTTGTCACATCCACCTATAGCAAGCACTCCATCCATACTCTGAGCATTGCATGCTGTTTCAATTGAATCAGCAATAACTTCTCTTGAAACTAAGGAATATTTCATACCTTCTGTTCCCATAGAAATTCCATCACTTACTGTGATCGTTCCGAACATTTGAGGCATCCCACCGGATCTCTTTATTGACTCTTCAGCTCTGAGAGCTAACTTATTTAAACCTATATTGCATGGTGTTATGGTGCTGTATCCATTGGCCACTCCGATAATAGGTTTATTAAAATCTTCATCATTAAATCCAACAGCTCTTAACATAGATCTGTTTGGGGATCTTTGCACACCTTGTGTTATTGCAGATGATCTGAGTTTATTCATATTATTTGAGAACCTTTTTTATTCTATTGCCCTAATTCTTCAAGTTGCTTCCTTACATCAGCAATTGCAGAATTAAGTTGCTCAACTTTCTTCTCCAAATTCTCTCCTTCAACTTCATTTATATTTTCATTTGAATCAATCGCTTCAGAGCCGTCTTGAATTCTGGAGGAATACATCATCGCTTTTTGTTTTTTTTCCTCCTTTCTTTTGTCTGCTTCGGATATTAACCACCAAGCTAGACCTGCTGCTCCAATAAAAGCACCGCTTATTAATGATAAAAGATTATTTGAAGACGAATCTCTGTATTCAGACATTGTTAAAATATTTACTCCTACATTCTATATTAGTTCTTATCTTGAAATATAGTACTCAAACGCAATAAAGGATTTCCAATACCCGGTAACAATAATTTTGTGTTTTCGTCTTCCTCATCTATGCAAGAGGTGTAGATTACCTGATTAGGGAATAATTTCCCTATATCATTCAACCCTCTATTTGAGCAAATAGCAGTTATTAACAAAATCCTATTGGAATCAACTCCTAATTCCTTTAATTTAATCAAAGTTTCTAATGTTGATGATTTTGTCGTTATTTGCTCCGAATAAAATATAACTCCTTCATTTGATTCAATAGTTTTAGGAAGTTGTCCTAATGAGAGTGTTGAATTAGGAATTACTTCTTTAGATCCAAACCAAAGAGATAAGCCTTCAGGCAACATTGCGAGAACTTTTATTGGATAATCATTATTAATAAAAAATCCATCTGTAACCCCATTATCAGTATTTACTATTTCTTTTTTATATGGAAGCCAGTTCCGTAATGCTTCATATGTAAGCCATTTGCCTAATTGTTCATATCCTGTTGAATACAAAATATTTGGAGTATTTTTTTCTCGCAATATTGAAAGCCAATGTTTTATTAATGGATGAGGAGGAACAATAACCTTTAGTGACATTGCCATATATTTTCCTATAAAATACTCTTACAAACTTTAAATACCTAAGTTCTAAAATACAGTCTTATTATGATTAAATCAATTGTTTTCCCTTCACTAAAAAACGCATTTATCACATTATTGCTTGTTGGAATTCTATTTTTAAATTCAGTTAATTCCGCATGGGCTAAACGACCTCCTGAAATTAGAAACCAACAAGACCTTAATTTAGAGCCAGATATGCATGGTCAAGATTTAAGCGGTAACGAATACGTTAAGTTTGATATGAATGGATTTAATTTCAGTGAAAGTAATTTAGAAGGCGCGGTATTCAATAATAGTAAATTGCAAAACTCAAAGTTTACTGGAGCCAATTTAAGGGATGCACTAGCTTATGCAACAGACTTTACAGATGCAGATCTTTCGGATGTTAATTTTACAAATGCTTTATTAATGGAGAGTAATTTTGAAGGCGCAAAAATAGATGGGGCAGATTTTACTGATGCTGTTCTTAGTCGAACACAACAAAAACAATTATGCGCGATTGCTAATGGCACAAATAGTACTACAGGAGAGAGTACAGAATATAGCCTAGGTTGTTAATTATTAATGATGAAAAAAAAAATACCAGTAATAGTTGTTTCCGGTTTTCTTGGTTCCGGTAAAACAACTTTTCTTAGATATTTGTTAAAGGAGAGTAATAAAAAATTCGGTTTAATAATCAATGAATTTGGTGATGTTGGAATTGACGGTGATTTGATTAAAAGTTGCGATAGATGTGATGAAACCGAAGAAGAATGCGTAATCGAATTAAATAATGGATGTTTATGTTGTACTGTTCAAGATGATTTTGTTCCATCAATTAAAGCTCTTCTCGAATTTAATCCTCCTATTGAATCAATAATTATCGAAACAAGTGGCTTGGCACTACCAATTCCCTTAATTCAAGCACTTAACTGGCCTGAAATTAGGTCTTCTATCTACCTTGATAATGTAGTTGGTATCGTTAATGGAGAGTCAATGCTTAATGGTTCACCAATTAATGATCTAAATAAAATAACAAAACAATATAATGATACATATAGAATTGATCACAACGCTTCTATTGAAGAACTTTTTGAGGAACAACTTGAAGTCTCTGATATCGTTTTAGTCTCTAGATCAGACATCTTAAATGATGATCAATTTGACTTTGTAAAAAACAAAATCAAGGCAAGTCTAAACTCATCTGTGCCAGTCCTCAAATCCAAAAATGGCAAAATTGATTTAAATTACCTTTTTGATTTTAAATTAAAAAAAGAGACTTATAAAGAATTTTTAACTGAAGAACATGATCATAATCATGTTGAGCTTGTATCAGATTCAATTAAATTAAATTATTTCCTTGAAAAAAATGACTTTGAAAAAGAGATGTCAAAAATTCTGGATGAATTAAACATTCTTCGAATAAAAGGACGAATATGGATACCAAATAAATTATTGCCTTTACAAATACAAATAGTTGGAAAAAAAATTAATACTTGGTTTGAAGAGGCTCCAGTTCATTGTTGGAGACCAAAAGATAATGCTGGTCTTGAATTAGTTATTATTTCCTTCGATGAGAAATCGATAAAAATTTTGAATAATAAAATTAAAGAGAAATTTAAGATTTTAAGTGACCCAAAAATAAGGATTTGATTTTATAGTTACATGTCGAGATATTTAGAAGAGTTAAAGGTCCTAAATGGAAAGTTCAAAAATTGCTTTAAAAGAAATTATCTCTGATGATGCAATTTCTATTGATAAAATTAAATGCTCTAAATGTGGAGGGTCAGGAAATTTTAAAACACCTGAAAATTCAAGAAGAACTTGCTTAGTTTGTTTTGGTAAAGGCTATATAAACATTTAATAACTCAGAAAGCCTTAAGGTAAAAATATTTGTTTATTAATCAAGAGTACTTTTTATTAAATTTTAAACTAATCTTCTAATAGAAATTAATTTTTAATTGGACCAATTTGCTGTAAAAGTTTTTGTAAGACTAAGACCCTCAGTTTTAGATCCAGCAGGAGAAGCTACCAAATCTGCTTCTATAAAACTTGGAGCCGAGGGAATAAAATCACTGCGTATAGGAAAAATGATTGAAGTAAAAATAGAAGGCAATGGGGAAAACGAAGTAAGAGAAAAAATTGATTTATTATGTGATAGATTATTCGCAAATACTGTCATTGAAGATTATGAGTATTCACTAGAAAAATTATAAGATGGATAATTTTACTGTAGGAATTGTTGTCTTCCCTGGTTCTAATTGTGATCGTGATGTTTCATGGGCATTGGAGGGTTGTTTAGACATAAGAACAAAATACTTGTGGCATGAATCTTCAGATTTAAGCGATGTAGATGCAATAGTTTTACCTGGAGGATTTAGCTATGGTGATTATTTAAGATGCGGAGCAATTGCGAGATTCTCTCCATTAATAAATGCCTTGGATGAGTTTGTTAAAAGTGGAAAAAAAGTTTTAGGAATTTGTAATGGGTTTCAAATTTTGACAGAATCAGGCTTTTTGCCTGGCGCTCTTGTTGCAAATAAAAACCTTAATTTCATCTGTGATGATGTTGAACTTGATATTGTTTCTTCAAAAGGAGGTTGGTTTAATAATGTAGATGAAAAACAAACTATTAAGTTGCCAATAGCTCATGGGGAAGGAAGATATCATTGTGATTCTGATACTTTAAAAAAACTTATAGATAATGAATTGATCGCTTTGAGATATAAAAATAATCCTAATGGATCCTCATTCGATATTGCAGGCATAACTAATGAAAAGGGAAATGTTTTAGGTTTAATGCCTCATCCAGAGCGAGCATGTGACGAGACAATTGGTGGAACTGATGGTCTCTTTACATTAAAATCATTAATATTGAAATAAAAAAAACCCCCAATTTTGGAGGTCTTTTTTTTGTTTGATTCAGTTATTAATTAAACAGTAGCTTTTACTTTTGGATCTAAATCACCTTTAGCGTAAAGATCAGCAAAGTAATTGGTGCTGTTTTGCTTGATCTTACTTGCTTGACCTTCGCACCAGAACTGCTTGTATCTGTCAAGACAAACTTGCTTCATGTATTTTCTAGCAGGTTTGTTGAAATGTCTTGGGTCAAAGTTTGCCTTGTCAGCAAATGCTGCCTCTCTTACCGCGGCAGTGAAAGCAAGTCTGTTATCAGTATCAATGTTGACTTTCCTAACTCCATTTCTTATTCCCTCTTGAATCTCTTCAACAGGAACACCATATGTTTGAGGAATTTCACCACCATATTTGTTAATGATATCCAACCATTCCTGAGGTACTGAACTAGATCCATGCATTACAAGATGTGTATTTGGAAGTGCTTTATGGATTTCAGCAATTCTGCTTATTGCAAGAACTTCTCCTGTAGGCTTCCTTGTGAATTTATATGCACCATGACTTGTACCTATAGCAATAGCTAATGCATCAACTTTTGTTTTAGCAACAAAATCTGCCGCTTCTTCAGGATCAGTCAAAAGCATATCTGTAGAAAGTTCACCTTCAAATCCATGACCATCTTCTGCCTCACCTTTTCCTGTTTCTAATGAACCTAAGCAACCTAATTCTCCTTCAACACTAACTCCAACTGAATGAGCAAAATCTACTACTTTTTTAGTAACTGCAATATTATATTCGTAACTAGCGGGTGTTTTTGCATCTGCCTCTAGAGAACCATCCATCATTACTGATGTAAAGCCATTTATTGCTGCTGAATAGCATGTTGATGGCTCATTACCATGGTCTTGGTGCATTACTACTGGAATATTAGGATATGTTTCTGTAGCGGCAAGTATTAGATGACGTAGGAAAATTTCTCCTGCATAATTTCTTGCCCCTCTTGAAGCTTGGAGGATTACAGGACTATCTGTTTCATATGCTGCTTCCATGATTGCTTGAACTTGCTCAAGGTTATTAACATTGAAAGCTGGAATACCGTAACCATTTTCAGCAGCGTGATCTAAAAGTAGTCTTAGTGGAACGAGGGCCATAATTAAAATAAGTTAAATGCTATATAAAGCATATGTTTCCGAGATTTTAGTATAAAGAGGTATCAAATGTCACGTCATTAGATATACAAAATACTAAATTAAAGAAACTAATTTTATGACCCAGAGTGATTTTTTAGAATTCTTTAGTTAGTAGGTGTAACCTGCCACAAACAATTGCTCATCAGATGAAGGTTGAGATCCTGCTACATAGGCACCTTTTGAAGCTTCAGAGTTTGCTTGAGCTCTTGCTATTAATGCTTTTTGACCTCCTTCAAAGTCGCTTCCTTTCCAAGCCTTTAAGCATGAATGCTGTAATGCTCTTCCATAGGAGAATGAAACATTCCATAAAGCTTTCCTGTAAAGAGTGTTCATATTATTTAAATAAACAGAAGCAGCTTCTTCACTTAACCCTCCTGATAAGAAAACTATTCCAGGAACAGATGCAGGAACGCATCTTTCCATAGTTCTGATTGTCATTTCAGCAACTTTCATAGGATCAGCCTTTGTTGGACAATCTGCTCCATTGACTGTCATAGAAGGTTTTAATAGAGTTCCTTCTAGAAAAACTCCATTTGTTTGACAGGCAATATAAACCTGCTTTATTACCTCTTCTTGGACTTCGGCAGTTTTATCAATAGTATGATCGCCGTCCATTAAAATTTCAGGTTCAATAATTGGTACCAAACCAGATTCTTGAACTGATCTTGCATACCTTGCTAATCCCCAAGCATTCTCTTGAATTGATAGTTTTGAAGGGCAACCATCATTTGAAATTTGCAGAACTGCTCTCCACTTTGCAAATCTTGCACCTTGTTCATAATATTTTGCGGCTCTTTCAACTAACCCATCTAGGCCAGAGCAAAAAGTTTCTACATCCCCTCCTCCAGGAAGTGGATTTAGACCTTTATCGACCTTTATACCTGGAATAATACCTAAATCATTTAGTTTCTTAACCATTGACTCACCATCTTGGTGATTCTGATAAAGAGTTTCTTCGAATAGGATTGCTCCACTTATATATTTACCAAGACCTTCTGTCGTAAAAAGCATTCCTCTATATGCTTTCCTATTTTCTTCTGTATTCTCAACGCCAATTCCAGCCAGTCTTTTACCTATTGTTTTAGTGGATTCATCTACCGCTAATATCCCTTTTCCTTTAGAAGCTAGTAATTGAGCATTTGCTTTTAGCTCATTTTTGTAATAATTTAAAGCCATTCTTTAATAAATCAGTTCAATTGATTTTTCCAGAATATGAAAAAAAAATAAAATCAATCCAATACTTTATCGGGTGATAATTGCTACTTATAAATGTATAGCCTTAAATTTTGATTCTCAATCCGCTTTTCGAAGATTCTCTTATGGCTTCGCAAACTTTATGACTAGCAAGTCCTTCGCATAATCCTGGAATGATAGGTGTTTTATTAAAAATACTCTCAGCCCATAAATTTTGAATTCTCAAAACTGGAGCTATCCTCCCATCAGTCCATGTTTTTTCAAAATTAAAACTTGAATCTGCAGTTAAATTTTGTATTTTATTTTCATTGTTTGAATATTTCAAATTAAAACCATGGACATAATCTTTTTGGTTCTCGCTTTTAAGAATAAGCGAACCTTCGCTTCCATATATTTCTAAACTAAATCCTCTACCGTTTTTAGAAATCGATGATAAAGATACCTGACATGGAATAAGATTGGAGCTGTAGTTTGATATTTCTATATTAGCCAGACAAACATCCTCGCTAGTAACATCATTTAATTCAGATGAATTAGGTAAAGGTCTTTTTTTGATTGATGTTGCTAACTTACCAGATACATTTATTGATTCTCCAAAAAACCAATTCAACATGTCGAATGCATGAGTACCTAAAGCACCAAGAACTCCTCCACCTTTTTCTTCCAGAGAATACCAATTCCAAGCTCTTTTGGGATCGGATCTGCTCCCCATTAACCAATCTAATTTGACTAAATATATTTCTCCTAAAATATTTTCATCAATAAGTTTTTTTGTCTGAAGAAAAAGGGGTACTGCTCTATATTCGAAATCAATACATACGCTTAAGTTATTAATCAAAGATAGTCTCTGAAGCTCTTCTATTTCAGAGGACGATATTGAAACGGGTTTTTCTAATAGCAAGTTTTTATTACTCTCAAGAGCTTGTTTTGCTAATTTAAATCTTGATTTAGGAGGGGTAGCAATAATTATTCCATCAATTTCTGGAGATTTAACTAAGTCTTTCCAATTATGAAAAAACTCTAATCCAGTTTCTTTTTCTAAAATTGATTTTTGCTTTTTCTCATAATGATAAATAGCTACAGGAGTTAAGTAATCAGACTCTTTTAATGCCTCTAAATGAACTTTTTTACCAAACCCTAATCCAGCAATTGCTATTTTTAATTTTTTATTTTTAGAATTCATTCTTATCCATTTATAAACTCTGAACAGCTATTTTCAATAACTACATCTATTAGTTCATCATTATTAGAAGTTTGCCATTTTGAATTGAATTGAGGTATTCCATTTATGGAGGTATCTTTGAACTTTTTTTCATCACAATTAATTCTCATTAAATAAAGTGATAACTCTCCATCATCATCAGAATTAGTTGGATTTTTAAAGAACTTTGTTAAGACACTTATTTCACCATTTGGAAGCCGCTTAATACTGCCTTTATCAAGCCATTCTTTTCCTTCATTATTCTCTTTTAGTAGAACCCATTCAACATTTCCTATTCCATAAGAATATGGAGCAAAATTTAAAATAAAAAATAAAAGGCTTAAAGAAAAATAAAAGAAATTTGAAATAATTCTCATATTATATATTTGCTTTTGCAAGTTCTTTTACTCCATGAATTTTTAAAATTTTAGTCAGAGTATCCTTGAGATCTTTCCTTTTAACTATTACATCAACAAAACCATGCTCAAGTAGATATTCAGCTGTTTGAAAATTATCGGGTAATTTTTCTCTTAATGTTTGTTCTATAACCCTTCTTCCAGCAAATCCAATAAGAGCTTTAGGTTCCGCCAAAATTAAATCACCTAACATTGCAAAGCTTGCTGTTACCCCCCCCGTGGTTGGATGAGTTAATAAGGGCATATATAGAAGATTTTTTTCTTTATGTTTTTTTAGTGCTCCAGATATTTTTGCCATTTGCATGAGACTTAACATACCTTCTTGCATCCTTGCTCCTCCAGAAGCGCAAACAATAAGAATTGGAAAATTTTCTAAAGTTGCTCTCTCAATAATCCTTGTAATTTTTTCACCAACTACTGAACCCATTGATCCTCCCATAAATCTAAAATCCATAACAGCTAATGCTAAAGGCAATGAATTTACAGAACAGATACCTGTTACGACTCCATCTCTTAAACCTGTACCTGCTTGACTTTCTTTAATTCGATCAGCATATGACCTTCTATCTTTAAAACCTAAAGGATCTGTAGGACTTAATGAACTATCAAACTCTTCGAATGAATTTTTGTCAGCAATTATATTTATCCTTTCATCGCTATTAATCCTATTGTGGTGTCCACAATTACTACAAACATTGAAATTTGAAATTAGGTCTTTTCTATAGGCTACTTGCGAACATTCTGAACATTTAACCCACAAACCATCTCCTTCATCAGTATCTTGCGAAACTTTCCCAACAAATTGATCTTTACGCCTTGCGGCAAACCAGTCGATTAATGACACATCATTACCTGTTTTTTTCTATTTAAATCTAAACAAGGTACTTTTATCAAGAAAGATATATAAAAATTTGAGATCTTGTAGATTAGAAACTCCTCAAAGTAAAAAAAATATAATGATTTGAGTTGATAATCGAAAATTAATTATTATTTATTTTTCTCCTCAATCATTTTATGAATTATTGGAGTAAGAATTAGTTCCATTGCGAAACCCATTTTCCCACCGTTTACGACGATACTTGTTGGACTTGACATAAATGAATCGTTAATCATTCCAAGCAAGTATTGAAAATCAATCCCCCATTTCTCTCTTGCCCCTTTTCTGAAATGTATGATCACAAAGCTCTCATCAGGAGTTGGGATATTCCTGCATATGAAAGGATTGGAAGTGTCAATTGTGGGAATTCTTTGGAAATTAATATCGGTTTTGCTGAATTGTGGGCAAATGTGGTTTATATAATCAGGCATTCTTCTCAATATAGTATCCACAATGGTTTCCGCTGAGTAACCTCTTTCTGCGTTATCTCTATGGATTTTTTGAATCCACTCTAAATTTGTTATTGGAACAACTCCAACAAGTAAATCAGCATAAGATGCCACATTGTATCCATCTCCTTCTACCCCGCCATGCAAACCTTCATAAAAAAGTACGTCTGTCCCATCAGGAATATCTTCCCATGGAGTAAATTGGCCAGGTTCTAAGGATGTCCCAAGTCTTGTATTGTGTTCTTCTGCTTCTTCAAGACTATGTAGATAATATCTTTTCTTTCCTCCTCCAGTTTCACCATAGATTTTAAAAAGTTCTTCTAGCTTGTCAAAAAGATTAGCCTCTGGACCAAAGTGAGAGAAATTTTCACCTTTTGAAAGAGCCTCTGCCATAGCTTTTTTCATAGGCATTCTTTCAAACCTGTGGTAACTATCACCTTCTACAACTGCTGGAACAATATCTTCTCTAGCAAAAATATGCTCGAAGGCTCTTTTTACTGTACTTGTTCCTGCTCCTGAAGATCCTGTTACAGCAACTACTGGATGACGTTTTGACATTTTTTAAAAACAATATCTAATGATTCTGACAGGTCATATGCCAACTTTATGTTTTACAATAAAATATTTTTTTATTTATTAATTTTTTTTTAAATTTCATCTATTATTTTATCTCCGATTTCACTGCAAGACAAAACTTCAGAAGACCCATCAGCTAAATCGGCTGTTCTAAATCCGTTTGATAAAACTTTATCAATAGCAGTTTCTAAATCTTTTGCGGCTTCTTCTTCATTTAATCCAATTTTTAACATCATGGAAGCGGATAAAAGCATCGCAATAGGATTTGCTATGTTTTTACCTGCTATATCAGGAGCCGAACCATGAACCGGTTCAAAAACTCCTGGACCATTATTGTTTAGAGACGCAGATGGAAGCATGCCAATAGAACCAGTTAACATTGCGGCTAAATCGCTTAAAATATCACCAAATAAATTACTAGTTAAAATCACATCAAATTGACCAGGATCTCTTACTAATTGCATTGCTGCATTATCAACGTACATATTGCTTAGAGATATATTTTTATCTTTTGAGGTGATATTTAAAACTGTATCTCTCCACAATTGACTAACCTCAAGAACGTTTGATTTATCAACAGAACATATTTTTTTATTTCTTTGTGTAGCAATTTTTATTGCTATTTCAGTTATTCTCTCTATTTCGGCCGAATCATAAACCATCGTATTGAAAGCTTTTGGGATTTTTGTATTTGTTATATGTCCTCTTGGTTTTCCAAAATAAATTCCCCCTATTAATTCTCTTACAACAATAAGATCTACATTCTCAACGATTTCTTTTTTTAATGTACTTGCATCTAATAGAGATTTTCTTATTTTGACAGGTCTGATATTTGCGAAAAGGTTTAGGGCAGATCTTAACTTTAGTAACCCACTCTCTGGCCTTAATTCTCTTGCAAGAGAGTCATATTTAATATCTCCAACACATGCTAGAAGTACAGCATCACTTTTTTTACATTGATCTAGTGTCTCATCTGGAGCAGGAGTCCCATATTTTTCATAAGCTATCCCTCCAAATAATTTTTCAATAATCTCAATATCGAAATTATGATTTTTTGAAAGTTTTTTTAAAACTTTTTTTGAAACTTCTGAAATCTCTGGTCCAATTCCGTCTCCTGACAATAAAACAATCTTATATTTCTTCATTTAAATTTTTGTTTATTAGAACAATAATTTATTGCTTGTCTAATTGTCTAAGTTTTTTTGCGAATTCTGGTAATTTTTTAAAAATACTTGAACTTCTTAGCCATGATTTATTTTCCATCGCTGGGAAACCACTAATTACCTTGCCATCTTCTATGTCACGATGGATTCCGCATTTTGAACTTGCTATGACATTATTCCCAACTTTTACTCTATTGTTGACTCCTACTTGCCCTGCCAAAATAACACCATCTCCAATATTTGCTCCCCCAGCGATACCAACTTGAGCAGCAAATGCACAATTCTTTCCAATTTTAACTCCATGACCGATTTGTATTAAATTATCCAACTTTGTTCCCTCATCAATAAAAGTAAATCCAACTGAGGGTCTATCAATACAACAATTCGTGCCAATTTCTACAAAACTCATTATTTTTACACCACCTTTTTGAGGCATCTTTACCCATTTGCCATTTTTAGGAATAAAACCAAATCCCTCTGATCCAATAACAGAATTTGAATTAATTACACAATTATTTTTTAGAGTGGTATTTTCGTAAATAACACAATTTGGATGAATTATATTATTATTTCCTATTCGAACATTGCCTAAAATTGATGATCCAGGAAGAATATGATTATTGTCACCAATTACAGTATTTTCCCCAATATAGACATTAGGTCCAATATGGCAATCTGCTCCAATTATTGCTGTTTTATCTATAACTGCTGAAGCGTGAATTCCTGGTTTGAAATTGATAGTTTTATATAAACAATCCAATACTTCTGCAAATGCAATCCTTGGATTTTTAACGATTATGTTTGATATATTGAGTTTCTTTAGGGAACTAACGATTTCATTATTGTTAGTAGTTATTATTGCTGATGCTTTAGTTTGATCTAATTTTTCTTTAAGGATATTATTTTCCTCTAAAAAAGATATTTGATGTTTAACTGCAGCATCTAATGAGGCAGCATCATCTATATTTAAATCTTTAAAAATATTGGCACTAATAAAATTTGAATTTCCTTTTTTTATTAGATCAACTAAATCACTTAAAAGCATTTTTCAGGTTTAATTTTTTTCTAAGAGAGAGCAAGAACATCTCTGTGTACGACAATTATCGAGGAGTTGTTATTTTCTTTATTATTTAAGATACTTCTTAATTTGTCGCTACTTATTGATACTAAACCTTTTGCAACTTCTTTATCATTTGTATTTACGATTTTTACTGCCTGATTAATCGTAAAGTTACCTTCTACATTTTTAACACCAACCGCTAAAAGTGAAGCACCTTTTTTTTTAATCGCAAAAGAAGCGCCATCATCTAAAGTGATTTTCCCTACTGTTTGAATTGCATGTGAAAGCCAACTTTTTTTGTTTCCTATAGGTTTTTCTACTGGATAAAATAAAGTTCCAATTTTATTATCATTAAAAATTTCAATTAAGTTTTTTTTATTAGTTCCATCAACTAGTTGGACTTCAACCCCTCCTTTTGTTGCTATTTCTGCAGAAATTAATTTTGTAGAAATTCCTCCTGTTCCCCATTCATTATTTGAGTTTTGAATATTTTCATCTTTAATTTCTTTTAATTCACAATTATGAACTTCTTTAATAGGTTGCGCATCTTTATTATTACGTGGATCTTTTGAATATAGATTTTCAATATCGGTTAATAAAATAAGCTTGTTAGCATTTATAGCTAAGGCAACTAAAGCAGAGAGGGTATCATTATCTCCATATTTAAGCTCTTCATTTGCTACGGTGTCATTTTCATTTACTATTGGAATAACATTCAAATCTATTAATTTTTTTAAAGTTTTAGAAGCGTTATTAAAGGATTCTCGTGAATTGAAATCAGCTTTAGTTATTAAAATTTGAGCAATATTATGACCTAATTTATTAAATACTTTATCGTACAAGGACATTAAATTAACTTGACCTACTGCAGCAGTAGCTTGCAGTGTACTTAAATCATTTGGTCTGGTTTTAATATTTAATTTTTGGCAACCTAATCCAACTGCTCCACTAGTTACTAAGATTAATTTGTTTCCTTTTGAAAGAAAATTTTTAAAGGATCTAGAAAGGGTTTCAATAACTTCTTCTGTAGATGTTTCCTCTGTTCCTCTTAAAATACTAGTACCAATTTTTATAACCCAAGTTTTCATTTTATAAAATAAGAAATTAATTTTTCTATTGTCAAAGTTAAATTAAATTTTATAGGCAAGCCATTTATATTTAATCTCTTAACTAATATTGTGTTTATATTACATCTATTCCCAACAATAATATCTGTAAAAATTCTGTCGCCAATAATGGCTATATTTTTTGGCTCACTGCCAATTTCTTTGATAGCAAACAAAGTTACTTTTTTTCTTGGTTTTGATGCATTGTATTTGTACCTTAATTTTAATTCTTTCGCTATTTTTGCGATTCTTTTTTTTGATGGATTATTACTTATTAGATATAAGGAGAAAAGTTTTTTAGATTCTATTATCCAATTTTTTACAGCTATTGGGATCATATTTGATTTTCTATTTACAAGAGTCCCATCCACGTCTAGCAATAAAGAATTAATTCCTTTTTTTTGCAACTCAGATTGAGAAATCGCATATATTGGTAAGTTTGAATCCCAATTGACTTTTAGGATAGATCTCATTTATTTTATGAACTACTTTTTTCAAGCTCAGTTTCAATCAAAGGTTGAATTTTATCGAACTCATCATCTTCAATTAATAAAGCACCTTTGTCTTTTAATTTACCCACAATAAAAAAAGGATCTAGTGGAATATATAAACCATATTCTTGGTCAAAAAGATTAAAGTTAACGAGCAATTCATAACTTTCGCTATCATCATCGACGTACTCTTCCTCTAATTCATCATAAATTGGTTCTTCAAGTTCTCCTGATACTGTTAATGTAACTGCTGATTTGATAAGTCTTAAATCATGTTCTTGCAGAACCGCTTCAGCATTTTTTAATATTTGTTCATTTTTATCTATTTTCTCAATTAGTTCAGGTTCATCTTTTTCATTTATCTTAAAAAGACTTACTGGAGTATCAACTGGTGTTAGTAAAGCATATTCTTCTCCTTCAACACTTACTAATTGTTCAAGATAACAAAATAGTTCGTTTCCATTTGAGTCATTTAATATTAGCGTCTTAGCCTCATAATTATCATTCGAGTTAGTTTCTTTCATTTAAAAATTATCTACTTATTTTTAATATTAATATTTTATCTGACTATTACCAGCTAATTCTTCTAATTCAGGACCTTCTTCAATCCATTGTTCAAGTATCACTTTTGCTGAAAAACTATCAATCAATCCAGATTTGTCTTTTTTAATTCCAAATCTATTTGAGGATTCCCATGTTGAACTATGTTCATTGACGAAAGAAAATGGAAGCTTTAATTTATTTGAAAGTAATAGTCCGTAATGTTTACAGTCAATAGCTTGTGGAGTCATTTTCCCTTCCTCATTGAGTGGAAGGCCAACAATAAAACCAGTCAAACTAAAATCATCTATATGATTTCTAATGATTTTTAACTCTTGATTATTTTCAAACCTCTTTACTGCTGGAAGTATATTTGAAGTTATGCATAGGGGATCACAATAAGCTAATCCTATTCTTTTGATACCTACATCCAAACTTAAAATTGATCTGGGTTTTGGTTTACAATATTTCACTTTGTTTTTAGTGGAAAAGGTGATGGATATGGATTTCTTTGAGGACTTAATTTTTCAAAGATTGATTCCAAAGATTGATTTATTTTACTTACTTGTTTTGCTTCATTCTTAACTATTGAATTCCTTATAAGGATAAGTTCTTGATTTTTTTCTTTTAGGTCACATTCTTCGAGAAAGATATTTAGTTGAGAATTCTCTTTATAGGTTTTTAAACATGAAACAGGTGATTTTTCAAAAAATCTTTTTATAAATTCTTTTAAAATAGAATTAAATCTATTATCCCAATATCTACTTATAGTTAAAGTATAAATATTATCGTTTTGGTAATTGATATCTTTTAAAATTGTACATAAAACAGAATTTTCATATATTAAGGCACCACTTTTAGAATTATTTCTTTTAAGAATATCGTCTTGATCAAAATCTAAAATATTTCTTATTAAGGGCGACTGATTTGATCTAATGAAATTCACTATTTTTAATAAATTTTGTTTATTAATTATTTGGTATTCATTAATTAATTCATAGCCTTGAGTATTTTGCCTTAAGGATTTATTAAGATCACAACCATTCCATAGTATTATCTCACCTAATGGTTGAAAGCCTAATTCTCTTGAGATTGATATAAGGTCAATATTGTTTATATCCGCATTAATTATCCAACTTGAAGTCTTGATGTCTGTTATTGAGATAGATTTTTTTATCAATCCTAAAGTTAATTGTTTCTCTGTTAAAAAACAATTTTTATTAATTAAATTTGGCTTAGATATTTTTAGGCAAGTCTCTTTTTTGTTCAAAGGAAAAATATTCAAATAACCAATAATTTCGTTTCCGCAAATGGCAATTATGCATTTATTTTTATTTTTCTTAAGATTATTCAAAAATATTTTCAAGTCATCAAATGTATTTATAATTGCCATCTTTAAAAACCAATTATTCAATTCCTTGTTTTTGATATCAATTAAAAGGTTAATGTGACGAATATGAAGTTCTTCAAAAGTTATTTCCACTCCTTTGTCGGACTTAAAAGAATAAGAGGAATCTTTTTTCATTTACTTTTTTCTCTTATTAATACTATAGGAGTTTTTTCATCACCATTGCCAGCCGGATTAGATATTAAGTTTCTTTTGAGTATTTTATCTACTTTTTTATTTGAACTAGCTAATACTTTCACACCTCCAAGGTCATTTACATCAACTACAGCAACATCTATATTTAAATATTTTGAGACTTCCTTACAAAATAAATCAGCAAAAATAGGACCCATAACTATACTTTTGTCATAAGGAGTTACTGTGCCACTTATATCATCAATTAGAGATGATTCTGAACCAGTTAATCTATAAAATACCCCCTTAATGCCAACAAATTTAAAGAGGAATCCCACAATTAATGCAATGGTTATTCTTGTGACCCCAATTTTATTTATTAATAATTGCATGCCACAAGCTGTTGCGAGACTGCTTGTGGGGTGAAAAAAATAACAAAAAGCTTTCGAGAATAAACTATATTTTAAATTTTGAGGAGAAATATATCTAGCTTGCATAATTGCAAGTGGACTCTCACCAATTGTCAATATATCATTTTTTTCTACAATTCCTTTGCAGTATTTAATGACAGTATTTGCTGGATTATCAAAGCATCCAAGTAAATCAGTTTTAATAGCAAGAGCATTATATTTATTATTTATTGGAATTTCAAAAACTTTTTTTGGGTTTTGTTTTTGAGCGTCTAAATTTACTAAAAAACAATCCTGTTTTTTTGAAACACCAAAATGTCCATAATTCTCCCAAAATACTTTTAACCATATATATTTTATTTTTTTTCTAATATTATTATTTTTAAATTTATAGATGACTCTTATTAATAATTCTGAATTTGACTTGATAATTGTTGTTGGCCAATAATTATTTAAATTCTTTTCTTTCTTTTGATCAAATATATATATATCTTCTTGATAATTTAAATTTTGGGAATATTCGTTCCCTTGACTTTTAAAAAAATCCAATTCGAAATTTATATTGGTTACCATTGTCTCTTTATTTTGATTTTTATTAGTTATTTTTAAATCAATAATTATTTCGTTTAAGCCATCTTTTCTTTTGATTTTGTAATTTATAGGTTCTAGAAATAACTTTGATTTGGGTGAGTATTTAATATATATATCTGAAAGAATTAAAAAAATTAAAAGGAATAATAGGATATAAACTAATATCATTTTTTTAATAATTAATTTTTGTTTTTTTCTTTTTTTTCAGAAATGATACTGTTGTATTCATTAAAACTTTCCACAGAAAATTTAGTATCTTTAATGTCAATTCCTTTTAGTTCTCCTATGACTTTGTTTAAATCATCTATATTTATCATTCCATTTTGATTATATTGAACTTCACCATCACTATTGATAATAATGGTTTGTGGAATTAATCCATTCCAATAATAATTAGGTTCATTTGGACTGTCAGACTTTTCTTTATCCTGTAATTCATCTGTAGTTAGAGCAATGATATCTATATTGTTTCTCCATATCAAATCTAAACCAGATATTATCGGAGCCATAGCTTTACTATCGGAGCTATCATCAAGATAAAAAAATAAAACTGCGACTCTTTTATTTTTAAATGATTCCTGAAGAGTTGTCTGGGGAGGAACTATAGCTCCATTTCCTGCGTATATAGGAAAGATGTTGCCATCGTAACTATTAGAATCTCTAGAAGCATTTGCTTTATATGGACTTAAGAAAATTAATGCTATTAGAATCCATTGAATTATTTTCATTAAAGTTTAAAAACTTACTTTGAACTTGATCTTCCTAATCCTTGTAGGACTCCTTTACCAACTAAGCCGATAGCTTTGCCTACGACCTTTGTAAGGAAAGTTACGAAAAGATTACCGATATACTTTACAGCAACTTCTAACTGCGGTGCTACGGCATCTCTTATCTCAACTAACAATGTAACTTGTTTTTGTAGCCATTCTAGATTCTGTAATTCTTTCTCCCTATTTTCATTTTTAAAGTAACGGGTAAATTTTTTATCGATAATATCAATATATTCTCGTTTACTCTCATATAAGTAGATAGGCATATAAACATAGTCATGCCAGCGATTGTAGTTATTAATAGTATTTCTAAATCTTTCAAAATTTCTTGTTGATTGTAATTCAGTATTTATAAGTAGAGTTCTTAATTCAGGCCAAGAAGAACAAATATTAAAGATTTCAGAAGCCAATAAATTACAGTTCCTTATTATCCAATTTGAAATTATGTTTTCAAGGATTAAAAACGATTCTGTTTCATATAGAGGTAGTAGTTTCCCATCATAGTCTAGAGCTTCATTTTTAATAATTGGCTCGATAAACATTATTGACTCATGAGATTCTCTATCTATCTCTTCACAACTTACTTCACTATAAATAAATTCATTTATTGAAATAGACTCGCTTCCTTTTTTTAATCTAAAATAGCCGTCTGTGATATTTGAAATTGTATTAACTTTAAGTTCTTTTATAAGGGAATTTAAATCATCTTTAAAATCTTTTTCTTTATAGTTTTCTTTAATATTTTTTACTAAATTATCTAACTCATCTAACATTTTGCAAATTAGTCGTGAAATGTACTCTTTCTTTATCCCAGAGAGAATTATTGATGAATTATTAAATTCAACATGTAAGTTAGTTGAGCAATATCTTTCTTTTAACCTATCAAAAATCAAATTCCAAATTTCTATAGTATTTTTGTCTTTAATGAACACAGTATCCTTATTTTCAAAATTAATTTTATTTTCTGTGTAAATTGCTTCTGTATAAAGCTCTAGTGAATTACCCCATAAGAAAATAAGAAAAGATTTAGCAGTAATAAGTTCTCTCAATCTTCCTTTCAAAATAAATTTATAAAATTCTGAAGTTGAATCAGAGTTAACGTATTTGAATATATAGTTAATCTCAGTGTCTATTTGTTTCAAGCCTGAAGTTAGAATTTTTTGACTAAAAGATAGAGGCTTATCTTTGTTTAATTGAACCCGAGAATTGTTTTCAATATCAAATACCCTTCCTCCATTTAAAATGGTATCAATGGATTCAAGAACTTTTTCTGCACTGGGATTTAAAAGAAAGCCTTCAGCATTTAAAGATGGAGTGGTTTTTGCTTCATAAACGAGTTCACCAGAAAGTATTATTAGAAACTTTGAATCATCATATCTTTCTCTAAATTTTAATAATTCCAACCTTATAAGATCTTCTGATTGAAAATTAAGAACATTCCATATAATTAAATCCGGGGTTTTATCACCTATTCCATTATTAAAATTAATATCTAAATTTTGATCTATTGATGTTAACTTAAGCGATAAAGATTCTGCTATTAAGCTTGGAGCAATAATTAATATTGATTTTTTTGAAATTAATTCCAAGACTAGATTTCTTATCTCTTATATAAAATTAACTAACAATTACTGCAAACACCAGCCTTAAATCAATTTTATATTATTTTAAGCGAAGTAATTGTTGTTTAAATCAAAGTCATTTAGTCTCTCTGATGAAAATACATTATTCGCTTCGTTTATTGTAAATTTATTTTCATATAGAGCTTTACCTACAATTACGCCAAAGAGTCCAGAATTCTCAAATTTAACTAAGGATAATAAATCAGAAATTGAACCAACACCTCCCGAGGCTATTACTGGAATATCTGTAATCTCAAGAATTCTTTTTATGAATTCTTCATTTGTTCCTTCTAGGGTCCCATCTGTATTTATATCTGTAACAATAAAACTAGCGATTTTAAATGATGAAAACTCCCTTACTAGATCTGTTGCTAAAATATTAGATTGCTCTAGCCACCCCCTGGTACTAATTTTTCCTTCTTTTGCATCAATACCTACAATTATCCTCCCAGGAAATTTATTTGATAAGTCTTTAACTAATTCTTTATTTTCTATTGCCGAAGTCCCCATTATAACTTTCTCAATACCATAAGAAAATAATTGTTCTATCCTTTCTTGAGACCTTATCCCTCCACCAATTTGAATGGGTATATTAACTGTTTCTGCAATCTTTTTTATTGATTTATCGTTTGTTGGTGATCCTGTTTTTGCAGCATCCAAATCAACTATATGTATATATTTGGCTCCTTCGCTTTCCCAAAATTTAGCCTGCTCATGAGGTTCTTTCTTGAAGTCTTTTCTTTTGTTAAAGTCGCCCTTAAAAAGCCTTACACACTTACCATTCATCAAATCAATAGCTGGTATTAGTTCCATAGAATCATCCTTTTCATTAATTGCTTCTTAGTAGTACTATTCAATATGTAATTCTAATTAAGATTACTACTTCAGTTAAATATTTTTTGAATATGAAAATTCTTGTAATGGGTGGCACTAGATTTGTTGGCAAATCTTTGGTTGAAAAGTTATTAAACCAGAATCATGATATTGATATTTTTACAAGAGGTAATAAAGCTAATCCTGAAAAAACAAATTTAATTAAGGGGGATAGAAATAGTTCAGAAGATATCGTTAAGCTAAGAAATAAAAAATATGACGTTATTTATGATATCTCTGGACGAGAGTTAGAACAAACAAAACTTCTTGTAGAAAATTTAGATAATTCTTTCCAGAGATATGTATACGTTAGCTCTGCTGGTGTTTATAAAGATAATTATGAATTACCTTTATCTGAAATTGATCCTATTAACCAAGATAGTCGGCACAAAGGAAAGTTTGAGACAGAAAATTGGTTAATAAACCAAAAAGTTCCTTTTACAAGTTTTAGACCTACTTATATTTATGGACCTGGAAATTATAATAAAATTGAAAATTGGTTTTTTGAAAGATTATTTACTAATAAATCCATCCCAATCCCCGGTGATGGGTCTTTAATTACCCAGCTAGGCCATGTTTCGGATCTGACTGATGTAATGATTAGGTGTATGAATTTTAGAAATTCTAAAAATAATATTTACAACTGTTCAGGTGAAAAAGGAGTTACGATTAAGGGCTTAATATATTTCTGTGCAAAAGTTCTTGGATTAAACCAAAATGAGATTTCTTTAAGAACATTTGATTATCAAAAATTAGATCCTAAATCTCGAAAGGGATTTCCAATTAGATTAAATCATTATCAAACTGATATATCTAAGATTAAACGTGATTTAGAGTGGGAGCCAACTTTTGATTTACTTAAGGGTTTAAAGGATAGTTTTGTGAAAGATTTTAATAATAAAAAGAGTGAGGGGTTTGATGAAAATTCAGATCAGATCCTTTTTGATTCTTAAATAGCCTAATGAGGTCACAAAAGTCAGGATGAATCCTAACCAATAAAAAATTAAAGCCAAATTATTCAATAAGCTTATTTCTAATGGTGCAAAAAAGGTGATTACTGAAATAAAAAAGAAAAATGTTTTAAATTTGCCCAACATAGATGCCGGCAAACCGTCTTTCGTGACGTTCCTCAGGCTAGAGATTATTAATTCCCTAAATAAAATTAATGTTAAAGACCAGAAAGGTACTAAATTATTTTTGCAGAGGAATACTAAAGGAATTAAATAGAATACTTTGTCGCTTAAGGGATCTAGGATAGCTCCTAATCTTGTTTTAAGATTATATTTTCTTGCAATTAACCCGTCAAAATAATCAGTTAAACCACCAATAATAATCAAAATGAAAACATAAAAAGGTCTATTAATCTCTAAAAAGAGAATTAAAGGAAATACAAGTAAAAGGCGAGATATCGATAATAAGTTAGGAATATTTAAAGCCAATTTTTGGAAAATTTTTTTAATTAAAAATTAATTTTTCTGCATAAAAGATATCTTACACTCTCCAGAAGCTTAAATTTTCAGTAAAACTTATCAAAATTGTATAAATGTTAGATTCTGAAATTTAATTTAAATCACAATCCTAAAGATTATGAACCCTTCTTCTATTTATTATTGATGATGTTTTATATTTAAAAATTATTAACAATATCTAATGCAGCCTCATAGCCTAAAGCTATCTCCTGAATCTGATTTAATAAAATCAATTAAAGAATATTCTTATGCAAATAATTTATACGGGTATGTTTCAGGAGTGGTTGGTAATCTTAGGACAGTTTGTATTCAATGCCCAGGAAATCAAGAGATAAATAAATTTGAAGGCAATCTTGAGATCGTTTCTCTTAATGGTCACTTTAATAAAGGGGATGTTCACCTTCATTTGAGCTTTGCTGATGAGGGATGTAATGTCTTTGGGGGGCATCTTGAGGAAGGATGCATTGTAAAAAAAGGTACTGACATATTATTAATTTCTTTTGAACAAAAAATTATCAACATCTCAAATTATGATTTAGTTTCAAATGAATCACGAGTAAGAGTCTATATTTTAAAAGATTGTCCCTGGTCTAAAAGAGCAATTAGGTTGCTTAATTCTTTATCTATACCTCATGAAGTTACTTCAATAGACAATGATGAAAGCTTTCAAAAAATAATGGCTAAAAGTCGACATAATACTTTCCCTCAAATATTTTTGGATAATAAATTTTTTGGAGGATATGATGAACTTTCAGAACAAGCAAAATTGGATAACTTAAATTTATTTAAGTAATCTAGATTTTTTAACTATCACGATTATTAAGCTTTTCAGAGACTAATTCTTCCTCTAACTGCTTTATCAACCTTGATACAAGACTTTGAAATTCTGGTTGACAGCCTTTAAATGCAGCTTTATGTCTTATTGGTTCATTTCTAGTTCTTAAATCAGTAAGCATTAATTGTAATGCGTCAATTTTGGGGTTTATTTTCATGGTTTTTTTATATGTTTACATCTTTTAAATCATTTGCATAGCTTTTTTAAAAGATATTTTTTTATTATCATTCGAACTTGTTACTTCTATTAGTTTATTTATGGATTCTTTGTTTTTTAAAGAATCTATACAACATTGCGCTACTAATCTTCTTGGGATTGATCCATTAATTTGAGTATCCTCCTTTGAATAATTTATATTTTCTGATTTAATATCTTCATTTTCCTTTAATCCTCCAGGCCTGATAATAGTCCATTCGAAATTTGAATTTCGTAGAAAGTTTTCACCTAATTTCTTCCAAATAAGAATTAAGCCAAAAAAGTTTAATGGGTGAAATAATTTACCAGTACAAAGAGAACTAACTAAAATAATTCTTTTAATACCAACTCTTTTGCAACTCTCTAATTGCCTGTATACGCCTAATGCATCAACCTTTGCAGGACCAGTTAAATCTAATGATGCTCTCGCACCAGTAGCAATTACCAATGCATCAATATCTTTTAAAGCTTTATCAAGTTCACCTTTTTTGTCTAATGAAACCCTAATTGTGTCTAAACTCTCAAGTCCTTCTGAAACTTTTGAATTCTTTCTAATAATTTGCCTTACTTTATATCCTTTCTTAACTGCCTCTTCAGAAATCCTATAACCTGTTTTCCCCGATGCACCAGTAATTGCTATTTTCATGATTAAAAAACTAATTTAATCATTATATAAATTTCTTAGGGTTTTTTACATATAAATTTCTTTTTTCTTCTTGGGTAAAGAGTACGACATAAATAACATTTTGTTCCATCACAGCCTCTTGCGGTGCAGTATTCCCTGCCATAAAAGATTATTTGTAAATGCAGGGTATTCCAATCATTAACAGGAAATATTTTTTTCAGGTCTTTTTCAGTTTGAACTACGCTATCTCCATTTGATAGACCCCATCTTTGTGACAACCTGTGTATGTGAGTATCGACTGGAAATGAGGGGATTTTAAATACTTGTGACATTACAACTGATGCTGTTTTATGACCTACCCCTGGGAGAGATTCAAGCTTCTCAAAAGAATCTGGGACTATACCTTTATGCTTCTCAATCAATAGTTTAGATAGGTTATATATGTTCTTTGATTTTTGATTAGATAGACCCAAAAATTTTATGTATTGATAAATGCCATTAATACCTAGCTTCACCATCTTTTCTGGATTATCTGCAGCCTCAAATAAGCTTTTTGTTAATTCGTTAACTTTCTTATCTGTTGATTGAGCGCTTAAAACAACGGCGACGAGAAGTGTATATGCATTTGTATGGTCAAGAGGTATCGGAGGCGATGGATATAGCTTTTTAAGTTCCTTACTTATTATTTCTGCTCTTTCGGTCTTTCTCATTAAAATAGGCAAATTAAATGGTGTATAAAATTATACAAGAGATGTTTTAGATTAGTATTTTCTGCTAATTTAATATATTTAAAGAAGAAAAAATTTGTGAAAAATGATGCGTTAGTAATTGATGATTTGCATCATAAATATGATAAGCGAGAGAATTCAAATTGGATATTAAATAAAATTAACCTAAAAATTGAAAATGACGAATTATTAGGCTTGCTTGGTCCTTCTGGTTGCGGAAAAACTACTCTTTTGAGATTAATCGCAGGGTTCGAATATCCCTCTAAAGGAAGGATTTCTTTGAATAATATCGAAATTTCAAGTAGGAAAAAAATTCTTAGCCCTGAGAAAAGAAATATTGGAATGGTTTTTCAAGACTATGCACTTTTCCCTCACTTAACTGTTTTGGAAAATGTAATGTTTGGTTTGAAAAACAAAAAAGATAGATCTAGAATTGATTATTTACTAAATGTAGTGGGTCTTGATAGTTTTGTTGCAAGGTACCCACATGAATTGTCTGGAGGCCAAAAACAAAGACTAGCAATTGCAAGAGCTCTTGCTCCAGGTACAAATTTTATGTTATTAGATGAACCCTTTTGTAGCCTTGATATGCATGTCAAACTTAAATTGAGAAGTGAACTACCAAATATTCTAGGAAGTTGTAATGCAAGCGGATTAATGGTTACTCATGATCCTGAAGAAGCCATGTCAATTTGCGATAAAGTTGCCGTTATGAATGAAGGTAAAATTCATCAAATTGATACACCAATTAACCTTCTAAATAATCCCAAGACAATATTCGTGAGTAGTTTTATTTTGGGAAATAATATTATAAATCTCAGAAATACTGGTAATTCATTTATTTCTAGTTTAGGTGAAATAAATAGTTCAGGGTTATTAGAAAATACACATATTAATAGAATGTCAATTTCGCCTAAATTTATTTCAATTAAAAGATCAGAATCTAGTAATGCGAAAGTAATATCAAAAGAATTTCTTGGAGAATATCTTATATATAAAGTATCTATTAATGGTGATATATTAAGGGTTAGAACTGATATTAATAATCTCCTAAGTAATGGTGATAAATGTTCTCTTTCTATTAATAAAAATAGTTATTGTTTTTTATATCCTGGAGCACATAAGGTATATATATAGAATTTATTTATAAGCAATTACACTTCCCCCCCGTCCAGTTAGAGCATTTTTTCTTTTTACATTTCTTTTTTTTATTTTTATATTTTTTATTAGTTAATAGCAGCTCAGTAAAACTGTACTCTAAATTCATTTATAGTATTGCGATTGATTTTCATTATCATATTATTTAATTTTATTTAAATGATTAATTAATTACTAATTTATACAAAATGTTGTATTATTTATATAGTTTCTTTTTGAGTAATGAACGAGAATAATTTAAAGACAAAGAAATTAATTAATTTTGGTCCATCTGGAAGAGCTGTTGCACAACCAATGGACAATAGTTTATTGGATAATATTTTTGAACATCTAACAATGGAAAGATATGCTAATGTGCAATATTTTTCTATATACCTATGGTTTCAAGAGCGGGATTTAAATGGTTTTGCCGCACATTTTCTAAGTGAATCACAAGGTGAAATGGAACATGCTCAAAAATTTGCAGATTACTTAATTGCAAGAGGACAAAGAGTGAAATTAGATGAACTTCCTGCACCAGTTCAAACATGGGATTCAATTGAGGACTTAATTTCTTATTCTTTCAACATGGAGGCTGATTTAACTTCATCTCTTCAACAACTTTATTCGATTTCAGAAAGAATTTCAGATACAAGAACCAACGTTTTTTTAGATCCAATTATAGAGGCTCAAACAAAATCAGAAGATGAATTTGCGAACATACTTGGCAAAGTAAAGTTTGCTTCTAATCAACCTTCTGCAATCTTATTGATAGATAGTGATTTAAAGAAAAAATAAATTACTTTCAAATTTATTTTCATTCAATGTTCTTTTGGCAATTTCAACAAGTAAATTA
The DNA here is from genome assembly GCA_003216415.1 of Prochlorococcus sp. AG-402-O16. Lineage (GTDB taxonomy): Bacteria > Cyanobacteriota > Cyanobacteriia > PCC-6307 > Cyanobiaceae > Prochlorococcus_A. The sequence continues at coordinate 32,575 of QCIY01000010.1, forward strand.
GAAAAGTTGATTTTCTCATCATTATTTTTATTTAAGAGCCCAGCTATTTTATGAATCTCATTAACTCTTTTGAAAATATTTTTGTTTTCAGAAAATAACCTTTCCTTCAATGCTTTATTTCCGGTAGTTTTGTAAGATTGTTTTATATTTCTGAGCCTATTCGATAAAACATCAACTTCCATTAATAAACTGTTAGTAAGTGATTGTGATTCCTTCATGTTTTTATAGCGGCGATGTTTCAATAAAAGAAGGTGCAACACTGACTGTTTGGGTTCCAATAGGTGCTATTAATAACTCAGATGTTCTTAATTTAGAAATTAATCTTGTTGATGTTACACGAGTTGAGCCGATTAATTCACCAATCCTTTCGTGAGTTAACCTAAAAGGTAACTCACACCATTGACCACATCTTCTACCTAAACGATTTACTAGTATTGAAAACAATGCTTGTAAACGCTGTTCTGCATTTCCTAGGTGTCTAATTCTAAGGAGTTGCAAAGTCCATTCATTTACTGCATCAAAACCAATATTCTCATCAATATTTACATTGCTATGAAAAGATAAATCTGTTAGTGCTTCAACACAGACACCTTCGCTGCATAAAAGGTCCGTTCTTAATTGATCACCTGATTGTAAAAATGCTAGTGTCATGCCTTCAGTTTCTTCACAAGGGCAATAAACTCTAGCTATTCCAGTTTCAACCTCTAGGCATGTGCCTTTTGGTCTTGATGAAGGGTCTATTAAAACGGATTGCCCAGTTATAATCCTTACTGATTTTGACGGAGATTCCCCATAACAATGGAAATTCATTAATTTAAATATGATAATGAGAATTATTATCAATTATGCACTAAAAAAATACTTATTGCAATAGATTCTCATTATCATCAAATTTTTGATGTTTTTCTTTACATAGTATTTAGCAATATAATTTAAATAGAATTGCAAAATGATTTTAGATGAGCGTAAATAGAGTCTGTTTTAATTGTGGAAGTTCTTCATTCGTCTCAGATCGATCTTTAGGAGGTAGGATTGTGTGCTCTAAATGTGGATCTTCTTTATTTAAAAATAAATCCTCTTCATTTTTAAAAAGTAAAAAATTAGTATTTCTTGCTATTGCGATAGCTATTTTTATAATTGTTATTTAGATAATCTGTTTATATTCCAAATTCCATTATTTTTTGTTACTTCTACTTGAATACCATATAACTTGTTAAGATTTTCACTATTTATAATCTTATTTTGATTTCCATCAGCGATTATCTTGCCATCTTTTAGCATTATTACTCGGTCATAAATTTTTGTAATCGTTGAAATATCATGAGTTACGCATAAAATTTTGGTATTTAATTTTGATAAGTCATTAATCTTATCTACTACAAAAAACTTTGATTTATAATCTAAATTTGCAATTGGTTCATCTAGGATTAATATATCTGGTTTTTTGATTAACGCCCTAGCAATGAGAGAAATTTGTTTTTCCCCATCAGATAAATACGAAAAAAATTTGTTAGATATATTTGATATATTCATTTTTTTTATAATACTTTCAACGTTATATAGATCTTTTTCTGATTTATTTGATACGTAACAATATCTTCCATATAGTCCACTTAAAATTAAATCAAAAACTTTTAGGTTTGGATTTATTCTATTCTTGATATCGTTATTTACGGTACTTATTCTTTCCCTTAGTTCCCATATATTTATGAGTTCTTTGTTAAACATCTTTAGTTTTGATTCGTTAGCTATTACTGGGTATATGTTTCTATTAATTGTTTCTATTAAAGACGATTTACCTGAACCATTAGGTCCAATTAATATTACATTCTCTGAATAGGCTATCTTTAAATTTAAATCTTTGATTACTCTAAAACCACCTTTGAAACAATTTATATTTTTCGCCTCAAACCAAAACTTATTAACCACTAAAACTTATTGCTCCAAAATATAATCAATTGAATTGAGCTTAAAATAAATATAAAAAGATAAAGCCAATTCAACCATGAAGGTCTATTTACTTTCTTCATAAATTATATTATTAACATAAAAAATATAAGTGGAGCAGCGAATCTTAAAAATGTTTTTCTAATAATATCTATATTATTTATAATTTCTAATTTTTTTATCTCTGGAGGATATTTCAATATAACTTTGTCGTATACATTAGGATTTTGGGCTTTATTAATATTTTTCCATGGTTCATCTTTATCTTCAGATTTCTTGTACCATTTCCAAAAGTAATTTATTATTCTGTCTTCTCCCAATAATTTTATTTCATCTTTACTTATAAACCCCATATTGTGATTATATGTTTGCGTTTTTAAAATCATATAATCCTCATCAAATATCTTATAAAAAATTTTTCTTTGATTCTCTTTAAATAACATGAGGTTATTAAGAAGTTTATTTTTTAAAAATTTCCTGTAGTGTCTTACTATTACTCTTGCTTTGTTATCTCCTAGTGGAATATGGTCTAAAACTTGTAAATATCTAGCTAAAGAAGGATCCCCCTTATAAATTAATATCCTTCCAGGTGGCATGTATTTTATTCGGATAAATTCTTTTGTAGAGTCATTCTTGTAGTAATAAATACTTTCAATGTATTTGGGAGTAACATTAATTTTCTGATTAAAACTAACTAGTACGTTTTTATTAACATCTTTATCAGGGATTGTATCCCCGTGAACCCAAAAAAGATGAAGGATATCTAAGTGATTTTCAATTATCCTTGACCAATCACATTTAAAGTCAACTAATACCTCTTCAGATACATAGTCCTCAATTGAAAAACCATTATCAGATAATTCGTAGTTACTTATAGGTGAATCTTCGCTTGTATTGTTTAAATCAGTTTCAGATTTTTTAGAAAAATGTACAAAAATATATCCATTTTTTTCTAAAGCTTTGTATTGAGATAAGTGGATTCTTTTGGCGTAGTTATCGTAGTTATTATCAACTATGTGACTGCATGTTATTCTATCGAGATTTTGGCAACTTCCACTAGATGAGAATTTAGCTCCATGATATGGACAAGTTATTACTCCATCTGATAAAGTTCCCCCAAAAAAGGAGGCTCCCCTATGTGGACAAATATTTTTAATGCATCTAACATTTTTATTCTCATCTCTATAAATAACAAGAGGCTCATCATAGAGTGAAAAATAATGTAGCTTATTTTTTTTTAGTTCTTTTGAGGGACAAATTGCATACCAACCAAATAAACCTATTTTTAATTCATTTTGATTTTCTCTAATATCTAACGAGTCAATTTTTACTACCGTTCCTTTTTTAAATGGCTTAAGAACGGTATTAAAGTCTTGTGATTTAAAAAAATTAATTTGTCTGTTATCCATAAATTAATTTCTTTTTTAATTGACTGTTTATCTTTGGAAACTATAACCCAAGTAAATAATCAATTTCTCATAAAAAAAAAATTCTCTATTATTTGTAGCAATAATTAAGTTGTTCTTGAAAAATATTGAGTCCCTTTCGTATTTATGTATCTTTATTTCATGTTTATTGTATCTTTTGTGATTCCTTCAGATTTCTTATGTAATCAATAGCATCATCAATATTTTTGTGGAAATTGCACTGACCCAAATAACAACCTATAAATCTTAAGAATTTTCTCTTGCCACCACTAATTTCATATCTATGTATTGTTCCGCCATCTATAGGAGCATAAATAAGTTCTGGTAATGCCATATTAACTTTGTATGTATTAATTAATTAAACAATAATTCATGTTCAAATACATTTCCATAGTTCATCCATATATTTAATAATTAATTTAATTATTTTTGGATAATTATTTATTGAACAACAAAGTATTATCTGTTATCTATGAATTATTGAGAGGGATTTTTCATTATGCCAAAAGTATTTAGGCGTTTTTTAAAAAAACTACCAAAAAAAATTCAAACTATTAAATACTCATTTAGAGAGTTTTTATCTTCCAAAATATGAAAAAGCTGTTTAGGCTAAAAATTTTAAATTTCAATATTTTAATAAATCATATTAGGCACAGATAAATTTTAAACTATATTAAATTTGCAATTTATGAAATATTATGATCAAAAGAGCTTTTACGATATTTGTTTTAACTTTGCTGCTTCTTTTTAGTAGTCCAGTTTACTCATTAGATACTTCCTCTAAAAATCTTGAAAAGTATACAAAAAAGATTTCTAATAAGTTCACTAGAACTTACTGCAATACTACCAAATTTGGTATTTCTTATGAAGGAGCTTTGGCATTTTCCATTGGAGAGACTAATAAAGAATTTAAAAATAATAAACTCAATAAGTTGATAGATTATTCCCTGCTAAAAAATTCAATAGTTAATGATTTAGAAAATAATTGCATGGTTTATGATTTTGATATTAGTAGTCTAGAAAATTTAAAATTTAATTAAAAAATGTAAATTGTTAAAGTCTTATTTTTTACCAATCCAATCATTAGGTTTTTCCATCATCCATTCGAAAACTCCCTTAGCATCAAGGTTTTTAGATGCATAAACAAATAAAATTGGAAATATTAAAATTACAACCCCAATAACTACTAACTCTAATTTACCGATCCCTATCTCAGTTACAGTTAATGCAAAATAATTAATCATTATATTTATTGAATTAAAATTTATTTCTACATAATTTATAAAAAATTTTTAGTTTTTTCACTTTTTTATAAAAAATCTTAATTGTTTATAGTGAAAGATATTTGTATAAAGTACCTATTTTATAGATGCAAAATTTTTAATAATTTGAATAATATGCTTCTATTTGATGGTTATGAATTATGAAATTATTATTGTCACACCTATTTTTGCAGTAATGATTGGATTTATAGTTTTTACAATTTTAAAAAAAAGGAAGAGATCAGCTAAAAGTATTTATAAATTAATAGATGATTTAGAAAAAAAATACATATATTAATCTCTTTTGTAAGAAAAAAGGATTAGTCAAATTCTATACCAACTTCTTCTTTTAAATCTCTGTCCAAATCTGGAAGATGAGGTTCAACCCAATGATCTTTGTTATCAATACCAGCAGCATTTACATAATTCATAATGTGTTGATCCACTTGCTTGTAAAGATCATGCAAATTTAAATCCATACGAATATCATGTGCAATTTCAGAAACTTGTTTTTCTGTTAAACAATGATCTGGATGTAGTAAATCACAACATGGAATTCTCTTTTCAATCAATTCATTTAAATTGATTTTTATTTCATAATCTTGATGGACAGTCATTGATTTTGTATCTCTAAATTTATTCTAATTATGTTTAAGTTTTTGTATATCTTTAGTCAAGAAACAAAGTTCTTAAATACCTATGCAGTAATTTTAAATAAATAGATCTTCCAAGTCTTTATACAAATCATCATTCTCTTTTTGCTTTTCTACAGGGTCATGGTGATCTAATGAAAGTTCTTTTTTTGAGTTGTAGAAAAGATATCCAAGGGCTCCTAAAATTAAGGTTGTTGGTAAAATCATTAGCATTTAATTGACTTATAATGAATATAGTGCAACACTTATTACAGTCAAGTGCTGAACTTTAATTATTTTTAAATGCCTACCAAGAAAAAAAGAGTTGGGTTTATTCCAAGAGAAGATGTTATGAGAATAATTGATAAGTTGAGCATAGAAAATAATTTAAGTAATTCAAAAATAATAAGTATTTTGGTAGAGGAAGCACTTGCTATAAGAGGTATATTTAATAAAAAAAATGGTAAAGTAACTCAATCATATCAACTTTCTAATGATCATTCACAATACTTATCTGATAATTCTGCTGACTTTATAGATAATGCAAAAATCTCAATTAATACTAAATTAGAAAATCATTTTACTCCTATTGAATCAACCCATTTAAATGAAGCAAATCAGGAGACTTTTGACTTACAAACTTATAAAAAGTTTTTATTATTCCTTAAATTTCAGGAAATGAATGATAAATATCATACTTAATAAGTGTTGCTAAGTGCTGTACTGTGCGTTAAATTTAATTTGTATTTATGGGAGATATGCATATTAGAAATTATTTAACACCATTTCTAAAAAACTAAATTCAATTTATCTATAAAATAGTTATTCCTATGAGCTCATCTCTCCCAGTTTTATCTGTAAATCTACTTCCTCCAGACAAGTTATATTGTAATTTTAGTCATTGGAGTTCCTTGTTCTCTCAAGATATGCAAATTCTATGGGATAGAGCCCATGGAGTACCTTTAGAAAAACTGCCAAAAGGTATTTCTGATATGATTTTTCCATATTTATTGCTTGCACTTTCTGACTATAAGACTACTCAAATAAATAAAATGAATGGAATAGGATTAGACAATCTATTAAGCCTTTGGTTTGATAAGTACTTATTAAATAAAAATGGTTACTTCGAGCTAATTAAAAAATAATATTTAAAATTAGTTCTTTTAATTTCAAATTTAATTGCCATGAAATTTATTGTGTCTAAAAACTTTTTAAGTTATTTTTTCGAATTGGCACATCAATAGTCTTGCTATAAATAAATTAAATGGTTTGATGATGATTTCTCTAATTTTTTTAGCAAATATGTATATTGTCGTTTTTATAATGCTAATTAGTAGAGATTTGAAATTAAGAAAAGCATGATAAATGAAATTTAATTCAAAGACTCTGAGCTTGATATTAAATCTATTATTTTGCTTGTTAATATTTATTATCTAAATTTTTATTCTTTATTCATTAATTTTCAAAAAATTCAAAATTAATATTCAAATTTTGTTGACTTTTTTTGTTAATGCGATGATAATGACAAAAATAAATTTTTGATTGTGAATCCTCTTTCAGATACTTTTGATGATTTTGTTGATGATCTACTTTCATCAGATGTCAATTTGTTGAAAGGGGAACTTGATTTTCTGCTTATGCAACATTTATTTAATTCAATTGATTTGAAGCTTATAAATAAAACTGAACTTGAAGATAACGAATCATTAGTTGCTTAATTTTTTCATGAAATTCTTGTATGAAAAAATTTGGGTCCCTGTTTTTGGCAATATACTATCCAAATTTATTTTTTTAATAGAAGGTAAAAAGCCAGAATCTAAGAATAAAAAAAAAAGAGAATGATTCATTTTCGTTTTCATAAAGTGTCTTTAAATACATAATTAAAGTCAATATATTTTGATAACAACAAATGATATGCTTTTTATTTATGAATATATGCATTGTTGAAATATAAACTAATTACTTTTTAGATAATAAATATGAACAAAATTAATACTTTAAAACCATATACCGTTCATTATCGTGATTTTCAAAATATAAGATTAGAAAATTGTTTTTATGCTTTTGATGCTTACGAAGCAAGAACACTAGCGATGGAATTTAATAAGTATATAAGTGAGCATCCTAATAGTATTGATCTTATTAGATGTGAAAAATGATAAAAGATTGTTTAATTATATAAAAATAATCTATTTAAACACTTAAGAACTTGTCAATAACTGATTGACTTAACTCACTAGTATTTCCACTCGCAACAATGCCACCGCGTTGCATAGCGTAATATCTGTTTGCTTGCCTAACAAAATGCAAGTGTTGTTCAACTAATAAAACACCAATTCCAGTATCTCTAATTATCTGATTGATGGCATTTTCAATATCTAATACTATATTTGGCTGTATACCTTCCGTAGGTTCGTCAAGTAATAGTATTTGTGGTTTGCCCAACAATGCTCTCGCAATTGCTAGTTGTTGTTGTTGACCTCCGCTGAGATCTCCTCCTTTCCTTTGAAGAAAGTCTTTTAGGATTGGAAACAAGTCATAAATAAATGGATCTATTTTCTTGTTCTTAGATAATCCACCTGGCAGAGATTCCATTCCTAGCATTAGGTTCTCTTCAACTGATAAGTAAGGAATAATTTCTCTTCCTTGAGGAACGTAAGCCATTCCTTTTCTAGCCCTCTGATGAGGTGCCTTTCTATTAATATTTTCTCCAATTAAAAAAATATCTCCTGTTTTTTGCTTTAACAAACCAATAAGTGATTTCAATAAAGTTGTTTTGCCTACTCCATTTCTTCCAATTAAACAAACCATTTCTCCTGATTTAACATTTAAATCTACATCTCTGAGAATATGACTCTCGCCATAGTAAGTATTTAATGATTTAATTTCCAGTAAATTTTCCATAGCTAATCCTCGGGTCTTCCTAAATAAACATCAATAACTTTTTTGTCTTTTTGTATGGTTTCCATCGTCCCCTCACACAATACTGTACCTTGATTTAATACTGAAACATTACTATCAAGTCTTCTTATGAATTCCATATCATGATCTATTACAACAACAGTATTCTCTCCAGATAAGGATTTTAATAAATCAGCAGTAAGATCAGTCTCTTCATCAGTTAAGCCAGCGACGGGTTCATCTACAAGCATTAAATCTGGCTTCTGTCCTACTAACATTGCTATCTCGAGCCATTGTTTTTGACCATGTGATAAAGATCCAGCTTTTGAATCAACTTTTTGAGCTAAATTAACAATTTTCATAAGACGTTCAATCTCATTAAGCTGCTCATCCTTAATATTTTTATTTATAAGGTTTAAGGGACTTTTAGGAGTTGTCACTGATATTTCAAGATTTTCTTTTACTGTTAGATTTTCAAAGATTCTTGGACTTTGGAACTTTCTTCCAACTCCAAGCCTGGCTATTTTATGCTCCTTTCTACCTACTAAAGATTTTCCTTTAAAAATTACTTCACCATTTGTTGGCTTAACCTTTCCAGTTATTACATCAAGAAATGTTGTTTTACCTGCGCCATTGGGCCCTATTACAGCTCTTAATTCCCCTTTCTTTAAATTTAAATTTAGTTTGTTAAGAGCTAAAAAACCCTCGAAACTAACAGTAATATCTATTAAATTTAGAAGATCTTTATTATTCATTATTTTTTCTCCTTATTATTAATTTCTAAGCTTGGATAGGTTTCAATCTTCCTTTTTAAACCAAATCTTTGAAGAAGATTCCTAGGACCATCTCCTTGAATCCATCCTAAAACTCCTTCTGGCAGAGCTGTTACAACTAAGATAAATAACCCTCCTTGAATAAACATCCAGCTTGCCGGTAAAGCTTCACTTACTAGACTTTTCGCATAGTTGATGAACACTGCTCCAAGTATCGCTCCCAATAAAGTCCCTCTGCCTCCAACTGCAACCCATATAACCATTTCTATAGAAAAGGGAACTGTCATAAATTGAGGTGATACTATTCCAGACTGAACAGTATATAAAGCTCCCGAAATTCCAGCGAGAGCCCCAGCAATAGAAAATATTATCGTCTTGAATATCACAGGGTTGTATCCTGTAAATCTGACTCTTGGTTCGTCATCTCGAATGCCTATAAGAATATTCCCAAATCTCCCTTTAACCACCCACTTTGCAAAAAACCATGATGCTATTACTAGGATGGCAGTAACCCAAAAAAACATTCTTTGCATGGATTCAGAACCTACCATCTGACCAAATAGTTGTGTTACATCTGTTTTTAATCCATTTGTTCCATTTATTAGTTTTTGTTGTCCATTAAAAAAGTTAAAGAATACAAGAAGAGAAGCTTGAGTAAGTATAGAAAAATATACCCCTTTGATTCTATTCCTGAAAACAAGAAATCCAATTAAACCTGCAACTAATGCTGGAATTGTCCAGATAGCGAAGAAGGTGAAAACTGGTGATCTAAAAGGTTCCCAGAAAAAAGGTAATTTTTCTACACCATATAAAGCAAAAAATTCAGGAATATTATTTGGAAATTCAGAGGAGCTGGTTATTTGCAAATACATTGCTGCACAATATCCACCCAGTGCAAAAAATATACCTTGTCCAAGACTTAGTAAACCTGTATATCCCCAGATAAGATCAACTCCAAGAGCAACTATTGACAAGGATAAGTATCTACCTAGAAGATTTAGTCTAAATACAGGGAGTAGAGTTGGTGCTGCAATAATTAAGGCTATTAATATTATCCAAAATGTTAATATTATTTTTTTATCAAATTTAATTTTACTTAAGGACATTAGTTCTCAACCATCCTTCCTTTTTGAGGAAATAAACCTGTAGGTTTAAATTGTAAGAATATAACAATTAGTGCAAATATCATTACCCTTGCCATGCTTGTGGTCGCAAAAAAGTTGATTGTGTTCGAAAGAGGTAAAGGCATATCTGGCCATATTGATAAGAACCTTCCAGCTCCAATTAAATCTGTCATAATGCCTATTCCAAATGAAGCAAGTACTGTTCCTAATAAATTTCCTACTCCTCCCAGCACTACAACCATAAAACAACCAACTATATAGTTTCCTCCAACATTTGGTCCTACAGAACCTAAAAGTGATACTGCTACCCCGGCAACTCCTGCCAATCCAGAGCCTATCCCAAAAGTAATAATATCAACTTTTTCAGTTGATATACCAAGGCAATCGCTCATTTGTCGGTTCTGAGTAACTGCTCTTATACGCATACCCCATGCACTTTGATTAAGAAATAATGTTATTGCTATTACAGAGATTAGAGTAATGACAATTATCATTAATCTTGTTTTAGGAAATGCAGTTCCAATAATTTCTACTTGACCTCTCATCCATGAGGGTGCTGTTACATCAACATTACGGGCACTTGCTCTACTAAGTTTGCTTACAGAGGATGAGATTACGCTACCTGTTAGGACCCCAGTTAAAGCAGCAAATATCCAAGAACTAAATTTAAAATATTTGAAATTTATTGATTCTTTTATTTTTGAAGAGAATGTTGTTGGTAAAAATAAACCAATTATCAGACTTATAATCAGACCTGTCCCATAAGCTAAAGGTACACTTCTAACAAATTGTTGAAGGATTAAGCTTACGCCCCAAGTTGCGAGAAGTGTTTCTAGTGGACTTCCATAAAGTTTTCTAATTATAGTTTTTTCCAGGAGAATGCCTACTACTCCACTAACAATAAAAGCAAGGAAAATTGAAACTATTATGTATGAATTGTAGAAGGGTTTTAATATAGGTAATTTGAAAATTAATTGTGTAACGTATGTTGTGTAAGCCCCAAGCATCATAAGTTCTCCATGGGCAAGATTAATTACACCCATAAGACCAAAAACAATTGCCAGACCTAATGCAGCAACAAGTAGTACAGATCCAATTGCAATACCATTAAAAAGACTATCGAGAAGTAACTCCAATTTAGAAAAAGAAAATATTTGTTTATAAAAAATAAAAGGAGGTGTTAACCTCCTTTTATTTTGAAGTATAGGTTTTAATTAAATTAAAGCTTATACTTTTCTCCTTTTGAAGGATCTGTCCAATCGCATGCAAATCCTTTTGAACTTGGATGCTTTTGGTTCCATGCTTGAGGAAGAACAACTCCTGTCTCTTCAAGAATTGTAAATCCACCCTCTGCATTAATCTCTCCAATTCTTACCGTTTGGGATAAGTGGTGATTAGGCATAACTTCAACAGGACCTTGTGGAGCATCAAAAGTTTGTCCAACTAGGGCTTCTCTTACTGCGTTGTCGTCGAATGTCCCTGCATCTTCAACTGCTTGTTTCCATAAGTAAACCATGTTATAGGCAGATTCTTGAGGATCAGCTACAACACGATCAGCTCCCCATCTTTTCTTGAAACTTGCAGCAAATTTCTTAGATGCAGGAGTATCAATTGACATCATGTAGTTCCATGCACCGTAGTGGCCTTCAAGGAACTCAGGACCAATTGTACTAATCTCTTCTTCAGCAATCGAATAGTTCATTACGTAGTAGCCACTTGAAGGAGTAATACCAGCGTCTTGAATCTGTTTGAAGAATGCAACGTTTTGGTCACCATTAAGTGTATTAATGATTATTCCACCATCAGGCAACGCCTTTTTGATTTTTGAGATAATTGGAGCAACTTCAGTATTTCCTAATGGGAGGTAATCTTCTCCAACAACCTTACCTCCTAACTGTTTCACCTGAGCTTTTGTAATTGTGTTGGAAGTTCTTGGGAAAACATAATCAGAACCTACAAGGAAGAAATCTCCACCAGCTGCTGGAGAACGCTTATACATGAAATCTGTAGCTGGTTCTGATTGTTGGTTTGGTGTAGCTCCCGTATAGAAAATGTTGTTAGAACATTCTTGGGCTTCATATTGAATCGGGTAGTAGAGGAAGGCATCCTTTGATTCGTAGACTGGTAACATTGCCTTTCTACTTGCAGATGTCCAACCACCAAACACTACAGGAACTCCGTCTTGGTCAATAAGTTTCTTGGATTTTTCAGCAAAAGTAGGCCAGTCAGATGCGCCATCTTCAACTATGTACTCAATTTTGTAACTTTTGCCGCCAACTGTTACACCACCAGCAGCATTTATCTCTTCAATAGCCATTTTTTCTGTATCAACAAGGGTTGATTCAGAAATAGCCATTGTTCCAGATAAAGAATGCAAAATACCAACGGTTACTGTGTCATCGAAACTTCCGGAGGTTCCACCTCCACCACATGAAGTTGCAGTGACCGCAAGTGAGGCAGTAGCTAATCCTGCCAAAATACGCCTTGAAATTCTCATGAATTAGGATAAATTAGGTAATTGACCCTCATTAGGGGGATAAAATAAAAGTTATTAACGAGTGAGGATTCGTTTTGTATCAGTCGTAACTTTTTGTTGAATCCAATATATTAGTAATGATCATTTTTCTAGTTTCGATTGTTGGGTATATGTGATTCTAAAAATAGAGTTATTTCTTCAACTCCTTTGCCTTTACTTAGGTTGGTAAAAAACCAAGGTTTCCCTTTTCTCATAAATTCAGTATCGCTTTTCATAATATTTAAATCTGCACCAACCATATCTGCTAAGTCAATTTTGTTTATTAATAATAAATCTGATCTTGTTATTCCTGGTCCTCCTTTCCTAGGAATTTTGTCTCCTGCAGATACATCAATCACATATATTGATAAATCTACAAGTTCTGGACTGAAACTAGATGCTAAATTATCACCTCCACTTTCTACAAAAACAAAATCTAAAGGATTATATTTATTTTCTAAATCTAAAACTGCATTTTTATTTAACGAACAATCCTCTCTTATCGCTGTATGAGGACAACCTCCTGTTTCTACACCAATAATCCTTCCTTCCTCTAAAACTTTTTTATTTATAAGAAAATTAGCATCTTCTTTGGTGTAGATATCATTTGTGACAACTGCTATCTCATAATTTTTTTTCAAGCTTAAGCATAGAGTCTCTACTAATGCAGTTTTTCCTGAACCTACAGGCCCAGCAACTCCTACTCTCAATTTACTGCTCATAAATTAATTTCTAAAAAGTTTTGTATAAAGGTCATTATGATTTTGTTGTGCCATAGCTAAACCTACATTGCCAAAATAAATGTCATCAATTTCTTTGTCCATAATTTCTTTAGAAACTTTTGAAATTATTGCTAATAAATCTCTCTGAATTAATTGTGCTTTTGTTGAACCAATAGGAATAATTCTTAATGCTGCACTTAGTTGGTTTGCACTCCACGAATAGAAAAAATTCTCAATCATTTCTAATTTCGTAATTTCAAAACAATAACAAGCCCAACTCCACGCCAATGGCCAGGAGCTTTTTTTATTATTCTCATATAGATATTCAAATCCAAATTCTTTGGTTAAATCAAAGAGAGATTTTGACATTTGAGTTTGCTGTTCTCTCATTTCGACAGAGTCCTTTGATGATAGGATCCACTTATCCAAACTCAATAGCTTTTGCAAATTACTTTTTAAATTTTTGCCGTTGTTAATCTCATTGAAAATATCAAAAAAATCTAGTAAAAGTTTTGCATCTAGTCTGATCTGGCCAATTTTTAGTTCACTTATGATTAATTCTTTAACCGAATTTGAGTTTTTTAAATTTTTATTATGAAGATAACTCTCCATTCCCTCCGAATAACAAAATCCTCCAACTGGTAAGTTAGGACTTATTAATAAATATTTCAATAAGTGACTTTTACTCATGACTATGAGCTCCTCTTTCAGGAAAAAATTTTTTCTTGGTATTCACGATATCAACATTAAAATTTTTAAGCATATTTTCAATAACATAATCACTTTTTGTTAGAAGAATATCTTCTTCAATTTCTAATTCTACGTGTCTATTTCCTAGATGATAAGCAGTTTTAACAAGCTCAATTTTTGAATTTGAACTTATTTCAATTAAATCTTCTGTTTTGGCAATTATCTCTATATAAAAATTGGACTCATTAGTTGAAAGAATATCTCCATCATTTAACTTTTGCTTTCTAGGTAATTGTAGAATTATTTCTTGATCACAATCAGTTAATCTTTTTCCTCGTAAGATTCTTCTTTCATCTGAACTTAAGGTAAGTTTTAAAAATGAACCTAATTTAGGTTTTTCCTTAATCCAATCAGTTACAACAATTTGTTTATTCATTCTCATAATCAAAATTTTTGGTTACTTTAATTTAGTAATTAAAGAAAACAATTTATGATTAAAACTTCATGGGAAGGTAATTGTTTCTTAAATTTTTTCAATAATAATGCAAGTTTAGGAAATGTTGATAAAACAATCTTTAAATCTAAATCAACTTCTCCTTATAAGTTATTAAAATCTACTCATGATCAAGAGGGCAGATGCATTTTACCTGTTCTACATACTGCAGGGGGATTGGTAGGAGGAGATTTACTTGAGTTTGATGTAAATCTTGAAAAAAACTCTAAGGTTTTGTTGACTACTTCTTCAGCTCAGAAAGTATATGGATCAGTTGGAAGATCTAAAATTAATCCAAAAGGAAGTTTTTCAAAGCAAAAGAATCTCATAAATATTCTTGACAATTCTCATTTGGAATATCTCCCCCAAGAAACAATTATCTTTGCAAATGGTTTATATGATCAAAAGTTTAAAGTATCTATTTCAGAAACTTCAAGTTTTTTATTTACTGATTTAATAAGACTTGGAAGATCTTCTTCTGGAGAGTCTATTGAAAGAGGAGTTTTTAGGTCAAAATTAGAAATCATTAGAAATAATGATTTATATGATGATTGGGAATATGTTGATCAAATTGAATTATCTAAAGCAAGTTATGTGGCCAAGTCAGGAATGGATCACATGCCCGTTTTTGGATCCTTAATTTGGATTTGCGAAAAAGACTTTTCCAAATCAAAAATTAATACTTTAGTAGGAAATATAAAAAAGATTTTTAATGAAAGTGATAATCATTTATCTATTGGAATTCTTGAAAATGGAATCTCTGTAAGATTCTTAGGTAGTTCTTCTCAAGATGCAAGAAAATGTTTTTTTTGTATTTGGAAACAAATTAGGTCTGTTTGTGGATTTTGTGAGCCAAAATATCAAGGTGTATGGCCTTTACAAGATTCTATGAATTATTAATTATGTTCAGAGAGAACCTTTTTTAAGAATTTATAGATTAATTTTTTATTATGCATCTTTCACCTCAAGAAAAGGATAAATTATTGATTTTTTCTGCTGCGCTCCTAGCTGAAAGAAGACTTAATCGAGGTCTGAAGCTGAATTATCCTGAAACAATTGCTTTTTTAAGCTTTCAAGTTCTTGAAGGAGCTAGAGATGGTAAAAGTGTGAGTCAATTAATGTCAGAGGGGACCGCCTGGCTTTCAAAATCACAAGTTATGGATGGCATACCTGAAATGGTTGATGAAGTTCAAATAGAAGCGGTTTTTCCTGATGGGACCAAACTAGTTACTATTCACAATCCGATTAATTAATTATGAGTAATTTAATTCCTGGCCAAATAATTTCTGAACAAGGTGAAATCGAATTAAATCTTGGTAAGAAAGTTAAAACAGTAACAGTATCTAATTCTGGAGATAGACCTGTGCAAGTTGGATCTCATTATCATTTTTTTGAAGCAAATAAGGCCTTAATTTTTGATCGAGAATTAACACTTGGTATGCGCCTTGACATACCTGCAGGAACAGCAATTAGATTTGAACCAGGAGATACAACAGATGTCAAATTAGTTCCATATAAAGGTTTAAGAAATGTATATGGTTTCAATTCATTAGTTAACGGTTCTTTAAATACTTAAAATTATGTCCTATAAAATTGACAGAAATACTTATGCTCAAACTTACGGCCCCACTACCGGAGATAGAGTAAGGCTTGCTGATACCGAACTATTTATTGAAGTAGAAAAGGATTTAACTACTTACGGAGATGAAGTTAAATTCGGAGGAGGAAAAGTTATTCGAGATGGGATGGGACAGTCTCAAGTAACAAGAGGAGATGGAGCTGTAGATACCGTAATAACTAATGCTTTGATTATGGATTGGTGGGGAATAATTAAGGCCGATGTGGGTATTAAAGATGGAATGATTTTGGAAATAGGTAAGGCTGGTAATCCTGATATCCAGGATAAAGTCGATATAGTTATTGGTGCCTCAACAGAAGTAATAGCTGGAGAAGGTCATATTCTTACTGCAGGGGGAATAGATACCCACATTCACTTTATCTGTCCCCAACAAATTGAGACTGCTCTAGCCTCAGGAATCACAACTATGTTGGGAGGAGGTACAGGACCCGCAACAGGAACAAATGCTACTACCTGTACTCCTGGTTCTTTTCATATTTCTCGAATGCTTCAATCTGCAGAAGCATTCCCCATGAATTTAGGTTTTTTTGGTAAAGGAAATTCAACGAACGAAAGAAATCTTATTGATCAAGTTGAAGCTGGTGCATGTGGATTAAAGCTTCATGAGGATTGGGGAACTACTCCTTCAACCATAAATTCATGTCTTAATGTTGCAGATAAATTTGATGTTCAAGTATGTATTCACACGGATACTTTAAATGAGGCAGGCTTCGTTGAAGATACTATTAAGGCTATCTCAGGAAGAACAATTCATACTTTTCATACTGAAGGAGCGGGTGGAGGCCATGCGCCAGATATAATCAAAATTTGTGGCGAAAAGAATGTTCTTCCAAGTAGTACTAATCCAACAAGACCCTATACGAGAAATACATTAGAGGAACATCTTGACATGCTAATGGTTTGTCATCATCTAGATTCCAAAATTCCAGAAGATATTGCATTCGCCGAGTCAAGAATCAGAAGAGAGACTATCGCTGCAGAAGATATCCTGCATGATGTAGGCGCCTTTTCAATTATCGCTAGTGATTCTCAAGCTATGGGAAGAGTTGGTGAAGTTATAACAAGAACCTTTCAAACTGCTCATAAAATGAAAGTGCAAAGGGGACCTTTATATCCGGACTCAGATAGGAATGATAATTACAGAGTAAAGAGATATATTTCTAAAGTTACAATTAACCCTGCTATAGCACATGGTATTAGTAAATATGTCGGGTCTATAGAAAAAGGAAAAATTGCAGACTTAGTATTGTGGAAACCTTCCTTTTTTGCTGTAAAGCCTGAATTAGTTGTTAAAGGAGGATCTATAGTTTGGTCCCAAATGGGTGATGCAAATGCCTCAATTCCTACACCAGGACCTGTTCACGGTAGACCTATGTTTGCAAATTTCGGCCAATCCCTAATTAAGAGTTCTTTCACCTTTTTAAGTAAAAATTCAATTGATCAAAATATTCCAAACAAATTAGGATTACAAAAGAATTGTATTGCAGTAGAAAATACAAGAAATATCAATAAATCGCACTTGAAACTTAATAGTAAACTTCCAAATATTTCTGTCGATCCTCAAACTTACGAAGTTTTTTCCGATGGAGAACTTCTTACTTGTGAACCACTTGATGAAGTCCCAATGGCTCAAAGATACTTTTTGCTTTAGAAATTTTTAATTAATTCTTTTTCACTTATCTTTATGTCTTTTGAACCTGCAATAGCTAAATCTTCTTGTAGTTTGTTCTCACAAGATAGAACCCTTGACCAACTTGGTAATTGCTGTGTTGTAGGAAAAGCTAGGTAATTCTCTGTAGCTGGTCTTAATAATTTCGCAAATTTTTGAACTGAAAGCTCTTCTTCGTGCCTATCGTATGGAATTTGATTTACTGCTGAATCCAATCCAAATTGTTTTACACGATCTTCTCCAACTCTTTTGTAAAGCACTTCTAAAGTTGCTAGTTGAGTTCCAGTTAAGGTCTCGGCTTGATGCTCCATAAGACCTCTTAAAACACTTGAAAGTATTTCTGTACACATTTTTTGCAATCCTGTTTTAGAGGAATCGCCAATATTTTTATGTTTATGATCAAACAAACCTAAGTCTACTTGGGCTATTTTGGAGGTTCTTACGTTTCTATAAACTTCTGATAGTAAACCTATTTCTAGACCCCAATCACAGGGAATTCTTAAATTCATAGCTAAGTCTTTAGTAAAAGCAAACTCACCAGCTAATGGATATCTAAATGATTGTAGATATTGCAAAAAAGGACCCTTCCCAACTAATTGCTCAAGACTTGCTAGCAGAGGACCAACAAATAATCTTGTTGCTCTACCTTGTAGTTGGTTTGTTTCTAATGATAATCTACTGTAAAAGGCTTTTACGTAGGATATTCCATATGATTCATCAAGAAGCGGGAGTATCATTCTTGAAGGATACAAAGGACTGAAAGTTCTTATGTCAGCATCAAAAAGTGCAACAACTTCTGATTTTCTAGTTGAAACGCCAATACCTTGCCATACGGCCCATCCTTTACCTGGAGTTCCCAAAAGTTCCAAACCATTTTTTTCTTGGCTTTTCAACAGTTCTATTACGAAGGGAGAATTTGTCCATTGGATATGAACTGGGAAAGGCATTGAATCAAAAAATGATTTTGCAGCTTTAACTTGCTCTACAGTTTTTGCTGAGAGAGCGATAACCAATTCATTTAATCCTGTAAGTTTTTTCAAAACTTCTCTTATATCTTTTAAAGCTGGACGTTCAAATTCTTCATATAAGCAAGGTATTAAAATGCTAGTTGATCTTTTTTTCAGACTTTTATTTAATTCTTTAAGTAAATCGCTAGTTACTCCGTATTCATGTATTGTTGTGATTAACCCTTGTTGAAAGTCCATTTTCTAATTGATGTGCAGAATAGTGTTAATACTTCAATGATTTTTTCAAAGTGAAGCAATTTGATTCAGAGAAAAAATTAGATAGATTAAAACTCTATAAATTGTTGGAAACAATTTACTCAAATAATACTACAGAAGAAATAAAGTTTATTTCAAATCAATTATTACAGATTTTAGACGATTTCTCAGAGAAATCTGCTTATGAAGAAATAAGCGATAAAGAAAGGTGGGATGAATCTTATTCGGTTTTAATAACTTATGCAGATAGTATTTGTAAAAATGGAGAGGCAACATTAATTACTCTTCGCAAATTGTTAAGTAAACATTTTGGCAGTCTTTCAAAAGTTGTACATATTCTTCCTTTCCTGAAATCTACAAGCGATGGAGGTTTTGCCGTTTCAAGTTATGATTCCCTTGAAGAAAAATTTGGTGGTTGGGATGATCTTAAAAGTATTTCCAAAAATCATTTTTTGATGGCTGATTTGGTACTAAACCATGTTTCATCATCTCACCAATGGGTTCAACAATTTATTAAATCCCAAGAACCAGGAATATCAAATGTTTTTTCACCAGAACAAAATCTTGACTGGTCAAATGTTGTTAGACCAAGAAGTTCCTCATTGTTTTCTCAAATAAATACTGAAGATGGTCCTAAACAAGTTTGGACAACTTTTGGTCCAGATCAAATTGATTTGAACTGGCATAATCCAAAAATGACACTTGAGTTCTTAAATTTAATTATTACTTATTTATCAAATGGGATTAAATGGTTAAGGCTTGATGCTGTAGGGTTCATTTGGAAAGAATCAGGAACCACATGCTTGCATTTGTCAAAAGCTCATTCGATTGTAAAAGTTTTAAGAGTTCTTTTAAATAATCTTCTTGATGATGGAGTTTTGATAACAGAAACTAATGTTCCGCAAAAGGAAAATCTATCTTATCTAATTTCAAATGATGAAGCTCATATGGCATATAATTTCCCATTACCACCTCTTCTCCTTGAGGCAATTATTACTTCAAAAGCTGATATTTTAAACTCATGGATATTTGATTGGCCAATATTAACTGATGATACAACTCTTTTTAATTTCACTGCATCACATGATGGTGTTGGATTAAGAGCTCTTGAGGGTCTAATGAATGAGCAGAGAATTAAAGATTTATTAATTAATTGTGAAAAAAGGGGGGGGCTGGTAAGTCATAGACGTTTATCAAATGGTGATGATAAACCTTATGAATTGAATATTAGTTGGTGGAGCGCGATGGAAGACTCCAGCAGAGATTTTAATCGATACCAATTTGAGAGATTTATCTTGACGCAATTATTAGTAATGGCTTTAAAAGGCGTCCCTGCATTTTATTTGCCAGCATTACTTGCTTCAGAAAATGATATCAAAAGTTTTTCTATGACAGGTCAAAGAAGAGATCTCAATAGACATAAATTTAAATTAGATAATCTTTTATCTGTATTAAATAATCCTGAATCTAATGCGAATAAAAACTTAAAATATCTTCGTAATGCTATGGATGTCAGGTCACAATTAAAGCAATTCCATCCTTCTTCTGAAATGAGATGTTTATCTAAAGGTAGAAGCGATATTGTTGTAATTAAAAGAAGTAAAGGTCCAGAATCCGTTTTTGCAATTCATAATATGACTGAAAATAAAATTAATTATCAATTGAATGATAATGATTTGCCAGAAATAATCGATAATGATTTTAATATGCGAGATTTTTTAACATCCACTAAATACCACTGGAAAAATATTAGCCTTGATCCTTTTGAAGTTATTTGGCTTGGTGCTTTATAAAATGATTGAAAATTCTTCTCTTTGGGTTGTGAGTGATGTAGATGGAACTTTAATGGATCACTCGTATGATTTAACACCTGCTAAAGAAACTATAAAAACACTTCAAAACCTATCTATACCAGTAATTCTATGTACAAGTAAGACAGCATCTGAAGTAAATGTTATTAGGCAGGAACTAAATTTAACTGATCCCTATATTGTTGAAAATGGTGCAGCAATTTATGGTGAATCTCTTAAAAAGGTTAATGGAGAAATTATTCTTGGCATAAAATATGAATTTCTGGAAGAAATCTTAAATTTAATTTCAAAAGAAATTGATTATAAACTTATTCCTTTAAATAATCTTACTGATCAAGAAGCAACTCAGCTTACAGGCTTAAAAGGTAACTCATTGAATTTAATGCGAGATAGACATTGGAGTATGCCTTTTTTGAATCCGCCATGTTTTTTAGAAGAGAAAATTAATATTTGTTGTAAAAAGTTCAAAGTAGATTTTTTTAAGGGAAATAGAATGAGTCATTTATTATCTACAAACTCTAATAAAGGAAAAGCAATAAATGCTCTAAAAAAATATTCAAATATTCAAAAAATTCAAATTATAGGATTGGGTGATTCTCCAAATGATTTGCCTCTACTTTTAAACTCAAATTTTAGAATTATTATTCCAGGAACAGATGGACCTAATTTACATTTAATAGATCAATTAAAAGATTTGGAATTTACTTTAGCTTCTGAACCAAATGGATATGGTTGGAAAATTGAAATTAATAAATTATTAAATAAGCTAGAACTAATTTAGAAATATGAAAGATTTAGATATTAATTTTCCTATTGATAAATTTGAAAAATTAATTAAAGATATTGGTTGGGAATCATTGGATAATTGGTTCAACTTCTGGAATAGTCAAAAGAATATTCTTTCAATTGATCAATATTGGAATAATAAAGTAAATGATGATTGGATTTGGGGTTTAGCTTTACCTCTTTTATCTCAGGCTTATAAATTTCAAAATAATTTTTCTGATCGAAAAATAATTGGAATCTCTGCTCTTCCTGGAACAGGCAAAACAACTTTAGGTAAATGGCTTGAAGCAATATCTTTAAAATTAAATTTTAAAATTGCAGTTATTTCAATTGATGATTTTTATCTTCCTTCAGATGAAATGAAATTAGCAATTAAGAATAACCCTTGGAATGTTTCAAGAGGTTTTCCTGGAAGTCACTCAGTTAAATTAATGTATGAAAAATTATTAACTTGGAAATTAAATGGAGAATTAAGCGTACCTGTTTTCGATAAATCCCTAAGAAATGGATTGGGGGATAGATCTCATTGGAGATCAGATAATCCTGATTTATTAATTTTTGAGGGTTGGTTTTTGGGAATAGAAACATCATCTATTGATATTGATGATCAACTAATAAAATCATCAAAGTTGAGTCCCGATGAAGTTTTTTATAGACATAAAATTCAAAAAAATTTATACGAATATTTAGATGTTTGGACTTTAATAGACAATATTTGGCACTTGAAACCTTTGAAGTTTGAATATATGAATATGTGGAAGTCTAATCAAGAAAAAGAAATGCTTTTACAAAAAGGAAATGCGCTTCAAAATAAAAAATTATTTAATTTCTTGAGAATGCTTAATGTTTCTATTCCTCATAAAAGTTTTGATGATATAAATTCTTATGCTTTGTTATTAATTGATAAAAATAGAAATTTAATTGAAGCAGGATTAAATTTGTAGCAATTTACAAAGAATTCTTTTTTCAGTAATTTTTTATACATTTTAAGTTGCTTTCAATAGTGTTTAATTATTCTTATTTGTTTTTTTGGGATGGTTGAGTTTTCTTACAAAAACCGAGGTAGTAGAATGGTTGTTTTGCGATGCATTGGTCCATCAAACTTTTTTTTAGAGAGGGTTTTATTTCCAACAGACATTCTCACTTTTATGGCTCCAAACGATTCAAGAGTTGAAATCTGGGGAAATGAACTATATGGTCCTAAATTGGAGGAGAGAATAAGAGTTTCATCTGAAAATGAAGATTCAACTTTAGTTGCATAGATACATAATCCCTTAATTGTCTTAGAGTCAAAATTTTTTACAAATACCTTTTTTTTATTGATATTATCAAAATAGATTTGTTTTAGAAATGTCTATTTTTTCATCTTTTGCAATTGGTGGTTTCGTGCCTTCTGCAGCGGTTGCTGGAGTTTTACTTTTAGTTGGTTTAGGAGCCTTCTTTTATCTTGGTATTAAAGGTCCAACAGATTATTAAAGCTGAGTTTAATTAACGGAAAATTTTTTAATTTTAAAAATTTATACTCTTTAATGCAACTTTTTAATTATGGATTTAACAACAATTTTATTTATATTAAGCTTGCCATTCGTTTTATTAACGGTTTACTTTGGCACAAAAAATGATTTTTATGAAAGTGAAAATTATAAAGGTGATGGATGTGCGCACGATGTTAAAAGGTAACTTTATTTCTCATCGCCACTAAATACACAAGTCCATTTACTATCAAATTGCCAAACAGGTTTATATATTTCATTCGTTATTTGTTCGCCAGCCTTTTTACATGTATCCAAGTCTTTCATGGGAATAGAGTGTAATGAAGGACTAGTTATTCCACTAACCTCTGGCCTACCTCCTGGACCTTGCCTATAGGTTCCAATTATTAACCAATAATTAGCCTTTACAGAATCAGAAAAAAAGAATGGAGAAATAAATAATATTAATAGAGAAATTTTTTTCATTGATTTATATTAGCTTTTACTTATTAAATGTAAATTGTATTTTATAAATTGCTATTAATGAATTAAGAAATTTTATAAGTTTTTGGAATATTTAGAATTTATTCTATATGGCTTAATCCAAGGTTTAACAGAATTCGTACCAGTGAGTAGTACTGCTCACTTAAAAGTTATATCTATTGTTTTAGGTCTTGATGATCCAGGCATGTCTTTGTCTGCAATTATTCAACTTGGAAGTGTTTTTGCTGTAGTTTGGTATTTTAGGAATGATGTTTTTATATTCGGTAGTCAATCTTCACTAAAAACTTATGATTATATACCAAATGTAAGGTTATTAAGGTCTATTTTTTTTAGTACTATCCCAATTATTCTTCTTGGTGGGAGCATAAAATTATTTTTCCCTTATTTTTTTGATAAGATTCTGCGTTCAAATTTATCAATAGCTATAGTTTCTCTTTTAATGGCTATGTTTATGTACATAGCAGATAGTTCGAAAAAAGGTTCTATAAATTTAAATAATCATAATTATTCAGATAGTTTTTTAATAGGTTTTTCTCAAGCATTTGCTATTATTCCTGGCTTCTCAAGATCTGGTGTTACTATTTCCACAGCTTTAATATCAGGATGGGATAGAAGAGATGCTGCAAAATTCTCTTTTCTTTTAGGTATTCCTGCTATCTCTCTCGCTGCGATTGTAGAGTTCATTTCTTCTTTTAAGCAATTATCCGAAGTTAGTTTTGGCCCTTTAATTTTGGGTCTTATTTCTACATTTTTATCTTCTTTATTAGCTATCGATTTCTTATTAAAATATTATTCTTCAAATGGTTTAAAAATTTTTATTATTTATAGGGTGATATTTGGTGTTGTAATTCTTCTGAATTTATAAGTCGTTGAGAAAAATGTTTTTGTAATTGTGTTAATGTTTATAAAAATAATAACTAATGAATATTTTTATATCTTTCCAGCTTGGTGAAGTCGAAGTCTCAAATCTTACAATATTAGTTTTAGCGTTTTTCTCTTCTTTTACTTTCATAGCTGTCGGAATAAGCTCTTATAAACTATACAAGTCCCTTATCAATGATGAAGAAAAGTGATCGGAACGGCGGGATTTGAACCCACGACCCCCACTACCCCAAAGTGGTGCGCTACCAAACTGCGCTACGCCCCGTATTATTACTATAAAGATAAGATGAATTTAAATCTTATTTTTTTATAGGATTGTTATCAGATCTCAATACACACTTGTCGACTTCCCAATTGAAGTTTTCCCAAATATAATCTTTTAATTTGTAATTACTTCCAGTAAAAACTCCTAACTTAACTTTTGTAGGTGAAGCAGAACAATATTGTCTGCAGCCTTCTGATGCAAGATATTGTTGGTGGTAATGTTCTGCAAAAAAATAATTATCAATCTTTTTTATTTCCGTTTCAATTAAACCAAGATTTTTTTTATACAGTTCTTTTTGATATTGTTCTTTACTGGCTAATATTATTTCCCTATTATTTTCATTTTTGAAATATATTGCTGACCTATATTGAGTACCTACATCATTACCTTGCCTATTTCTTTGAGTCGGGTCATGACATTCCCAAAACATTTTCAATAGATCACTTATATCTATTTCATTTTTATCCCAGATAACTCTTACAACTTCTGAATGTCCAGTTAAACCAGAACATACTTCATTATAAGTTGGGTTGCTTTTATTACCACCTGCATATCCTACGGAAGTTGTTACAACTCCTGGAAGTTTCCAAAAACATTTTTCAGCTCCCCAGAAACAACCACACCCAAATATTATTTCATCTTCTTGCGAATTAGGATCTTTTTTAAAATCTGTTTTTAGTATTCTATGAACAGATTTTACATGATTATTTAGAGTAGACTTTTCATTATTCATAATGTTTTTTAGAAATTTCAACATAACTTAAATCTTCATATCATAAGTTAAAAAGTAATTTTTAGCTTTTAACAATGTTAGTGGCAAGTTCTCTTTCCCAAAGTTTTTTATAAAGTCCGTTCTTGTTTACTAAATCTTTATGATTACCTTCTTGTACTATTTCTCCTTTATCCATAACTAAAACCCTGTCACAAGTTGCAGCTACAGATAGTTGATGGCTAATCATTAAAATAGTTTTGTTACTTCTTTCTCGCATTTCATCTATAATTCTAGCTGCCGTTTTATTGTCTACGCTTGCTAAAGCATCATCAAGAATAACAACTGGCGAGTTTACGAGTAATGCTCTTCCAAGCGCTGTTCTTTGCCTTTGTCCACCACTTAGTGTAATACCTCTTTCACCAACAATTGTTTTAAATTTTTGTGGGAAATTATTTATATCATCGATCAAACCTGCCTTTGTAGCGCTTTCTTTGACTAATCTCTTAGATGCTTTGGGTTCTCCAAAACTTATATTTTCTGAGACTGTAGAAGTAAACAAAAATGCTTCTTGGGGAACGATTGCAATATTTTTTCTAAGATCTTCTAATTTAATATTTTTTAGATCTATTTCATCCAAAAATAATTGACAATCAGGAATTTCTATAGTTCTTCCAAGAGCTTTTGCTAGTGTTGTTTTACCACAACCTACTGGTCCTACTATTGCAATAAGTTCTCCAGGATAAATTTTTAAATTGAGATTGTTTAATGAATTAAATTTTGAACCTGGATATTTTATTGTTAGGTTTTTTGCTTCTAACAATCCTTTTACCTTTTTCTTTAAAAATTTTGTGTTTGCACCATCTACAATATTTGGATTGTTCTGAAAGATCTCTTCTACACGATCCAAACTTACCTGACCTAGTTGAAAAGTATTCAATGTGAAACCTAAAAGAGCTGTCGGGAAAACAAGCCTCTCAACGTAAAGAATTAAAGCTACTAAACCACCTATTGAAATAAAGCCACTTTCAATTTGAGACGTGCCTAATCCTAATAAAATTAATAATGAGATTGAAGAAATACCTTGTAGCAAAGGGAAAAGGGTACTTGCTGTTCTTGCAAGTTTTATAGCCGAATTTCGGTAAGCATCATTATGTATATTAAATTCTTTCTTCTCAGCATTTTCTTGAGCATAAATTTTGATGGCACTTATTCCAGAAAGATCTTCTTGAATTAGATCGCTAAGTTTTGATAATGATTCTTGTTGAGCTTTTCTTTGATTAACCATTCTACCTCCGAATAAACTTACAATTCCAAGGATTAATGGAAAGATCATTAAAGCGGATATTGTTAATGTTTTGTTTATTGAAAACATCGATGGAATTGTAAATGAATAAGCTAAGACAATATTGCATAAACTTAAAACCGTGAAACCTAAAAGTCTTCTTATGTTTTCCACATCACTAGTTGCTCTACTTATGATATCTCCGCTTCCTTTTTGTTGAATCCATTCTGGATCTTGTATAAGCAAGTGATCGAATAGTTTCTGACGAAGATTTACCTCAACTTTTCTACCTATACCAAAGACAATCTGCCTAGAAAATAATCTGATTAAACCCATACAAGTTGCTAATAATATTAACCACAATGATTTAGTGATAACAAAGTTTGATGAAAACCCAATTTGTAATTGGTCAATTATATTTTTTACTTCTAGAGGTATTACAACACTCAAAATATTAACTATCAAAAGAGCTAAAGCCCCGTATAGAAATTCTTTTTTGTAAGGTCTGAGATATTTTATTATGACTTTTAAGTTTAAATTTTCCATTTAATTTTGCCGATATGATTAAGATAATGTTTCATTTTTAAATATGTGAGCTAATTTTATAAATGATTCAGTATTTATTCATGAGTAACGAACAAACTCATCCTTTACATGCAACAGACAAAAATATTATAGATTCTCTTATCACTAAAGAAAAACCAGAAGATCTAGATTTTATTAATTTAGCTAGATTAATAAACCGTTATAACAATTTCCCTGGTGAAATTGAAATTAAAAAAGATATTGAAAAAATCCTAAATTTTTGGAAAATTACTAAAAATGAGCTTTTTTCTAAAACAAAAATTATTTGGTCAAAAAGCTTTAGGCCTACTAATACAAATAAAGATATGGTTGGCTCAGGTTTTGATACTTCAAATTAAAATTTATCAGCTTAATTTTCATAAATAAATGTCTTCTAATCTATCCAATCCTGAAATCCTAAATATTTTGTTAGATGGTTCAAATCTTGATGATTTAAATGCTAGATCATTAATGAAAAGATGGCTTAATGATGAAATATCTGATGTCCAAACAGGAGCTTTTTTAGGAGCTTTAAGAGCCAAGGGTTGCACAGGTGTAGAATTATGTTCTATGGCTAAGGAACTCTTAAATGTTTGTGAATTGCCAGTAGATAGACCAAATTTATATATGGTAGATACTTGTGGAACTGGAGGCGATGGGGCTAATACATTTAATATTTCTACTGCAGTGGCTTTTGTGGCGGCATCTTGTGGTGCAAAAGTTGCAAAACATGGTAATAAAAGTGCTAGTGGAAAAGTCGGGTCTGCAGATGTTTTGTTGAATCTTGGTTTGAATTTAAATTGTTCGTTAGAAAAAGTAGTCTCTGCCGTTGATGAAATTGGAATAACTTTTTTGTTCGCACCCATTTGGCATAAATCTTTAATAAAGCTTGCTCCATTAAGAAAGGCCCTTGGCATTAGGACTGTATTTAATCAACTTGGTCCATTGGTAAATCCTTTAAGACCCAACGCGCAGGTATTGGGTGTTGCTTCTGAGGATCTTTTGAGACCCATGGGAAGTGCATTATTAGAAATGGGGATGAATAGAGCAATAGTAGTTCATGGTTCTGGCGGTCTTGATGAAGCCTCACTTCAAGGTGAAAATAAATTAGTGTTTGTTGAAAATGGTGAGTTACGATTTTCAAAAATAAATATCTCGGATTTTAACTATGAAAATATTTCAAACGAAAATCTTGTAGTTTCTAATGAAGATTCTAACGAAGAAATATTAAAGTCTGTTTTAAATGGTTCAGGACAAAAATCTCATAATTATGTAGTTGCTTTGAATACTGCATTAGTTCTCTGGGTAGCAGGAATTGAGGATGATTTAAAAGAAGGCTTTAATAAAGCATTATTTTCAATAAATCAGGGAAACTCTTGGAAAAAATTTTTACTTTTAAAAAATTATTTATCTTCAGATGAATTAATTACAAATTAATGATTAATCAATATAAGAAAAATGCAAAATTAGTTTTAAGTAATGGAATTGTTTTCCCGGGATTTTCTTTTGGAGCCTCGGGGACTGCTGTTGGCGAAATAGTTTTTAATACAGGAATGACCGGATATCAGGAAGTTATTACTGATCCGAGTTATTATGGACAAATATTAACATTCACTTATCCAGAAATTGGAAATACAGGTATTAATCTTGAAGATTCAGAATCTAATATTAGTGTTAAAGGAATAGTTGTTAGAAATTATTCATCAACTAATAGTAATTGGAGATGTAAAAAAAATTTTAATCAATGGTTACTTGAAAAAAATATAATTGGCCTTTATGGGATTGATACAAGAGCACTTGTTAAAATCTTAAGATCTAATGGCTCAATGAATGGTGTTCTTACATCTGATGATAAAACTATAGAAAGTTGTTTAAAAATAATATCTCAAACTCCAAAAATGGAAGGATTAAATTTATCAAAAGATGTTTCCACAAACCATAAATATTTATGGCAAAGCTTTTCTGAAACAAGTTTTGATGTTAGAAAAAAATATTCAGATAAACCTAAAAAATTAAAAATTGTAGCAATTGATTTTGGAATAAAAAAATCAATTTTAAATAGATTAGTCTCCCATGGTTGTGAAATTTTAGTCTTACCTTCTCGATCTACTTTAAATGATGTTCTGAATAATAAGCCTGATGGAATATTCTTCTCAAATGGTCCAGGGGACCCTTCTTCGGTTAAGGAAGGGATAAATTTAGCTAGATCACTTATTGATCATGGTGAAATACCTATGTTTGGAATTTGCCTTGGCCATCAAATATTTGGATTAGCCTTGGGAGGTTCAACTTATAAACTACCTTTTGGACATCGAGGTCTTAATCATCCTTGTGGAAAGAATAATCAAATTGAGATAACAAGTCAGAATCATGGTTTCGCTATTGACCCTAATTCTCTCCCAAAGGAGATAGTCAAAATAACCCACTACAATCTTAATGATAATACTGTCGCAGGATTGGAAGTTCTTGATAAGCCAATATTTAGTGTTCAATATCATCCAGAAGCAGGACCTGGTCCACATGATTCTGATTATTTATTTAATAAATTTGTTTCTCTAATGTTAGAAAGATGTTGACATATTGCTTTCTTTTGATTTGATAATTACATTTGATACATAAATTTTTTGGAGGTACTAAATCATAGAAGATTTCCAGAAGTTAACGGTTTCTTTAAGAGGAAACATTGATTTTAAAACAAACATTATTGTTTTTACTTTTAAAGGCCAACTTGATGCCTTCTCAGAAAAACAATTTAAGACTTTTGTTTCTAATAATCTAAAAAATGAGCATCCATTTGTTATTGATCTAACAAAAATTGATTTTCTAGATTCTTCGGGTCTTGGAGCTCTTGTTCAAACTGCTAAAGAATGTAAAAAGTTAAAGTTAGGTTTTTCAGTTGTTGGTAATTCGAGAGTTGCTCAATCAATTAAACTTGTGCGGCTGGGAGATTTTCTTAATTTAAAGTCTAATCTTGAAGAAGCATTAAATTATTTAAAAAATTGAATTATTGGATTCAAAACTTGGTTCCATATGGCTCTCCTGAAGAAATAGGTGTTATACAACTTGCATGGCTTGGGGATTCGGTTTGGGAACTTCATCAAAGACTTAGACATGTTCATTTCCCTTTGAAATCAAAAGAACTCCATTTATCAGTAGTGAACGAAGTAAAAGCAAAATCTCAATCAAAATCTTTATATCAAATTGAACATTTATTAAATGAAAACGAAATGGACTTAATTAGACGTGCTAGAAATAAAACAAAGAGATATCCAAAATCTTCAGATCCTACTATATACTCCAGAGCTACTGGTTTTGAAACTCTGATAGGTTGGCTATTTCTTAAAGATCCCCAAAGATTATCAATTCTTTTTGATTATCTTGAGAGTAAAATGAAATAATCTCATGAAAAAGTCAACTAAAAATAATTTTTCCGAGAAAAATAGTAAACAAAACAAAAGAAATTCAAATTCTCAATTTTACCCAAATCATATTAACTCTTCAAAAAAGAATAATAGATCTCAGATTAATTCTACTAAAAATAATAATTATAAAAATTTAAATAAAAATGATGAAAACAATACTTTTTCATCTTTAAAACGAAGAAAGCCTATATCTAAATCTAATGGAGAATTTTCTAAAAAAAATTCTGATGTGCATCAAGAGTTTATTAATAAGAAAAATTTTGATGATTGGATATGGGGTAAACATTCGGTTTATGAGGCTCTTATTAGTGAAAGAGCAATTAATAGGATTTGGTGTACTTCGGAAATCTTTTCATCAGAAAAATTCTATATTTTGCTTAAGGACTTTAAATCAAAAGGAGTTCTTATTGAAGAAGTTTCTTGGAACAGGCTTTCTCAATTGACTTATGGTGCTTCACATCAAGGAGTCGCATTGCAGTTAGCCTGTTCTAAAGCAATATCCCTAGAAAAATTAATCGATTTTTCTAAAAATAACTGTGCAAATCCTATAATACTTGCATTAGATGGTATAACTGACCCCCATAATGTTGGTGCGATTATAAGATCAGCGGAAGCATTTGATTGTAAGGGCATCATCATTCCTCAAAGAAGATCTGCTGGATTGACGGGAACAGTCGCCAAGGTAGCAGCAGGTGCCTTAGAACACCTGCAAGTAAGTAGAGTTGTTAACTTGAATAGAGCACTTGATGAGCTTAAGAAAAATGGTTTTCTTGTCGTTGGCTTATCTGGAGATGGTCAATTATCTATCTCAAATTTCCTAGAAAAATCGCCCTTGGTAGTTATAGTCGGCTCTGAAGATAAAGGTATTTCTTTGCTTACTCAAAAAAAATGTGATTTTCTATTAAGAATTCCTCTAAAAGGTAAAACTTCAAGTTTAAATGCTTCTGTGGCGGCCGCCATATCACTATTTCACTTGACGTGTAAATAATTTTATTTGTTAATATTCAATTTTTTAAGACCTCTAAAATGTTGTTATTTCAATACATTTATATTATTAATAAAAATTTATTGAATTTTCACTACTAAATTGTATAGAATTTAACAAGAATTGATGGTCTAATAGGCCAATAAAATTGATTAGAAACTTTGGAAACAAACTCGGATTAGCCTGGTGGGCTAAAATTGAGACGGATCAACCTAGTGCTACTTACTGGTTCGGCCCATTTATTACTAAACGTAGTTTAAAAGAAAATATGTCTTCTTTTATTGAAGATCTTTCCGATGAAGGATCAAAAAATATTAAACATAGTCTAATTCGCTGCAACAAAGAAGAACCACTAACTGTCGGATGACTTTAATTTTAAGAAATAAATCAAGAAATGAATTTTAATTCTTTAAGAAAGGAAATTATTAGTAATAATGCTTCTGTTAAAGAATTAGTTAATGATATTTTTGCCAAAATCGATCTTAAAGATCCTGAAATTAATTCATATATTTGTACTACAAAAGATTATGCTATTGCTCAAGCTGAGAATATAGACAAATTAATTCAAAATAAAGAAGAACTTCCTCCCCTTGCGGGGATACCAATAGCGATTAAGGATAATATTTGCACTAAAGGTGTTGTAACCACTTGTGCAAGTAAAATGCTCAAAAACTTTGTTGCACCTTATGAAGCTACAGCTTCAAGTAAATTATGGTCTTCAGGAGGAATTTGTTTAGGAAAAACAAATTTGGATGAATTTGCAATGGGTAGTTCAACGGAGACTTCTATATTTGGTGTTACTTCAAATCCTTGGGATATTAATAGAGTGCCTGGAGGTAGTTCAGGTGGTAGTGCTGCTTCAGTTGCTGCTGGATTTTGTGCGGCGGCTATAGGTTCTGACACTGGAGGATCAATAAGACAACCAGCTTCTTTTTGTGGTGTTGTAGGTCTTAAACCTACTTATGGAAGAGTTAGCAGATGGGGACTGGTAGCATTTGCTAGCTCTCTTGATCAAATTGGCCCAATTACAAATACTGTCTCAGATGCTGCAGAAATTCTTTATTTAATATCTGGGAAAGACCCCTTTGACTCAACATGTCTTGATAAACCAGTGCCAAACTATTTGACTGATTTAAATAAATCTATAAAGGGTTTAAAACTTGGAATTATTAAAGAATGTTTCGAACACCCAGGCCTTAATTCAGAAGTTAAGGAATCTGTTCTTTCTGGAGTTGATAGATTCAAATCTTTAGGTGCTGAAATTATCGAAGTTGAATGTCCCAGATTTAACGATGGAATTGCTACATATTATGTTATTGCCCCATCTGAAGCTTCAGCAAATTTAGCTAGATACGATGGTGTCAAATATGGCTACAGAACGAATGAAGCTTCAAATCTTATTGATATGACATCAAAAAGTAGAGCTGAAGGATTTGGAGATGAAGTGCAAAGAAGAATTTTGATAGGAACTTATGCTTTGTCAGCTGGATACAGTGATGCCTATTACAAGAAGGCACAAAAAGTTAGGACACTTATAAGAAAAGATTTTGATAATGCTTTTAAGAAAGTAGATCTTTTATTAACCCCAACTTGTCCAACTACCGCTTTTTTGAAGGGTGATTTCGTCAATGATCCACTTTCGATGTATTTGTCTGATCTATTAACTGTTCCTGTTAATTTAGCCGGACTCCCAGCAATCAGTATTCCTTGTGGTTTTGATACTAAAGGTTTACCTATAGGATTGCAATTAATAGGTAATGTTTTAAAAGAGGATAGAATATTGAATGCCGCAAATATTTTTGAAATTGATGCTCAGGTAATTAAGAATAGACCGTTATTCTAAATTTGTATTAATAATTAATTTGTAATCACAAAGTATAGATCTTTTAGAAATTTTCTCTATCTTATATATAGAAATTATTTGAATATGGGTTTCGTTCCGCTACATAATCATAGTGACTACAGCTTACTTGATGGAGCCAGTCAAATTTCAAAAATTGTAGATAGAGCTTCTGATCTTGGAATGGAATCTATAGCCCTTACTGATCATGGAGTTATGTATGGCGTTCTTGATTTGGTCAAGAAATGTAATGAGAAAGGTATAAAACCAATTATTGGTAATGAAATGTACGTGATTAATGGTTCTATTTATGATCCTCAACCTAAAAAAGAAAAAAGATATCACTTGGTCGTTTTAGCAAAAAATTATACTGGTTATAAGAATCTAGTGAAGTTAACAACAATTAGTCACCTAAATGGGATGAGAGGTCGAGGCATTTTTTCTAGACCATGTATTGATAAATCTCTTTTAACTAAATATAGTGATGGTCTAATAGTTTCTACAGCTTGTCTTGGTGGAGAGATACCTCAGGCTATCTTAAAAGGTAGATTAGACGTAGCAGAGGATATAGCTCTTTGGTATAAAAAATTATTTTCAGATGATTTTTATCTAGAAATACAAGATCACGGTTCTATTGAGGATAGAATTGTTAATGTTGAATTAATAAAAATTGGGAAGAAGCATCAAATAAAAGTTATCGCTACCAATGACGCGCACTACTTATCAAATATGGATGTTGAAGCACATGATGCTTTGCTTTGTGTATTAACAGGAAAACTAATTAGTGATGAAAAAAGATTGAGATATACAGGTACAGAATATATTAAAAGTGAAAATGAAATGCTTGAACTTTTTAAAGATCATATTGATGATGATTCAATTAATGAGGCAGTAAACAATACAGTAGAAATTTCTGAAAAAGTTGAAGTATTTGATTTGTTTGGAAATTATAGAATGCCAAAATTCCCTCTTAACGAAGATGTAGATTCATTTTCTTTCCTAACACAACTATCTAACGAAGGTCTCTTAAAAAGACTTAAAAAAAATGATCTTACAGAAGTTGATGAGAACTATAAAAAAAGACTATCTTCCGAATTAAAAATTATTAAAGATATGGGTTTCCCAGATTATTTTTTAGTTGTTTGGGATTACATCAAATTTGCTAGAGATAACTCTATCCCAGTAGGACCAGGTAGAGGTTCTGCAGCAGGCTCATTAGTAGCTTATGCCCTTCAAATCACAAATATAGATCCTGTTGAGCATGGATTGTTGTTTGAGAGATTTTTAAATCCAGCAAGAAAGTCTATGCCAGATATTGATACTGACTTTTGTATTGATAGGAGAAATGAAGTTATAGATTATGTTACTAATCGTTATGGGGAGGATAAAGTTGCGCAAATAATTACTTTTAATAAAATGACCTCTAAGGCTGTTTTAAAAGATGTTGCAAGGGTTCTAGATATACCATATGGAGAGGCGGATAAATTAGCTAAGTTAATACCGGTTGTAAGAGGGAAACCTTATAAATTAGATGAAATGATTGATAAGAATACACCTAGCCAAGAGTTTAGAGACAAATATATAAATGATAATAATGTGAAAAAATGGGTTGATTTGGCTTTGAGAATTGAAGGAACTAATAAAACATATGGGGTTCATGCTGCTGGGGTTGTTATCGCATCCGATCCTCTGGACGAACTTGTACCTCTTCAAAGGAATAATGAAGGACAAATAATAACCCAATATTCTATGGATGATATCGAATCACTTGGATTATTGAAAATGGATTTCTTGGGTCTTAAGAATCTTACGATGATTGAAAAGACAGTTACTCTTATTAATCAATCTACTGGAGAGAAAATAAATATAGATGAATTACCTCAAAATGATTTTAAAACTTTTGAGCTTATTGGTAGAGGAGATCTTGAAGGTATTTTTCAACTTGAATCTTCTGGTATGAAACAGGTCGTTAAGGATTTCAAACCTAACTCTCTAGAGGATATTTCGTCCATACTAGCTCTTTATAGACCTGGTCCTCTTGATGCGGGCCTTATACCTAAATTCATAAACCGCAAAAATGGGAACGAAAAGATTGATTTTCCTCATCCTTTTATTAAGTCAATTCTCACTGAAACCTATGGCATTATGGTTTACCAAGAACAAATCATGAAAATTGCTCAAGACCTTGCCGGTTATTCTTTAGGTGATGCTGATTTACTTCGAAGAGCAATGGGGAAAAAGAAAGTTTCTGAGATGGTAAAGCATAGGAATATTTTTGTAGAAGGTTCTATGAAGAAAGGTGTAAATGAAAAATTAGCAAATGATCTTTTTGATCAAATGGTTTTATTCGCAGAATATTGTTTTAACAAAAGTCACTCAACTGCTTATGGTGCTGTAACTTATCAAACTGCATTTTTAAAAGCCCATTTTCCTGTTGCGTATATGGCAGCCCTTTTAAGCGTAAATTCTGGCTCTAGCGACAAGATGCAAAGATATATTTCCAATTGTTATTCCATGGGAATAGAAGTTATTTCACCAAGCATTAATTTTTCTGGTGTTGATTTCACTATTAAGAATAATCAGATTTTATTCGGGTTATCTGCAATTAAGAATTTAGGAGATTCAGCAATAAGAAATATAATTGAAAACCGAAATAGTTTTGGAATCTTTAAGTCATTATCTGAATTGTGCGATCGTTTGCCTTCTAATGTTCTTAATAAAAGAAGTCTTGAATCTCTGATTCATTGTGGAGCATTAGATGAGTTTTCAAATGATAATAATAGAGCTCAATTATTGTCAGATCTCGAACATGTTATTGAGTGGGCCTCTTCAAGAAATCGTGATAGGTTATCCGGGCAAGGAAATCTATTTGATTCTAAAGAAGAATTTTCTAATGTTGCTTTTTCAGATTCACAATTAGCAAAGGTTGATGATTATTCACTTATTGAGAAGTTAAAGTTAGAAAAACAGCTATTAGGCTTTTATTTATCTGATCATCCTCTAAAGCATTTAACTAAGCCAGCAAAACTTATATCTCCTATAAGCATTTCGCAGTTAGATGAAACAAAAGATAGAACCAAAGTCTCTTTAGTTGGAATGATCCCTGATTTGAAGCAAATTACAACGAGAAAAGGAGATAGGATGGCTATAGTTCATCTAGAAGATCTTTCTGGAAGTTGCGAAGCAATAGTTTTTCCAAAAACCTATATCAGATTATCAGAATTTCTTTTGACTGATACTAGATTATTGTTATGGGGAACAATTGATAAAAAAAGTGATAAGACTCAATTAATAATTGATGATTGTAGAGAAATCGATAACCTTAAATTGCTAATTATTAATCTTGAAAGTTCTCAAGCATCAGATGTAAGAGTACAAAATACTTTGAGAGATTGTTTAATTAAATTTAAACCAGATAAAGGTAGATGTGGAATCAAGATTCCAGTTTTAGCTGCAGTAAGAAATAAAAGTAGTGTTACTTACGTTAAATTTGGTGAACAATTCTGTATTGGAGATATTCAAGGCGCATGCAAATTATTAGAAGATAAATCATTCCAAGTTAATTTGAAATCTTTAGTTTCCTAGACTAACTTTTATCCTCAAAATTTTGAGTAGCAGGTTTGAAGGCGTCTTTTGCACGTTGTATGTTCATCGGAATATTTTCAATACCAAAAAAAGACCCAGGCTCTTTATCCCAACTTGCAGATAATATTCCAAAACTCAATCCTGCTAGACCTAACAAGAAAAACAATGCTGAAATTGCAATTGTTGAGGAAGGAGGTATTTCAGCAATATTTCTTGTAACGACAATGTAGCTAACAACAAAAACAGACATTCCTAATATTGTAGGTATTCCGGCTGTAAAAAATATTCTTCTTGCCATTCTATCGGCAACATATTTAGGAATGCCACTTGAGTTTCGCTTTGGGATAGTTAAAGTATTAGATGTTTTATCTATATTAGCGAATGCAGTTGTCTCAGAATAATTTTTTTTCTTTTTATTTTGTGTCTTTTTTTTAGATTGCTTTTTTTTCATTAATTGAGATCATCCTCTGATTCCAATTTTCTTTACTAGTGATTGATATCTCTGAACGTTTTTGTCTTTTATGTAAGATAGTAATCTTTTCCTTTTACCAATCATTTTTAATAATCCTTGCCTTGAAGCAAAATCATGAATGTTTCCTTGGAGGTGGTCACTTAATTTCGATATTCTTTTAGAAAGCATTGCTACCTGAACTTCAGCTGAACCTGTATCAGTTGGATGAACTTGATGAGTTTCAATCAGCTTCTGTTTTTCAGCTGTATCTAATGACATAAAATTTATTTTCTTTTATTCTATGATACTACGTCATCTAGCTAAATTACTACTATCCTTATCTAGATAATTCATAGCTAATTTCAATAGATTTTCAAATGATAAATTATTTTCTTTTTTAGGAAGGAGATCTACTTCTTTGATAATAATTGGCAAAATATTCTTTATTTCCTTATTTTTGTAATTTAATGATTGAAGGGTTAACTGAAGGTCCTCCATCATTTTATTAATTTTAGGATCCTTAATCTCTAATTCATCTTTGGTTTTTTTTTCTTCAAATAGAATTTCACTTTTAAATTTACTTTTTAATTCTAAAATTAATCGATCGCTCATTTTTTGTCCTATCCCAGGTACGGAACAAATTAATTTTTTATTTTGTGTTTTTATTGCATTGATTACTTCATTAATAGAAAATTTATTTAATATTCCCATACTAATTTGAGATCCAACACCCCGAATACTTAAAATTTCAATAAAGAAATTCTTTTGTTCCTTTGATGTAAAGCCAAATAATAAATCTGAATCATCTTTCTTAATATGTTTTATCCAAAGAATTATATTCTTATTTGATATCTGATTTGTTTTTAATTTGAGAAAGAATGATTCTAGTATTTGTATTTCGTATCCTAATCCTTGACAATTTATTAAAATAAAAAATTTTTGATTAGTTTGCCATAATTCAACCAAATCTCCATTTATCCAACTAATCAATTAACCACCATCCACCTGACATCCAATTAGTGCTCCTGCTGTCCCGCCAGCAGGTACAGCCCAAAATCTGTCTTTCCCTCTAGAGGAAGATAGTGCTATTCCAGCACCAAGAATTCCTCCAATAACAGATCCTTCACTACAGTCATTATCATCTATTTTTTCAGCTTTGCTTTGACCTCCACAAGGTATTACAACGTCTACTTCATAACTTTTTACGTAGCCTGGGTTTGATTTCGTTCCAGGAATGTACTCCTCTCTATATTCAGTTCTGGTACAAGTTACTGACTTTGGGGTTGTTGCCTTAACCTGAACAATAGGAGAAAAACAAAATAATAAAGCTAAATAGAAAAATTTCACTTTTTTTATATCCGAATATTTATATTCTATGTCCTTTTGATTATTTTGGTAGTAGATATAATAGTTCCTAATAAAACTAGTGAGGCGCCTAATAAAAAATTTATGTTTATTATTTCACGAAAAAACAAAACCCCCCAAATTGACCCGAATAAAACTTGCAAATAGTTAATTGTTGAAGCTTCAGAAGCTGGGAAATTTTTTAACCCTATAGTTAAAAAAGTCTGACCTAATTGAGTAAATAAGCCAATTCCAATTATCCAAACTAATTCATTCCAATTTGGGGTAACCCAGTTGATTAATACAATTGGAAATAAAGTTATAAA
>QCIY01000011.1 GCA_003216415.1 Prochlorococcus sp. AG-402-O16
TCCTAGTTGTTTATCATTTCCAGTAAAGTCAAGTATGTCATCCACAACTTGGAAGGCCAAACCAATATTTTTACCAAAATCGTATAACGAGGATAATTCTTTATCATTAAGATTACTCAAAACTCCAGCTGCTTTACAACTATTTGCTATTAATGATGCCGTTTTACAATAGCTTTTATTGATATATTTTGAAAAAGATTGAGCTGAGTCAAATCTATTTAAATTTTGCTTAATTTCACCTTCTGCTAAATCCATTATTACTCTACTAAGTAACTTAACTACATCTACATTATCGAGATTTGCTAAGTGCCAACTTGCTTGAGCAAATAAAAAGTCACCTGCCAAAACGGCTACTCTAGTATTAAATCTGCTGTGTACTGTATCTACTCCTCTTCTCGTAGATGCTTCATCTACAACATCATCGTGGACTAATGAGGCTGTATGAATCATTTCAGTTATTTCAGCAAGCCTTTTATGTTTATTTGTTAGACAAAATTCAGTGGATATTGCTTTTGAAATCAATAAGACAATACCCGGCCTCAGTCTTTTACCCCCAGCACTAAATAAGTGCTCTGCTGCCGCTTGAAGAATTGGATGACCAGCTCCTATTAAGTTTTTCAGTTCAAGAATAAGATCATCAAGATCATTCTCAACTGGTTGTAGTAGTTCTGTTACTGTGTTCATGATTGGCCTCTATTAATATATTAGAGAATCAAACATTGCTTCGGAGGTTAACTAACCTAATTTCTTGATTAATTTCAAGCCAAAATTTGACTTTTTTAAGAAATTCATCTTTATCAGAAGTGACAAAGAATTTTATATTTTCGTAAGAAAGACTTTCGTAGCGGTCAGTTTTTGGAGTAGCAAAAGATTCATTAAATTTTTTTATTAAGGCTTCTGATGGATCAATAATTTTTATATTAGGATCTATTTTTTTTCTTAAAAAGTCATAAATCAAAGGATAATGACTACATCCAAGTATTAATTCTTGAATATTTTTATTTAATAAAGGTCTTAGATACAAATCCGCAAGATAATTCAACTTATTAAAATTAAGCCTTTCTTTTTCAATTTCTGATACAAATTCTGGACATTCTTGTTGAAATACTTTCAAATTATCTTTTTTAGAATTTATAGCTTTTTCATAATACAATGATTGAACTGTGGTTTTTGTTGCCAAGACACCTATTACTTTTTGATTTACTATTTCGGATACTGAGTTTATAAGGTCAAAACAAGGAATCTTTAAATTATTTTCCAGAATATCAAGTGCACATGCATTTGTAGTATTACAAGCTATTAAAAGTGCGTCCAAATTCTTATCTTCAAAAAAGGTGCAAATCTCTTTAGCTATGGATCTTATCTCTTTAAAATTTTTATTTCCGAAAGGGATTCTTTTTGTATCAGCTAAATAAAAAACTTCAACATCTTTCCGTGTTTTTATTAAAGAATTAAGGATTGTAAAACCACCTATTCCACTGTCAAAAATACCTATTTTAAGTTTCACCTAGCTTTAGAAAGATGTTCAAGGATGCCTTTTGCAATTGCATAAGCTAGTCTTTTACGATGCGTAGTTTTTTCTAATCTTCTTGCATCCAATCTTCCCGTTAAAAAACCAATTTCTACAAGTACTGCAGGCATCTTAGTATTTTTAATTACATAAAATCTACCTTGTTTAACTCCTCGATCAGGACTACCAGGAGAAACTCTTAGTATTTGTTTTTGAATTCTTTTAGCGAGTAATCTACCTCTCCATCCTCTATAGTAAAAGGTTTCTAACCCGTTAATATCCCTTCTTTTTCCTCTTGAGGCATTTGCATGAATACTCACAAATAAATCTGCGTCCATACTGTTAGCAAAGGAAACTCTTTGAGGCAAATCCAAATCAACTTCATTTTTTCTAGTTAGCCTTGCTTTGACACCTTTATCAGACAATAACTTTAAAACTATTTTGGAAACCTCAAGCACAACATCTGTTTCCTTTAAACCACCAATACCTATTGCTCCAGGATCAGGACCTCCATGCCCTGGATCAATAATAACTACAAATTTGTTTTGTTTTACGTTGGGCAATTGCAAGAAATTATTACCCCTTTTACTCTTAAAACTTGATTTTTGATTTGCTTTGATTTTCCTTTTCCCTTTATCAACTGCACCTTCACCAATTTTCTTAAAAGAATGTTTTGGTTTAAATAGTTTTATTCTCCACCTATTTTGATCTAAGCCAACCATTTGCCAAGTCAAAGGGTTCAATAAAGTTTTTTCTCTAAATTCAATTACTAATCTTGTTTTACCAATATTAGGTTTACCTAATCTAATTTCTTTTATTGGACCATTACCTTTGATTGTTCTAGGATTTTTTAATTCTCCAGGAAAATCTACCCAGAATCTATCGCCATATTTTTGGTTAGCCTTCTGAAAGTATGCTTTTAAATTTGTGTTTGATTTAGTTCTTAATTCTAAAATCCCATTTGTTTTTATAGCCCATGCCGCCAGAGCACTTGAAGATTTAACTGGGAGGATTGCGTAATTTAAAAATAAAAAAACAGATAAATAACGAAAAAGTTTATTATTCAAAAACTTTATCATTAGTTTGAAAATAATTTGTTTTTTCTATGTTTAAGGCTTGGCATTTGCTCCCTAATTTTCTTTACTCTTTCTTTATCAGCAGGTGCTATTGCCGCTCCCTGAGTTTTTCCAGCATCAGATAAAACTGTGCCCCATGGATCAATTACCATTGCATGACCATGACTTTGCCTTCTCCCATAATGAATCCCAGTTTGAGCTGGAGCAACTACATATGCTGTATTTTCAATCGCTCTTGCTTGTAATAAAATTTGCCAATGATCCTTTCCAGTAAATGCTGTAAAAGCTGCTGGAATCATAATTAGCTCTGCACCATTCGAAGACAAATATCTATAAAGTTCAGGAAATCTAACGTCGTAGCAAATCGATAATCCTATTTTGCATAAACCTGGGACGTCTACAACAGGGGGATATTCTCCCCCAGATAGAATAGTGGATGATTCCTTATATAAGTTTCCATCTGGCAAATCAACGTCAAATAAGTGAATTTTGTCGTATTTTGCCAAAACCTGTCCATCTCTTCCAAAAAGTGCTGATCTATTAAAAGTATGATTGTCATCACCAGCGGGAACAGGATACCCTCCTCCCAAAAGAAATACTTGATATCTTTGTGACATAGTTTTGAGGAAATTTGAGCACTTTACTGACAATTCAGAGGCTAATCTAAGTTTTTCATCATCTTCTCCTAAAAAAGCAAAATTCTCAGGCAAACCTATTAACTCAGCTCCTCTTCTAGCGGCTAATTCAATCTGTTCTTCTGCTTCAACAAAATTTGCTTCAACATTTGAAGTACTAGTAATTTGCAATGCAGCTACCAAAAAATCAGTCAAGGCTTTACTCCTAGTGAACTAATTCGTAAATCATGAGGCACGAATCACACCTCTTTCAACTTGAGCAGGAACAATATCTAAGCAATCAAGTTCAGAGCAACATTTAAAATCTTCCTCATAATCTCCAAGACTTGTCAATCTTTTACCATGGGTTGCTGTTTTTAAACATTTCAAAATATCATTTTTCCAAAAATCCCAGAGTGTCAGAGCAGCCTGTAATTCGTCATTAAGAATGTTAACTTCAAAATCACAGTTTGATTCCAAGTATGAGGCCAATGCACCAGCAGCTAAAGAATCCTCAAGTGAATATGAGCCTTCCCAACCACTCCCAAGTATTAAAACATTCTCACATTTTAGTGAAATTATTTTTTCGGCTACAGCCCTTCTATTTGGAAGACCCATTGCAAATAAATGTTTTGCATTCTGAACTTTATGCAATGATTTAGTCCCATTGGTAGTACTCATAAATAGTCTCTTACCATTTACAACTTTTTTTGTGACTGATAAAGGGGAATTTCCTAAATCAAAGCCCTCTATTTTCTTCCCACCTCTCTCACCAAGCATTAATCTCTCATCTGCTTGCCACTTAATCGCAGATTCTTTCAATAAATCTAAATCTGCAAAAACTTGTATTGATTCAGCTCCATTTTTCAAAGCCCAAGAAATCGTGGTTGTGGCTCTTAAAACATCAATAACCACTGCAATATCTGGACTTATTTCCGGAACATCATTTGCAACGTGATAATAAGTAAGATTAATGATTGAATCCTTTTCTGATTTTATTATAGAAAACAGTTACTTACTTTGAATATTTTTTTTTAAAAAACAAACTTATTGATAATATATATCTAATTTATATTAATAAAAATTTATCAAGTATTAATTTGAAAATGAATAATATCCGCACAATAAAAGGTGGAGCTAATTTAAAAGGAAAAATAAAAGTACCTGGAGACAAATCTATCTCTCATAGAGCCTTAATAATAGGAAGTATTGCTCAGGGCAAAACTACTATTGAGGGTTTTTTACATTCTGAAGATCCACTTTCAACTGCTGATTGTCTAAGAAAATTAGGAGTAAAAATACCAGAAATAAAAGAAGATGAGCCTTTTACGATTTCAGGCTTGGGTCTAGATGGAATAAAAGAGCCTAAAGAAATTCTTAATTGCGGAAATTCTGGAACCACTATGAGGCTACTAATGGGATTATTGGCTGGTCAAGAAGGTAAGAATTTTATTTTAACTGGGGACACTTCTCTTAATGAGAGACCTATGGGGAGAGTTGGTAAACCATTATCCATGATGGGTGGCAAAATTTTTGGTAGGGAAAGCGGAAACAAAGCTCCAATCTCAATTGATGGGAATAAA
The DNA here is from genome assembly GCA_003216415.1 of Prochlorococcus sp. AG-402-O16. Lineage (GTDB taxonomy): Bacteria > Cyanobacteriota > Cyanobacteriia > PCC-6307 > Cyanobiaceae > Prochlorococcus_A. The sequence goes on from QCIY01000011.1 coordinate 4,784, forward strand.
CTCAAAGGATGTGTTATTGGAACGCCTGTAGCAAGTGCACAAGTAAAATCTGCAATATTATTGGCAGGCCTAAAAGCTTCTGGAACTACCTCTGTTATTGAGCCAGCATCCTCAAGAGATCATACCGAAAGAATGTTAAAAGCATTTGGAGCAAACATAAGTATTAGAGGAGAATTAGGAAGAAATGTAGTAATAAAGTCAGATGGTAAACTAATTGGTCAAAGAATATTAATCCCTGGTGACATAAGTTCTGCATCCTTTTGGATGATTGCTGCGTCTATTATTCCAAATTCAGAGGTTTTAATTAAGAATGTTGGATTAAATCCCACGAGAACAGGAATATTAAATGTAATGGATTTAATGGGGTGCAATTATGAGATTTTAGATAAATCAATAATTGCTGGAGAACCTATTGGATCTATTAAAATAAAGACTGCAAATAATTTAAGATCATTCACTATTGAAGGAGATATTCTCCCAAAACTTATAGATGAAATTCCCATACTTACTGTAGCAGCCTGTTTTTGTAATGGAGTTTCTGAAATTAAGGATGCAAAGGAATTAAGAGTTAAGGAAACAGACCGATTAAAAGTCATGGCAAGACAGTTGCGGAAATTCGGTGCTGAAATAATTGAGAAAGAAGATGGATTATTAATTAATGGCCAATCAAAATTTCATTCTGCGGAGGTAGACAGTGAGACGGATCATCGAGTATCAATGAGTCTGGCTATCGCTTCACTTCTCGCTAAAGGTACTTCGAAAATAATGAGGGCAGATGCCTCTAGCGTCTCTTATCCTGCTTTTTGGGAAGACCTTGCTAAACTAATCAACTAAAAATCTTTGTCTGAATTAATTGAAGTCTTAACTAAAGATGGAAGTTACTCTTTAAGAAGTGTCTTTTTTCAAGAGAATTTCCATAGCTTATTGGGTGCATTAGAGGAGACAAAAATAAAATTCACAGCTCCATCTGATTTGCAAAGATTTAAGGGAAAGTCACTTGACGTTTTAGATATATGTTTTGGTTTAGGATACAATTCTGCTTCTTTATACAACGAGTTAATAAAACAAAAATCGTATTTAAATTGGTACGCCTTAGAGATAGATAAAAAGCCTCTTGAATACTCGCTCAGAAAAAAAGCCTTCAAAAAATTATGGGCTCCAAAAGTTAAAAGAATATTTGATTCATTATATCAAAATGATTGCTTTGAAGATCAATTTTTTAATTGCAAAATTTTGTGGGGTGATGCTAGAGAAAAGATTAATGTTATACCTGCAGATAATAGATTCGATCTAATTTATTTAGATGGGTTTTCCCCTCAAAAATGCCCACAAGTTTGGACAATTGAATTTTTATCTAAGGTCACACAAAAACTCAATCCGCAAGGTTACCTCATAACATATACCTCTTCAGCAGCAGTAAGAAAGACATTAAGAAATCTTGGTTTAAAGATTTTTACTATCAAACCAAATTTTAATTCTAGAACTTCTTGGAGTCAGGGAACCGTCGCGATAGCAAAATTTGATAAGAAAAAATTGAAATCGAATTTTAATTTTGATAAGTTATCTGTCATGGAAGAGGAACATCTCTTAACAAAAGCAAGTATTCCTTATCGTGATCAAGATTTAAACTCATGTGCAGAAGATATTATTAGGCAAAGATTAGATGAGCAATTATTATCAAATCTTTTATCCACTAAGAAATGGAGAGAAAAGTGGGGAATGACGAAATTGGCCTCTAAGAGTTAGATTTAGATATATATTTCAAAAAATATGTTAAGTGTTGCGATATTAGCTGCAGGCAGGGGCACTAGGATGGAAAGCTCATTGCCAAAGGTTTTACATAAAATATCTGGCAAAAGTCTTTTGCGAAGAGTAATTGATTCATGTAACAAATTAAACCCTGATCAAATTTTCGTAATCACTGGACACAAATCCAAAGAAGTACAAGACTCAATCCCAAACAATAAAAAGATTCAATTTGTATTTCAAGATCCTCAACTAGGAACTGGTCATGCTCTCCAGGTACTTTGTAGACAAATAAAGAAGAATGAAGGGAAACTATTGGTATTAAATGGCGATGTACCTCTCATCAAGCCTAAGACTCTTAAGAAGCTTATAGATTTATTTGATTCTAAAAATGCGGATGTTTCTTTAATAACAACAAAGAAAAAAAATCCTCATGGATATGGCAGAGTTTTTTTAAAAGGGGATTTTATAGAAAGAATTGTTGAAGAAAAAGATTGCAATAATCAAGAGAGACTAAATTTATTAATAAATGCAGGTGTTTATTGTTTTAACTGGGAAAATTTGTCCAAAATCATAAGTAAGTTGCAAAGTAATAATAGTCAGAAAGAAATTTATTTAACTGATACGGTATCTTTTCTAAATAATTCCTTAAGCCTAGAGATAGAGGATAATGGAGAGCTTCAAGGAGTTAACAATAGAATACATTTATCAAAATGCGAAGAACTCATTCAGAATTCAATTAAAGAAAAGCATATGCTTAATGGTGTAACTTTTATAAATCAAGCAAGTTGCTCGATTAGTGAAGAAGCTGAGATTGGTAAAGATGTAATAATAGAGGCTAATACTCATATAAGGGGCAGCTCCAAAATTTTTAATAATTGCATTATTGGTCCAAATACTTTTATTGAAAATTCTGATGTGGGTATAAATTGCGAAATCTCAAATTCCACTGTTTATGATTCTCAAATAAAGGATCATATAAAAATTGGTCCCTTCAGTCACATTAGACCTAAATCCAAAATATCTTCATACAGTAAGATTGGAAATTTTGTTGAAATAAAAAATAGTAAATTAGAAGAGGATTCTAAAGTGAACCATCTGAGTTATATTGGCGATTCTATTATTGGGAGATCTACAAATATAGGGGCAGGAACTATTACTGCAAATTTTGATGGTCAGAAAAAAAATCAAACAAAAATTGGAAAGAATTCCAGTATTGGAGCAAATACAGTTTTGGTGGCGCCAATAAATCTAGGGGAATCAGTAACAACAGGAGCTGGTTCTGTGATCACTAAAGACTCTAAAGATAATTCATTAGCAATTTCAAGAGCTAAACAAGTAAATATAGATAACTGGAAAAGAAAGAAAACTTGATCTAATTAATTAATTCGACAATTTTTTCAAGCTCCCAATATCTGCTTCCTTTAATAAGGATAGAATCACCTTTTTTCGTGAATTTATTTATCTCTTTGGGAATATTTTTAATATTATTAAAAACTAAAAATTTTTTCTTATCTTTTAGATAATTAGAATAAAGTTTTACATTTTTTTTATCGCAAATAAACAGACATTTTTTTATATCTGAATTATCTATTAAGACGAATATTTCTTTATGGTACTTTTCAGATTCATTGCCTAATTCTTGCATACTTCCAAATATAAAAAAATGATTTCTTGGTTTTTCTAGCAGATTTTCAATACATGCTTTTACCGATTCCGGCGAGGCATTATAAGACTCATCATAAATTGTAGTTTTAACTGATTTAATAATTTTATTTCTTCCTGTTAAGCTTGCAAAATCAAACTTATTAAAACTTGCAAAATCAATCCCTAACTCTTTTGCAACTGCATAGGCAAATAAGAAATTTGAAGCATTATGAAATCCTTCAAATGAAATTTCGAAGGTATTTTTTTTTATTAAGATTGTTTTATTCAATTGATTATAAAATCCTCGCAAATTACTATCTTTGTTAAAACTTTTCCCTTGATTTTCAATATTCAACAATTCTACTTTTATTACTCTACCTTTCCAATATTCTTTTAAAGTTTCCTCTAGAAATAAATCATTTGCTGGGATTATTACAACTCCTTTGGGATTTAAAAACTTGGTAATTTCACACTTTGCATGAGTGATATTCTTTTTCGATCCTAACAATCCAATATGGGCTGTCCCAATGTTAGTAATAACTGCAATATCAGGTTCACTAAATTTTGATAAATTTTCGATCTGTCCAAGACCTCTCATGCCCATCTCAAGAACCAAAACTTTATCTTCTTGATCTGTAGCAAGAATTGTAAGACCAACCCCAATTTCATTATTGAAATTTGCATGGGATAGTTTAATTCTTCCAAGTTTCTTTAAAACCTCGCCAATCATTTCTTTTGTCGTTGTTTTACCCACTGAACCAGTTATTGCAACCAACGGAATATTTAATTTTTTTCTTTTGAGCAATGTTAATTTTTGAAATGCTTCTAAAGTGTCATTTACTACCCAACAAGGGAAGTCCCTTGGAAGAAATTTCTGCATCCCTTTTTTAATCACTACTGATTTAACTCCTTTCTTTAAAACCTCTGGGAGAAAACTATGTCCGTCAAAATTTTTACCCTTTATTGCAATAAAAAGGTCATTTCTCAATAAGGTTCTACTATCAATACTTATATTTTTAAAATTTAAAAAATCTTTTCCATCATCTCCTAGATTCTTAATATCACCCAGAACATCATTTAATTCTGATAAAGAGAATTCCATTAAAAAATTAAGTCATACTTTTTTTAGAGATGGGTCAGCGGATTGTCCAAAAGAAAATTTTTCAACTTCAGCAAAATCTGGTGATGGTTCCTTTATTCCACAAACATCTTTATACATAATTTCGTATTCTAGAGCTGATCGTTGCCAACTAAACTCTTGACTCATAGCTCTTTTTTGCAATAACTCCCAGCTATCTTTATGCCTGAAGGCCTCCCAAGACCTTACTAAAGCAGTATAGAAATCTATAGGCTCAAAGCGATCAAAACAAAAACCTGTACCAATATTATTTTCTGGATCGTGGGGGAGAACGGTATCAACTAAACCTCCAACTCGCCTTACTATTGGAATAGAACCATACCTCATGGCAAGGAGTTGACTAATACCACAAGGTTCAAATCTACTTGGCATTAAAAATGCATCAGACCCCCCATATATAAGTCTTGATAAAGAATCATCATAGGTAAGGAATACTGAAAATCTACCAGGATAATCTAATGCAAGTTGCCATAATCCAGACTCTAAATATCTATCTCCAGTACCTAAAACAGCAATTTGCGAGTCGGTATATGCTAAAAGTCTTCTTGACACTTGTAAAAGTAAGTCGACTCCTTTCTGATCAACCAACCTACTTACCATACCTAAAAGATATTTTTTAGTATTAACTTCAAGACCCATTTCTCTCTGAAGAATTTTCTTATTTTCCAGCCTATTTTCTAAATTCTTAAGGTTAAACTGTGCAGGTAAAACTGAATCTTTGGCTGGATTCCATTCATCTAAATCTATACCATTAAGAATTCCCCTTAATTTACCTGATATATAGTTGAGTAATCCTTCAAGGCTTTCCCCATATTCTTGGGTTTTAATTTCATCAGCATAAGTTGGAGAAACAGCATTTACTCTATCTGCATACAACATAGCGGCAGCCATTGTATGGTCTCCATGCATATACCAAGGACACCAAGTCATTTTTTCTAGTTTCCATCTCCAAGGACCTTGATATTTTAAATTATGAATTGTGAAGACAGTGCTAATTTCGGGGTCCTGATGCATCCACACAGGAATCATTCCAGTGTGCCAATCATGGCAATGGAGAACTTGAGGTTTCCAACAATTCCAGGCAAATTCTGCAGTGGCACTAGCAAAAAAGGTAAAGCGCCAGTCCTCATTTTCGCCTCCATATATTTGTTCAGAGTCAAATGTTGGATGACCTACTAAGTAAATTACATAATTATGAATTGGATGTTTTGCTTCATATACTGCGAAATCAGTGCCCATTGTATTTGCTCTAAAGACTGGTTCATTCGACACCTCTAAAAGACTCCACAATTTCCCATATCCTGGAATTATTACCCTTACATCGTGACCAAGTTTTATTAAAGACGGAGGTAACGAACCAACCACATCTCCCATACCTCCAACTTTGATCATTGGAGCACATTCAGCAGCGGCAAGAAGAATTCTCATTGATAATTATTTAAAAAGTTCTTTTGAAAAATAAACTAGGGTGTCCACTTATAATCAGAAAAGTCTGGTGGACGCTTTTCAAGAAAGGCATCTCTACCTTCTTGAGCTTCTTCAGTCGAATAAAATAATTGAGTTGTGTATCCGGATAATTCTTGAATACCCGCAATCCCATCATTCTCCGCATTGAATGAAGCTTTAAGAATACGAATAGCAGTTGGACTATTTCGTAAAATCTCTCTTGCCCAGATTACACCCTCAGCTTCTAATTCTTCAATCTTTGTAATTGCATTTATCAAGCCCATCCTAAGAGCTTCCTTGGAATCATATTTTCTACATAAAAACCAAATTTCTTTTGCTTTTCTTTGGCCAACAAGTCTTGCCAAATAACTAGATCCAAATCCCGCATCAAAACTACCAACTCTTGGACCTGTTTGACCAAATATTGCATTCTCTGAGGCGATACTGAGATCGCATATTAAATGAAGTACCTGGCCTCCTCCAATTGCAAAACCAGGAACCAAGGCAATAACCACTTTAGGCAAACTTCTTATTAATCTTTGAAGTTCAAGTACATTTAATCTCTGCTTCCCTTCATCATTTTTATATCCATTTTTACCTCTTAGACTCTGATCACCTCCAGAGCAAAAGGAATAGATACCCCTCTTGTCAGGTCCTGCACCCGTAAAGAGAACTACTCCAATATTTTCATCATTTCTTACGATATTAAATGCATTAATAAGTTCATCTATAGTTTGTGGCCTAAATGCATTTCTTTTTTCAGGCCGATTAATTGCAATTCTAGCAATTCCCTCATCTGATTTATGAAACAATATATCCTCATAAGATTTGCATTCTGACCAATTTAAAGTTGTTTTACCAGGTAATACTTTCATGAATCCTAATTATTCAAAGATAGAAAATAATAAATTTAACTGCCAATTATTTTTTTTAGCAGGGCATTTTTTTCAAAAATTTCATTTTCTGGATCAATATCAACTTTAATTATTACAGATTTCTGGATAGAAATGCTCCAATCGAATGCCTCTCGTAATTTTTTAAAATTTGTCACACTTTTAAAGTTTACTTGATACGCCTCTGCGAGTTTTGGCCAGTTTATTTCTTTAGGCATAAGAAATAGTTTTTTTAGATCATCTTCTTTTAAATTTTTTTTATAAATACGATTAAATATATTTCCGCCATTATTATTTATTAGAAGAATTGTTAAATTAATATCGATTGAATTTTCAATCAGCCAACCGTTTATATCGTGAACAAAAGCCAAATCTCCAGTTACGAGAAGTAGAGGATTTTTAATTCTAGAAATTCCTAATGCAAGGGATAAAGTACCGTCTATGCCAGAAGCCCCTCTAAAGCTGAAACAATTTCTTGTTAAAGTGGCATTCTCAGAAAATGTAAGCCAATCTCTAATCGGGCTACTCGCGGAAAGCATTATTGGATTTTCAGCTGGCCAAAGTTTTGGGACAAGATTTGCAAGCTTATACTCAGTAATTTGATTTTCATTAGTAATTTTCTCTTTTAAAATTTCTTTAATTTGCTCACCTTCCTCCATTAGATTTAGGGCTAAAGGAGTAAGAGACTTTTTGTTTTTTTCGTTAATTGATAATTCTTCTAACAATAGAGTAGTAAAATTTAGTAGCCCAAAATCATATTCAAATGATTTTTTTATAGGGTCCAATTTTCTATAGTTTTTTTCTTTTATAAGAATTTGTATCCCTTCGAAGGTTGTTAAAAACTTCTCCAAATCAATTGAGGATGACATAGGACCAAGCCTCAAAAGTTGATGACAATTAATTAAATTCTTATTTTTTCTTAGGACTAATTCCCAATTCACAACTAAACCTCTCAACTCAGAAGAAACGCCTGAAACAGGATCAGCAAATACTGGCCAACCACTAATTTCTTGTAATTTTTCTAAAGATTTATTGAAAGAAGATAAGTCGTTTATGGAACCTTGATAGGGACCTACCAAAATAATGCCAGATTCATTTAAATTTAAACTTTTTGAAATTTCTAAGAATTTGTTTTTATCAGACTTTATTTCAAATTCCTCAAAGACATATTTTTTCTTTAAATAAATTCTCTCAAAAACCTCTAAAACATTTTTTTGATTTAAAAAGGAAATACCTAAAGGTTTATCAATGGGAATATTTAAATGAATAGGACCAGGAAAAGTGGATATTTGTTTCTCAGTAATTCGAACTAAATTTAAGATTTCATTTTCTTGTGTTTCATGGAGTCCATTTAGATTTGTACTTAAAACTCTTCTGCAGACTGAACTCAAAAAATCTTCTTGATTTACTGTTTGATTGGCCCCACAATCTTTTAATCTTAAGGGTCTATCAGCAGTAAGAAATATAATTCCTTTACAAGATCTGTCAGCCTCGACTGCTGCTGGCAATAGATTGCTTACGGCAGTTCCAGAAGTGGTAATAACTAAAGAAAGATTCCCTGATGCAGCAGAAATTCCAAGAGAGTGGAATCCTGCAGATCTCTCATCTATTGAATTAAAAATATTTACCAGTCCTAATTTATTTAATTCTCCAGCAGCTATTGCTATAGGTGCTGATCTACTACCAGGACATAGTATGAAATTTTGAACTCCTATTTTTATAAGAAGATTTAAAAGTTGTAAACTTCTAAGAAAATTTTTGCATTCAATAGATGATGTCATAATTTATATAAACGCTTTTGGATTTTCCTTATAACTGAATTAAATAAAACATGTCTACAACTCAAGAAAAAAGAAATTCAATACTAAAGGATTTAAAAAATCTTTTAATCTGGATATCTATTGCTTTAATTATACGATGGCAGGTTATAGAGCCAAGATGGATCCCATCAGGTTCAATGCTTCCAACTCTTCAAATACAAGATAAAATTCTTGTTGAGAAAGTAACCCCTAAAATTACATCCAAATCAAATCTTTCAAAATTAAAAAATAAAATAGTTGTTTTTAACGTTCCGGAACAATTAATTAATGCTGGTTATGAAGCAGATACTGCATTAATAAAAAGAGTGATTGGAATACCTGGAGACAGGGTAGAAGTAAGAGACGGTAATCTTTACTTAAATGATATCGCTCAAAAAAATTACGTTTTTGACAAAAATATTAATTATTCTATAGGGCCTTTTATTGTCCCAGAAGAGTCATTATGGGTAATGGGAGATAATAGAAATAACAGTATGGACTCACATATTTGGGGGTTTTTACCCTATGAAAAGGTTATTGGTAAAGCTATTTTTAGATATTGGCCGTTTAATAAAATTGGACCTATTCGGTTCCCTGCCCTTAATAATTTAGATTAATGGGTACATGATGTTGTAGGGTTTTTATATCTTGAAGCTGTAGAAATGTTTAATCCAGAATTTCTTGCTACTGAAAATAATGATCCAAACGATGAGAATGATTTAATCCAATATTTACAAAAACAATCTCCAGAAGTTTTGCAAAGAGTAGCAAAATCAGCTAGTGAAGATATTCAAGAAATTATTAGACATAATGTTCAAGGTCTTCTTGGAATGCTTCCTTCAGATCAATTTGATGTAAAAATAACATCTTCAAAAGACAACATTGCTAATTTATTATCTTCTGCAATGATGACAGGATATTTCTTAAGACAAATGGAGCAAAGAAAAGAGCTGGAACAAACTCTTAAAAATGATGAAAACATGTCTATTGAAGAATAATAGTTTTTAAAGATTTACTTCTTCAGGAATTATTCCTAATTCAAACAACTTTTTATATAAAACCATCAAAAATTTATTATCCTCAGGAAGTTTGTCCCATTTTTGGGAATTAATTTCATTAATTAATTTTTGACAATCTTCTATTGTAAATTTTATAGGTGCCGTAAAATGTGCTGGAATTAAATATTCCATATCTTCAAAAGACTTGATATTTTCTAACCATTCAAGTAACACTTCTTTTGAACGCGGAAAAATTAATTTTTGTAAAACTGGTGCAATTTGAATCTTAGGAGCATCTTTACCCATAATTTCAAGAAGAGAGGATTCCCAATCTTCTTCCCATAAAAAGGGATAAATACCGAAATGAGATCTCCAATTTCTAAGATCTTTTTTGAATGAATACTTAAATATTTCTTTTAAGGGTGGAATATTTAATTTACCTGGTTTCAAAAAAGATGAAAATAAGACTAACCTTTTCCATCCTTTTTTTCTTTGTTCAATGGCGTCAATCAAAGGTTCATCTCCTCTCTCTCTAGAGTGAAAAAGAAGTGGAGTTGGATCAAAATTAAATATCTCAGGTGGTGTGGAGTCTATTCCAACTATTGCGTCAGTTACATGAAGGGTTTTCGTAGGATAATGGAAACAGCTTATCTCCTGATATCTTCCAAGACCTAAATTCAGTGGGCCTAATGAAGACCATTTAAAGGAGTTTGTATGTGGAGTACCTTCCTCAAAAAGTATTCTAGATCTTTTTGATGGAATTCCTAAAAAATCTAGTGGTAGATTTATTGGGAAACTCCACTGTCCAGGGCAAAGCCAAATTTCTGCATCTTTAAAAATTCTTGAAAGAGCTGGCAGTCCGATTTTATGTTCTAGTCCAGAGGCAGTCGGTAGAATTATTGTTTTTACTTTGCCATGAATCGCAATTAATTTTTCTAACTCATTTATTAATTCTTTTGTAGGCGGCAGTGGATTTATTAGCATCAATCCATTATCAACCTTTATTACCGTCATTCTTATTGGAACTGCAACATAATAAAGTCCCTGTATTTGTTCCAAGGACCATATTTGATCAGGAATTAATTCTCTTAAAATTGTTTTCTTTTTTCCATAAGGATATAAGGGGAATAATGGCCACCAATTCCACTTTTTATTTAAAGTTTCTTCCACCACTATCATTTATACCCTGCAAATAATTTCTTTAACTTAAATATTCCGTATCTTGGAGCGAATAAAAAAGCAAATAAAAATATAAAAGTTTGTGCCAAGACAATTGATCCACCTGTTTCAAGATCGAACCAAAAACTAACATAGATTCCTATTAGGCTCGAGATAATTGCACTTAATACTGAAATTACTGTCATATTATCAAACTTATCCGTAAGTAGATATGCTGTAGCCCCTGGTGTAATCAACATCGCAACTACCAAAATAATTCCAACAGACTGCAAGCCCACAACAGCTGCCAAAGATAAGCATGTGAGGAGTAAATAATGAAGAAAAAATACGTTAATCCCAACTGTTTTTGCATGCCTAGGATCAAAACAATAAAGCATTAAATCTTTTCTAAAAATTGATAAAAGGATTACTACCAATAAAGAAATAAATATAGTTTGTTTTACATCTGAAAGTGATATTCCTAATGGACTACCAAAAAGAATAGAGTGTAGATCAATATTACTTTTAATCTTAGAAACCAATACTATTCCAAGAGCGAAAAATCCAGTAAATACCAACCCAATAACCGTATCTTCCTTGACTCTAGATTTCTGCTTAATAAACCCTATCAATGCTACAGAACCAACTCCGAAAATAAATGCCCCTAATGAGAAAGGAAGACCTAATGCATAAGCAACCACAACCCCAGGCATTACTGAATGAGACACTGCATCTCCCATTAAAGCCCAACCTTTAAGAGTCAAAAAACTTGATAGAAAACCACAAACAGCTGCAACTAAAGAACTCATAAGAAGTGCTTTTCTCATAAAGTCATGAGTTAAAGGATCTGTTATAAATGAATCTAAAGTTAAAAAAGAACAGAGCTCCATATAATTTAAAATTTAGGATTCAGGTCCAAACAAGAAATCAGGTGAGATCCCTCCAAAAGTGGTTGTAATATTTTCAGGGGTAAACACTTCAGAGGTCTCGCCATAAGCTACAACAGTTTTATTTATTAAAAGAACCAAATCACAAAATTCTCGGACATGAATCATATCGTGCGTTGATAATAATATAGTTTTCCCCTCATTTTTAAATTGAATAAATAATTCCGAGATAAGTTTCTCAGTTCTTATATCAACACCTGAAAAAGGCTCATCAAGAAGTAATATTGACGCTCTTTGCGCAATTGCTCTAGCTAAAAAAGTTCGTTTTCTCTGACCTCCAGATAAGTTTCCAATAGGTGAAGATAAATGATCAGTAAGATCAACTCTATCAATAGCATCTTTAACCGCCTGAACATCAGACTCTCTAGGACACCTAAAAATATTCATCGAACCATATCTTCCCATCATCACCACATCCCAAACACTTATTGGAAATTGACTATCAATTCCCTCATTTTGAGGAACATAAGCAATTGTCTGATCTTTTTGGGCAGTTCTTACAGACTCTCCATTTATTCTAATTTTTCCCTTTGAAATATTTACAAAGCCAGTTAAAGCATTAAAAAAAGTTGTTTTACCAGCCCCATTCATCCCTACTAACCCACAAATCTGGCCAGGTTTCAATTTTAAATTAGCATCATACAAAGCCACCTTGCCGTTATAATCTACACAAATATTCTCTGCATCAATCCTAAAGTTTTGATAATTGATTGTTTCCATAATTCAAAAAAGCCCTTTTTTAATCAAATTCAAATTATGCTCAAGCATTTTTATATAGGAACTAGCAGGCCCACTATCATCAGATAATGAATCAACAAAAAGATTTCCTCCAAAATTAGCCCCAGTTTCGTTTGCAACAACCATTTGAGATTCGTTACTTACAGTACTTTCGCAAAATACAGATGGGACATTTTTTTCTTTAACTAGTGAGATTGTTCTTGTCATTCTTTTGGGAGTAATTTGACTCTCAGCATTAACTGGCCACAAATAAACTTCCTTTAATCCATAATCATTTGTTAAATATGAAAAAGCACCTTCACAACTTACTAGATACCTCCTTTCTTTATTTAAGTTATTAATAAAAAGTGAGAATTCTTTATCTATTTTAGAGAGTTTATCTTTATAAATTTTTCCATTTTCTTCAAATAATGTCCTTTTAGATGGCCTCAATTCTGATAAAGAATCCACTAGAATATCTACGTATAGAATCCCTCTTTTTGGAGAAATCCAGGCATGAGGATTAGGTTTCCCTTTATAAAAATCTTCACTAATAAAAATAGGATCTAAATCTTCCGCGACAGTAATTCTTTTAACTTTTAAATTAGAAACAAATTTTTCAGCCCATAATTCAAATCCAAATCCATTATCAATAAAAACAAAAGCACTAGATGCATTTACTAAATCGCTTGGAGTTGGTTGGTAGCCATGAACTTCAACTCCAGGTTTCGTTATTGATCTAACAATAAAATCATCTTTAGCAACATTGCTAATTATGTCCGCCAAAACAGTGAAACTTGCCAGTATTACTTCTTTAGTTTCATTTTTATTTGATATTTTCTTACATGAGCTTGAAACAAGAGAGAGCAGGAGTAACAAACTAAAAAAAATAATATTTTTTCTCATATTTAAGATTCATCCTTAGATTATGAACTAAAAGATAGTTTCATAAGTGGTTTTCTAAGATCAGAAATAAATCCTTTCCAATTTATTTTTTCTTTTTCAAAAGCTTTTTCAACAATTTTCTCAGAATTTTTCTTTATAAAATCTAAATCAGGTTCTTCTACTCCTTTTGTTATTGCCATAAAATCAGCCAAAGAACTTGATACTACTCTTGTTAAATAAGCAGCACTGACAGCCTGAAATGTTCCAGAGACAAGCCAATTTGGGCCATGTAATTTTGTTATGCCAATTAGAGTCTGTCCACTCCATTCAATAACTCCCTGAGCAATTGCAGTCTTTAGAATCTCTTTAGATACTTTATCTAAAATCTCAGGAGACCAATTACATCCCCATATAGACTTAATTTCTTTAATCATTAATGAATTTAGTACTGTCATTGCCATAACATCAATTGATGGGATAGGAGATAAGAAAACAGTTGTCGCGACAAGAATTTGATTTTTTCTTTGTATACCTTTTAACTGAATTCTTCTTATCCCTTCAATTTCAGATTGCCAGGCAACATGAAGTTCTTTCAAGAGCCTTTTTTTAGTATTTTCAATATTTTTAGATGAACTTATGAAAAACTTCCTTAACGAAAAAGGTATATTTGTTATTACATTCTTATTCACATCAAAAGTAATAATTTTATTTATAAAGTCACTTGAAATTTGAGACTTTAGATCTTCTATCTGATTTTTGGCATCTATTTCGTTGGAAGTTAAAGCCACCAACCAGATTGGCATATTTTTAGGAAACTTTTCCAGCCACAAAAAATCATTTGCCGACAAAGGCAAGTTTATAAAATACAAGATTGAATCACTCTTCAAAGCTTCTTCTGGAATAACTTGAGAAGAATTGTATTTAGGCAGTTTTTCGTATAAATCAAAGTCAAACTTATCTGCTTTTAAATGACTTTTCAAAACAGACTGAAAACTTTGATAATCTTTTTGTCCAATGAAACTTATTTTTTCTTTTTCACATCTATTAAGAATCGATTCAAGTATTTTTTGTCTTTTTGAATTCTGTTTTTCTAATTCATTTGTTGCTTCAAGTTCTTCAAAAAAATTTAAATCTTCATTACATAGATTTATCCAACCATCTAAATTATTTGGCTCATTAAATATAGGCTTATCATTCTTCAAGTAAAAATATCCCCCCAAGCACAACGCAAAAAATCCTATTGAGCCGCCTGCAAAATGAATTAAGTCACTGACAAACCATTCCCCAAAACCTAACAATAATAAAATAATAAGAAAATTTTTTTTTGGAAACTTTATGAAATCCTTTAAAATGTTGTCTTTACTAATATCAAACACAATACTTTATTTTTCTACTTTTATTTTAATGCAATTTATGAATGAGAAAAGCAAAATTTCATAAGTCGTTAATCAAAAGATAAAAATATAAGGCTTTTAAAAAGACTTATTGCATAACAAGATGCTAAGTTAATAGACTATTTAAAAAACTTAAGAAACATCAAGATGGCTAATTCAAATTTCAGCAATAATCCTGGACAAGAAAATTACAGAGGTCGTTCTAACAATGAAAGATCTAATTTCAGAGATAGATCGGGCGGCAGAAGAGATGGAGGAGGATTCCGCATAAGATTGAGTGATAACGAAATGAAAGCTGTTAAATCAATACAAGAGACCTTTCAATTGAGATCTACCGTTGCAGTTCTGGGTTTCTCTGTAAGAACACTTAGCGAAATGATCAAAGACGAAAAATTGATTGAATCAATCACAGAATATGCAAAAAATAATAAAAACTCTTCTCCGATTAGACAATCACAAAATCCTTATGAAGAAAAGACAAAAATAGCACCTGACCCTTTTGCAAGACCTATAAAAAGCACATCAACTGAAGAGATCCAATCTAGAGAAGTAGAAGAGGATGGCAAATAAAAAAAGAATTCTTTCGGGAGTTCAACCAACTGGCGATTTACATATAGGAAATTGGCTTGGAGCAATCAATAATTGGGTGACTCTTCAAGAGCAATATGAAACATTTCTATGTGTAGTTGATTTGCACGCAATCACAGCTTCATATAATCCCAAAGAATTGTCTCAGAATACTATCTCTACTGCGGCTTTGTACGTCGCTTGTGGGATAGATCCCAACATATGCTCAATTTTTGTCCAAAGTCAGATTTCTGCACATTCAGAACTTTGTTGGATATTAAATTGCATGACTCCTATAAATTGGATGGAAAGAATGATTCAATTCAAGGAAAAATCCATACAACAGGGAAATAATGTATCCATTGGATTATTTGACTATCCGATCCTAATGGCTGCAGATATTCTTCTATATGACGCTGACTTTGTACCAGTAGGTGAGGATCAAAAACAACATCTTGAACTTGCCAGAGATATTGCACAACAAAGAATTAATGCCAAATTTAGTAAGGATAAAAATATTTTAAAAATCCCTCAACCAATAATCATGAAGAATGGGTCAAAAATAATGAGTTTGATTGATGGGTCAAAAAAGATGAGCAAAAGTGATCCTAATGAGGGCAGTCGCATTAACTTATTAGATCCTCCTGAACTAATCACAAAAAAAATAAAAAGGGCAAAAAGTGACAGTTCTATTGGAATAGAATTTAATAACCCTGAGAGGCCAGAATCTAAAAATCTTTTGATGATTTACTCAATATTATCGGGCAAAGAAATTTCTTTATGTGAAAAGGAATTCTCAGAGACTGGATGGGGGACATTTAAAAAATTAATTACTGAACAACTTATTGATTCATTAGAACCTATTCAGCATAAATATAAATTATTAATTAATGATCCCTATCAATTAAATAAAATCCTTGAAGAAGGGAAGGAAAAAGCTGAAGATTTAGCAAATCAGACTTTAAAAAGAGTTAAATCAAAATTGGGTTTCTTTGAAATGGAGAAATAAATTATGCCAATAATTACCTTGCCTGATGGTTCAAAAAAGGTTTTCGAAAAATCTGTAACTATTCTTGAGATTGCGCAGAGTATAGGCGCTGGATTAGCCAAAGCCACAATTGCGGGGAAAGTAAATAATGTTCTTATTGATGCGACTATTCCAATAAACCAAGATTCCAAAGTTGTAATCATCACATCAAAAGATAAAGAAGGAATTGAAATAATAAGACATTCCTTTGCTCACCTTATTGGTCATGCAGTTAAACAAATATACTGTGATATTAAAATGGCAATTGGGCCTGTAATTGAAGATGGTTTTTATTACGATATTTTTTCTAAATACAGATTTACCCCTGAAGATCTAATAAAAATTGAAGATAGAATTAATAAATTAATTAAAACAAATTATGATGTTGAAGTCTTACAAGTTTCCAAAGAAGAAGCAATTAAAACTTTTAAAGAAAGAGATGAAACTTTTAAATTACGAATAATTGAAGAAATTCCTGAAGAAGGTCTCATTAATTTATATAAGCACGAAGAATATATCGACATGTGTAGAGGGCCTCACGTACCTAACACAAGACATTTGAGGCACTTTAAATTACTTAAATTATCTGGTTCATATTGGAGAGGTAATAGTGAGAATGAATCATTACAGAGAATATATGGAACTGCATGGGCTAAAGAAAAAGAACTCAATGACTACTTAACAAGAATTGAAGAAGCTGAAAAAAGGGATCATAGAAAACTTGGTAAAAAACATTCACTATTTCATATACAAGAAGAATCTCCTGGTATGATTTTTTGGCATCCAAATGGATGGACAATCTATCAAATCCTGGAAAAATACATAAGAGAAATACTTAAAAAAAATGATTATTTAGAAATTAAAACCCCACAAGCTGTTGATAAATCTCTTTGGGAAAAATCCGGTCATTGGGAAAAATTTAGAGACGATATGTTCACTACTGCATCAGAAAATCGAACTTATGCAATTAAACCAATGAATTGTCCATGCCATATTCAAGTATTTAATCAAGGTTTAAAAAGTTATAAGGATTTACCTATTCGTCTTGCTGAATTTGGTTCTTGTCACAGAAATGAGCCCTCTGGAGCACTACACGGTTTGATGAGAGTAAGAAACTTTACTCAAGATGATGCGCACATATTCTGCACAGAAGAGCAAATTCAAAAAGAGGTATCTACTTTCATAGATCTTATTTTCGAGGTTTATAAAACTTTTGGTTTTGATGAAATCATTATCAAATTATCAACTCGTCCTGAAAAAAGGGTAGGCAGTGAAGAGATTTGGGATAAATCAGAAGAGGCTCTTACCAAAGCTCTTGATGACAAGAATCTAAAATGGGAACTCCAACCAGGGGAGGGGGCTTTTTATGGTCCAAAAATAGAATTCTCTTTAAAAGATTGTCTGAATAGAGTCTGGCAATGCGGAACTATTCAGGTTGATTTCTCAATGCCTATTAGATTGGACGCAACTTATGTAGATATTGATAATGAAAAAAGAAATCCAGTAATGCTACATAGAGCAATTTTAGGTTCCTTTGAAAGATTTATCGGAATCTTAATTGAACAATATGAGGCGAAATTCCCAATTTGGCTTGCTCCTTGTCAAATAATTTTATTGAGCATTACTGATAGAAATATTGAAAAGTGTTTAAAGTTTAATGAATTCATAAATAACAATGGTTACCGATCAAAAATTGATATTAGGAATGAAAAAATAGGATATAAAATAAGAGAGGCAACTCTCGGGAGAATTCCCTTAATTGCAGTTATAGGAGATAAAGAAGAGGAAATTGATTCGGTCGCTTTAAGAGCTTTGAATGGAAGAAATTTAGGAATTTTCGATTTACCTAATCTTTACAAATTTATGGATGAATTAATAGAAAAAAAAGGAAGAACAGAATAATTTAAAATATATGAATTTTCTCGCTTGTGATTTAGGAGGTACAAAGGTTCTTTTGGGGATATACGAAAAAGAAATAAATGATGATTCGCCTAAGTTAATAATCAAAAAGAAATATATATCTTCTGATTGGGATTCTTTTGAATTAATCCTAGAAGATTTTCTCAAAAATAAATGCAAAAATATTAATCATCCTTCTTCTGCATGTTTTGCCGTAGCTGGTCCTTTATCTAACAACAAAGCAAAAATCATAAACTTGTCATGGAATATTTCTGGAAATGCTTTACAGAGCAAATTTAATTTAAAACGCTGCGAGCTAATAAATGATTTCGCAGTACAAATTTATGGAATACCTTATTTAAAAAAAAATCAATATTCTACTATCCAAAATGGGACCCACTCTGAAAGTGCTAATAATGATTTGCACGCCATTGTTGGAGCGGGGACTGGTTTGGGCATTGCAAGAGGCATAATATCAGGAAAAAAGGTGAAAGTCTTAGCTAGTGAAGGTGGCCATGTTGAATACTCCCCAAAGTCAAAATCAGAATGGGAATTAAAGATTTGGCTTAAGAATTACCTTAAAGTTGAAAGGATATCTTGTGAAAGAATTGTTAGCGGTACTGGTTTATCAAGAATTGCCGAATGGAGACTAAGCAAACCTGATGCCCAAAACCATCCTCTACAAAAATATTTCAAAGAAATTAAAATTTCTGATGCTGCAAGAAAAAACCTCCCTGAAAAAATTTGCAATCTTTCTAAAGATGGTGATCAGCTAATGATTGAAGTTGAGCGGATATGGTTAAGCGCTTATGCCTCTTTATTGGGAGATATTGCTCTTCAAGAATTATGCTTTGGCGGATTATGGATTTCTGGAGGAACCGCACCAAAACATTTCAAAAACTTTAAATCAGATTTATTTATGAAACATTTTTTTGATAAAGGAAGATTAAAAGATATTCTTAAAACAATACCTATGAATGTGATTTTAGATGGAGAGTTTGGACTTTTTAGTGCAGCCTGCAGAGCAAAAATGCTTTTAAAAACTTAGTAACAAAAAATGTCTATTCCTGAAGTAGGTAAAAAAATTAGGGTAACAGTACCTTCCACAACTGCTAATTTAGGGCCTGGATTTGATTGTCTTGGCGCAGCATTAGATTTATATAATGAGTTTATTTTTACAAGAATTGAAGGTGGTGGAGATAGATTTGATTTAATAATGGAGAGTACAGATGGTAATCACTTAAGAGGAGGACCTGAAAACTTAGTTTTTAGAGCAGCTCAGAAAGTATGGGAGAGCGCAAACATGGATCCTTTTGCACTTGAAGCAAGAGTTAGGTTGGCAGTACCACCTGCACGTGGACTTGGAAGTAGTGCTACAGCAATAGTTGCTGGATTAATCGGAGCAAATGCAATAATGAACTCTCCATTGTCCAAAGAAAAACTCCTTGAACTTGCCATTGACATAGAAGGTCATCCTGATAATGTTGTTCCCTCACTCCTTGGCGGACTTTGTTTGACAGCCAGATCATCTTCTCAAAGATGGAGAATCATTAGATGTGATTGGCATGATTCCATTAAAGCTGTTGTAGCTATACCTGCGATTCGTCTAAGCACAAGTGAAGCAAGAAAGGTTATGCCCAAGAATGTCCCCATATCTGATGCAGTGACAAATATGGGTGCACTTACTTTATTACTAAATGGATTAAAAGCAGGAAATGAAGAATTAATAAAAGAAGGAATGTTTGATAAGCTACATGAACCTTACAGATGGAAACTTATTAAAGGTGGACTAGAAGTCAAAGATGCCGCACTAGAGGCAGGTGCTTTAGGATGCGCAATTAGTGGAGCTGGACCAAGTATCTTAGCTTTGTGTAAAAAAGAAAATGGTAAAAACGTTAGTCAAGCCATGGTAAAAGCATGGGAAAAGTCAGGTGTAGCTAGTAGAGCACCATTCTTAAACGTTCAAACAACAGGCAGTCAATTTAGCACTATCTCTGGTAAGTAGTTTTACTTAGGCATTTTTAATGTTATAGTCTCAAGCTAGTACAACTTCAACTAGAATAAAAAAATTATTCATTCCATAAATGAATTTAGAATCTTTTCCTTGGCTATCATCAATTGTTTTACTGCCTTTAGTTGGGGCATTAATAATGCCTTTCTTAAGTTCGAAGGAAGGAGAAGATAATACACTCCCGAGAAATATCTCATTAAGTTTTTTATTCATAGATTTTTTACTAATAATCTGCGTCCTTTTACAAAAATTTAATACTACAGATAGCTCTCTGCAACTAGTAGAAAGAGCTTCCTGGCTACCCTCAATAGGCTTAGAGTGGTCCCTTGGAGTAGATGGGTTATCTGCTCCCTTAGTAGCTTTGAGTGGCCTAATTACATTTTTATCAGCTGCCGCAAGTTGGAAAATTAAAAAAAAATCTAATTTATATTTTGCTCTTTTACTAGTCCAAGCATCGGCACAGGCTCTAGTTTTCCTTTCTCAAGATTTCCTATTATTTTTCTTAGCCTGGGAACTAGAATTAGTTCCAGTGTATCTTCTTATTGCTATTTGGGGAGGGAAAAACAAATTATATGCAGCCACAAAATTTATTCTTTATACAGCTTTAGCTTCTTTATTAATACTAATAAGTGGTTTAGCACTCGCATTGAGCGGTGATACCTTTACTTTAAATATTACTGATTTAACTAATAAACACGTAACAGGTAGCCTAGCATTGTTATCTTACTTGGGATTTTTAATTGGTTTTGGGGTAAAACTTCCTATCTTTCCATTACATACTTGGTTACCCGATGCACATGGAGAAGCTAATGCACCAGTTTCAATGTTACTCGCTGGAATACTTTTAAAAATGGGAGGCTACGCTCTCTTAAGATTTAATGTTCAAATACTACCTGAAGTACATCTACAAATTGCACCTGCATTAATTATTCTTGGAATCATAAATATAATTTACGGGGCACTAAATGCATTCGCACAAGATAATGTTAAAAGGAGAATTGCATGTAGCTCTGTGAGTCATATGGGTTTCGTTCTATTAGGGATTGGAGCAGTGGATGCTCTAGGTATAAGCGGAGCAATGCTCCAAATGATCAGTCATGGACTTATAGCTGCAGCTATGTTTTTTGTTACAGGCTCATTCTATGAAAGAACAAATACTCTTTCGATACCAAATATGGGCGGTTTAGCAAAGGTATTGCCAATAACTTTTGCTTTTTTCTTAGCAAGTTCTTTAGCCTCCCTAGCACTCCCTGGGATGAGCGGTTTTATTAGTGAAATAACCGTATTTTTAGGTATCACTAGTCAAGAAGGCTTCAGCTCTCTCTTTAGATCAATTACTATTCTTATTGCAGCTATCGGTTTAGTTCTTACACCAATATATTTACTATCAATGTGTAGAAGAGTATTCTTTGGCCCTAGAATCCCTGCACTAGCAACAGTTAAAGAGATGAATAGTAGAGAATTAACGATTGGGTTCAGTTTATTGTTACCTACGTTAGTGATAGGTTTTTGGCCGAAAATCGCCATAAATTTATACGAATCTTCCACCAATGCTCTCAGTCAGCAGTTAACCTTAGCTAAATTGGTAGGAATAATTCCAATATTAGTTAATTAAATTATTTTCATAAATGGATACCTCAATTTTTAAATATGGAGAATTACCAGATTTTAAAAAATTTACTCCCTCAAATATCAGTGAACAATTTCCATTAGTACTAGAAAATATAGCAGAAGATTTTAAAAACATAGAGAAAAATTTATCTAATTCTTTGATTCAAAATGATTTAAATTGGGATAAAGTAATAAATCCTTTAAATGAAGTCAATGAAATTCTTAGATGGAGTTGGGGAGTAATAAGTCACCTAAATGCCGTAAATAATTCTGAAAATCTTAGAGATATTTATTCAAAATTTCTTCCCGAGATTATAAGCTTTAGTAATAAATTCGGACAAAGTAAAGTAATTTATAATTCCTTAGTCAAACTTAAAGAGACAAATAACTTTGATCAAATCAAAAACAGAATTTTAGATAAACAAATTCTTGATATGCAACATAGAGGCATTTCACTGCAAAAAAATGATCAAGATGAATTCAACAACATTTCAGAAAAGCTTGGGAAACTATCAACTGACTTTAGCAACAATGTTCTTGATGCTACTAATAAATGGTTTCTAATACTAAATAAAAAATCTGAAGTCGATGGTCTTCCTGAACGAGTACTTGAATTGATGGCGATTTCTGCTCATAATCACTTAAAAAAAGATGGTGACGTTGATATTAAAAATGGTCCTTGGAAATTAAGTCTAGATATTCCAACTTATACGTCGTTTATGACATATGCCACAGACCGTATCTTTCGAGAAAAATTATACAAGGCATACGTTGGTAGGGCGTCTCAAGGAGAAAAAAATAATTCTCAAATTATTGAAGAAATATTATCTCTAAGAACTAAACAGGCTAATCTTCTAGGTTATAAAAGTTGGGCAGAACTAAGTTTGTCAACAAAAATGGCAAAAGAAATTAAAAATGTTGAAAACCTTTTAGAAGAATTGAGAGAACCAGCATTCAAAACAGCAAAAATTGAATTAGAGACGCTTGATAAGTTTTCTAAAGCGAATGGGTTCCCAAAATTCCAGAATATTGAGCCTTGGGATATTAGTTATTGGTCTGAACTTCTTAGAAAGGAAAAGCTCAATTTAGATCAAGAGTCTTTGAGACCTTGGTTCCCACTAAATGATGTTTTGAAAGGTTTATTTAAATTAAGCGAAAAGCTTTTTGAAATTAAAGTAGTCGAGGTAACCGATGAAGCACCTCTGTGGAATGAAGACGTTTTATTTTTTAATATCCTCAATAAAAAAAATAACAAAATAGCATCTTTTTACCTCGATCCCTATTCTCGGCCAGAATCAAAGAGAGGAGGAGCTTGGATGGATGAATGCTTGAATAAAAATCATGTTGGTAAGAATAACACCCTGCCAGTAGCTTATCTTGTTTGTAACCAGACTCCACCATCAAAAGATAAACCTAGTTTGATGAGTTTTGAAGAAGTTCAGACACTTTTCCATGAATTCGGTCACGGTCTTCAACATATGCTTACTACTGTTAATTTCCCTCAAGCTTCTGGCATTAATAATGTTGAATGGGATGCAGTCGAACTTCCAAGTCAATTTATGGAAAACTGGTGTTTCCATAAAAATACACTCTTGAATATTGCTAAGCACTATAAAACTGGAGAAAAATTATCCGATGAAAATTTTGAAAAACTTCTAAAGAATAGGACTTTTAATTGTGGCATGGCTACTCTTAGACAACTACATTTTGCGATTACAGACCTCAGATTACACAGTAATATTGATAAGAATGAAGGTAAAACAGCAGATGAAATAAGAAGAGAAATAGCAAAACTAACTACAGTAATTGCTCCAATTGAAGAAGACAAATTTCTTTGTTGTTTTAGTCATATATTTGCAGGCGGATATTCTGCAGGATATTACTCATATAAATGGGCTGAGGTTCTTAGTGCTGATGCTTTTTCTATGTTCGAAGAAGCTGATCTAGAAAACTCTGAAGATTTAAAGTTAATTGGAAAAAAATTTAAAGACACAATACTTAGCTTGGGTGGAAGCTTACCTCCATTAGATATATTCAAACTATTCAGGGGAAGAGAACCACAAACAGATTCCTTAATAAGACACTTAGGTCTATCTGGAGCTACATAATAATTTCACCGATTATTTTGTCAACCACATATTGATTTCTTACAAGATTCCTATGTTTGTATACTTTTACTGATATTTTTTTTCCTAAATTTAAATTAGTCCACCAGCCGGGGAAAACCATTAGATCCCAATAAGTAAAAAAATTTATACACTCGATATCATCAAGGAAAAAATCATTCTTTTCCAGTTTTCTCAAAAACTTACTATTTATTTTCATTTCTGATATTCCTCTAAAAGGGTATTTAGGTACTAATTGAGCTATTAATGTTCCTTTGTGAGGGGAACCTATTGATATAAATCTTCTTGTTCTTTTATAACCATTATATTTTTGAATCCAATACCTACCAATTATCCCTCCCATAGAGAATCCCAAAATATCTATTTTTTTTTCTAAACCATATTTCTCCAAAATTAATTCGTTTAATGTACAAGTCAAATCAATAATTGAAGTCATTCCATATGAATGCTTAAGAGTTGGGGCAAAATATTCGATTCCAATATCATCAAGTTTTGAGGTAATAGAAGAAAAAATACTTGAATTATTCCAAAGACCATGAATCAATATAATGGGATTTCTTTTTTCCAATACTTTTAATTGTTTTCAAGAATTCTTACTATTGACACCTTCCCATCAAAACCAGTAATTGGAGGATTGCATTTTGTCAAAATAATTTTAATTTTAGAAAGCTTAAATTCCTCATCAATAATTTCTAAAATTGCGTTTGAATATTTTTCGATTGTGAAACAATAAATTTCCTTTGATTGATCTTTTAAAATTTGAACTAATTTTGAATAGTCAACTGTTTTTTTAATATCATCATTTACGGTACACTTTTCAAAATCAGTCCACAAAAATATATCCAAATTAAATAATTGCCCTAATTTCCTTTCTTCATCAAGAACACCAACCCTAGCCCAAAGTTTAATATTCTCAATTTTTAAGAATGTCTCCATCTTCAAAAGTTTTAAAGATCTTTATGAGTATAGATAGCCCGTCCTAATGAAAAATCATCAACTATATTCCCATCTCCTCTTAAGAAGTATTTATAAGTTACCAAGCCTTCTAGACCAACCGGTCCTCTTGGAGGCAGAGTTTGAGTGGATATTCCAACTTCAGCTCCAAATCCATATCTAAACCCATCTGCAAACCTTGTAGAGCAATTATGAAAAACACCTGCACTATCAACTACATTCATAAATTTATTAGCAGTACTTACATTTTCAGTAATTATTCCATCTGTATGTTTTGAGCTAAATTTCTGAATATGAGTGATTGCCTCATCAAGATCGTCAACAATTTTTATCGATAAAATTAAATCTAAATATTCAGTTTGCCAGTCTTCTAGACTGGCCTCATATTTTAACCCTAATTCAACAGATCTTTTATCTCCTATTAATTTGACGTCATTTGAATTAAACAAAGGTATAGCCTTTTCAAGAAAAACTGGTGCAATATCTTTATGGACTAATAAAGTTTCAATAGCATTACATGCTGCAGGATATTGAATTTTGCTATCTAGAGCAACTGATAAAGCCATCTCAAGATTTGCCTCATTATCTATAAACAAATGGCAAATCCCATCAGCATGGCCTAGCACGGGGATTCTAGTATTCTCTTGAATGAATTTAACTAATTCATTACTTCCTCTAGGAATTATTAAATTAATATATTTATCTAGATTTAACATCGCCATACTATCTTTTCTGCTTGTCAGTAAGCATATTGCATTTTCATCAAGACCTGATTTATTTAACCCCTGTTGTAAAGCCCGAACTATTGCAGTATTTGTTAAATTGGCTTCACTACCTCCCTTTAGCATTACTCCATTACCCGATCTTATTGCTAGAGAACTAATCTGCATAACAGCATCTGGTCTAGATTCAAAAATAACCCCTAAAACTCCTATAGGCACGGTTTTTCTCTCTAGAATTAATCCATTAGAAAGCTCTCTTGTTATTTGGATTTGATCTACAGGATCAGGTAAATCTCCAACTTTTCTTACTCCTTCGATTCCTAAATTTAATTTTTCTTTTGATAGCTTTAATCTAGAGAGTAAAGCCTTCGAAATACCTTTCTTTTCTGCTCTTGCATAGTCCTCATTATTGGCATTTATAATTTCTTTAGTATTTTTTTCTAGATATTCAGCCATAAAATTCAAGGCTTCAATTCTATTATAATTTTCGGTCTGATTTACTATTATAGATGCTAAACGAACTTGATCAGCTTTTTCTAAAAGATCATTCCCTGGTTGAGGAACTTCAAAGATATCGGCCATAATAGATTTGAATTAGTTTTATAATAATTCAAATTAACGATTCTTTAAACTAACTTTCATGGATAATTAATATCTAAAAAATAATTGAATTTGACTTTTCCAATCTCCATCAGAATCATAAGAACCTAATAATTCCAGATTTGGATTAGCCTGAAAAGTCAAAATTCCTGTAGGTGGAAGGTCATCTCTACCTGGAACAGTTTGAAAGGAAAAATTTATTGAATCGGTAATATCAAGACCTAGCTCAGCTACCCAAGCTTGAGAATAAAATTCATCATTAGAAGATGATTGTCCATCATTTTCTATTTCTAAATTTTCACTAGAAAGAATATTTTTATAAGAATCATCATTTTCTATTAAGGCTGGATATAAATATAACTGAAATTTTTCACTAAAAGCATCCGCATCATTAAGTTGAGAAATAAACGCTCTATTAATTAGATTTGCAGAGTTTCCTCCAATTAAACCAATTATTTGTGACCTGTTATAACTTGGAGTACTCCTTAATTGAATTCTTTGATTTTCATCTTCAAAAGATAATTGATCTAAAAAACCTTCGTAAGAAGCTTCAATTTTGATAAGCCTTGTATTACCAACTCCAAATGCTCTTAAACCACTTTTAGTAGCATCTGCTTCAAGATCACCTGAGATATTTGAATCTTGATTATTTTCATTTATAGGAATAATAGAATCTGGAACTTTACTAACTAGAGAAAAGTTAATAAATGGAACTACGCCACTTCTTGAGGCAAATAAAATATAATTGTTCTTATTTTTATCAAGTTTAAATGGAGTAGTATAAAGATTCGCTCTACCTTTCTTAAGGTAAATAAGACCTCTAGCATTTAAATCTTTCCCTACCGCTCCATTTACATTAAGGTCTAATTTAGTATCTAAATATGCTTGAACTAACTCTGAATATTGAAGTTTAAAATCTGGACCAAGTTTTAATTTGAGATTATTAAAACTCAAATCATCCAAATACTTTGGTAAAGTTTCGCCTAAAAGAACTGAATTCAAAATTGACTCATTTGAAATTATTTCAATATTGTTGTTTTTATTCCAATAGAGTTCTGGCCAATCCTTTTTTTCATCCTTTCGTCTAATATCATTATCTATTTTATTATTTTTATTGGTGCTATTAAAATCAATAAATCCATTATTAAGAGATAAATTTCCTCCCAAAACAGGATTTTCAAATGATCCACTTAAATCAATATCTGAATCTAATAAAAGATTAAAATTTTCTGACTTTAGATTAAACTTATTAGTTATAAAATTTATCCTTTCCTTTCCAGAATCATTATTCCTATAAAAAGGCAAAGATCCTTTTATGGAAACATCTCCAGAATCTTCTCCCTTTGCTTGTAAATTTTTGATCTCTAAAGAATCAAAATCAAAAATCATCGAGCTATTAATATCCTTGACTATATTGTTATAAAAATCAATTTCAGAATTTTTAATTACTATAAATCCATTTAATATAGGTTTATTTATACTTCCTTTGATTATCATTCTAAGATTTACTTCCCCATTTTTAAAGGTAAAATAGTCTTCAGCAAAAATATCTATTAGCTCAATAATTTTTCCATTACCTATTAATCTGAGACCTAACTTATCTTTTTTATTAATTGGTATAAAACCGTTAATAATTATAGGTATTTCGGATTCATTTAACAGCAAGGCAAAATCAACATCAAAAGTTGAACTAGTGTATTTAATTTGTCCTTTATCAAATACTAGTTTGTTATTTTTGATTAATGTATTATTGGAAGAAATATCACTCGAGAAGGTTTTTGTATCAAGATTATAAAATAAATTCATATCCAAATCTCCCTGAAAATCTTTTGGTTGATTTAAAAAGATATTTGCAGCACTTAATGGCATATTTTCAATCCTTAAATTACCTTCACCTTTTAATATTCCCCCTTTCAAATATACAGAAAATTCCTCTTTTTTTCTTTTGGAATCATCTCTAGAGCTATCAAGATAGCCATTTAATTTTGCATTTATTTTGTAGTTTTGTGGTGTATCTCCATTTATAATTATTTTTCCATTATATCTACTTCTAAATTTACCAAAATATTTTTGCAAATTAAATTTGTCTTCTAGTGCACTATTCTTTTCAATCAAGGTATTTAAAAAATCGATCCTATCTTTAAAAGAAATATTATCTTTATTTATTTCCAAATCATCTAAGATATTAGATTTTTTTGTTGGAATAACTTTTTTATTATCAAAATTAAAAATATCAACGGCAGTCAAGATTGTCCAACTAGTACTTATATTGCTGAAGTCTAAATTAATTAAATTATCGTTTTTTGAATCATATTCAACCTCAATAATACCTCCATCAATTGGATATAATGATGAGTTGACATAAGAAGAATCATCTTTGAAGCTAAAATCAAATAACGAATTTGCTAACTTTATATTTCCATATTTACCCAAACTCCAAGCCAGACGCCCATTAAGATTGGGAAAGTCTGAAGAGATTGATCCCGTTCCATTAATAATTCCATTAATTCTATCGAATTGGTTGTTACTTATAGATAATTCAAGTACATCAAGAGGGAAATTATCAGCTCTCCAAATATAGCTATTATTCTCTTTAACTAATTCTATAGTCCCTTTATTAGAATTAAAAACTCTACTAAAAGATATATTATTTAATTTAAGCTTAGAATCAAATTCAACAGAGAGAAATGAAGGGATTGGAGAATATCTATTCTTCATATTTAATAGATATCTATTATTATAATTTTTAATATCCCCTTCCCATATTTCTTTAATGCGAATTCCATTGTAGTGGGGATGATCAACATTAAAGTTTACCGAAATATCTGGATCACTAATTTTTCCTTTTAATTCTCCTTTAGCAGTAATGAAACCTCTAATATCATTTTTTCGAAAAATATTTAAATTAGATAATTGAGTTCTATTTATTTTAAAACTAGAATCAATATCACCAAAATTAATCCCTCTTCTATCAAACCAATAGGTAACATTACCCGATAGTTCAATATCTGGATTCAGACTGTTAACATATCCAACGCTTCCTTTTAAATCAATTTTATTAGAACTTTTATTTAATGGGATATTTAGATTAAAGTTTGAATTCAAAGTTCCGTAATTTACATTTTCGGAATTTCCTATCAAATTATTATCTTTACAAAGAAACCTAGTTGAATCTGAATTTATATTCTCTGAGAAATCTTCTGGTTTTATTTTTAAATTAGTAAAAGAAAATCTTCCTTCACAAAATGTATGCTTTGATGATTTATTAAATTTAAAGTTAGATTTAAACTTACCCTTTTTAAAGCTAATTTTTCTGTTACCAATACTATATACAGAGTTCTCAAGATCTAATCCTGAAGAAAATAACTCCAGCTTTAAAAAGTCTTTATTTAACTTTGTATTAAATTTAAATTTTAGAAAACCTTTACCATCAAAATTTGATTTTAGATTTGCAATAATTTCTCTATTACTAGACTTGTAAATAACATTTCCTTTTACCTTTGTTACTAATCCTGATTTTTTAAGATTTAGAATTGAATATTTATTAAAGTTAAAATTTAAGTCATATTTTAATTTTGATTTATTCTTAATTCTATCTTTTTCATAAGGTTTATCTCTTTTAAAAAAATCTCTATCAATATTTATTGCAGCTTTCTCAGGCCTTATTTTTACTATCCATTTTTGTTTTAAAAAAGATCTAAAAGGCATAATCCCCACATATACATTTTTAGCTTTAATTTCAGAATCTATATTTTTTCTATCATTAATTTTTGTATTCCCCAAAGAAATACCTAGAAATCTAATCCCGACATAATCACCTAAATCAACATTTTTATCTAAAAGATTCTCAATACTTTCTTCTAGTTCTAATTTCCTAGAACTATAAGTTTCTTTTAAAAAATTATTTAATAAAAAGGTGCCTAAAAAACCTAATGGGAAAAGCATCCCTACTAAAATAATCTTAGTAAGTAAATTTAGAGATCTAATTTTTTTCAAGTTAGAGCCCAAAAATAGAGTAGGCTTACAAAATATAAGAAATTAATTAGGTCAAAGCCAGTAAATGTCTTTTTTTGAACTATTAGAGAACACACCCAAAATTTTTGGATTCTTTGGAATATTTCTTTTTATTTGCACCATAGCAGCTTTTATATTTAATTTTGGCTTTAAATTTCGAATAATAGGAGCAACCATTTTCTCATTATTACTTTCTTTGAGTAGTTGGGCATTTATACAAAGTTACAACGAAAAAGTTGTAATAGAAGGTGCAAAATATGTTCCAATTGTTTATGACAATGGGTTCGATTTGATTATTGCCAAGGCAGAGGATGACTTTCCAGAAGAATCTATTGAACTAACTTTAGAACAATTATCTAAAAATCTAATGAAAGGTAGCCGGTCGGGAGCGAACGTAAAAATAAAGATAAGGAAACTTGAAAAAATTTCTGATGATGTAAGCAAGCCAGTGATAATAGGAGAAGTTCAAAAAAATGTCAAAATGAATTAATCTCTAGAAAATGGAAATTAACAAATTTTTAGACTTTTTGCCAACTAACTTTAGACATGAGAAATCTTTTTTTATTCAAAACAACCTAACTGACTTTGAAAAATTAAGTAATCTTTCAGACTTAGATATAAATGAGATTCAAAGAAAATCTTCACTATGTACATTAAATAATCTAAAGAAAATTAGAGCCATAGCTATTTTTAAAAAAGAAATTGGAATTTCTCCACCGCAAGCATATCTACTTTTACATTGCGGTATATCTTCTATAAAATCATTATCACTATCTACTCCTTACGAATTAGAAGGCAAAATCAGTAGATTAGAAAGGACTCTTAGAGTAAGAACCAAGACAGATACAACTTTTACTCTCTTAAAAGAATGGATTAAAAAAGCAAGCCAAATCTACAAATCTATTTGAAATCTTGGAAAAAAAAAATTTTTTAATGTAGAATTTAGAAAAAGTTAGTATTAATGAAATCTTTTCTATTTTTGTTTTTTTTGTTTGCCAACTCTTTGTACCCTGTTTTTAGTCAATCTAGCTTATTAGAAAGTGTAAAAAAGAATCCAAACGAAGCTAGGAATTTATGTAATAAATTTAGAGATTTTAATTCAAAAGGTATTTCAGCTAGTTCAGATAAAGCTATAGATTATGTATCAAATAAAAAAAAGTTAACTCCCGTTAACGCAGAGATCTTTTCTATTTACGTCATCGGGCTTCACTGTCCAGATATTATCTAAAGCCTAAATGCCTGGTTCAAGATGGTTTGACAAGTCTCTTTTACTAAGAGATGGAGTAAGACTTACATCAAGGATTTGGTTACCTTATAGTGATGGGCCTTGGCCTGCATTATTAATGAGACAACCTTATGGCAGGGAAATAGCTTCAACTATTACCTATTCTCACCCTGAATGGTGGGCTTCCAAAGGGTATATGGTAATCATTCAGGATGTTAGGGGGATGGGTGATTCTGAAGGGGTTTTTAATGGTTTCAAACAAGAAGCTAGCGATACTTCAGAAACACATGAATGGGTAAGGTCTCTAAAAGAATGTAATGGGAAACTTGGCTTATATGGTTTTTCATATCAAGGATTTACTCAACTAACTGGTGAATTAAATTCAAAGCCGCCAGATTGTTTATCTCCAGCAATGACTGGGATGAATATTAAGGATCATTGGTGCTCAGATGGAGGGGCATATTGGTGGCATAACAATATTGCATGGGGACTTCAAATCGCAGCACTAAAAATGAAAAGAGAAAATAATTTGTTTGAGTGGGGAAAGATAAGATTAGCCTTAGAAAATAAAAGTTATTTAAGGGAAGGTATTGATATTTTAAAAAAATATGATCCTAATAGCTTTGTTTTGGAATGGCTTAAAAATTTAAATAATGCTTGTCCCTTTGAAGAATTTAAGCCAATTTCAAAATGGATTAAACAACCTATGTTAATTATTGGAGGGCTTTGGGATCCACATTTAAAAGGTGCCTTTGATCTTTACAAAAAATCTAAAGAAGCTGGAGGTAGTCCAGAGATGATAATTGGGAATGCTACACATCTAAATTGGTGGGAGGGGTCACAAGAATCTTTATTAAATTTTTTTGATAAACATCTAAAAGCAGATGAAATTTTTAATTCTAAGAATTTAAAACGCGAGAAAAAAATATGGAATCTTTCATTAAATAAATGGGAAGAATTAGATAATAAATTTCACCCTGAATTTATTTTTGGGCTCAAAAGCGATGGCACAGCAAATGTAGATGTTGAAGATGGAAGTCTGACCATAAATTCAAAAGGATCAGGATGGTTCACAATTGTTAATGACCCATGGAGACCTACTCCATCTGACGGTGGTCATTTAGGTCCAAATCCAGGAAAGTTTAATAGAGTTATCATTGATAAACGACTGGATGTAGGAGTTTTTCAAACCAATTCTTTTGAAGAAGATCAATATTTAAAAGGAGTTCCCATATTAGAAATCCCAGTAAAAAGTGATCAGCCCAATTTCGATATCTGCCTTGCTTTATCTCTAGTTGAAAAAGGTAATGAGAAGGTGAATCAATTCTCAACTGGATTCTTAAGGGTTAAAAACTCCAAAATAAGTGAAGAATGCATTTATCAAATAACAATGCAGCCAACAAATATTTGTTTAATTAAAGGTAGTAAGCTTCGCTTATCTATATCTGCAGCAGCTTATCCCGCTATTGGAGTTAATCCTGGATTTGGGGAGGGAAATGTTGGGGCGCCTTCAGCAAATCATAGAATAATTACTCTAATTTTTAGCCTTAATAAAACATTTATGAAAATGACCCCTTTTTTTAATAAATAATTATTTTTTTGGTTAATCATTTGATATTATTAATCCTTAATATCTACCAGTCATGATCGAGACATTTCAAGCAGACTGGATTAAATCAGAAGCTATCAACCTAGAAAATTGTTGCAATGATAATCCATTAAAAATATTAGGTCCTCATTTTTATGAAGAGCAATGGGTAATAAGAGTATGGATTCCTGAAGCGGATGAAGTTAAAATAAATTTTAAAAATAAAACCTATAAGGCGGAAAGCATAAACCATAAATGGCTTTTTGAAGCAATCCTGCCTGAAAATCCAAATTCTCTTTACGAAATAAATATCTCAAGAGGAGGGATCACACATACACAACATGACCCTTGGTCATATAAAGAAGAGTGGATGGGAGAAGTTGATAGGCATCTTTTTGCAGAAGGTAATCATCATCATATTTGGGAAAAAATGGGAGCACATCTCATAGAAGAAAAGAATCAAAAAGGAGTAATGTTTTGCATTTGGGCTCCAAATGCAAAATCAATCTCGATAATTGGAGATATAAATTCTTGGGATGGAAGACATCATCCAATGCAAAAAAGACTAGGAGGAATTTGGGAACTATTCATGCCAACAATGGAAGAGGGAGACACATATAAATATGAAATAAGAACACAACAAGGTCATATTTATGAGAAAGCCGATCCATATGGTTTCCTTCATGAAATCAGACCTCAAAATGGTTCAATAGTTTCAAAATTGAAAAACTTTAATTGGGATGATAGTTCTTGGATTTCAAATAGAGATTCTTCTAGTCAAATTAACAAGCCAATTTCTGTATACGAAATGCATTTAGGAAGTTGGCTCCATGAATCAACAGATCATAAATATCTTGAAGAAAATGGTGAACCAAGAGACCCAGTACCTGCAGCTGATTTAAAACCTGGAACAAGATTATTAACTTATCCAGAATTAACCGAAAAACTCATCCCTTATGTAAAAGAGAGAGGATTTACTCATATTGAACTAATGCCAATATCTGAACATCCTTTCGATGGTTCATGGGGATACCAGGTTACAGGCTGGTATGCACCAACAAGTAGATTTGGCACCCCAAATGAATTTAGAGAGTTTGTCAATAAATGTCATGAAGAAGGTATAGGCGTAATTCTTGATTGGGTACCTGGTCATTTTCCAAAAGATAAGCATGGTTTAGCATTTTTTGATGGTTGTCATCTTTATGAACATGGAGATTCACGCATAGGCGAACACAAAGAATGGGGAACCCTAATATTTAATTACAGCAGAAACGAAGTAAGGAATTTCTTAGTAGCTAACCTTGTTTATTGGTTTGAAGAATTTCACATTGATGGCATACGAGTAGATGCTGTGGCTTCAATGTTATACAGAGACTACCTACGCCCAGATGGAGAATGGATACCTAATGAAAATGGTGGGAATGAAAATATAGAAGCCGTTAAATTTCTTCAACAAGCTAATCATGTACTCTTTCAACATTTTCCCGGAGCACTTTCTATCGCAGAAGAATCAACAACTTGGCCAATGGTAACCCAACCAACGGACATGGGAGGATTAGGGTTTAATTTAAAATGGAATATGGGATGGATGCACGATATGCTCGATTATTTTGAGATAGATCCTTGGTTCAGACAATTCCATCAAAATAGTGTAACTTTCTCAATAACATATAACTATACAGAGAACTTTATGCTTGCTCTCAGTCATGATGAAGTTGTCCATGGGAAAAGTCATCTTTTACATAAAATGCCCGGTGACGACTGGAAGAAATATGCAAATACTCGAGCTTTACTAACCTATATGTGGACCCATCCCGGTAAAAAAACAATATTTATGGGAATGGAATTTGGGCAAAGACAAGAATGGAATGTTTGGGATGATCTTCAATGGGATTTACTAGAATTTGAACCTCACAAAGGAATCAGAAACTTGGTTGATGATCTAAATATACTTTATAAAAATGAACCTGCGTTGTGGAAAAATGACTTTGATCCTTATGGATTCCAGTGGATTGATTGTAATGACAAATCTAATTCAGTTATAAGTTTTATGAGAAGAGAAAACGAAACTAATGAGTGGCTTGTTGTTGTTGCTAACTTTACACCTAATACTCATGGGTCATACAAAGTAGGTGTTCCTGTAGAAGGATTTTATAAAGAGATATTTAATTCAGATGGCTCTAGATACGGAGGTAGTAACAAAGGAAATATGGGCGGTAAAGAAACTATAAATTACAATATTCATGATTATCAAAATGCTCTAGAACTTGCTTTGCCCCCATTAAGCGTGAGTATCTTCAAACATCAATCAAAAAAATAAGAAGACTCATTTAACTTAGTGCTTCATATAAATGTTCATATAACGCTTTTGCTCTGCTTTACATTGTAAGATTTTTAAGTTGGAATTTTAATTTTTTTTAAAACATATCGAATTAAAAATGGGTGAAAATTTACCACTACTACTTTCTGCCGCATTAGGTAAAAAAGTAAATAGACCTCCAGTATGGATGATGAGGCAAGCAGGAAGATATATGAAAATCTATAGAGACTTGAGGGAGCGTTATCCAAGCTTTAGAGAAAGGTCTGAAAATCCAGAACTATCATATGAGATATCAATGCAGCCTTTTCATGCTTTCAAACCAGATGGTGTAATCCTTTTTTCAGATATTCTCACACCTCTTCCAGGAATGGGCATAAATTTTGAAATAATAGAAAGTAAAGGTCCAATAATTGAAGAACCGATAAGAAATCTTAGCCAGATAGAAAATTTAAAAGAATTAAATCCAAGTGAGAGTTTAAGTTTTGTTGGGCAAGTTCTTTCTTCCCTAAAAAAAGATGTGAATAATGAAGCAACAGTTTTAGGTTTCGTTGGCGCACCTTGGACTCTTGCTGCATATGTTGTTGAAGGTAAAAGCAGTAAAAATTATTCTTTAATAAAATCAATGGCTTTTAAAGAACCAGATTTACTTCATAAACTTCTTGATCATTTTGCAAAATCTATTGGTGAATATCTTAAATATCAAATAAAATCTGGAGCGCAAGTAGTACAAATTTTTGATTCATGGGCAGGTCAACTAAGCCCACAAGATTACGATATCTTTGCTGGGCCATATCAAAAAAAAGTTGTTGACATTGTAAAAGAGGATTACCCTGCTACACCAGTAATTCTATACATTTCAGGAAGTGCTGGCGTAATAGAAAGAATGGCAAAAACTGGCGTCGATATTATTTCTTTAGACTGGACAGTAGATATTGAAGAGGCTTGTAAGAGAATCCCTAGTGGGATAGGAATTCAAGGTAATGTTGATCCTGGTATTTTATTTGGGAACAAAGAATCAATAAAAGAAAGGATAGATAATACTTTTAATAAAATTAAAGACAGAAAATATATTCTTAATTTAGGTCATGGGATTTTACCTGGGACTCCAGAAGAAAATGCTCAAACATTTTTTGAACATGGAAAAAAACTCACTTACTAGTCAAAATCTTGGCATATAAAAACTTATTAATAACAGGAGCGAATGGATGTGTTGGCCAATATTTAGTTGATTGGTTTTTAAAAAACACAAAATTCAGACTTTATCTAATGGTAAGAGATAAAAATAAATTACCAATTTCTATTCAGGAAAATAAAAAAGTCAAGTTAATAGTATGCGATATCAGGCAATCAAATAGATATAAAAAGGAAATTAGTCAAATTAATTACTTAATACATACTGCTACAGCTTGGGGAGATCCAAGAAGAGCCTATGAAGTAAATATTAAAGCTTTTGAAGAATTACTTGAAATGCTTGATATTAAAAAATTAGAAAAGATTATTTATTTTTCAACGGCCAGCATTCTTGACACTCAAACAGATTTAATGAGGGAATCATTAATCTATGGAACAGAGTACATACAAACAAAATATGAATGTTTCCAGAGACTTAGAGAAAGCACATTCGCAGAAAAAACATTCGCTCTTTTCCCTACCTTGGTTTTCGGAGGAAATCTTGGCAAGAAAAGTAAATATCCTGTGAGTTATTTAACTAGTGGATTGAAAGAAATTGGGAAATGGCTCTGGATAGCAAGATTTGTAAAACTCGATTCTAAATTTCACTTTATACACGCAAATGATATAGCTCAAATTTGCGGGTTTCTAATTAAAAATCATAAAGAAGAGCGATACAAAGGCTTTAAAAAATTTGTGCTCGGTCAGAAATTTATTTCAATTGATCAGGCCTTAATTACTCTTTTAGCAAGAAATAATATGAAGAGATATTTTGCAATACCCCTTACAAAAAAAATTCTAAAAATATTATTAAGAATTCTTCCTATACAAACCACCCCTTGGGATAGCTTCAGTATCAAAAAATATGACTTTAATCATGTCCCCATCACTAATCCTGAGACTTTCAAACTTAAAAGTTATGCCAAGTCACTGAATGATATTTTAAGGTTATCTAAGTTACCAACCTGTAATAACAATTAAAATTCTCACAGATAGGTTCCCAAAGCCTTGTAATATATATAAATAAGTAAATTTTAATTATGTTACGTTCAATCTTTGCAGGGTTATTCGCAATAGTTTTAACTCTAGGTTTAGGAATTTCATCAGTGTCAGCTAAAACTGTTGAAGTAAAGCTTGGTACGGATGCTGGAATGCTTGCATTTGAACCAAGTACAGTAACCATTAGTGCTGGTGATACAGTTAAATTTGTCAATAATAAACTTGCACCTCACAACGCTGTTTTTGATGGACATGAGGAATTAAGTCATGCAGACCTAGCTTTTGCTCCAGGAGAGTCTTGGGAAGAAACATTTGATACTGCAGGAACTTATGATTACTATTGCGAGCCGCACAGAGGTGCTGGAATGGTAGGTAAAGTTATTGTTGAATAAATCTTCTAATACTTAGTAATTTTTTACTTAATTCTTATTACAGTCATATTTATACTTTAAATTGATGAAAATAGTTCCAGGCGAATTTTCAAATTCAGCTTGGAACTGTTTTATTTTTGCCAAAGAAATTGCTTATAAAAATAACCAACAAGATGTAGACTCTGACAATTTGTTATTAGCACTTTTAAAAAAAGACCACCTTACAAAAAAGATATTAAAAAAAAATAATGTAAATATCAAAGAATTTGAGAAAAAACTAATGTCTTCATTAAATACGAAGGCAAAAATGAAAACTAAACAAGATAATTTTTATATTGGTGATACTCTTTACAAAATATTTTTAAAAGCGAATGATATTAAAAATTCTTTAGATGATGTAGTGATATCAACAGAACACTTAGTTTACGGTTTCACTTATGATGCTAAGTATGGATTTCAGATTTTAAATCAAAAAAGTATCCCAGAATTTCTTGAAACTATAAAGAAAATGAAGTCAGATCCAGCAGTAAAAAATGACTTTGATGCTTCTAATGAGTCTTTAGATAAATATGGTATTGATCTAACCCAATCAGCAAGGGATGGGATCTTAGATCCAGTTATTGGTAGGGATGAAGAAATTAGAAGAACAATTCAAATATTGAGTAGAAGAACAAAAAATAATCCAGTTCTCATTGGAGAGCCTGGGGTTGGTAAAACAGCCATAGTTGAAGGGTTGGCTCAAAGAATTATTAATGGCGATGTACCCTCTGCACTACAAAATAGACAACTAATTTCATTAGATATGGGCTCACTTTTAGCTGGAGCAAAATATCGTGGAGAATTTGAAGAAAGAATAAAAAATGTCCTTAAGAAAATCAAGGAATCAGACGGTAAGATCATTCTTTTTATTGATGAAATTCATACAGTAGTTGGTGCAGGAGCCAGTGGAGGTTCTTTAGATGCAAGCAACTTATTAAAACCAATGCTTGCCAGAGGAGAACTTAGATGTATTGGGGCTACAACTATTAATGAACACAAACAAAATATAGAAAAAGATCCTGCCCTAGAACGAAGATTTCAAAAAATAAAAATTGACGCTCCTTCAATAGACGACACTGTATCAATATTAAGAGGATTGAGAGAAAGATACGAAGTTCATCATAGTGTAAGAATTTCCGATAATGCTTTGGTAGCAGCTGCCACCCTTAGCGAAAGATATATAAACGATAGATTTCTTCCTGACAAAGCAATAGATCTAATAGATGAAGCAGCCTCAAGATTAAATATGGTCATAACTTCCAAACCTGAAGAAATTGATGAAATTGACCGAAAAGTTCTACAGTTTGAGATGGAAAAATTATCTTTAAAAAGAGAGACAGATGATTTTTCTATAGAAAGATTAAAAAAAATCAATAATGAACTGATAACACTTAAAGATAGACAGGAAGAATTAGGCGCTCAATGGAAAAAAGAAAAAAATGAAATTGACGAGATTAGTACCATAAAAGAAGAACTTGAATCTATTCAATTACAAATTGATCAAGCAAAAAGGAGTTTTGACCTCAATAAAGCAGCAGAATTGGAATTTGGAACTTTAAATTCTTTACAAAAAAAATTGAAAGAAAAAAGTGAGTCCCTAGTTAATTCTCACAAAAATGGAGAGACGAGTCTTTTAAGGCAAGAGGTAACTTTTGATGATATTGCAGAAGTTGTCTCAAAGTGGACCTCTATTCCAGTACAGAACTTAAACCAGTCAGAAAAGGATAAGCTTTTAAGCCTCGAGTCAATCCTTAAAGAAAAAATTATTGGTCAAGATAGTGCTATAAGGGCTGTTTCAGATTCAATTAAGAGATCAAGGACTGGTCTAAATGATCCAAGTAAGCCATTAGCCAGTTTCCTCTTTTTAGGTCCAACTGGTATAGGTAAAACAGAGCTTAGTAAAGTAACAGCAAAAATTATATTCGATTCAAATTCTTCAATTATCAGACTTGATATGTCTGAATATATGGAAAAACATTCAGTTAGCAAAATCATAGGAGCACCTCCTGGGTATTTAGGTTTCGAATCAGGCGGACAATTAACTGAAGCAGTGCGGAAAAATCCCTATTCATTGATACTTCTTGATGAAATAGAGAAAGCTCACAAAGACATTCTAGATATTCTTTTGCAGGTTCTTGATGATGGCATTATTACTGATGGACAGGGTCGAATAATTAATTTTAAAAATTCGATCATTGTTCTAACAAGTAATTTAGGAAGTCAATCAATAAATGATTTATCCGTTAGAAAAGAAGATTCAAATGAAATTAAAAAAGTTGTGGATTCTGAACTTAAAAAATTTTTCAAGCCTGAGTTTTTAAATAGACTTGATGAAATAGTTATTTTTAATAATTTAGAATTAAATGACATAAAAGAAATTGCAAAAATCCAGCTTCAAAAGTTAGAAAAAAGACTTAACAAAAAAAACTTAAAATTCAAAATTACGGATGAGGCAATTAACCAACTTGTCGAAAATAGTTTCGATCATGTCTATGGTGCAAGGCCTTTAAAAAGAATTATTCAAAAACAAATTGAGACAAAAATTTCAAATAATATATTGAACAATAATTACCTTAATAAAGACGAGATTAAAATTTATCTGGTTAATGGAGAGATAATTGTTGATTAAAGATCTAACTTAAAGTAAGTCATGTTGCTTGAAGTTCAAAAATTTTATTCTATGATTTGAACCAATCAGGAATTTCCTCATAACTTGCTTTATTAGATTTATTTTCTTTTGATTCTGTTTTCCAACAACATGTTCTGCCCTTATCCTTGTCCTGCAAGTATTCATTAGCCCATCTCCAAATTAATTCAGAAGTAAACTCCATTCCCACATTATCCATAATTCTTAGATCTAAAGCATCTAAGTCATGTAATTTTTCCCAGTAATTCAACAAAGGGTCATCTTTATTTACTAAAAAAGTATGGTCAAATTGCTCCTTTAGTCTATTTTCTAGGGGCTTTAAACTTGAAAAATCCACGACAAAACCATTTAGGTCTAATTTTTTTGCAGTGAACCAAAAGGTGAATGATCTTGAATATCCATGCACAAATCTGCAGTGGCCTTCATGACGCCATTGTCTATGTGAACAGGGAAAATCCTCGTAGCTTTTGCTGCATGAAAATTTCGCAGAATGAATATACATCAATTAACTGTTAGGATAATTTTTAATAAAACACATTGAGTAGGATTTAACATAACGAACATAATGACTTATTCAACTAATTTTTCGATAAATGATCTACGCTTTGATAATTATGGATTAATCCCTGCAATAGCACAAGATTGGCTTGACGGATCAATTCTTATGCTTGCTTGGATGAACAAAGAATCGTTAACAATGACACTTGAGACCAAAAACGTTCATTACTGGAGTAGATCAAGATCAGAAATTTGGAGAAAAGGAGCTACAAGTGGAAGTACCCAAATACTTAAGGAGATAAGATTCGACTGCGATAATGATGCACTAATCCTTTTGATTGAACAAAATGGTTCAGGAGCATGTCACACTGGGGAAAAAAGTTGTTTTTTCAACGAAATCAAAATTAATCAAAATGATAAAAAAGAGAAAAAAACAACTCCCTTCTCAAATATTTGCTCTGAATTATTCAATACAATTCACGAAAGATCAATAAATCCATCAGAAAAAAGTTACACAAATCATTTATTAACAAAAGGCAGTAATACTATTTTGAAAAAAATAGGAGAGGAATCCGCAGAATTTATAATGGCTTGCAAAGATAATGATAAAAATTCAATCTCAAATGAAGCTGCTGATTTAATTTATCATCTGCAAGTAGCCCTTATGCATAAAGGCATTGATTGGAGAGATGTACTTGCTGTTCTAGAATCAAGAAGAAAAAATTAAATAATTAAAATTTTGAATTTATAATTTTTTTTAACCTAAAAATTTGAAATAAAATGTCAATTATCTAATTAATAATTATTAATTAATTATTAATTAATTATTACATGTATGGCTTATTACTGAATTGACTATAAGTTAAATATATTGATAAAGAGGTAAATCGTGAGTTCATTAAGCGATTTTCTTGGAGAAATAGGGCGTCACCAACTTTTGACTCCTGAAAGAGAACTCACTATGGGCAGAAAAGTCCAGGAAATGGTAGTGCTTATTAATAGATGTCAAGAGGCAGGTGGCAAAGGGGCCGCTTGTGAATATACCGAAGATGAAAGGAAAAAGATCAAAATTGGTGAGAAAGCCAAAAATGAGATGATAACAGCCAATCTAAGATTAGTTGTGAATCTTGCTAAGAGATATCAAGGTAAAGGACTAGAATTGCTCGACCTAATTCAGGAAGGTACATTAGGCCTTACTAGGGCAGTAGAAAAATATGATCCTTCTAGAGGGCACAGATTTTCTACCTACGCTTATTGGTGGATAAGACAAGGATTAAATAGAGCATTATCAACTCAAAGTAGAACAATAAGGATACCTGTTAATATCAATGAAAAACTTACAAAATTAAGATCAGCGAAATCAAAGCTTATGCAACTTAAGGGTATTCCCCCTACAACCGAGGCGCTTGCTGAAGAAATGAACATAACCAAGGAGGAAATTGACGAACTCCTCTCTTGTGAATTGAGAAGTATTACTGTTAGTCTTCAAGGCACTGTTAAATCAAAATCAGATCCCTCTGAGTTAGTAGACATTCTTCCAAGTGATCAAGTTGCTCCAATGGAATTAGCGGAATTAGCGGAAAGGACAGCCTCTGCTTGGAAGTTATTAGATAAAGCAAATTTAACTGAAAAAGAAAGGAAGATTGTAAGCCTGAGATTTGGTTTAGACGGTTCAAATGAATGGAGAACTTTAGCTGAAGTCGCAAGACACATGAGTTGTAGCAGGGAATATTGCCGACAAGTAGTTCAACGTGCCTTAAGAAAACTAAGAAAAGCAGGCATACAAAATGGATTAGTTGACAGTATTAGCTAAAATTTCCAGTCAAAAC
The DNA here is from genome assembly GCA_003216415.1 of Prochlorococcus sp. AG-402-O16. Lineage (GTDB taxonomy): Bacteria > Cyanobacteriota > Cyanobacteriia > PCC-6307 > Cyanobiaceae > Prochlorococcus_A. Next base: position 47,769 of record QCIY01000011.1, read on the forward strand.
ATCTGAAATTCATTTCTAAGGATGAAAGAGAATCACAAAAACAAAGAAAAAATTTATGATGCTGAAGTTTTAGAAAGTTCAACATTTGATGAGAATATCATTATCAAGATTCTTATTAGAGCGGGAAGAACAATTGCGAAGCCTGCCTTAGAAGTTTTGGAAATGGCTATAGATCCTTATACACCCGCACAAGTAAGAGTTTCCTTAATGGCTGCGCTAGCTTATTTAATTATGCCATTTGACCTTTTCCCTGACTTTATGCCATTAGTTGGCTTTAGTGATGATTTTGTAGCTCTAACAGCAGTCCTTAGTATATGGAGTAAATATATGACTCCTTCAATAAGAGCAAGAGCAGAAAAAAAGCTTAATAAGTTATTTCCTTTTTTTTGAATGAGTAAATTATCTCAACAAGAAGAAAAAGAACTAATTTCCTTTATTAAGGATTGGTTGAAATCCCATGGATTTAATCAAAAAGATTTAGCAAATGAATTAAGTATTAAATCGAGTAGAATCTCAGAGATTATTCTAAAAATAAAAGAATTTTATAAAAAAGGCGGTATGTTTAATGTTGCAAAAAATCTCATAAAGATTGAAAAAAATTGGTTAAATAATATCAAAAATGATTATCTAGAGACAAACCAATCACAATCATATAATCAATTAGATATCGACTCTTTAGTAAATAAGATGAATCAAGAAACTAGTGAATAAATATTTTTTGAAACATTTTATTTA
>QCIY01000012.1 GCA_003216415.1 Prochlorococcus sp. AG-402-O16
CTAGTGGAGAATGGAAAACTGTTTATACACCTGAGGGTACATTCAAAGCTAAAGCACTTGTTCTTGCAAGTGGAGCTATGGGTAGGCCAGCATCATTTAAGGGAGAAGCTGATTTTCTTGGCAAAGGAGTAAGTTATTGTGCTACGTGTGATGGTGCTTTTTACAAAAATAGAGAAGTTGCTGTTGTTGGAGTAAACAAGGAAGCAATTGAAGAGGCGACAGTTCTAACTAAATTTGCATCAACTGTGCATTGGATTACATCAAGTGATCCTAAATCAGATAATGTAGAAGCTATGGAATTGATGGATAGTTCAAATATAAAACATTGGAGTAGAACAAGATTATTAGAAATATTGGGTGATGATATGGGTGTTAATGGGGTTGTTGTAAAAAATAAGCAAGAAGAAAATCCTATCAATTTAAATTTAGATGGAGTCTTTGTTTATATGAGTGGTTCAAAGCCGATCACTGATTTTTTAGGGGATCAAATTGCTTTAAAAGAAGACGGAGGAGTTATTGTAGATGACTTTATGTCTACAAACTCTGATGGAGTATGGGCTATTGGAGATATAAGAAATACACCATTTAAGCAAGCTGTTGTTGCAGCTTCTGATGGATGTATTGCCGCAATGTCTATTGATAGATATTTAAATAGTAGAAAAAATATAAGAGTAGATTGGATTCATTCTTAAAAATAAATATTTCTTCTTTAATTTAGAGGGGAGTTGCTTCAGAAATATAAGCGACTCCTCCGTAGTAGCTTAAATCGTCCCTTATGTTATCTCTCATTTTATCTATTAATTCTTGCTCACAAAAAACAATTACATGAGCATTTGCTCCTAATCCTGTAAATTCCATATCTTCAGTAACAACTCTTTCAGGCCCTCTGCCTGTAGCATGTTTCATAACTGTATATCCAGGAACATTAGCTTTTTCTAATGTTTTAATGATTGCATCTAGTTCTCTTTCACTAAATATCAAGTCTAATCTTTTCATTTTTATAGAGTGGAAAGTGGGATAATGGTATTTACTAAACTCATATATATTGGAATCCCGAGAACTATATTGAATGGGAAAGTTAGACCTAGTGTAGTTGAAATATAATAACTAGATTTAGCTTCTGGAACTGTCATCCTCATCGCTGCAGGCACTGCTAAATAAGAGGCGCTTGCACATAAAACCACAAATAGAAGTGCGTTACCAGGTCCTAAGGATAAAAATCTTGCAATGAAAACACCAATAAATGCGTTAAATAAAGGCATAAAAATCGCAAAGCCAATCAAGAACGAACCCGCATTCTTCAGTCTCGGCAATCTTTGAGCAGCGACTATTCCCATATCTAACAAGAAGAAGCATTCTGCTCCATAGAATAATTGTCCAGTAAAAGGTTCCATTTTTACAATCCCGGAGGGATTACTAGAAGCAGTGAGAAATCCTACAATTAAGCTTGAGAGCAATAAATAAACTGATCCATTCAAAAATGATTCGTGTAATATTGCGCTTAGATGCATTTTTCTTGATTTTGGTCTGTTTTTGGGGGCTGCAAATTTTACAAGTAATAATCCAACAATTATTGCTGGAGATTCCATTAAAGCTAAGGCGCCAACCATAAACCCATCAAAAGCTATTTTTTGACTTTCCAAAAAACTTTCTGCGGAAATAAATGTAACAGCACTAATTGAACCGTATGCTGCTGCTATCGCTGCTGAATTAAAGACATCAAACTTAAATCTTAAAATTAAAAATCCAATCAGCGGGATTACTAGTGACATCAGTATTGCAGCACTTAAAGTAGGCAATACTTGATCTGTAAAACCACTTTTCTGTATCTCTATACCTCCCTTAAAACCAATAGCTAGGAGCAGATATAATGAGAAGAGTTTAGGTAATGGAGCTGGTATTTCTAAATCAGATTTAAAAAGTACTGATATTGCTCCAATCAAAAAGAAAAGAACTGGCGGGGCTAATACATTTTGAACAATTGGATTTATTTCCATGAATTGCTAGGCTATTACATTTAGAGCAGTTTCTAAAGCTTCTTTTCTTGTGTCAATGATATCTACAACTCCAAACTTGGCTAATCTATCTTTTACTTTTTCATTAGCACCAGCAACAAATGCTTTTCTGGAATTATTTTTTGCTTCTTGCATCATATCCTCTATTGCCAAAGTCGCAGTCACTCCAAGTCGTGGTACATCAGTGATATCTAATATCAAAACTTTGTAGTTTCTTACAAGCATCATTCTTTCAGATATACCTTTAGCTGCTCCAAAACTAAGTGGTCCTTTGAGTCTAAATAGCATTACCTCTCCCGAACATCTATCTAGTAGTGCTTTTTCATCAGCAGGTAATGCATTTTTAGCTTGATCATCTTTGGATAAAGGATTATCCTCATCCATACCTTCTAGCTGAGTTTCGGTTATTGAATCAATAGTGAGCATATTTGCGACAAAAACACCTACTAGAACTGCCCAAATTAAATCCCAAAAAACAGTCATTAGAAGTACGCCGTACATTACCGCAGAAGTTTTTAGAGATAATTTATGAGCTCTCTTTAAAAATCCCCAATCTATGATGTCTAAACCTACTTTAATCAGAATTCCCGCAAGTAAAGCATTAGGAATTTGCTCTGCTAATGGTCCTGCCCCAACTAATACTATTAATAAAACAACTGAATGAACCATTCCAGAAATTGGAGTAGAACCTCCAGATTTGACGTTTATTACAGTTCTCATTGTTGCTCCCGCACCAGGTAATCCGGTGAAAAGACCTGCTACAGCATTCCCTATTCCTTGGCCAATAAGTTCCCTATCAGAATTATGTTTTGTTTGAGAGATATTGTCTGCTACTAGAGATGTCAGTAAAGAGTCAATGGCTCCAAGTACTGCGAGAACTAACCCTGCCTGGAAAATAATTGGAAGATATTGATTAAAACTAGGTATATCTAAGGATGGTACTCCTCTAGGAATATCTCCGATTCTTACTAATTGGCCTTCTCCAAACATAAATATTGATATTGGGGTAACAATCAATAAGGCTAAAAGAGGAGCAGGAACCCACTGACTTATTTTTCTAGGTGTAAGAAATACTATTCCTAATGTCATTACTGAAATACCAATTGCTGCTGGATTGGGTTGGAAATTGGAAAAAACAGTTGTTAAAGAATCTATTACCTTTCCTTGAGTAGTTATTCCTAGTAATGGTCCTATTTGAAGTGCAATGATTATGAAACCAATACCAGACATAAAACCTGAAACTACAGAATATGGTACGAGAGTAATATATTTCCCTAGTTTTAAAATGCCAAATAATATTTGTAGTATTCCGCCAATCACTACAGCTGCCATTACTAATGGAAGAATTTGTCCAGCAGAAAGATCTTTTGGAACTCCTGCAGCAGCCAAACTTGCAACTACTCCCGCGACAGTCACGCTCATTGGACCAGTTGGTCCACTAACTTGAGCAGGAGTTCCTCCAAATAAAGCTGCTAAAAAACCAACTACTACAGCCCCATATAATCCATAAATTGCTCCGCCAGGACCTAACGCTGCATTACCAAAAGCAAGAGCAAGAGGTAAAGCCACGACTGCAGCTGTAATTCCTCCAAGAATATCGCCTCTTATATTTTTTAAATGAAAGCCATTAATGATTTTCAAAGATAATCTCCTCTTAATAGATACTTAACTAAAAGATATTATCTCTTTATGATGTAAATTTGTAAAAAATGAAGTTTGTGCAAAATATTTTTGTAACTTTTTATTCTCTTATTTAAAGAATTTAAGTTAATTTTCCTGAACAAAAGGAGTCTCTGATTGGTTTATGTGGGAGTCAAGCGATTAATGTATTAGATAAATATTTTAACTTAGATAATATTCAAATGAATTCGATTATTCGCCCACGAAGGTTAAGAAGGAATGAAGCAATTAGAGAAATGGTAAGAGAAAACCATCTAAAGGCTTCGGACTTTATATATCCATTATTTATTCATGAAAAGGATTTTAAAGAGGAAATTTCTGCAATGCCAGGAACTTTTAGATGGGATATCAATGGCTTAATAAAAGAGGTTACTAGGGCATGGGAATTGGGAATAAGGTGTATTGTTCTTTTCCCAAAAATAAACGACAGTTTAAAAACTGAAGATGGTGCTGAGTGTTTTAATGAAGACGGTTTAATTCCTAAGGCTATTCGAATATTAAAAAAAGAGATTCCAGAAATGGCAATAATGACAGATGTTGCCTTGGACCCATACTCGTGCGATGGACATGATGGATTAGTTGATGAAACTGGAAAAATATTGAATGATGAAACAATTGAAATTTTAAAAAAACAAGCTTTAACTCAAGCTAGAGCCGGAGCAGATTTTATTGGCCCTAGTGACATGATGGATGGGAGAGTTGGAGCAATTAGGACTGCCCTTGATAGTAAAGGGTTTAGTGATGTAGGTATTATTAGTTATACAGCTAAATATTCATCTGCTTATTATGGTCCGTTTAGAACTGCTTTAGATTCAGCTCCAAGAGAAAAAAGTAAAAAAATAATTCCAGATAATAAGTCTACATATCAAATGGACCCTGCCAACTCAAAAGAAGCTTTAATTGAATCTGCATTGGATCAGTATGAGGGAGCTGATATTTTGATGGTAAAACCAGGAATTTCATATTTGGATATTGTTTATAGACTAAGCACTTTTTCAAATAAACCCATAGCTGCATACAACGTTAGTGGTGAGTATTCCATGGTAAAGTCTGCTGCTATGAAGAACTGGATTAATGAAAGAGATATTGTTTTAGAAACGTTGCTTAGTTTCAAAAGAGCAGGAGCAAAATTAATACTCACTTATCATGCTTGTGATGCATCTCAATGGTTGCAGGATACTTAAAAACTCATTATTAACAAAAATTTGGTTTATTCTTAGATTAGTAATAAATTGACTGCTTTATTTTGAAGTTTTCACAAGGAGTAAATAGGATTGGTCACATTGCACTTAGAGTAGAGAATCTCGAAAGGGCGAAATCTTTTTATATTAAGCTGGGTATGAATTTGGTTTGGGACGACAAAGATTGGTCTTATTTAGAAGCTGGTAAAGGGAAAGATGGACTTGCGTTGTTAGGCCCTAGCTATAAAGCTGCAGGACCTCACTTTGCTTTTCATTTTGAAAATAAAAAAGAAGTGGAAAATATTCAAAATGATTTAAAAAATTCTGGGGTAAAAGTTGGACCTTTACATGAACACAGAGATGGAACAGCATCTTTTTATATGAAGGATACTGAAGGAAACTGGCTCGAGATGCTTTATGTTCCTCCTGAAGGGATTCAATCGAATGTTTGATTCTTTTTTTGTATGCAAGAGAAAAGTAATTCTAAAAAATCATATTCAGATAACACCTTGGAAGAAGAATCTGTAAGTCTTTTAGAATGGGATTCATTAAAAACGCATTTATCTTCATTCGCCTCAACTGAAATGGGTAAACAAGCAATTTTAAGTTCTGGTATTCCTGCAAAATACGAAGTATCTAAAAGACTTTTAAATGAAACTGTTGAAATAAATGAGCTAGAAAATAATTTAGATAAATCAATTAGTTTTTCTGGTGTTTTTGATATTAGTAGAAATATTGAAATTTGTTCTAAGGGAGGTGTAATTTTATCTTCTGAATTGTTAGAAATAGCGAAAACAATTGCTGCAGCCAGAAATTTAAAAAAAATCTTATTAGATTTTGAACAAAGGCCTTATATTTCATCTTTTACAAAAAATTTAATTGACCATCAGAATATTGAAACGATTTTTAAAAAAGGCATTGAATCTAATGGAAGAATTTCAGACAACGCTAGTAATAAAATATCTATTCTTAGAAAAGAATTATTATCTAAGAAACTTGAAAGAAAAATATTAGTTGAGAAATTTATTCAAAAGAATTTAGCTTATTTGCAAGATACTACTATTGGAGATCGATATGGTAGGCCTGTTTTAGCAGTGAAAGTAAATTATGTAGATAAATTTAAAGGCATAATTCATGACTCTTCATCTTCAGGAAATACAGTATATTTTGAGCCTGATAGTGTAGTAACTAAAGGGAATAAGATTGCCTCTTTAGAGGCTAGGATCACAGCAGAAGAATTTAAATTACTTAAGAAATGGTCTCAAGTTGTTAGTGATAATTCAAAAAATCTTATTGAAATGGCATCCATTTTATTGAGATTAGAAAATGCTCTAACTCGTTCAAGATATTCGAAATGGATTGGAGGCAAGACTCCTACTTTTGAGAAAAATCCCATTATTTCCTTAATTGGGTTTTCTCATCCGTTATTGATTTGGGAACATAAGAAAAAAGGGGCTCCTCCCCCAGTGGCTGTTGATTTTCATATAAATAGAAATATTAAGGTTGTAGCTATTACAGGTCCAAATACTGGAGGTAAAACTGCCGCCTTAAAAGGTTTGGGTTTGTCTTTACTTATGGCTAGAGCAGGATTATTGATACCCTCAGCTAATAATCCTATTATCCCTTTTTGTCCAAATATATATGTTGATATAGGAGATAATCAATCATTAGAAGAAAATTTATCTACCTTCAGTGGGCATATATCCCGCATAAAAGAGATTTTAGATTCACTTGATAATAGGCAAGGATTATCAGTAGTTTTGTTAGATGAGATTGGATCTGGTACCGATCCTCTTGAAGGTAGCGCTCTTGCAATGGCGTTGCTAAAAGAATTTGCAAATAAATCTGATATCACTTTGGCAACTACACATTATGGAGACATTAAGGCATTAAAATATAATGACTCCAGATTTGAAAACGTTTCAGTTGCCTTTGATGAGGATTCTTTGAAGCCAAAATATATACTCAACTGGGGCATTCCTGGGAGAAGTAATGCTTTGTCAATCTCGAAGAGAATTGGTCTTGATGAAAGCATAATAAATGAAGCTGCAAATTATTTAAAGCCAAAAGAAGTTGATAATATCAATAGCATTATTAGAGGACTTGAAGAAGAGAGGATCAAACAACAAAATTCTGCAGAAGCGGCTGCAGAACTGATTGCAAGGACTGAAATATTACATGATGAACTGAAGAGAAATTATGAATATCAAAAAATAAATGCTGAAAAAATCCAGGAAATTGAAAGGTCTAAATTATCAAAACATATTGTATCCGCTAAAAAAGAAGTGATAGATTTGATTAAAAAATTAAGAGATCAAAATGTTAATGGAGAGGACACGAGAATTATTGGCAAAAGATTAAAGGAAATTGAGACGGAACATTTAACCCAAAAAACATTTGAAAAGTCAATATCATGGAATCCGCAGGTAGGTGATTTTGTAAAAATTAAAAGTCTAAATAGTACGGGACAAATTGTAGACTTAGATAAAAAAGGTGGTTTTTACGAAGTTAAATGTGGTTCATTCAGAAGCACATTATCTGTAAATGAATTTGAAGGTATTAATGGAGAAAAACCTAATTTCAAAAGGTCAAAAATTGAGATCAAGTCTTTAAGAGAAGATTTTTCTTTTTCTAAAATTAGAACGAGTAAAAATACAATTGACGTAAGAGGACTAAGAGTTCACGAAGCCGAAATTATTATTGAGGAGAAAATTAGAAAATTTCATGGACCGCTATGGATTGTTCATGGAATTGGAACTGGGAAATTAAAACAAGGTTTAAGAAAATGGTTATCAGGTTTAAATTATGTTGATAAGATTGAAGATTCAGCAATCAATGAGGGTGGACCTGGTTGCAGTATTGCGTGGATAAAATAAAATTTAAAATATCTAGAAAACCATTAATTTAATAAGTGTATTTAAGTGCAATTTATTGATCAAGCAAACATTATTCTTAAAGCTGGAAAAGGTGGGAATGGAATAGTTTCATTTAGAAGAGAAAAATTTGTTCCTGCGGGAGGACCTTCTGGGGGTAATGGTGGCAGAGGGGGTTCAATAATATTGGTCGCTGATAATAATCTTCAAACATTATTAGATTTTAAATTCAAAAGAGAAATAATTGCTGAAGATGGATGCAAAGGAGGTCCTAATAAAAGATCTGGCGCTTCAGGTCAGGATACAATCCTTAAAGTTCCTTGTGGTACAGAAATCAAGGATACTAACACCGGCATTATTTTAGGAGACTTAACTAAAGATAAACAGAGCTTAACTATTGCCATTGGAGGAAGAGGTGGACATGGTAATGCTTACTATTTAAGTAATCAAAATAGAGCCCCAGAATCTTTTACTGAAGGGAAAGATGGTGAGATATGGGAGATTCAATTAGAACTGAAACTCCTTGCAGAAGTAGGTATTATTGGCCTTCCAAATGCAGGAAAAAGCACTTTAATTTCTGTTCTATCATCAGCTAGTCCAAAAATCGCAAACTATCCTTTCACTACTTTAATTCCTAACTTAGGTGTAGTAAGAAAAGTAGATGGGAATGGTTGCCTTTTTGCTGATATACCTGGATTAATATCTGGGGCAGCTGATGGGGTAGGTTTAGGGCATGATTTTTTAAGGCACATCCAAAGAACTAAGATACTTGTACACTTAATTGATTCAATTGCAGAAAATCCTATACATGATTTTGAAATAATTGAGCAGGAATTAAAAAAATATGGGAAAGGTCTTTTAGATAAAGAGAGGATAATAGTGTTAAATAAAATGGAGCTGGTAGATGATGATTATTTGAAAATAATCACAAAAAAGTTGGAACATTTATCTAAAAAGAAAGTTTTAGTTATTTCTTCATCTTTAAAAAAAGGTCTATCCTCACTGCTTTCTGAAGTATGGAAAACGATCTAACTTAAATCAAAATTTTTGTTGTAAATAAATACACTTGATTTAATAATGAAAATTAGCCATAAATAAGATAATCCTTTAAACATAATATGAATTTCTACAGTTGTTTTGATAAACAAGGAAAAATAATAGCTAGATGTCAAACCATTCAAGATATTGAGGTTCTTAAGAAAATGGGAAGACCGATTGTAGAAGTTAAGGAAATGAAAAATGAAGAGTCGGTGGTATGTTCGCTGACAGGTAGCCCATCAGATTTTAATATGGATTACTAAAAGAATTCAAGAACTAAAAAAAGGGCCTAAATGGCCCTTTTTTTATGCATTATTTAAAAATTAAGAAAACTTAATCATCATAAACAAGACATTCTGGTTCATCTGGGTTGGCATCGCAAAATAATTCCAAAGCATTTGGATCATGTTTATCCTCTGGATGATGATCCTTATAGTCTTCGAGTTCTTTTAGTTCTTCAGTTAGATGTCTGACCTTTGGAAGATTGCCCTCTGCTTTAGCAGATTCGATTTCCGATTGATCTTTTTGGATGTGTTCGTCAATGGATTTCATTTTAAGCTTTTTCGTACTTTAGTAGACATATATAACATAGTTAATTTCTAATGAAATTGCATTATCTATGAACTAAATAAGTGTTCATTACAACATCTTTTTTTGTTGAAATTGATTTATATGTTCTTTAAGACTCTAATCTCATTATTTCCTTTAAAGATGGTAAAACTGGTATTAGTTGATTTGGGTTTAAAGGGAATAAAGCTTTGTAGTAATCTTTTTTCCATTCATTTTCGTAGCATGTCTTAACTACATTTGATAATTTAAAAAATTTTAATCTCCATTCAATAATCTTCTCGAAATTTGATAATTCTTGTTCAGTACATTTGAAAAGTTTGCTATATATCAATTCCCATCTTATGAGAGTTGGAAAAAGGTAAATATCTGAATAGGTTAACTCTTCTCCATATATCCAGTCTCCTTTGTTTTTCTGTAGTAAATTTTCAACTTCATTTAGAGCTGCGAAAAGATTTTTACTTGCTTTTTCGTACGCTGACTGGTTTCTGGCGAAACCACATTTATATACGCCATCATTAATACTGTTATTAATTAAATCTAAAAATTTTTGATTACAGTCTTTAATAGTTAAAGTCTGATATTTTGATTGAATTTTTATTGAATTTAGTAGTCTTATTATCTGGGAACTTTCATTAGACAAAATATTTACTTCATCTTTTACAAAACTAATCAGAAGAGGTAATGTCGCTCTAAAAATAATCTTTTTATTAGCTTTTTTGTAAAGGTCAGAAAGTCTTATACATCCCTTAATTTTTGTATTGAAAATCCATTCGCCATGCTCAACATCTGCTTTTAAAAAAATAACTTTAACTTTTTTAGATAAATGTTTGATTTCGTGGACGAGTAAAGTTCTTTGACACCATGGACAAGAATTCCCTACCAATAAATAAATTTGTCCATTTTCTGTATTAATATCGTATTCACTATCAATTGTTATACCTTTAGGCCTTTTATAATTACCATATAAATCTGATGGTGCGAAGCCATTCATTAATTGGGTCCAAAACCAAAACCAGAATTTTTTGGAGGCCTTAATAAGGTATTTATTTTGCATAAAATTTTATTTTTAAAGAAAAAATGACTCTTCAAAGAATACTCGTCGTTTCAGGCACTCATGGGAATGAAATTAATCCTATTTGGGCTGTTAAGCAATTTAATAGTGAGGAGAATAGTTTAAAAAATGGTATTAAGTATGAATACATCATAGGTAATCCTGTTGCTTATAAAAAAGGCTGCAGATATATAGATGTAGATTTAAATAGATCTTTTAAAAAAAGTAAGAATTATCATGAACAAAAAAATAGTTGTTATGAATTTAGTAGAGCCAATTTTTTAGTCGATCAATTTGGGATTAATGGATCCAAACCCTGTCAAATTGCTATTGATTTGCATACTACTACTGCAAATATGGGAACAAGTGTTGTTATGTATGGGAGGAGATTTACAGATTTTTGTTTAGCTGCATTACTTCAGAACAAATTTGGATTGCCTATTTATTTACACGAAAAAGATAAAGCTCAAACAGGTTTTCTTGTAGAAGCTTGGCCATGCGGTTTAGTTATTGAAATAGGAGCTGTCGCGCAAAATTTTTATGATCCAAAAATCATCAATAGATTTCTAATAATAATTAGCTCTTTAAGGGAAGAGATAGATAAATTGAAAAAAAACCTTATAGAACTTCCAAAGGAATTGGTTGTTCATGTTCATCAAGGGAGTATAGATTATCCAAGAGATGAAAAAGAGGATATTGATGGAATAATTCATCCTGAGAGAATAAACCAAGATTGGAAATTGATTAAAAAAGGAAGTCCATTATTTCTTGATAGCCAAGGGATTATTCATAAATATGATGGAGATCAGTTTATTTGGCCGGTTTTTATTGGCGAAGTTGCTTATAAAGAAAAAAGAATTGCTATGAGCTACACAAAGAAAGAAGTGATTTGTTCTGAAAATCAATGGGTTAAAGAGTTTGAAAGCCTTTAAATTAAGAAACCAGAACAATAAACTACTCTTAATTAAATAAGGATTTTTTATTTAAAATATAAGTTTATTTAATATTTAATACTTTATATTTTTTTTATTAACTTTAACCTTATTAAACCGAAATCCTTTGGCTCCAATAAATAACAGCTCCAAAACCCTCTAATTGCAGTCTTCTATACCTAGCCTCTTTTAAGGAAACTATCTCTTTCGATCTTTTTCCGTTGAGAAGCCATTCGATTATTACCAAGTTAAATCACCAATAACAAAGAAAATATTAAGACATTGAGGTTCTTTTATCCTAAGTTGCAAAAAATAAGTTTACTTACAGAAAAATAATTTACACATTTTTAGCAATTTTGGTCTAAAATCTTCGAAGCGGAATATTTTCCGTTTTTATTTACACGTCTCAATTTAGAGACATACTTTACGAACTCATGACAACTATTCAGCAGCAGCGTTCTTCGCTGCTAAAAGGTTGGCCACAGTTTTGTGAGTGGGTAACATCAACTAACAATAGAATTTATGTTGGTTGGTTCGGCGTCTTAATGATCCCATGCCTACTTACAGCGGCGGCTTGCTTCATCGTTGCATTCATCGCAGCACCACCAGTAGACATCGACGGAATTAGAGAGCCAGTTGCTGGTTCATTCCTATATGGAAACAACATCATCTCAGGTGCAGTTGTTCCTTCATCTAACGCTATTGGTCTACACTTCTACCCAATTTGGGAAGCAGCTACTGTAGATGAGTGGTTATACAACGGTGGTCCTTACCAGCTTGTAATTTTCCACTTCCTAATTGGTATCTCAGCATACATGGGAAGACAGTGGGAGCTTTCATACCGTTTAGGTATGCGTCCTTGGATCTGTGTTGCATACTCTGCACCAGTTTCAGCAGCTTTCGCAGTATTCCTTGTATACCCATTCGGTCAAGGTTCATTCTCTGACGGAATGCCTCTAGGTATCTCTGGAACATTCAACTTCATGTTTGTTTTCCAGGCAGAGCACAACATTCTTATGCACCCATTCCATATGGCTGGTGTTGCTGGTATGTTCGGAGGATCTTTATTCTCAGCTATGCACGGTTCACTTGTTACTTCATCTCTAATCAGAGAAACAACTGAGACAGAGTCTCAGAACTATGGTTACAAGTTCGGACAAGAAGAAGAAACATATAACATCGTTGCAGCTCATGGCTACTTCGGTCGTTTGATCTTCCAATATGCAAGTTTCAACAACAGCAGAAGTCTTCACTTCTTCTTAGCTGTATTCCCAGTTGTTTGTGTATGGTTAACTTCAATGGGTATCTGCACAATGGCATTCAACCTTAACGGTTTCAACTTCAACCAGTCAGTTGTTGATGCAAACGGTAAGATTGTTCCTACATGGGGTGATGTTCTTAACAGAGCAAACCTAGGTATGGAAGTAATGCACGAGCGTAACGCTCACAACTTCCCACTTGATCTAGCAGCAGCTGAGTCTACAACAGTAGCTCTTTCAGCTCCAGCTATCGGTTAAGCTTAAAGTTCTTAAATTTACAAGCCCCCTTTTTGGGGGCTTTTTTTTGTTTAATTTTCAATAGTTTTCATATAATGTTTATATATAGATAAAACATTTGATATTTCTATGAGTAGTAGTTTTGGAAAAATTTTTCGTGTAAGTACTTTTGGAGAATCACACGGTGGTGCAGTAGGAGTTATCCTTGATGGATGCCCCCCAAAGTTAAAAATAGATATAAAGCTGATACAAAATGAATTAGATAGGCGTAGACCTGGACAAAGTGACATTACAACACCCAGAAATGAAGAAGATAAAATTGAAATATTAAGTGGGATAAAGGAAGGGTTAACACTCGGAACTCCAATAGCGATGTTGGTAAGAAACAAGGATCAAAGACCAGGAGATTATAATAATTTGGAGCAAGTATTTAGACCTTCTCATGCAGATGGTACATATCATCTGAAATATGGAATTCAGGCAAGTTCTGGTGGTGGAAGAGCCTCTGCAAGAGAAACAATTGGGAGAGTAGCAGCTGGTGCTGTAGCAAAACAATTATTAAAAAACTTCTGTAACACTGAAATATTATCTTGGGTAAAACGTATACATGATATTGATTCTGATATTAATAAAGAGAAGATTTCTCTCAATAAAATAGATTCCAATATTGTTAGATGTCCTGATGAAAAGGTTTCAGCGGAAATGATAGAGAGAATTAAGGAATTAAAGCGTCAAGGAGACTCTTGTGGCGGTGTTATTGAATGTCTTGTAAGAAATGTTCCATCTGGTCTTGGGATGCCTGTTTTTGATAAATTAGAAGCTGATTTAGCAAAGGCTTTGATGTCTTTGCCTGCCACGAAAGGTTTCGAAATAGGTTCAGGTTTCTCTGGAACTTATTTAAAAGGAAGCGAACATAATGATGCCTTTATCAAGTCTGATGATATCAGCAAGTTAAGAACAACATCTAACAATTCAGGAGGTATACAGGGAGGAATAAGTAATGGGGAAAATATTGAGATGAAGATAGCTTTTAAACCTACAGCAACCATCGGGAAAGAACAGAAAACAGTAAATTCTGAAGGGAAAGAAGTATTGATGAAAGCAAAAGGGAGACATGATCCTTGCGTTCTCCCTAGAGCAGTCCCCATGGTTGATGCTATGGTCGCTTTAGTACTTGCTGATCATTTGCTCCTGAATCAAGCTCAATGTGGCTTAATGAATAATTATTAGTTTTGTTAGATAAATTATATTTGTCAGTGATTTAATTATTTTTGTTATTTTTCAACCATTCATATATTTTTGGATCAAAATTTTTATTTTTGATACCTTTATCTCCAATCACGATTGCTTTATATCCTAAAGATTTATAAGTTTTTATATCATTGATTGATAGGCCTCCAGCAGCGATGAAATTAATTTTTTTAAAGTTGAGTATATTTATCGAACTATCTTTACTTTTTATTGGATAAATTTTGATAATGTTGCAATTTAAATTTATCGCTTCCTCAAGATCTTTTAAGTTTCTAATCCCGGGAATTAATAAATAATTTTTTGACTTCGCATAATTGAAAAGATCTTTATCCCAAAATTTCATCATAGAGAAATTTAATCCAATTTTTAATGAATCTTCTATTGATTGCTTACTAACTATAGAGGCTGAGCCTAAATTGATTTTTGGATATTTGAGTTTGATTTCAGATACAAAATCTAACCAATTTTCGTTTTTTGACCAACTTATTTCAATATTCTTTAATCTTAATTTTATTAAGCTTTCTAATTCTTCAAAAAATGAATTTCTTATAGAGGTATTTGAGTAAATATTATCTTCAGGTTTTATACGTAAAAAAAAAGGCTCCGTTTTAAGGAACTCCGAAAAAGAATCGCCTTTATTATTCATTAAAAATTTAAGATTTTGAGCTTAAATATAGTTTGCGACTTTTACATCTGAGCGATTAAGCAAATCTTGTATATCTTCAGTATCTAAAGTTTCTCTTTCGATTAGCATTTGAGCCATTTCGTCCAGAACTGCTCTATTATCTGATAAAACTTTTGTAGCTCTTTTATAGGCAACATCAACAAGTTCTGAAACCTCTACATCAATTGTTGCGGCTGTGTCTTCAGAGAAGTCTCTTGTAGAGCTCATATCTCTTCCGAGAAACATTCCGCCTTGAGATTGACCTAGAGCAACTGGGCCTATTTTGTCACTCATGCCAAATTTAGTGATCATTTGTCTTGCTACATTGGCAACTTGCTGTAAATCATTTGAAGCTCCAGTTGTTACCTCTTCCTCTCCGTAGACTATTTCTTCAGCAACTCTCCCACCAAGAGCTACAGCCATTTGGTTTTGCAGGTATGAACGAGAGTATAGGCCTGATTCCATTCTTTCTTCACTTGGAGTAAAGAAGGTTAAACCTCCAGCTTGACCTCTAGGAATTATTGAAACTTTGGCTACAGGATCATAATCTGGCATTAATGCTCCAACTATTGCATGACCAGCTTCATGATAAGCAACTAATTCCTTTTTCTTATCACTAATGACTCTATCTTTCTTTTCTGGACCAGCCATAACTCTTTCAATGGCATCACCGACTTCATCATTACTTACTTTATCTAAATCTTTTCTAGCCGCTAGTATTGCTGCTTCATTTAAAAGATTAGCTAAATCTGCACCAGTAAATCCTGGTGTTCTTCTAGCAACTTTATCTAAATCAACGTCTTTTGAAAGAGTTTTATCTTTCGCATGAACATTTAGTATCTGTAATCTTCCAGCGTAATCTGGTCTATCTACCGTTACCTGTCTATCGAATCTTCCAGGACGCATTAAAGCTGAATCTAAGACATCAGGTCTATTGGTGGCAGCTACTATTATTATTCCAGAATTACCTTCGAAACCATCCATTTCGGTTAAGAGTTGGTTTAATGTTTGTTCTCTTTCATCATTTCCTCCGCCCATACCAGCTCCTCTTTGTCTTCCAACTGCATCTATTTCATCAATGAACACGATACAAGGAGCATTTTTTTTAGCTTGTTCAAAAAGATCTCTAACTCTGCTAGCTCCAACTCCTACAAACATCTCTACAAATTCTGAACCTGATATTGAGAAAAAAGGTACACCTGCTTCTCCAGCTACTGCTTTTGCTAGAAGTGTTTTTCCTGTACCAGGAGGGCCAACAAGAAGAACTCCTTTTGGAATTTTTGCTCCGACTGCAGTAAATCTATCAGGGCTCTTAAGAAAGTCTACAACTTCAGTTAGTTCTAATTTTGCACCTTCAACACCAGCAACATCTGAAAAGGTTACTTGTGTAGATGGTTCCATTTGGAGTCTGGCTTTGCTCTTACCAAAACTCATGGCAGGGTTACCACCTCCAGCATTCCCGCTTTGGGATCTTCTGAAAAGAAAAAATAGGCCTCCAATCAAAAGTACTGGGAAAATCAAACTACTTATAGCTTGTTGCCATGGATTAGCTAATTTTGTGGGAGTTACAGCAATGTCTACATTATTTTCAGTTAGGATTTTTAATAAATCTTTGTCTGGGGCTAAATTGACCTCAGATCTGCTTCCATCATTTTCAACAACTTGAGCTGTCGCATTGTCTGGAGATATTAGTACTCTACTGATTTCTTTATCTTGAACTGCCTCTATAAAATCACTATATCTTAAGGTCTTTGTAGCACTTTCTGTACTAGGTTTATCAAATACAGAAGTACCAATGAAAATTACAGTAATAACAGCTAGAACATAAAGTCCTACGTTTCTCCAGCGTTTGTTCACAATAAATAATCTCTAATAAACCTATGATACTAATAATAAAACATTATTAAGAGCGTCTTAGAACATCTACTACACTTTTGAATGCAAACCATTCAGGAATTGGTTCACCATTCCTCAATTTCTTTCTAAATTCTGTACCACTAAGTTTCATAATTTCATAATTAAATTTTTTAGCTTCTTCAGCTGTAATATATCCTTTTTCCTTCGTATAAACTAAATTTTTTGAAGGAACAGTCTGCATCATCAATTCGTCTGCGCATTTATTCGCAAAATTCTGGGCGTCATATGGACCATAAAAATCTTCACCAGTTGATGATGACTTACAGCCAGCCATATCTCTACCGATAATAAAATGGGTGCAGCCATAATTTCTTCTAATTATCATATGTTGAAGAGCTTCTCTTGGCCCTGCCATATGCATTGAATAAGGTAAAAAAGCCCATTTTATCCGTTTATTGGATATTTCTTCTTCCAATTCTTTATAGGTCAAATATCTAACTTTTCCAGGGATATCATCTTGTTGAGTTGGCCCACAAGTTGGATGTACTAAAACAACTGAATTAGGTGATACATTATCTGAGAGTAAGGCATTTGTAAATAATTCATAATGTGCTCTATGAATTGGATTTCTGCATTGAAATGCAACTACATCATGATTTGATGGCAGCGTAGATCTTACTTCTGCAGGTGTTTTGCAGGGAAAATCTCTAATTGGCAATTCGAAACCATAAACTTTCCCTCCTATATAAAATCTGCCTCTCTCATTAAAGATCATCTTGACAGCAGGATGATCTAAAGAATTAGTACCATAACAAAGTTCAGCTTCTAAGGATTTATCGGGCTCCCATTTAGAGCTAACTTCTAAAATTCCTATTTTTTGATTTTTGTAGGTAAGCAAGATTGTTTCACCAGCTTTTACTTTTTCATTATTTGAATCAAATACAATGGGCAAACCAAAAAGCAACCCGTTTGTATTTCTATTATTTTTAATCACCGATTTATAGTTATTTTCATCCATAAAACCTTCTAATGGAGAAAAAGCACCAACCATCAAAAGTTCTACATCGCATGCATTTCTTTCGCTGCATTCAAACTCATAAGTAACCTTTGAGATAAGATCATTTTTAAGGTTATTATCTTTGATAATTAAATTTTTCAGTTCCCCTCCATAGGGTGGTATTAAACCATTAGGGTCCGTTTTAATTTTTTGTTGTAATTCCATCTTTTGAATTGATAAAGAAAAATTTTTTGAAAAAAAAAAGGGGTTAACCCCCCTTTTATCTTTTAAGTAGGATTTATGCTTTTCTTCCGTATAGCTCTCCGATTATTTTTACATCAAGTGCATCTTTTGAACCCATATCTGTATCGGAAGGTTGTATAGCTTCAAAAGTACCAGCAAATTCGTCTGTATCAGAATCTACATTATTGATTGAGAGAGTAATAACTCCACTACCGTTTACATCAACTTTAATATTTTCTTTAGCAAGCTCTTCATCATCGCCACCCAAGGCAACTAAACCTTGAGCATATTCAACACCAGTATTTTTAGCTCTTGCTTTAGGATCTAAAAAGTCACCAGTTCTGTAATTAGGTGTAAATGTTGAACCACTAACCTCAGTGCCTGGTTCAAAAGATGAAGGCAAATCAGCTGTAAGGTCTTTTGCTGAGAATGCGAATGGTACCTCTAAACCACCAGGAGTTAGAACAGTGATAAGTTGAAAATCAATACCTCCTTTTTCAGTAAAAGTTCCTGAGTCTATATCTCCATAAACTTCCGTCACTGTGGTGTTATTTCTAGGACTAATAATTTTTGTAGAAACGAATTCTGCAGCTTTTCTTTTCGTCCCTGGCACTTTTACATAAACTTCAGTTGGATGCATGCATATTCCTTTAAGACTATCTCCATTTCCTAAGGAAATTGATCCAACAAGAGATGAGTCTAAAGCAGGACAATCATTAGCTTTTCCTGTGTTAACAACATCTGTGAATTGTGCATTTCCTCTTTCAGAAAAAGCAAATGTTTTAACAGGTATGAAAGCAAAAGTTATACAAATTGAAATAACAAAAGCCAAGAAAGAACGAATTCTCATAATTAAATTAGCAGTAAAGGTCTGTGACAAATGATTAATGGTCACCTAAATAGTTCAGTACGGATATTACTAGGGAAAGGATCATAAAAGTTAACACTTTTAAATCCCCGAAACAACCCGTAGCTTTTTAGATTTATAAAAACTGGAAATATTGTAAGCTATCACATTATTTTTAATGATTAAGATTACAAAAAAATACAAATTAAAAAATTTTTTTATTTGTTACGTGAAATAATTTCAGTTATTAACTTATTTGCCAAATCAATTTTTGATGTTTTTTTTATGTATTGCTCACCATTTTTTGTATCGAATAGCCAACCCTCATTTTGTGACAAAAAGCCAAATCCCTGTCCTGCAAGATCAATTGGATTAGCGAATAAATAATCGCAACCTTTCTGAATAATCTTTTCTTTAATTATTATTCTTGATTCTTTAATAGATCCTGTAAAAGCACAAAAGCCCACAAAAACTTGGTTATCTTTTTTTGATTCACTAATTGTTTTTAAAATATCCGGTACTAGCTCAAAATTTTTAGTTAAATAATCGTTAATTTTATTTTTGGGAATTTTAGCTGAAGTATCAGAAGTTATTTTAAAGTCAGATACTGCTGCATTCATGAAAAAATAATCACAATTTGAAATTTCGTTCTTAATTACACTAATTAAATCATCGCTAGTCTCAATTTCATATCTTTTTATTCCATCAGTAAGATCTTTTTCGATTTTAAGAGCCCCATGGACATATTTCACTTTTGCTCCTCTGAATCTTGCTACTTGAGAGAGAAGTAAGCCCATAGCTCCAGAACTTTTGTTAGTAATATTTCTTGCTGCATCAATTTTTTCTGAGGTGCAACCTCCAGTTATTAATATTTCTTTATTAAGTAAGTCTTTGCGATAAGCATTTTGATTGTGTGAAATTATAAATTCAATAGCTAACTGAATTAGATCATTAGGAGCTATCTTCCCAATCCCAACAGCATCACATGCTAAGAGACCTTCACTAGGGTGTAAAGATAAAACATTTTTGTAATTCTGTAAATTCTCATAATTTTTTTTGACAGCTTTATTTAGCCACATTTGAGTGTTCATTGCTGGTGCAACAATAATTGGCTTAATATTTGCCATTAAAATACTTGGAATTAATCCATCTGCATTTCCAGTTACCCATTTTGATAATGTTGTTGCTGTTAAAGGGGCAATTACTAAAATATCAGCCCAATTACATAGTTCTATGTGTAAAGGTGTTGACTGAATATTTGACCATTGATCATTTTCTAAAATGCAAGGGTTTCTACTTAAAATAGAAAGGGAAAGCGGCTTTAGTAATTTTTCTGCATTTTTAGATAGAACGCACCTTATTTCATAATTTTCTTTTGCTAATTGGCTAACTAATAATGGAATTCTTACAGCTGCAATACTCCCAGTTATTAACAAAAGAATCTTTATTTTGGGGTACTTATTTTTAGTTTTCATCGAAAGGTTCTTGATCAAGGAGATGTATATAATCAGATGTTAATTCAGGTCTATTAATTGCAAGGGCCCTAAGTAAATGCCAGTCTTTTAAACCATCAAATGGTGTCCTATAGTTATCTTCTTCTAGCCTTGTTGCGAGCTCAAGGGTCATTTTTTCATCAAAAGAATTTACTAATTCCTCACTTATTTTATTTTCAGAAATTAAATCCATATTGAATGAAGTCAATATATTCTAATAATAAAGCCTAGAGTCATTATTTAAAATTGATGAAAGTATTAAATATATATTTTCAAAAGTATGAAAACTTTAAAATTTATTATTTTTTCAATTGTAATTAACCTTTTTATCTTCATTTTCACTCATAAATATGCAAATACTCCTCAATAAATAATTTATTCCTTAGGATGATTTTGTCTAAAGTTAAATCATGTCGCAAACTAAGAGAGAACAAGTCATTAGTCACTTACGTTTTTTAAGGCAAGAATTAAGGGATATGCATTTGGGCATAAGAGAAGATGGTCTTTTCCCTGAGCCAAGCGAGCTAAGAGGCATAATGGCTCAAATGGAGGCTTTACTTGAATTAGTAGAGGGAAACACTAGAATTCAATCAAATCCTGAAGCAGCTTAGTTGCAAGCAAAATGGTTTTTAAGCCTCAAAAGACAAATTTTCAACTAATCATTATAGAAAATATTCAAACACTTAGTATTTGGGCTAATAATCCATGGAGAAGATATTCAGTTTCTTTAATTATCCTATTAATCGGTTATTTTTTAGGAAGTTCTCTTGGTATGGTAAGTGCCGTTGTGGAACTGATGGATCCGATAGCAGCTTTCTTATCAGTTGTTTTTATTGAAATTTTAATAGTTCTTAGAAGAAATTTTAGATTTGAAAAGAAAAAGAAATTTTTAGTGCTTTTATTAGATTCTTTAAGATTAGGATTATTTTATGGCTTCTTTACTGAAAGTCTTAAGTTACTTTAAATTTATTTGTTGTATTTCTGTAATAGATAAAGTAAAGCCATTCTTATTGGAATTCCATTTGCAACCTGATCATTGATTAAGCAATTTGGATATTCATCTACTACTTTACTACTAATTTCAATATCTCTATTAATTGGACCGGGATGAAGAATTGGAATTTCTTTACTATTAAAAGATAACTTCTCTGGGGTTAAGCCATAATCCAAACTATATGAATCAATGCTGCTTAGTAAATTCTCCATCATTCTCTCTTTTTGAAGTCTTAAAACAATAATTGCATCTGCAATTTTTATAGATTCTTCTAATGATCTTGAAATTGTTATGGACCCTCTTGTTTTGACAGGATCTTTTATTTGATTTGGAGCAGGAGTTTTTAAAAAATTGATAAATTCATCAGGTATTAATGTTTTAGGACCACATAAGATAATGTCTGCGCCAAATGCACTCAAAGCCCAAAGGTTTGATCTTGCAACCCTTGAATGATTAACATCTCCAATTATTAAAATTTTTTTGGAATTTAAAACCTCTGGACTCAGTGATTTTTGGGAAAAGAATTTTATTAAAGTATAAATGTCCAGCAATCCTTGACTGGGGTGACTATGCAATCCATCGCCAGCATTAAGAACCGAAGTCTTGGAATTGATTGCATCAAGTTTTTTAGCTATCTCAAAGGTTATATAACTTGATGAATGTCTAATAACTAATGTATCTGCCCCCATAGCTGAATAAGTTATTGCTGTATCAATAATTGTTTCGCCTTTGGTTAGAGAACTAGAAGATGGAGCAAAGGTTTGTACATCCGCAGAAAGTTTTTTTGCTGCGAGTTCAAAGCTATTTTTTGTTCTTGTACTGGCCTCAAAAAACAAAGAAGTTACTAAAGTTCCTTGTAATGCAGGTATCTTCCTGGTTCCTGCATTCTTTAATGCATCAAATCTATCAGCTAATTCAAATACTGCTTTGTAATCTTCAATTGAAAAATTAGCTAGTGAGTGGATATGTTTGTGAGGCCAAATTTGCATTACGCTTACAAAGATAAATGATTATTAGCTTTAGGTGTTCTGTCACCTTTTGCTCTTTTACTTACACTTCTACTATTTTTGAGATACCATCGCCATTTTATATTTTTTGCCTTGGATATGCCAATCCTAGATGTTTGAATAAGATTTTTTTGTTCTATTATTGTCTCTCTATTAGAAATCCATAAAGAATTGTTGTTAAAAACCTCAAGAGAGTTGAATGATAGATCTATGCCGTATGTCTTAGTAATTCGACCAGGTCCAGAAGCTAATCTCTCATCTTTGTTAGGGATAAAAACTGCCCTGATTAAGACCCCACTCGCAAAATTTTCTTTATCTGTAACTATATTTAAGCAATAATGAATGCCATATGATTTGTAAATATAAAATCTTCCTGGTTCGCCAAATAATGATTTATTTGATTTTGTTATCTTGCGATAGCCATGACATGCCTCTTCTTCTTGTGAATAAGCTTCAGTTTCAACAATAACCCCCCTGATTTGATCTTTCTCATTTTTTTTTACTAAATAACAGCCTATTAAATCAGGAGCGACAAGTTTAGAGTGCCTATAAAAAAAATTTTTTGGAAATAAGTTTTTCTCTATTTTTCAATATTGATCTAATATCATTTTTAGCTGAGAAAGATGTTTGAAGCTATTAATTGAAATTGGTTTTTTAATAAATTTGATTATTAGTTTTTAATAATTATTTGAAATTCAAAGGGTAAATGAATAAAAATGTTGTAAATAAACTATTATTTAATTAATTAGAACATATAAGTATGACCAAAATAACTAAAGAGGAAGTAAATAAAGTTGCCCATTTAGCAAGATTGGAACTTAATGAGGGAGAGATTAATAATCATGCTGAACAATTAGAAAAAATACTGGAATATATTAAGCAACTTGAAAAAATTGATACAAATGATGTGCCCTCTACAACAAGAGCTATAGAAGTTATTAATGTATTTAGAAAAGACTCAAATAAAAATTCTGATTGCACTGAAGAGATTTTGGAATTGGGACCATCTAGAGAAGATAAATACTTTAAAGTACCGAAAATTATAACTGAATGAACTAGTTGCTTCCTATAAATGTTTTATTGACTATCTTTAACAAAATTTTTTTTATTTTATAGCTTGGGGACAAATTTATGATTTTTCTTATCTTACCCCTTCTTTTGGAATGACTCCTTACACCTATTAATAGATCATAAATGAAGTTAAAAATATCGTCTTTACTTTCAAAAATACCAACTCTTTGAGGTGAGCCTTTCATATCCAATAATGGCTTAGTTTTTTCATAGGCTATTTTGTATTCAAACCAGGGAATAGAAGGCCAAAGATGATGAATAAGATGATAATTCTGGCCCATTATTATTATATTCATAAATTTGCTTGGATAAACTCGAGAATTTATCCATTTATTCCTTGATCGAAAAGGTCTATGAGGTAGATAGTCAAAAAATATCCCTAAAGTAACTCCCACCATTAATGCTGGCCCAAACCATAGATTATAGATTAGATTCATAAAGTCAAACTTTATACCTGCCAAGATTATTGTTATAAAAATGGACCTTTCAATTCCCCATTGTAATAATTCATATTTTCGCCATAGTTTCTTTTGAAAGAAAAATACTTCATGATAAAAAAATCTTGGAGCAATTAGCCAAATTGGACCAAAAGTACTGACAATATGATCCGGATCATTTTTTGGATGATTTACGTGAATATGATGTTGTAAGTGTACTCTGGTAAAAACTGGGAAACTAAATCCTAAAAGAATCGCTGAGCCATGCCCCATTGCTTGATTTATCCAGGGGACTGGATGTGCAGCTTTATGACAGGCATCATGTATTACAGTACCCTCAATATGTAATGCTAAAAAAGCTGTAGCCACTAGTAAGGGTAGAGGCCATTCTCCTCTGTACCATTGCCATATGCTAAGAAAAGCGAGAAAATAACCGCCAAAAAAGAGACCTAATGTTGGATTCCAAAAACTTGGCGGATCTACATAATTTTTTATCTCCTTTTGCCAATTAAAAGTTCTTGAAGAGTTAGTAATTTTTATTTTATTTTTATTGGTTAAGTTTGAAATCGTTCCCTATATTCTTTAAATAATATAACTAATATTCTTAGATGATTGCATGCTCAAATATAAAAAATTTTTTTAAAGAGATAATTAATTTTATTTTATGTGTCAAATTAATCACCTTCAGTTAAAAATATTTTTAAAGTAAACATCTTTCAATTATTATTTTACATAAGCGGTCGTGGCGGAATTGGTAGACGCGCGAGTTTTAGGTACTCGTATCTTCGGGTGTGGGAGTTCAAGTCTCCCCGACCGCATTTAAGGGAATTCTGATACTAAGTTGGTTTATAAAGACTAGCTTCTTATAATTAATTTGATTTATCAATTAATGGATTCCTTAATAGTTTACTTTGGATTTTTCTATATTTTAGTAGGGTCTTTATTTTTATTAGTACCGTTAATTTATCTTGAGCTCGGAAGACCAAAAGACTTTATAAAAGCTTTTTTGAATTTAGTAACAGGTCTCATATTAATAATCAAAAATCAGAATAGAGATGAATCATTTTTTATAATTTTACTTTTATTAACATTTCTAATTGCTTTACATATAGCAGAGATTTTTTTATCTAGATGGAATCAATTGACAGATAAAGAAAAAAATAAATTAACTACCTTTTCGGAATTCAAAAATAATCTTTCGAAAATATTCGAGGCGATTAATCTTGGAATAAAAAATTTTATAAAACCATTCAATTTTTTTTCTTATGATAAAAATAATCAAGAAACAAGTCCAAAAAAGTGGGTAAGAAATGATAAAAATGATAATATAAAAAATTGAGACCAAAACAATTGGTTATACGAAAAATTCCAAAAAAACTACAGGTCAATTTATAAAGGATTAAATAAATTTAATTATTTTTTAAATTCTGTTGATCACCTAAAATTATTATATCGTCGTATGAAATCTCAAAATAACAAAGAACAAAAATCAGACTTTACTTACAAAGAAACTTTAAATTTACTTAGAACGGATTTCTCAATGCGTGCTAATTCGGTTGAAAGGGAACCTGAAATTCAGAATTTTTGGGCAGATAATAAAATTGATTTTGAATTAGGTTCAAATAACTCAGGAAAAACATTTACATTACATGATGGTCCACCTTATGCAAATGGAGCGCTTCATATGGGGCATGCTCTCAACAAAGTTCTAAAAGACATAATAAATAAGTACAAAACCTTGAAAGGATTTAAAGTTCATTATGTTCCTGGTTGGGACTGCCATGGATTACCCATTGAATTAAAAGTACTTCAGAATCTGAAATCTGATGAAAGAAAGAATCTAGATACTCTAAAACTAAGAAAAAAAGCGACAGATTATGCATATATTCAAATTAATAATCAAATGGAGGGTTTTAAGAGATGGGGTATATGGGGCGATTGGGATAACCCCTACTTAACTCTTAAGAAAAGTTATGAATCTGCCCAGATTGGTGTATTTGGGAAAATGTTTTTAAATGGATACATATATAGGGGTCTTAAACCTGTCCATTGGAGTCCAAGTTCAAGGACTGCACTTGCAGAAGCAGAATTAGAATATCCTGAAGAACATTATTCAAAAAGTGTTTATGTTTCCTTAAAAATAACTAAAGTATCTGAAGAAATTCTGTTGAAATTTTGTAATGAGAATCCTAATATCAGCAGAGATTTCTTTCTAAGAAATTCTTATATAACTATTTGGACCACTACACCTTGGACAATCCCTGCTAATGAAGCGGTTGCAGTTAATCCTAAAATAACCTACGTTTTTGCTATTGATGAAGGGAAACGAATCTACCTTTTTGCAAGAGAATTATCTACTGAAATTAGTAAGAAACTTAATAAACAATTCGAGATAATTTTAGAGCTTAAAGGAGCTTCCTTAGGAAATATTGAATATCAACATCCTACTAAAGACAAAAATTGCAGGATTGTGATTGGTGGTGATTATATAACTACAGAATCTGGTACTGGAATGGTTCATACTGCACCAGGTCATGGTATTGATGATTTTAGTGTTGGTCAAAAATATGATCTACCTACAACTTGTGTTGTTGATGAAAAAGGAAACTTAAATGAATATTCAGGACAATTCAAAGGATCAAATGTTCTTAAAGATTCTAATGATTTAATTATTGAATATTTAAGTAAAAATAATTTGCTTTTATTAAAAGAAAATTATAAGCATAGGTATCCGTATGATTGGAGAACCAAAAAGCCAACTATTTTTAGAGCTACGGAGCAATGGTTTGCATCTGTAGATGGCTTTAGATCATCTGCATTAAAAGCAATAGAGGATGTTGAATGGATGCCGTTAACAGGAAAGAAAAGAATTTATTCCATGGTCGTTAGTAGAGGAGATTGGTGTATTTCCAGACAAAGATCATGGGGGGTCCCAATCCCAGTGTTTTATAAAAAAAATGGTAATGAAATTCTTTTAAACACGGAGACAATCAATCATATTCAAAAACTCTTCAGTGAACACGGATCAGATATTTGGTGGGATTGGGAAGTTAAGAATCTATTGCCAGAAAATTATATAAACGAATCTGATCTATGGGAAAAAGGAAAAGATACTATGGATGTTTGGTTTGATTCGGGATCTAGTTGGGCCGCAGTTTGTGAACAAAGAAGTGAGTTAAAGTATCCAGCTGATCTTTACCTTGAGGGCTCAGATCAACATAGAGGTTGGTTCCAATCTTCTTTGCTCACATCAGTTGCTGTTAATAGCAAACCACCATATAAGAAAGTTTTAACTCATGGTTTTGCACTTGACGAAAATGGGAGAAAAATGAGCAAATCTTTAGGTAACGTTGTAGATCCAAATATAATTATTAATGGAGGTAATAATAAAAAAAATGAACCTGCTTATGGCGCTGATGTTCTAAGGCTATGGGTAAGCTCGGTAGATTATTCAGTAGACGTTCCAATTGGTTCAAATATCCTCAAGCAACTTTCAGACGTTTATAGAAAAGTCCGTAATACAGCAAGATACCTTTTAGGTAACATCCATGATTACGATCCTAATATTGATAATTTTGAAATTGATCAGTTGCCGTTATTAGATCAATGGATGTTAGGTAGATTAGCTGAGGTAACTGATCAAATATCAAATGCTTATGAAAATTATGAATTTTCAAAATTTTTTCAAATTTTACAAAGTTTTTGTGTTGTAGATTTATCAAATTTCTATTTGGATATTGCAAAAGATAGATTATATGTCAGTTCTAAATCTCAATTCAGGAGAAGATCATGTCAGTTTGTCATGTCTAAAGTTGTTGAGAATTTAGCTGTTCTTATTTCTCCAGTACTTTGTCATATGGCTGAAGATATTTGGCAAAATATACCATATTCAATTAAAGAAAAATCAGTATTCCAAAGAGGATGGCCAATTTTTCCGCAGTCGTGGAAAAATGAAGGTCTTGATGAGCATATTGCGAATTTAAGAAATTTGAGAGTTGAAATTAACAAGGCTATAGAAGGATGTAGAAACAAACAAATAATTGGCGCAGCTTTGGAAACAGAAGTAAATTACTTACCTCAAGATCAAGTACTAAAAGATTCTTTGAATTGGCTTAAAAAATTTGGTAATGAAGATGTGGATTTATTTAGGGATTGGCTTATAGTTTCAAATTTCAAAGTGGTATCAAATTTGGTAGAGAATTCCTTAACAATAGATAATAATGAACTCGGAAAAATACAAATTCTTAAAGCTCAAGGTCAAAAATGTGATAGATGTTGGCATTATCAAAAAGAAACCTTTAGCGGTATTCAAAATACAAAATTATGCAAAAGATGTTCAAATATTATTAATCTTGAATTTAATTAAATCCAGTTTTTTTGATTTAGAAAGAAAAATGAGTTTTGATTTTCTCTTATAAAGTTATCTTTAGTTTCTTTTAAGGGCGACATATAAAGCTTGAAGTTTGTAATTTTATAATCAAATTCTATAACTTTTTTTTCTAAGTCCATTTCAATTGGATGAGTGGTAGAGCTACTGAAACCTTTGAAAATAATTATTTCTAAGAGTTCCTTGTGATTTTTTTTAAGAATGAAACCTTCTAGTTTAAGAATCCTATTTGGTATCTTAGAACTTATTTTTTCTAGACTATTTATCAAATCAATTTCTTCCATTTTCGGAGAAGCAAGAGTTTCTTCCATTTTTAGGCAATTTAAATATTGACCATTGAATTAAGCCTAAAATATAAATTAGTAATGAGAACAATCCTAAAAATTTTGCTATGGGCTGAGTAAAGTTAGCCCCGAAGAAAAAATTAAATAAATTTTTAATTATGATATACAAATTTGAAGACGGCTGAAGCCAAATTCCGCATGCATTCGAATTAATAAAAGAAAAACAGCTAAAGTTTTGCAAGCTTTGAATTAAGAAATTTATAGATACAAAAGTTAGCGACCATCTCCATACTTTTGTCGTTGTGGTAAGGGAATAAGACAAATCATATTCTTTTAATTCATCATTAATATCATTCCAAAACCAAACAGAAATTGTCATTAATAATGTTGAAATATTTGTAATAAGCAGCGCATAGTTAAACTTACCTATCAAAAGTAAAAGGCTTATAAAAAATAAAAGGGATATTTTCCAATAAATAGATAAGAGTTTATTAACAGCTTTATTCTTTTTTTGAATTGACCACAACAATAATGAAATAGGAATACCAATAAGAAAAATTATTGAAAGTTGAAAAGATAGCCAAACAGAAAGTTGATTAAGAATGTACAAAACTTTTTCTTTTTATATACATAATAATTAAACATCAAGCTATTACTTTTTCACTTACTATTGTCATAGTTATGAATATTATGCATCTTTATATTATTGCCGAGAAATAAATTTATAATTTCATGAGACAGCATGTTAATCCTCTAAGTAAAAATTTTGATGAAATTGAGAGAATTCCCTCTTTAATCCAAATGTTTGACAATTCTCAATTGAATCTTCACTTGGATATAGGATGTGCTGCGGGTGAGTTTCTATTCGATTTAGCTTTAGTAAATCCCAATTGGAATTATTTAGGAATTGAAATCCGTGAGAGATTAGTTGAAACAGCTAAATTAAAAGTAAAAGAAAGAGAAGTCAAAAATTTATATTTTGTATTTGGTAATGCTAATAACATTTTGGAGGATTTCCAGTGTAAATTTATTTTCAAGAATGTAAAAAGTATCTCTTTTAATTTCCCTGATCCATGGTTCAAGAAGAGGCATCACAAAAGGCGTGTAATTCAGCCAGAGTTTATTAATTTTCTTTCAAATTCAATGGCAAAAGAATCTCTCATTTTTATTAAAACAGATGTTAAGGATTTATTCGATTTTATGGATTGCACTATATCAAGTAATTTACATTTTAAAAAAATAGATAATAAAGATTTTAATTATTCCGAAAGTTTTAATCCAAATAAAGTTAAAACTAATAGGGAAAAGTATGTGATTGTTAATGAACTTAATATTTTTGAGAGGATTTATATGAAAATCTGATTCGTAATTATTCTAGTATTTTATTAATTTCTAAACTGAGTTCGTTTGTTATTTTGTTTGATAAAGAAATAACCTTATTATGAACTTTAGCCTCAACTAGTATTCTTATTAAAGGCTCTGTCCCGCTAGGTCTAATGTAAACTCTACAGTTATCGGAGTAAATTGCTTGATAATTTTCTATAGTTTGATAAATTAAATCTTTAGTTTTTTGATTTATTTTGTGAATATTACAATCTAAATTAATGTTGGTTAGTTTCTGAGGGAAAGGTTCGAAACTACTTTTAAGCCATTCTTTTAAAGTAATATTTTTCCTTTTACAGAATTTAGAAATTTGAATTGCTGTCAAGATTCCATCTCCAGCAAAGTTATTTATTTTTGAAAGTATATGCCCCGACTGTTCCCCTCCTAAAACTGCATTCTTTTCCTTAATTGCCTCATAAACGAATTTATCTCCAACATCAGTTCTATATAAAATCCCACCAATTTCGTTCCAGGCTTTTTCAAAACCTAAATTTGCCATTTGAGTTGAGATTAGTAAATTATTTGTGAGAATTTTTTGTTCTTTAAGTTCTCTACCCCATAGAAAAAGGATATGATCCCCATTCAATTCATTCCCCATAGAATCCAAACCAATTACTCTATCGGCATCCCCATCGAAACTAAATCCCATATCTGCAGGATTTTCTTTTAAGGCTTTTTTTAACGGTTCGAGGTTGGTAGAACCACAATTCATATTAATTTTTAACCCATTTTTAGAGTTATTGATAACTTTTACATCTGCGCCAAGATTGTTAAAAATTTTTCTTGCGCAGGTTGTTGCTGATCCATAGCAAGTGTCTAAAATAATTTTCATACCGTTTAAATCCTCCCCCCCCATTGTTTTGATCAGGCTTTGTGTATAAGTATCCATAAGCTCTTTATTTGTCTTAAGAGAGACTTCATTGGAGGGGAATGACCTATTTTGATTTGACTCTTCAATTAATTTTTGAATTGTATTCTCATGATTTTTGGTAATTTTTTGACCATTATTATCAAAGATTTTGATACCATTATATTCTGGTGGATTATGACTAGCAGATATCATAATCCCGCCACTCATTTTCTCTTGCTTGATTAAAAAAGGGATAGCTGGGGTAGGGCAGATTCCAATATTTATAAATTTTTTACCACTCGCATTTATACCTGTTGCTACCGCCTCAAGTAGAATATCTCCACTAATCCTAGTATCTCTTCCAATTAATATTGGATTATTATTTTCTAAAGTCAAACCAAGAGCATATCCAACTTTATAGGCTAAAGAAAAAGTTATCTCTTTATTAAATTTTCCTCTTATTCCATCAGTTCCAAAGATTGATTGCATAATGAGATTTCAGAAATTGAATATATTTTTCCTAATTTTTACTTTCATTTTATCAGTTGATTAAAAGTTAAAGGAGAAAAATTCTCTTTATTTGTTTATCTTATTTAAGATGATTTAAGTTACAGATTATTTATAGTGCAATCAGAGAGTAGAGAACCACTTTTAAATAAAAACTTAAAATCAATACTTGTTTTGTTTGTTGCATTTGTGATTGTTTCATTTATTTTCTTTAGAAACGTCTTTTTTCAATCAACTTACCTTCTTAAGAGTTTTGGAGAATTATCCATTGATCCTGAAATAGCTTTTAATAATAATAAGCCTACTTTTCTTGAATTTTATGCTGAGTGGTGTGAAGTTTGCAAAGAAATGGCTCCAAGTGTTTCTGCTTTAAAAGAAGAATATGAAAAAGATATTAATTTTGTTTTTTTAAATGTTGATAACCAAAAATGGGGTAACTATATCCGAAAATTTGATGTAAATGGAATTCCTCAAGTTAATCTCTTTGATAGAAAAGGGAATTTAATATCTACACTTATTGGGAAACAAGAAGAAATAAAAATAAAAGATTCTATTGATCATTTAGATAGAGAAGCTAAATCTTATGAAGAAGTTCTTAATACTGAATTTTCAGTTATCAATAAAAATAAAAATTATGTAATTAATCCTCGAAGTCATGGATAATTTTACCAATCTAGTGATTTTGATACGATAGGAAAGCTTTTTTTAAAAATAGACTTGCAATTTTGGGCAATAGACTTGTGCTCTTCTTGGGTGCCATGAGCTGACCTTAAATGAATGTAATGTATCCATGATCTGCATGATCCAGACATGTAGATTCTTGTTGGAGTTGCTAATGGTAAAACAAATCTCGCACATTCTTTAGCTATTCCTTCAGCAAGTAAGTCTTCATATAATTCTGAAGCAGCTTTAAAATGCGAAGCAATTTTTTGATTAAATCTGTTTTTTAATTCATCAGAAAGATCAGGGATAGAATTTTGTCTATTTTTAAAATCTTGTCTTCTTAAATCTGGTAGTGGGATGTTCCCTAATTGAGAACTTTCTGCATATCTCTGTGAGAATTCTTGGAAAGTGAATGACCTATGTCTTAAAATTTGAGCTGCAATTCCTCTATTGGTCTCTATTTGTAACGTCATAAATGCCTGTTCAAAGACACTCCAATGTTCATTTTTAATGCAATAACTCAATAACCTTGAATAATCCTCATTTTTCTGATTACTTGGATTACTAACTCTTGCGATGTAGGCCATTGTTTTTTCTGCATCAGGAGTTAGTGAAATTAGCTCAACTTTACTCATTTTAGATTTTTGCAAGAGTTACCTTTTCTGGTTGATTTTGATATTTTCCTTTTCTATCTTCATATGTTGTAGAGCAAGGATCACCTTCAAAAAAGAGTAGTTGACAGATACCCTCGTTTGCATAAATTCTGCAATCTGCACCTGAACTATTACTAAACTCTAAAGTTAGGTGACCTTCCCATCCTGCTTCTGCGGGTGTTGTATTTACGATAATTCCTAGCCGGGCGTAAGTACTTTTGCCTATGCAAATTACTGTTATGTTTTCTGGCACTTTCATCTTTTCTAAAGCCACGCCTAAACCATAGGAGTGAGCAGGAAGAATGAAAAAGTCCCCATCATCATCATTGTGAAGAATAGTTTTTTCTAAATTATCAGGATTAAACTTTTTGGGATTCATTACTGTCCCAGGGATATGTCTAAAGATTAGGAATTCTTTTGATGAAAGTCTTAAATCATAGCCATAAGAAGAACATCCGTAACTCAAAACTGGTTTTTGTTTATTATTAGGTTCGAGATGCCGCACCAAATTTGATTGGAAGGGTTTTATCATTCCTTCAGATGCTTTTTGATTTATCCAGACATCATTTTTAAGCATTGTTTTATGAGCGAAGTTCAGTAATTTGGTTAGCCATTAATAATAAATCTTTTGGAATACCTGTACCTGTAAGGATTACATCTCCTGATATAAATCGGTTTTCAAGTGTTGAAATCAAATCATCCTTATTGATAATCTTCATTTCAACTGCAAGAAAAATTTCATCAAGGATGATTTGATCATGTTCACCAGAAAATAATTGTTTTTTGCAAAAATCCCATAATTCATAAATAGATTTATGAATAATTTTTTTTAAATTTTCATCATTTCTAATATCTTCAGAATTATATTGATCAAAAGATTCTGATGATCTTATCCAAGTTAGATTCCCACAAAGCTTAACTGCATTAGCTTCCCCTTGTTTTACCCCTCCTTTCATGAATTGAACTAAAAGTACTTTCCTACCAAGAGCTGCATTTCTTAGGGAGTCTCTGATGATAGAGGAATAGCTTCCTCTATAAGAAGATTGATATATTTGAATTTGCCCGTTTTGTGTAAATCTTTTTAAATTTGTTTTGTTAACAGAACCTATTTTTACAACATCAAGATTACTTTCGCTATAACTATTTGGTGAACTAGTTACCATTATTTTAGATTTCTTTTCTACATACAGTATAATTTGAATTTTATTACACTGCATATAGTGTAATTT
This sequence comes from Prochlorococcus sp. AG-402-O16, assembly GCA_003216415.1. Classification (GTDB taxonomy): domain Bacteria; phylum Cyanobacteriota; class Cyanobacteriia; order PCC-6307; family Cyanobiaceae; genus Prochlorococcus_A. The sequence goes on from QCIY01000012.1 coordinate 33,654, forward strand.
TACTTAAAAAAGCGTTGGGAAAGTTGAAACTGTCCGAGAGGCGTTGGAAGATAAACTAATAAGAATTAAAAAATGTTACTGTTGATACAAGAAATTTTAAGGTGTCTTCTTAAATTTTTTAATAGTCAAGATATTTATGATACCTTCTTCTCGAGCATTCAGCAGTTTTAGTTCGCAACCCTCCGGACAAAGTAAAATCAATTCTGTTGGAGAACGTTTTCCAATTAACAGAACTTTAATGGAAGTTATTAAAGGTCTTGATGGAGCAAGTACAGAAATGGTTGAGAGATCCAAAACAATATTTTTTCCTGGAGATCCTGCAGAAAGGGTTTATCTAATAAGAAGAGGAGCAGTAAGGTTGTCAAGAGTTTATGAGTCAGGTGAAGAGATCACTGTTGCTCTTTTAAGAGAGAATAGTCTTTTTGGTGTTTTATCTCTGCTAACTGGCCATAGATCTGATCGTTTTTATCATGCCATTGCTTTTACAAGAGTTGAAATGATAACAGCACCAGCTCATTCTGTTTTGAGAGCAATAGAGGAAGATGCTACTGTAGGACTATTATTATTGCAGGGGCTTTCAAGTAGGATACTACAAACAGAAACAATGATAGAAACTCTTACCCATAGAGATATGTCTTCTCGTTTAGTAAGCTTTTTAATGGTTCTTTGTAGAGACTTTGGAGTTGCAAGTGAAAAAGGTATTACAATAGATTTGAGGCTTTCTCATCAAGCTATCGCTGAAGCTATTGGTTCAACAAGAGTAACGATTACTAGATTATTAGGAGATTTAAAGGATTCAGGCCTCCTTACTATTGAAAGAAAAAAGATTACAGTATATGACCCAATAGCTCTTGCGAAAAGATTTAATTGATTCATCATTAATTATGATGTATCGAGAAGATGATAAAAAGTGGCTTGGATTTTAATTCTTTTTTTAATTTTTCTTGGAGGCTTAATTGCACCATTTGGAGATCTGCTTGGTACAAAAATTGGTAAAGCAAGATTTAGTATCTTAAAATTAAGACCAAAGAAAACAGCTACAATTGTTACGATAATAACTGGTGGTTTTATTAGCTCAATATCAATAGGGTTATTGATTTTGGTTAGTGAAGAATTTAGGCAAAGACTTTTTGTTGATATTCCTTTTTTGCAAAGAACGTTAGATGAAAGCAAAAAAGCTCTTATACCTTTGCAGGAAGAACGAAAAAAGCTTGAAGATAAAATTATTCAAAGGGAAAAGGAATTAAATCTACTCAAAAATAATATTAGTGAATTTAGGAGAGGAAATATTGTTATTAAAAGAGGTCAAACTTTATTTATAACTGAGGTCAATTCTAGTTCAAACATAAAATTAGACTTAGCAAACATCTACAACAAAGCTGATAAATATGTACAGAGAATTGTCGTCCCAAGTAATAAAGAAGCAAAAAATATTCTCTTGTGGAGGCCGAGTGATATTACAAAAATTGAGAGTTTAGCGGCTAGAGGTGGTAGCTGGATTTTATTAATTAAATCAGCAACAAATGTCTTAAGGGGCGATAATTTTGTTTTTGTATCGCCTGATTTATTGGAGAATAAATTTATAGTCAGAAAAGGAGATGTTATTAAAAGTTCTATTTTGGAAAAAACTGAGTTGAATCTTAAATCAATAAACTTAAAAATTCAATCACTTTTAAGAGAGACAAGAGATAAAATTAAGTCAAAAGGATCTCAAGCTAATGAAATTCAAACTAGAGGAAATTTTGTAAAAAAAATCAGGGACTTTCTTAAAGAAAATCAAAAAATTAAATTTAAGTTAGAAGTAGTCTCTTTAAGAGATAGTAAAACTGCAGAACCTATAGTTGTTGAAATTAACATTTTAAAGATGGTACCTTAAATGGCAAGAGTAATAACTATTGATCCTGGTAAAAACAAATGCGGCCTAGTTTTAGCTGAAATAAGTGAAAAAAAAGTTTATAAAGCCATCATTCTTAAAAGTGAATTAATTGAAGATTATCTAAGAGATTTAAATATCCTTGAAGATATATCAAAAATTATTATCGGTAACGGAACAAGCAGTAAGGAGCTTATAGAAAAATTAGATTTTTTTAAAAAAGAAATAATTATTTTTGATGAAAAAAATACTACTTATAGAGCTAAAGCGAGATTCTTTGAACTTTTCCCAATTAGCGGTTTGAAGTTTTTAATACCTAGGGAGGTTTTTATTCTTAATAAAAATCTTGATGCGATATCAGCTTTAATAATTTTAGAAGACTACTATAAAGTAAAGTTTACTTTGAATCAAAATATAGATTTTAAAACTTGGCTGAAATAGTAAAATTATATTCATTGCCTATTTCTAGTTCATAATCTTTTTTCAATAAAAATCTTAATAAGGAGTCTTCAATTAAGGCTCTTCCCAAAGGAGGATTGACTAATAATAATCCTTTATTAAAAGACCATGTAAAAGTCCATTTAAATTGACTAGCTTGCACAACTCCTTTAATTTGCTTTTTTGAAAAGCAATATTCTTTAACACTTACATGGGCTATTGTTTCTGGTTTGGACCGCATTTGTTAAGTTTGCTCTTTATCGAAAGAATTTAATTCGTTAATAATATATTCTTCTTTTTTGATATTTAATTGTTCGAGGGATTCAATTACCTTTTTGTAAACTTTATCCAATATTGATTTTTCTTCCAGAGAAATATTCCCCAATACATGAGAAATAGTATTGAAATTAATTTTTTCATTAGTTGATGTAGGTGATCCAATACCGACTCTTATTCTATTAAAGTTTTGAGATTGCAATTGTTCAATTATGCTTTTAAGCCCATTATGTCCACCTGAGCTCCCTTTTTTTCTAAATCTTATTTTCCCAAGGGGAAGATCTTTATCATCGACTATTATAAAAATCTGATCTAAGTTAATTTTGTACCAATCTACTATTGCCCTAACAGCATCCCCACTATTATTCATAAACGTATTTGGTAAAAATAATCTGTAAGTGGAATTATTGATTTTGAATTCTGCGCAAAAACTTTTTAATTTATCTTTTAATAAAAAATTTGAATTATATTTTTTTGATAGGTTTTCAAGAATTAAAAAACCAACATTATGTCTGCTTTTAGAGAATTTCTTACCAGGATTTCCTAATCCTATTAAATATATTTCATTCATGGTGTATTTCTAAATCTCTTTTTCATAGAGAATTATAAATATAGAAAAAAACTTTAACTAAGAAATGAAAACCAAAATCTCAAAGAGTTTATTTATGAATATTCGAATTTATTCAATAACTTTTTGAAAGAGTTCCATACACCTAGTTTCCATTCCAATCTACTGAGAAACCTTGTAAAAGTAGTGATTGGTTATAGATTTGTAGAAGAATAACTAAAAAAACTAATAAAAGTAACCCTATTACCGTCATAACAGGAACCGCCCCCCAACCAGGAACAACTTTTCCTTGACCAGAATTGCCAATTGCTTTTAAAAGGCTTCCTAAAGCAGTTTTTTGACCCATGATAAATTCACTAAATCGAGTATTATTTCGCTATTGTATAAGAACTTATACATAATCTGTTTACAAACTTAGCAAAATTGATGCAAACTTTATCATCAGCTCCAGATCCTGCAGTTTCCATAGCAGTTACAGTACTGGCATTATTACTAGCTTTAACAGGCTTTGGCCTTTGGACTGCTTTTGGACCTAAAGCAGCAAAGCTTACAGATCCTTGGGATGATCATGATGATTGATTGAATGTTATTTGGTAAATTTTGAAAAAAGTATTTCAAAATTTGCCAAAAATACAAAAAGTAAACCTTTTATCATAATTTAAATATAAATTTAATAAGATATAAATCTGACAGCTCATCATTTCCATGCTCGCTCTTAAAATTTCTGTTTACACAATTGTTTTTTTCTTCGTAGGAATTTTTCTTTTTGGATTTTTAGCAAGTGATCCAACAAGAACTCCTAATAGAAAAGATTTAGAAAGTCCTCAAGATTAGTCGCTTAATTAAATTTATTTAAATTGATTCTAGGAATTACAAAAAAGTTAATATTTTTTTCCTTTTTGTTTATAAATATTACACAGCTATCAAAATCAGCTGACATTAAGGTAATTAACAATATTGAAAATAATGAATCAAATAAAAAAAATCGTTCAAAGATATCAGATATCAAAGATTTTTTTAATTGGCCAAATTTATCAACTAATAAATTGCAAAAAATCTCTGTTGATAAAAAACAGTTACCTAAAGTTGCCGACCCATTAATAGCCAAAACCAGTGAAAAGCAACAAGAGATAGTTATCCAAGCAGATAAACAATCTGAAGTTAACGATGTTATTTATGCAGAAGGTAATGTATTAGTGGAATATAGAAGGAAAATTCTTAAGGCTGATGTTTTAATTTATGATAAGTCAATTAAAAAAAT
>QCIY01000013.1 GCA_003216415.1 Prochlorococcus sp. AG-402-O16
TTGATAGTCATAGCATAACTTTTATTTTTTATAAAAATTTCATTCCAACCTCATTCGAACTTTTTGATTGAAAGTAGATTAATAAAAAGTTAAATCTGGTACTGACAAATATTTAAAAAATAAATACTATAAGTTTAAATAATTTTCTAGTAATTGAAATTCATGATTAAGAATTTATTCATAGCAATAGCCTTTGCTCTGATGCTAATCAACCCAAGCATTACTATAGCTGCTGAATCTCCTGTAGATGTACAAGAAGTCTTTGTAGGTTCTGAGACTATGGATGGAGATGCCCTTAAATACCCAAAAGGAAAAGCAGAAATAAGATTACAAAGAGTCGAGTTAGCTGAAGGAGGAATAGTTCCGCTCCACTCTCATCCAATTCCATTATTAGGCAATGTTGAGCAAGGTACGATTGTTGTCAAAAGACAAGGGATGGAAGATCTTACCTATACAGAAGGGGATACTTTTATAGTTGGTCCAAAGACACCAAAACATACAATGGGTAATGCAAAATCTAATAACGCAATAGTTTGGTTTGCAGCAATAGGAGCAAAAGACATTCCAATTTTGATTCCCGCTGAGGGATAAATTTTAACCTTAAATAAATTTTTTTGATTGAAAGTCGATCTAAAATAGGAGAACTAGCTGATTTTAAATGAAATTAAAAAATATTTTAAAAACTACTGGGGCACTTCATATCCTATTGGGATTTTTAATTATTTTCCTACTAATTTTCTCTGTGGAAACTATTGTAGGCAATGCTTCAATTGAAACATTGCTTCTTGTTAGAGGTACTGCAGATGTTGTAGCAGCAAGTAATTTGGGAATTGGTTGTTTATTGATTATTTGTAGTTCCATAAGAGATAAAGCCTCTTTAAGAAAAGTTTTATCAGGTGAATTAGCTTTGATGTTTTGTTTTTTAGTAGTAGCTCTATTCAATACTTTTAACGCTGGGACAATTGTTGATGGAGGACCTCCACCTCCTTTTTGGATTGTTTTAATAGTAAATCCTCTTTTATGTATTTATGGACTAGTTAACAATAAAAATTGAGACGCTAACTCGTTAAATAAAGAACTTGTTTATCCCTTTATTTATAGTCAATTCTTGAGTACCTTTTATACATCCTCCAGTTGGGAAGCTGATAACCTTTTTTGAAATAGCACCAATACCAATAGCTATTAAACCAATACCAAATATTGCTTTTGATCTTTTATTCGAAAGAAGTGATTTCATTATAATTGTTGTTTTTCTAATCATAAAAATTATTGGCAAAGTATATTTCACTGTTATAAACTATTTAATCAAATAATAATTAAATATTGCTTCATTACAATCTAAGTTCTCATATCTTCAAAATCCTCAATAGCTAAGAAAAATATAAAAAGCATTTTAATTGGAAAAAAGATTTGCATAATTTCTTACAACTGTTAATTTTAGTGGACTTGGATAAGTTCAAATGAAAGATCAAAGAATTGAAAAGATAGCAGCTGTTGCAGTAAACATAACTAAGGTGCTGGTAATAATTTATCTAGGCTTCGTAGAAGTATTTAAAATTGGCAAATTATTTAGAGAGAAGTTAGATGCTGAATTTGATATTTCTCAAAAATGGGCTTCACAAGCTTATTCAATTCTAAAAAAACGACAAGCGGAACGAAAAGTAGCGGGAGTTTAAAAACTTTTGCTATAAATTAATTGAGGCCAAACCTCGTCAGCATACTCTACGTTTGCTGCAAGACATAAATTGATTCTATATAGTTGCGAGTCGATTTAATAACCCTTTCAGTAGTTGGAATTTCTGGAAGGGTTTCTTGTTACTGATATTTATTGAGTAAGCGATTATAAATTACCAACAAAACTATGACCCCACCTATGCCATAAGCTGCATGATATGGGTCGTGATGATTCTGCCAAAAATCGATTAAAAATTCCTTCAAGACTTAATGTCCATTGCCCAATGAGGATAGCAACAACTCTATCTATTTATATAAGGTAGGCTTATATCCTAAAAAATTTAATAAAATTCTATAAAGTATAGGGAAAAACCTTAATAAAACCCCCTAAAAAGGAGGTCATTTTCCTTAATTTTTACCTAAGTCAAATCAGGTAATCTCTTAAAGCTTGTCGGGGCGTAAGGATTCGAACCTGCGACCTAGTGATCCCAAAGCACTAGACACCCATAAGCCAGCACTACGTTTTCGAGCTATATCTAATATCTTGCGTATTATTGACTTATATGTCCATATAAAATAGGTAACTTTCGACGGATTTTTGACGGAATTTCCTTGTGGTATGAATGTTCTCATTACATTTTATAAAAAGATCTTTAATGCTCTCAGTATTTTTATTGGAGAGTTGGGACTGCAGCTTTACTCCTCTTTTTTTGTCCAAACTTCCTCGGTTCTTCTCCAACCTTGAGCAATTAATTTTTTCCATTCTTCTCTAGCTGCTTCTTTCTTCAATTCTTCTCTTGTTGTCATAACAGGTGGTTCTTTACCCCATGTAGAAGTAACCTTTCCAGAATCAATAAACATATATTTAAAAAATTGGTCTTTATTTTTTGTATTTTCGATAAACCTTTTTACCTTTGATCTATTTGAGTTGACCAACCAGTAAGACCTAGTCATCAGTTAATTATTTTTTTAATTTTTTCTAAATTCCATTTTTCAAATATTAATTTCATTTCTCTTTCGTAGTATCTTACTTTCTTTGCTAAAGGTAGTTCTTGAATAATTATCCCAAAGGGAAATTTAAAAAAAGACGAAACATAAACAATATAAAACTCGACAAATGAAGGTTTTGGAGGGAGAGGTAAATTTTTTATATATGCCCAATCAATACAAGGTTTTAGTTGCTTATCACTAGCGATAATATTTTTTTTACATCTCCACCAAGAGAATAGATAAATGCAAATAAAAATCGGTAACGGAAGAAGTCGCAACATTAAATATCAAAGATTATTTTTCTTTTCATTAATTCTATAAATGATATTTGATTTTTATTCGAAATTCGTTTTTATATACATAGAGAAGTTTTTAAGATGCAAGATCAAAAAACTAAAGCTATCTCCGAGATAGTAAAAATAATTGAGGAGTGCACATATAATGATGAGCTTGCTGATGGTTACAAGAGGGAAATATTAGACCAGGAGAAAGTATATGACTAGAGGGTCAAAAGGAGAATTAATAGGTGCAAGTAGTAAGCGTTTTATTTAAAACCAAAAATTTTAGGTTAAGTACCTATTTTTAGTTATTTATTTAAACGATATTATTTTGAGCAAATAACAGGATTAAAACAATGATGAAACTTGCTATCGTTTTCTTACCAATAGTCTTTGCGGTTTTATGGATGCTGTTTATTGGGCTAAGAATAAATAAAAGAGATGAAAATAGAAAATTAATTAATTACTAATTGAAAAGCTTACTACTCCCATTACAAGAGCTTTGGCAGAATCACCATGACCCAACTCATGCAGGTTATGGTATTGGTGGATTAATAGTATTGTTCATAATTTATAATCGATTACTCAATAAATATCAGTAGTAGGCTCTATAAAAAAAGGTAAGGAATCTATTTTTTTACTTTCGTTGTGGGTCAGTTCATACGAACTTTTTTGTTTGGAGTCAGGCTATAAAAATCTGATTTGCGTGAGTTTTGCGTGAAGCAATTATTTGCGTGAATTATGTATTGGCTGAGACTTACTGCTATAACTGATCGGGGCGACAGGATTCGAACCTGCGACCTAGTGCTCCCAAAGCGCCCGCTACGCAAAATGCGACAGCCCCCATGAGAAACAAGTGAGGCTATAGCTAGTTAGTTGGCATTAAAAGAAAATTTATGAGTCTAAAAAAACAGAAAGATATAGCCAGGTGGTGCTTAAATAAGCAAAATCTCGCTCAAATCTCGCTCAGCTTTTAATTATTGTTTTGTTAGGTGCACGTTGTAACTGTTTCCTGTGAAAACGTTTTTCCAATGAAGTTTATCACCATCTATAAAAACCAATCCTCTAGATCCTCCACTCCCGTTTTTATATTTAACTTGATCTTCGCCCTTAAAGAGTAAAGACCCATTTGTATAAACCCTTGTACCAACAATCCACCGGTAATTAATAAAAAAACCACTCTTAGTAGGGTTACATTTATTGTCAAATTTTACAGTTAAGGGCCCTTGGTATCCACTCCCTTTTTTGTCGCCTGCGTAGATAGTACTCTCAAAATTTTTGCAATTAATGGTATTGGCGAAAGTAGGTCCTGCAAAGAAAAGAACACCAATAGCAAATATTATTGATTTCATTTAGGTTTAACTATTAATTTACTATTTTAACTCAAAATATAAGTTTCTTTTGCTGTCTAAAGTTGTGTGCAAAATAGCTTAAAATTAACTAAGCTTTATCGAAATAAGACAGCAAAGTATTGCAAGGTATAGCAAATCCTCGCTCAAAGCTCGCTCAGTCTCATCTTTCTAAGTGTTGGCAATAAAAAAGAGAGTCAGGGAAACTCTCTAGTATGACTTGGTTTTTAAATGGTCGGGGCGACAGGATTCGAACCTGCGACCTAGTGCTCCCAAAACACTTAAAAAAAAATAGAGCACTTAGTCTACAGATCACTTCTGTGGTTTAAAGAATTAGCTATAGCTATCAATTGGTTTAATAAATACAATTTGTTGGCTATTTGTTGGCGAAAATTAGACCACTCATTTTGTAAAAGTTAAGTTTTACGGGAAAAAATTATCAAATCATTGAAAAATGCTAAATTTTAAAAATTAATACTCTCTTGAAATTTAATGAACATAAAATCATTTTTGATTTTTGGGACCATTTTGGCTACCCCAGTAGCGTGTTTGGCAGAGGAATTTTCCATTTCTTTTGAATGGGGTGATATAAAGAAATGCACAACTGGTTATCCAAACAAAGTATCAAATCCAATTTTTACTCTCAATAATGTCCCTGAAGGTACAAAATTTCTTAAATTTAAAATGAAAGACAAGAATGCTCCAGGTTTTAATCATGGTGGAGGAAAAATCGAATACTTTGGAGAAAATGTTATAGAGCCAGGTGCATTTAAATACAAATCTCCTTGCCCACCAGGCGGAACACATACCTATGAGTGGACAGTTACTGCGCAATCTAAAAAAAGTGGTGGGAAATTAGCTGTTGCGAAAGCAAGAAAAGAATATCCTTAAAATTCCTGGAATTTTTAAATTTGTTGGCGATTTGTTGGCGGGTAAGAGCCAATAAGTAAAATCAATAAAAAAGCGAGTCTGGGTAACTCGCTAGTATGACTTGGTTTTTAAGAGTCGGGCCGACAGGATTCGAACCTGCGACCTAATGCTCCCAAAGCACTCGCTTAAATTAATTAATAATCTAGACTTATTGCAGCACAATAAATTTAAGTATTTTTAAAAGTATCTCAAAGTTAAAGAATTAATCATTTGAGGGAATTTTGAGGGAATTTAAAATAAAATAAGTTTTAAAATTGTTTTGGAATAAGTTAAAATTCCTAAAAATATTTTTAAATTGTATTCATTTAAAAAATTAAAAAGATCAAATAAAGGCTTTAGTTTAGTTGAGTTAATAATGGTTTTTGGGGTTTTATCTATCCTTGGAATTGTCGCTTTCCCTAGATTTCTCGAAGTCGTTCGAAAAGCAGAGAAAGTAATAGCTGCAAATACAATTTCAAGTATAAAAATCGAATGCGAGAGTAAAAATTATCTTAGAGGAGATTTAATATTCACTCCTGCAAACTTAATAGGTTATGAATTTGATAATGAAGGCAGTAATAAATGTACTGGTAATGAGAAATTTTCGCTTGTTTCAATAATCCCTAAAGATTTAAAAAATCAACCCTCATTCTTTTACGACTTCGAGAGTGGCGAAATATCTTGTATCTTTGAAGGGTCTGAAGCTACTGAATTCCCAGACTGTAAAAAAATTCCCTTATCAGAGAGAGAGAAGCAGAGATGTGCGGATATTGGTGATTGGTCAAAAGCTCAAAAATTTCTTCAAGCAGGACATTCATATCTTGATAGGGATAAAGATGGGGTAGCTTGTGAGGCTCTTGGGAGAAAATCAAATAAACCTGAGATTGGTGAAATTATAATCAAGGGTTGTTATGACGGAGATACCTGTACTTCCAGTGAAGGAGAGAAAATAAGATTAGCTTGTATTGATACGCCTGAAATTAGAGGAAAAAGAGCAAAACCAAATGAAGCATTAGCTGCTAAAAATTTTTTAAATGAAAAGATTAAGGGTAAGAAAGTTTCAATTCGAAGGGTAACTGAAGATAAGTATGGAAGAACTGTTGGTGAATTAAGTTTTAATGGAGAAAACCTTCAAGAATTATTAGTAAAAGAAGGTCATGCTGAAATTTATAAAAAATACTCAAAACCTTGCAAATGGGCATCTTAAATAAACTGAATATTATCCATTTGAGGGAAGGTATTTTTGAGGGAAATATATTATTTGCTGAGACTTACTGCTATAACAGATCGGGGCAACAGGATTCGAACCTGCGACCTAGTGCTCCAAAACGGCGCACTGGTCTAGTACAGCACTAGGTTTTTAAGCTATATCTGACTTTTTGCTTGGTTCCGCGAAGTTTGTCATGACAAATAAAGCAATATTTGTCCGCAATTTGTCTGCAATATATTAGTTAAGAAGAATTTGAATAGCATTTTATACAAGATATTGATCTATTTAAATCAATAAAAATTTGAGAGATGGAATATAGTTTTTGGGAATTACGAGCAAAAATTTTGGAATCATTTGATTACTTCGAATATCTAAATTCAATATCATTTCATCCACCTGCAATGATAATTACTACACTAATATTCTTTTATATAAGAAGAAAAATTTTATTAGCTGGCAAAAAAAATTACTAATCTATTTAATATTTATATTTTTGAATGAGTCAAAAATTAAATAAACAAAGCAAGTAATAAAAACAATTACATATACAGATTCCATTTAACTTACCGTTGTTATTGAACTGCTTAATCCATAAGTGAGAAAAATAAAACTTGCAAAAGTAACTCCTATCATTACTGTTGTGTAAAGTTTATTTAGTTTGAAATTATTGCTTGCAGATGAAAAGTCTGCAATAACAAAACTTTTCATTGAATATTTATCTCTATTTCTGAAATTATTGCTGTTAACTAAACCGCCTAAAATTGGATCTGCAGGAACTTTTATTTCTTGATTGATAACAGAATTTAAACCTTTATCTTCATTAAAGAATCTTGGAAACATGTATGCATGCCATAAAGCTATTATTGCCACCCAAAAAACTACACTAACTCCTGCAAAACCAAAAAGTAAGAATCTAAAGATTTCCATATTTGTTTTTTAATTAACTAAAATCTACATCAAAAAAAATATCTAAATATCGCAATCCAAAAAAATATACTTTAAATAAATCAATTAATCATTTCATGATGTTACTAATGATTAGAAACAATGTTATTAGAGCTTTTTCTTTAAATATAAGTTAATGATTAAATCATTTATTTAACTTAAAAAGACAAAATAATAATCAAATTTATTATTACTTTTTAGAAATGGATTTCAGGATTTTACTTGTTATTACACCAATAATATTCTCATGGATATTTACAGTCTTTTGGTTAGGTAGGTGGGATGTATTTAGATTAACACCACTAGGATTACCAAAGAGGGGAGTAGCTCCTTTTAAAAATTATCAAGTATGGGAAGATTCAGCATTAATTCCTGATACTGGCAGACCAGCAGAAGGTTATCCAGTATTTACTGTAAGAACCGCAGCAGTTAATGCCCTAGGGATTCCAACCGTTTTCTTTCTTGGAGCAATATTGGCAATGCAGTTTAAATCTTATTAATAGGAAATTTTGATGGACTTTAGATTTTTAATTGTTGGAGCACCATTTTTAATCGCATTTTTTTATACCTTGTTTTGGCTAAATAAATGGGGTGCTTTTAATTCTACGAATAATAATTTGCCAAAAAATATTTCTCTTAAAAATGAATCAATAGAACAAAGTTATATTTTGGAGAATATCTTCTTAACAAAAAATTAATCAAATTTTTCTTACCCTTAAATTAATACCTTGTCATGATTCCAATAGAACAGTATTTGTTTTTTGCAGTTTCTCTTTATGCATTTTTTTATCTTTCAATAAATATAGTAAGTACATTAATTAGTTTTTCCTAAGCAATAATTACATAAAATATTAAACACTTATTTGTATAAAATTAATCTTCCTGTATCTTAAAACTCATTATATAAATATATAAGTAGATATTAGGGCAATCTACTAACCGCTAGCTTTGATAAAGCGGTTCGTAATGAGAACCTCCCTTTGACCTCATTTTCTTTTTCGCAATCTTAGAAAATGAGGTTTAAATAATTTTTAATAGTCAAGAATATTAAAGTTAATTTTTTATATAAATCCAGTCATTAAATTTTATTCATGATTATGTATATTATTTACTTTTTAAAAAAGAGTTTTTTCTTTATAAAGAATATGTAGATATTTGGCGAATCTGCAACGGTATAGATTCCGTCTTTATGAACCTAGCCAACGAAAATATTCTTAACTACGTTTTAGTTATTTTAGTAGTTAGGAATATTTTTATTTTAAGGTTAATTTTTTCTTAAAAACAAATGATCAATAAATCACAAAAGGTATCCTCATTAGAAAATATCTACAACAATTTGGAATCTGGCTTGCCAGAGAATAAATCTATTAAAGACTATGCTCTACCTAATGCGAGACAGTGGTTAGGTGGAAGATATGTAGCCCTTTGGGTATTACCTATTTATTTATTTGGAAAAATTGCAAAATTCGTAGCTTCCTCTGCTTTTATAAAACCATATTCTCCTACTAGTAATGGCCCTTCATATAGAAGACCAGAAACTTTGCACACCTCTTTAAAAGGTGTTTTTAAAGGAGAAGACCATTTAAGATTTTTTGATCATAGGTTTATCGCTATTTGGGTATTGCCTATTGCTTTAACTGGAATTGTTTTTGAAGTGCTTTTTATATCTCCCACTAAGAGTACTTTCCCTTTCAATTAATCATCTTTTGTCTGCAATTTGTCCGCATTCATTTAGGACAGAATTTAAGCAATAAAAAAGACAGACTGGGAAACCTACCTATGACTTGGATTATTAGAGTCGTGGCGACAGGATTCTAACCTGCGACCTAGTGCTCCCAAAGGACTCGATCTATCAAATGAGATTTCCTTGAAATACTTGTAATAGTCTAAATTATTTGAAGAGGGGGGATCTAATTTGAGACTTAATATAGGGATATCTTCGAAGATTATATAAGGTGTTTATATACTCTAGCTCTCCCTAAAGCTCCCAATCTATGACTCATTGCATTTGCATAATTTCTTACCTCTGTTAATTTTAGTGGGCTTTAATAAGTTCAAATGCAAGATCAAAGAATTGAAAAGGTAATAACTTTTGCAATAAACATAATTAAGGTGCTGCTAATAATTTATCTAGGTTTTGTAGAAGTATTTAAAATTGGCAAATTACTTAGAGAGAAATTAAATCTTGAATTAGATATTTCTCGAAAATGGGCTACACAAAATTATTCAATTCTAAAAAAACGACTAGAGGAACAAAAAGTAGCGGGAGTTTAAGATTTTTTGCTATAAATTAATTGAGGCCAAACCTCGTCAGCACACTCTACGTTTGCTGCAAGACATAGATTGATTCAATATAGTTTGCGAGTCGATTTAATAACCCTTTCAGTAGTTGGAATTTCTGGAGGGGCTTCTTGTTTAATACCCAATATTGTTTTTTGGATTAGTTATAAAAATAATTAGATTTAAGACCAAGTTTGCAGGTAAATTTAAAGGCTTTAATAGTAGTAAAGCTAAACCCTGGGTTACATTAAAACTTTTCTCTTCCAATTAACTAGGTAGTTGATGGGTTGGTGGTGCATGAAACTTTCTTTTCTTTCTCTTTGATCTCTTATAAACAACAAATATACCTAAACCTAATAAAGGCATTAGTAAACCTTCTATAAACATTGGAAAGTTAAGCAGCATCATATTCATCCCTATCTTCAAGCTCTCTCATAAATCTTTTATCTAATAAGTAATTGTCTATAAGCTCTGCAGCCATCACTATCTCAGCAGCATTTTTAAATAGTTCTTGTGGATCTTTGTCTAATAAGTAATTGTCTATAAGCTCTAGATTGTACTCGTTTTCTTTAATTGGGTTATCGCTGTCTAATAGCTTTCTTATTTGTGTAAATACAATCTCTTGATCGTATCCACTTTCTCTAATTTCTTTTAACATTTCGTCTGGAATTTGCATAATCGTCAACCCCTATGTGAATGTTTTTTAGAGGAAAATAAGCCCAAATAAGCCAGTAATAGACTTATTTAGAACAAATTAGAGCCTATATACGCATACTTACGGAAAAATAAGGAAAAAGCAAGAAAAGAATATAAGAAACTCTAACTGATCGGGGCGACAGGATTCGAACCTGCGACCTAGTGCTCCCAAAGCACCTCCCACCCCATTAGCATCACTAGGTTTTTAAGCTATGACTAATTTTTTGCTTGATTCTGCGTAATTTACCCGGACAATATAAGCAACGTTTGACCACTATTTGACCACTTCCATATTCAATATGTGATGGGATAAGGATTTGGATCTTGGTTGTACCATCTTGATAAGCTCTCTCCAAAGTATGCTGCTGCTTTTCTATTCATAAAAAGGAATAATGCTGTCGTTTTTTTATTTTCACTATTTAAATAATTAACGTAGTAATACATTTCATTCCTATCCCAAGAGGTTCTGAAATCAATAAATTGTTCTCTCTTTATTCCTTTGAAATTATCGACTATCATCTTTTCTTTATCAAAAACAATCACACAATTTCTACCAAGTTGCTTACACCATGCTGTATGAGAACTTTTAGGACCTGAATTAATTGCTTCTGAGGGGAAATCTGCAGGCCCCAAATCGCCAGATAATAAATCTTCTGATATTCCCGTAAAAAATAGAGGAATAAAAATAAATAGGAAGAGCTTTTTTCTAAATACTTTCATTATTTCGATGATGTCATAACTCCTCTAATACATTTCCATCTAACTTCGCTAAACACACCTTTAAGAGCCGCACCATTTGCCTCGCATTGTGCCATAGATTCTTGTGGAACAATTTCCATATCCATTGTTGTGGTTGGAGCTTTCATAGGTCCTGCATACCAAGTAAAAAAAGCGAACAGATAGACTACACTTTCCATAAAAAAAAAATAATAGAAACATCTTGCCATAAATAATTTCTGATTTCATTAATTATCTAAATCTTGAAGTATTGGAACACTATTTGACCACTATTTGACCACAATTCGAGTGGTCATATTTCCCAATAAAAAAGCGAGTCTGGGAAACTCGCTAGTATAACTCGGGTTTAAATGGTCGGGGCGACAGGATTCGAACCTGCGACCTAGTGCTCCCAAATCACTAGGTCAGAAGAACATATATCTGGGGTTTGAAGCTATAACTTTAGTTATAAGGCCTTTTTTTCTTTTAAAACCTTATAAGAATTTCTAATGTTTGTTCGATTTTTCCCTAAATATTCCCTAAAAATGACCTATTGCTACATAAGTTTTTGAAAGATACCAGAAACTAACTAAGAACGGTGCGGGTAGTACGCGTTTCATTTCTTACATTGAGGCTTATTTTTCCAAACAGGTGATTTGCAATTTATCTTTAAAGGTTTTTTGGGCTTATCTTTCTCTTCTTGTTTTACTTCTTCTACTGGTGCATTTGGGTCGCCTGGGCAATACTCAGTAAGTGAACTCCTAAACAAAGGAGCTTCATTTAGAGAAGGAAAATTAAATTCACTATCTGCGGTTTTTAATTGCTGAGATGCATATACAATCGTCTTAACTACAGGAAGTAAAATATTCTCTCCTACTTTTATATTCCCTCCTCCAAATAATCCAGCCCATCTTGTTTTACATTTAACTTCAAATGTATTGCCCCCGAACAATAAATCTAAGGACCTTTTTGCATTTAAATTCTTTTGACTATCCCAATACGAAGTAGATTCATCCCCAATTTTTATATCTCTGTTCCAGGTCTTAATAAGGATATCTAAAGAGTAAGAGAGATTTTTAGCATTTTCATATAATTTAGAGCCAACTTCTTCAGGGGTACTTACTGCCAATGCATCTGTAAAAGATAAAGTTCTCGAAGAGTAATCTCTTAAAGAAGTATTTTGTATTCTTGAAGGTAATTTCTTTATTTCTAACAAAAGATCATTTTGTTTATCAGATACGATCGTAGTTTTTATAGGTTGATTTGATTGGCCACCCATTGCCTTAACGCAACCTTGAAAATCTGCAGCTTTCATACAGATATTTAATATCTTTGGATCTATCTCAGCATTAATAGCAGTAGGTAAAGCGAGAGCAGTTAGGAGTAGGAGTAAGCGTTTCATTTAAAACCAATAACAACCATTCTTATCAAAATCTTTTTCTGCTCTACCATTGATTTCTATATAAGGATCTAGAGCCGCTTCTAGGTATGCCGCATATTCATCTTCAAAGTTTTTAAAAACGTCTTCTTTAAACCATCTGCATTCGTCATATGTTGCTGATCCATACTGACAATAACCCTTTCCGTATTTTTGTTTTACTTTTTTTGCTTGAAATTCACTTTTTGAATTTTCAATGGCTTCGTTTTTTTGAATCTCATTTCTTGCGATAACTGCTCTAATTGCTTCACATTTAACGTAATCAACCGCATGAGCAGAGGTTATTAAACAAGAAAATGCTATCAATAAAATCTTCTTCATAAAAAGGAGCTAATTGCCCCTTATTTTAGATCGACTGTCAATCAAGTAAATATTACATTAAAGCCTTACAATGTTCCGCAAACGACTGTGCTTGAAGTTCTTTTAAATTTATGAAAAGTTGGCGATCTTTAATATTTTCCTTAGCATTATTTAAAGAAATATTTACCTCTTGTTTTGCATCTTTTTTTGAAATTTGATTAAATTTATATAAGCTACACATTTTAAACATTCCACCCCAACTATAACCGTACCAATAGAGATCGTTAGGGCTTGGGGTAGCAAATACAGGACTTATTAGTGAACTACTTAATAGGGAAAATAAAAACGTTTTAGAAAACTTTTTAAAGAAGTACATTAAAGAGAAGGTTTTATCCTTCTATGTTAGATCGACTGTCAATAAAATTATGTTTGGAGTAGCTCGGGGTGCTGACACACTTGGTACGCAAGTTCGAGAGCCAACTGAGGTTATGCCTCCTCACGATTAAACCGCTACCGTATGCTCACCTGTTACTTTAACTTTATTGCTACTCCAGGTTGCTTTCGGAGGTAGGAAATAACCATAAATCAGTCCGCATACAAACTAATTTTTCATCCAAAAGCATCCTAATTTTAAATATTTTTAAATTTCTCTGCACCCTATCGCAATTGCGGTCACTTATAAAAAGTGTCTACTATACTTCAAGCAGTTAACCTCTCTCTTGCAAGTTTAAAAGCCCCTAATGGTTTGGCCACAATATTCCTAAGACTTATCTTTAAAATACATCAATCATTTTTAATAAATTAAGTTTTGACGGATTTTTGACGGAAACGCATTCCGTCATAATTATCCAATAAAAAAGCGAGTCAGGGAAACTCTCTAGTATAACTTGGTTTTTAAGAGTCGGGGCGACAGGATTCGAACCTGCGACCTAGTGCTCCCAAAGCACCCGATAAAACCAAGCTATAACTGAGACTTATACCTATATCAGGACTTTTAGCTAAATAAGTATGGACTAATTCGGACTGGTATCTTGGATTTTGGGCACTTTTTGGGCACATATTCTATGTAGTTTTTAATTGACAGTCGATCTAAAATAAGTGGAAATTATCTCATTTATTTTGTGAAAAAATATCTTTTAATTTTTACCTTTTTACTTTTCCTTCCACAGCCAGTAGTTGCTGAAAAAAAAAGAGTTCAAGACTGGATTGATATGCTTGTTGCAGAGTCAACTTACTCCGGATCGCTTATGAGCATTTGTATGGCTTATAAAAAAGAATTTATTACCGCCGAACAAAGAATTAGTTTACTTGAACCAGTTCGTAAAGAATTCTACAGCAAGTTCAAAAACTATAAAAAAATGGAATTAAAAAATAGTTCAGATCAAAAAAAATTAGATCCAAAAAGAATAGAATTAAACATTATGAAAATGAATAATAAATATATTAGTAGAAAGGGTAAAAAGTGTTTCCCAGAGATTGAGTGATAAAAAAATGAGAAAGGGTTTTATATTTTTAATATTTTTTCTTTTAGTCTCTCCAACAAATGCTGAGGAAAAATACAAATCTTTTAATGATACTTTTCTAAAAAAAGAGAGCAACAAATCTTATGAGAGGAATGTAGATATCTCTTCTCAAAAAGAGTGTTTAAAAGCTTCTGACTATGAAGGTTGTATGAATTTCTATTCAAGTCTTAAAAATAAAAATCGAACAATTATTGAAAAAGATTGCATTAAACGACAGTGTAAGCCTGATGAAATAACACAAAAAACAGATAATTTAGGAATGAAAATCTTAAAAGGATTCTATTTCAGGGAGGATCCCATAGAAAGGTATGCATTATATTTTGATTTTGATAACTTATACAAAGTTAACTCGAAAGGTGAGTATGGAAGATTTTTCCATGCAAGATCAGTAATTAGATTTTATTCAAAAGGTTTTGAAGGTTACAGCGCACTTGTTGGAGGTGGAAGTGCTAATTGTTCAACTTATGGTTCATCAATAAACTGCAACACTACAAGACCTAGACTGATTAACATTCCTCAAAAAGCAGCAGGTCCTAGACAAAATAAATTGGATTATATTTATGATTGCAAAGATGAAACTGTAGCTGTATACGAGGAAAATAAACTTAAAAAATGGGAGGACAAAAAAGGAAAGAAGAAAAAATGGCATAAATGGGAAGACTTTACATCACTTTGGACAAATTCCAAATCACGTATAGAAATATTGAAAGGAGTCTGTAATGGCAATAATGAGGCAATTAAAGCTGCAAACGTTGCAAACTCAAATTTTTATTTATTTAAAGATAAAGGACCAAAAAAAAGAAACTATTCAGGGAGTAAGAATGTGGGCAACATAAACTGCAATTCTCCTGTTTGGAAAAATAAGCCAAGATGCAATTAATCAAATACTTACTATTTTTTATGTTGATCGGCTAATGAATTATCTAGTTTTGGGCACTTTTTGGGCACTCTACTTTTTAGGGTAAATATATTATTAGCTGAGACTTACTGCTATAACTGATCGGGGCGACAGGATTCGAACCTGCGACCTAGTGCTCCCAAAGCACCCGCCCTCCAATTTGAGACAGTGGGTTAAATAAACAAGTCAGGCTATAGCTTGTTAGTTGCTATATCTACAAAATTACGAGTCTTAAAAATAGGCCAAAGTTATACAAAATTATCCTTAGATATACAATTAATCGCTAAATAATCGCTAACCAAAGACCTAGTGCTTTAGGGGCTGTAAAATATCATTGATTGACAGTCGATCCAACATAGAGGGATAAACCCCTCTTTTTTATGCAAGTAATAAGCGCTTAAAAAGAGCGAACAGGTCGTATATATCAATAATTATTGATTATATCAAAATATTTTGATGTATTTCTTAATCTTTGTATTTCGCTTTTTGTTTGATGCTATAAATAAATTGTCTTCAATCTAAGTGGCTAATGAGTATTTTCAAAAAAACTCTCATTTTATCTTCTGCAATTTCATTGATACTTTCTCCATCTGCAATGGCATCAAAGAGATTGAGTGGAGCTGGTGCATCATTTCCTTCGAAGATTTATACTAGGTGGTTTTTTGACTTAGCTAAATCTGGAGGCCCTAGAGTTAATTACCAAGCAGTAGGTTCTGGATCTGGAAGAAAAGCTTTCATAGATGAAACTGTTAATTTTGGAGCCTCTGACGATCCAATGAAAGAAGCTGATATAAAAAAAGTTACTAGAGGACTTGTTCAAATACCGATGGTAGGTGGAACAATTGCGTTTGGATATAACTATGATTGCGACCTGAAACTAACACAAGAACAAGCTGTTCAAGTAGCAATGGGAATGATAAAAAACTGGAAGGAATTAGGATGTAAGTCAGGTAAATTAACTTGGGCCCATCGTTCCGACGGTTCAGGCACGACTAAAGCTTTTACAAATTCTATGGAGGCTTTCTCTAAAACTTGGAATTTAGGTACTGGTAAATCTGTTAAATGGCCTTCGGGAGTTGGAGCAAAAGGCAATTCTGGTGTTGCAGGTGTTATTCAAAACACTCCTGGCGCAATTGGTTATGTAAACCAGTCATACATTAAAGGTAATGTTAAGGCTGCTGCACTTCAAAACCTATCTGGTGAATTCGTTACCCCTAATACTGAATCAGGCGCGATAGCTTTAAATGGAATAACTCTTGATAAGAACTTGGCTGGTAAAAATCCAAACCCTACTGCTAAAGGAGCTTATCCAATAGCAACCTTAACTTGGATACTTGCTTATGAAACAGGTAATGGAAGGAATACTAAGGCAATTCAAGATACATTCTATAAATTGCTCAGCGATGAATACCAAGATAAAGCTCCTGCCTTGGGTTTCGTTCCCTTGAAAGGTGAAATTTTAAAAAAATCAATTGAAGCTGTTGGAAGAATAGGAAGGTAATTTAGAACTAGTAAGCCAAGCAATAAAAATCAAAATAGATGAAGTATATAAACAATACTGCATACCAATAGTGGCATTTTTACCGAGCATAAATAATAAGCCCGATAGCAGGGTTCCAAATAATCTTCCCGCTGCATTAGCCATATAGTAATAACCAACATTTAAACTTACTTTCTCATTATCTGAATAAGCCAAAATCAAGTAGGAATGAGTAGATGAATTCATTGCAAAAACAAAGCCGAATATTATTAATCCAATAACAATTACAGGACCCAATGATTTGTCACCGTTTAATGCTCCTGCAATCAATAAAGGAATAACCGTCAAGATAAGTCCCCAAAATTGAACGGTAGTTTTTGTTGGGCTATTATTTTTCCCCCATACTTTTCTAAGTAATGGAGCTAATACTTGAAAGAAACCATAGATTATTATCCATCCACCCAAGAACAGCCCTATTTTTAAATAATCCCATCCAAAAGAAATGTCTAAAAATACTGGAAGAGCTACTACAAACCAGACATCTCTTGCTCCAAATAAGAAAAACCTTGCACTTGAAAGAATATTAATACCTTTAGACTTTGAATAAAGGTCTTTAAAAATTGGCTTTCTTTTCATTTTCCCTGAATCTTTAGGAAGACATAAAGTTAAAAAGAATGCGAAGCATAGACCTACACCCATTATTCCAACTGCATTATTAAAGCCCAATAGCTTGTATAAGAGACCCCCTAGGAAGAAACCAACACCCTTAAGTGCATTTTTAGATCCTGTTAAAATTGAAACCCACTTAAATAATTGTTTTTGACTATTTTGATTATTCTCTTCTGAATCTGGAACTATTGATTTAACTGCACTTTTTGCACTCATTTTATTTAAATCTTTTGCTACCCCACTAAGTGCTTGGGCTAACATAACGTATGAGACGCTAAAGATTATTGACCAATTCTCTTTGACTAGTATCAGCATGAAGAGAGCAAGAATTTGCAGAATCGTTCCTATCCATAAAGTAAGTCTCAACCCATATCTTGCTCCTATCCATCCTCCAAAAAGATTTGTAATTATTCCAAAAAATTCATAGAAAAGAAAAAGTAAAGCAATTTGCAGAGTTGAATAACCAAGTTCATGAAAATGACCAACAACTAGTATTCTCAATGCACCGTCAGTAAGAGTAAATGCCCAATAGTTTGCGGTAACGACACTATATTGTTGAAGGCTAGATAACTGCATAAAAACTAAAATTTATTTTCTTTCTCAATTACATAAGAAGTAAGATCTGCAAGCCTGCAACTATAACCCCACTCATTGTCATACCAGGCATAAATCTTTAATAAATTAGAATTTACAACCATCGTTGAAAGTCCATCAATTATTGAACTTCTACAGTCATTTAAGTAATCAGCGGATACTAAGGGTCTCTCCTCGTATCCAAGAATACCTTTTAAGTATGTTTCAGATGCTTTTTTAAATTCATTATTTACTTGCTCTTCAGTTACTTCCTTATTTAATTCAAAAACTATGTCGGTTAATGAGGCGTTTAGAAGTGGAACCCTTACTGCATGACCATTTAGTTTTCCTTCTAATTCAGGGAAAATTTCAGCAATCGCATTAGCTGATCCAGTGGTAGTAGGTATTAAGCTTTGCATGCATCCTCTTGCTCTTCTTAAGTCACTTTTGTAAAAATCTACTGGAGATTGTGTATTTGTAACGTCATGAATAGTTGTTATAACCCCATGTTTAATTGAGAAATTTTCATTAACAACTTTTACGATGGGAGCCAAGCAATTTGTAGTACAGGATGCTGCTGTAATTAATTTATGTTTTTCAGGTTTATAAAGGGCTTGATTAATTCCATAAACAATATTAAGTGCTTGTTCCCCTCCCACAATTCCTTTCACAGGACAAGCAACTATTACTTTTTTTATTCCAAGAGAATCAAAGTATGGATTTAATTCTTTAGGAGCTTTGTTTTTACCTGTACATTCCAAAACAAGATCAACCGAAGATTTATTCCATGGAACATCAAGATAGTTCTTTATTGATGTAAAGGAAATTTTTTTATCTTCAATTAATATTTCGTTGTCATTCGAAGCTATTTTTTTATTCCATTTACCATGAACAGAATCAAACTCTAGTAAATGAGATGCAGTTAAAGAATCCCCATTAATTTCATTTATATGAGTTATTTCAATATCTTTTCTTTCCCATAAAATTCTTAAAACTAACCTACCAATTCTTCCAAATCCGTTAATTCCAATTTTCATAGAAATATCAAAACCTAATATAATATATATCAAAAATAATTGATATATCAATAATTCTTGATATGTGTAATTAAATTTTTTAGGTTAGTATTTAAAAAGTTAATGATCTTTTGATTTTGTTAGAACAACTTAAAAAGATTGATAGTGATCAATTTATTGGGATAATGGAGTCCCTCTCAGATCCGATTAGAATAAATATTCTTGAATTAATGATGGGTGGAGAGATATGTGTTTGCGACATAGTTAAAGTGACTGGATTATCTCAATCTAAAATTTCCTATCATATAAAAATCCTTAAGGATTCAGGTCTTATCTCTGATAGACAAGAAGGTAGATGGGTTTACTACAAATTAGATTTGGAAGTATTATCAGATATTAAAAATTGGATGGGTAATTTAATTCAGTCATCATCAAGTAAAAGGTCGTGTGAATAAATGGTTTTTAACCTATTTAGGTTTTTTACTCATTACATATAAATAATTTTTAAATTGAAAATTAATTCTCAGGGTTGGAGTTTAATTTTCAGTATTGGTACTTTATTGATTATTTTATTTATTTAGAGGTTTAATGAACCTAGTGATGGTTAGCGATTAACTGGACAAAGTTATACAAGGCTATACAAATAATCGCTATTTAATCGCTATTTAAATTATTGAGACTTCTGAGAAATAAAAAAGCGAGTTGGGAAACTCGCTAGTATGACTTGGTTTTTAAATGGTCGGGGCGACAGGATTCGAACCTGCGACCTAGTGCTCCCAAAGCACCCGCGCTACCAAGCTGCGCCACGCCCCGCTCATATGATCTTAGTTCATAACATGCATCTGTTAAAGACCTTTTTTTGGAAATATTTATAAAAAATTGAAATTTTTTGGATAATTAACTTATTCATTGATAGCAATTTACTCATTTTAATTAAGCAATAAATTAAGTATTTTATTCATCTCACAAGTTTTTAAAAAATTTGGAATAAAATTTATTAAAATTGTCTCATTAATATGTTTTAGATATTATTACTTTTACTAATCAATTATTTTGGAGAGACTATTGGGTCATTTAGTAGTTTTTAAAATATGGATTTACATTTCAAATAAGTTCTCAAATTGATATTTTAGTTTTAGTTAACGGGATATAGATACAAAATAGTTGATCTTGAATCCCCTATACAAATTTAAAAATTTAATAAATAAAATCTTATGCATCTTTAATATTGTAAGCCCAAATATTGTAAGCCCACGAAGATATCTTAAAAAATTCATTGAACAATGTCCTAAGAAAAAAATTTAATTTTGAAAAATATAATTTGAGTACTTTTTTAAAAGTTATAAAATATGTATAACGAAATTATTTTTGACCTTGCTTTTAAGATTTATACAATGAAAAAATTAGAAGAGTTAATAAATACTTATAGAGATTTTCCGAAAAGAGGAGTTGATTTTAAGGATGTTCTTGGAATTCTTCATGAGCCTGAAGTCTTCTATGAATTAATTATGAGGATGTCTTCGAGTCAAATTATAAAAAATTCTGAAGCTATAATTTCCATTGATGCAAGAGGGTTTATTTTTGGATCTGCTGTTTCCTTAAAATCTTCAAAACCAATGATAGTAGCAAGAAAACCTGGAAAACTTCCAGGAGATATAGTAAAACAAAGCTACAATTTAGAATATGGTGAGAATTCTCTTTCTATACAAAAAAGTTCTCTAAGTAAGTTCAATAATTATGCAATTATCGACGATCTTCTGGCTACAGGAGGTACTGTTGAGTGTGTTGCCGACTTACTATCGAAAAATAATAAACAAATTAAAGGATTATTAACAGTAATTGAATTAAGTGAACTAAATGGAAGA
The DNA here is from genome assembly GCA_003216415.1 of Prochlorococcus sp. AG-402-O16. Lineage (GTDB taxonomy): Bacteria > Cyanobacteriota > Cyanobacteriia > PCC-6307 > Cyanobiaceae > Prochlorococcus_A. The sequence continues at coordinate 20,811 of QCIY01000013.1, forward strand.
TCTAAACTTGATTTTCCAGTTGATTCGGTAATAAGTTTGTAAAACAAAATTTCATAAATCTCCTAGAAATTAATTTTAAAATTGCTGTAAATTTATAAACTAAATAATGTTTGGTGTATCAAATAAATTTAGATCAATCCTACTGAACCAGCAGTGAAGCCAACTATTAAAAAAAAGGCGAATTCTGATAATTCTCTAGGTAATAAATTTACAATAAGATTAATTTGAGTCATTTAACCTTGTGCTCCTCAGGTATTTAAATTTTCAAAAAATATAACTAAATATTTTTGTTGTTGAGGTTAAAATTGTTTTTTTTTTCTTTTTTCTAAAGAATTGGTGAGTAGTAATTCCAAAATTCTTTTTTTAATACTGTAATTGTCACACCAACTTAGGTACTTTTTAAAGTTAAAAAATTTTTTAATGCTATATTAAATTTAATAATGATTCGTTATGGATTATAAAAAAAAATCATTAAATAAACTAAATCTTACTAATTCATATGAAGAAATAGATACTAGATTAGCATCAGGATGGTACGTAGACTCTGCTGGAATTAACAAGAAAAAAAAATATAAAACTAAGGAAGTTACATTCAAAATATCCAAAAAATCTAAATAAATCATTTTGTTTTGTCCAGGAAGATAAATAAGTAAATTTCATTCTTTAAGGTTGTACAGGTTTTTAAAGTGGCACAAAATTTCTAAAACAGTAGTTATTAATACTTGATTTTTTGTTCAAAAATGAACTAATATGAGGTGTACTTTAAATTTCGTGTGAGGAAATTTATGAAGCTATTCAAAAGCTTATTAGTAGCTCCTGCAACATTAGGACTTTTAGCTCCTATTGCTGCTACAGCTAACGAAGTTACTATTAGTGACTTCGCACCTGCAGAACAACTTGCTATTACTAACAGCCGTGTAGATGGTTTAGAAGCAAGAATGAACACTATTGAAGCTGGAAGTTTCTCAGAAACTACAACAGCATCATTCGGCGCTAACTTCTACGCTGGTGTTACTTATGATGATGACGGTGGTGATGATCGTGATGACAACCTAGGAACAGGTTACGATTTCTCAATCGGTTTAAACACAAGTTTCACAGGCGAAGATTCATTTGATGTGACAATTGAAGCTGGTAATGCTGATGCTCCAGGAATTGTTGAACTCGGTGGAACTTCAACTGGTGCTGAAGCTCTAACTGTTGACGCAATTACTTATACCTTCCCGCTTGGTGACAAGACAACTATCATGGTTGGTGATAACACTGATGCTAGTTCACTATTTACAACAGCTTGTGCTTACGGCACACCTAGTGACACTCTAGATGCTTGCGGTAATGTTAACGCAGCTGTTGATAACGGCGGTGTAATGGCTGGTCTTGCTTACGATTTTGGTAACGGTTTAACTGCTGCTGTTGGTTATGCTGGTGACGAAAATGATGTAGCAAACGAAGAAGGTGTTGATGCATACGGTGCTAACGTTGCTTATACAGGTGACAACTACGGTGTTTCATTAACTTACGGTGCTCTAGAAGATGGAGCAGAAGCAACTTTCCCAGCTTCACAAGACAATATGGATGTTGATACATTCTATGCTCTTAATGCTTACTACACACCTGAAGGTAGTCTTCCTACAATAAGTGCTGGTTACGAAATCGGTGAAGATGAGAGTGTTGTTGGTGACGCTGATGGATTAACAAACTTCTTCGTTGGATTACAGTGGGATGAAGTTGGTGCTGGTACTCTTGGTTTAGCACTAGGTACAAAAACCAACACTGTTGAAGATACAGATGCTCAGTACATGTATGAGGTATTCTACTCTTACCCAATCAACGATGGTATGACAATTACTCCATTAGTGTTTGTTAAAGATGTATCAACTGCTAATACAGATGATGAAACTGGCGTAATGGTTAAAACATCATTCAGCTTCTAAATTTATTAATTTAATTTAGAAATTCTCTTACGCACAAAAAGGCCTGCTTAATGCAGGTCTTTTTTTTTGCTTACGGACAGCTTTCTTTTTGTCTACATTGACTTGTTAATAATGTTTTTATCACTTAAAGTTGGATATAAAATAATTTCTGTGTGAGGAATTTTATGAAACTTTTTCAAAAATTGCTTGTAGCTCCTGCGGCCTTAGGTCTTTTGGCTCCTTTATCTGCTAATGCTACTGAAGTTAATCTAAATGAAATTTCAAATTACTCTGATATAGAGAGTATAGAATTAGCAAATTCTTTTGATGATAATTCATCTAATCAAAGTCCTCTTCTAGCAGGTGGAGAAGGATTAGTTGATACTAGCTTCGATGGTGGGTTTTCTGAAACTACAACAGCATCATTCGGCGCTAACTTCTACGCTGGTGTTACTTATGATGATGACGGTGGTGATGATCGTGATGACAACCTAGGAACAGGTTACGATTTCTCAATCGGTTTAAACACAAGTTTCACAGGCGAAGATTCATTTGATGTGACAATTGAAGCTGGTAATGCTGATGCTCCAGGAATTGTTGAACTCGGTGGAACTTCAACTGGTGCTGAAGCTCTAACTGTTGACGCAATTACTTATACCTTCCCGCTTGGTGACAAGACAACTATCATGGTTGGTGATAACACTGATGCTAGTTCACTATTTACAACAGCTTGTGCTTACGGCACACCTAGTGACACTCTAGATGCTTGCGGTAATGTTAACGCAGCTGTTGATAACGGCGGTGTAATGGCTGGTCTTGCTTACGATTTTGGTAACGGTTTAACTGCTGCTGTTGGTTATGCTGGTGACGAAAATGATGTAGCAAACGAAGAAGGTGTTGATGCATACGGTGCTAACGTTGCTTATACAGGTGACAACTACGGTGTTTCATTAACTTACGGTGCTCTAGAAGATGGAGCAGAAGCAACTTTCCCAGCTTCACAAGACAATATGGATGTTGATACATTCTATGCTCTTAATGCTTACTACACACCTGAAGGTAGTCTTCCTACAATAAGTGCTGGTTACGAAATCGGTGAAGATGAGAGTGTTGTTGGTGACGCTGATGGATTAACAAACTTCTTCGTTGGATTACAGTGGGATGAAGTTGGTGCTGGTACTCTTGGTTTAGCACTAGGTACAAAAACCAACACTGTTGAAGATACAGATGCTCAGTACATGTATGAGGTATTCTACTCTTACCCAATCAACGATGGTATGACAATTACTCCATTAGTGTTTGTTAAAGATGTATCAACTGCTAATACAGATGATGAAACTGGCGTAATGGTTAAAACATCATTCAGCTTCTAAATTTATTAATTTAATTTAGAAATTCTCTTACGCACAAAAAGGCCTGCTTAATGCAGGTCTTTTTTATTATTAGCTTTTGATAATATCTTCATTACTTCTTCTTATTTATAAAAGTTTATAAAGAGAGTTAAAATTAATTTATTATTAAATTAGTCTAATTAAGTTGCCTTTTTTAACTAGTAAAATTTATAACCCTCTTTTTCACTAAGTAATAAATTCAGAAAATGTCTCCAATATTTAAATGTTTGATTTGTAGAAAAGATATAGAACGTTCAACAAAAACTTTTTGGATCAAAAAGGGTCATCTATTATGTTCAACTTGTTTGGATAATATAGATAAAAAACAACCTTTACCGAAATAAATTTTAATTGATTTAAGTTGTTATTTCTACAAATTTCTAAAAAATTTAAGTAATTAGAGTAATTAGCTTTAAAAAATAAATAAAAATACACTTTAAAACAAAATTTACATATTCAAAATATTTCAGGAATAAATAATCCAACTAAATAGTGCCTAATTAATATTAAAAACAAAAAAGTAATTATTGCAAACCTTCTATTTGTTCTCTCATCAATAAGGTAGTAATTTTTGGTATTATTTAGGATGCCTCGAATGGCAAAAATAAGAAAAAAGCTAGCAATTGCTAGCTTTTATAATTTGTAGAAAAATCTACTTTATATTTAATTTTAAATGAAAGAAAATCTATTTTAAATAGAGAAACTTTTGAAATTTAATGGTGATAGAACCTAGAACCAACCAGGAATAATTTGACCTGTTGTGACGTATGCGCCTACAGCTGCTACAAAACCTAACATTGCTGCCCAACCATTAAAACGTTCTGCTTCTGGAGTCATGATAAAAAAGTGAATTTATGTAAATGATTGTAACAGGTTTTATGAAGCTTTGTAAAGTATTTTTTTTTAAATTTCTCAAAAAATGATATTGACGCTTAAAAACCATAAATTTAAGCAAAAATGTGACAAAAATGTACTACTAATTAGATTTCTAAAAAAAGTGTTTTTAAAAAAAAGGGGGGAAATTAGTAATTTTTCGTTTTTTAATGATGTTTTTAATTTTGATGAAACACTATAACTTTCTCTAAATCTTTAGAAATTTAAATATTTTATTTTATTATTGGCATTACAGATAAGATTACTTGATCCTACTTGCGGAGAATGAGTTTAAATTAATATCAAATGCCTTAAATGATAATTATTAATATTGAATCTTTAAAATTTTGACAAAATGAATTTATTGCATAAAAATTTTAATCGCACTCTAAAAAGAACAATTGATGATGTAAGGTTGTATATTTTTATAAATTTGGTTTGAGATTAACTTTACTAGGAAATGACTTATAAAAAATAGACTCAATTATTGGAATGTGGGTCGCCTGAGATTCGAACTCAGGACCAGCCGGTTAAAAGCCGGATGCTCTACCGCTGAGCTAGCGACCCATTTTGTAAAATTGAGTACATATGAAATTATCCCTTTTTAAGGTAAAAAAAACAACTTTTTATCTCAAGTTGAACAATAGAAAAACAATTCTTAACTTATGAAATAAAAAATTAAAATTTCTCTCTATATTTACAGTTGAAAGGTAAAATATTGGATAAATAACAGAATTTCTAAAATGCTCAGAACAATTGTAGTATTCGCACCAATTATCGCTGCTTTAGCTTGGGTTATATTTAATATACAAAAACCAGCAAGAGAGCAATTCAATAGAGACTTCTTGGGAAAGGATTAGTCCAATTTGATTGAGAAAGAAGTAATAGTAATAGGAGCAGGTCTTGCAGGTACTGAAGCTGCTTGGCAGGTTGCTAACTCTGGGATACCAGTTAAATTAGTTGAAATGCGACCTCTCAAATCAACTCCAGCTCATCATACAAGCGAATTTGGGGAGTTGGTTTGTAGTAATAGTTTTGGTTCTTTAAGTTCAGACAGAGCAGCAGGCTTATTGCAAAAAGAGCTAAGAGTTTTTAATTCATTGATAGTTCAAACAGCAGATAAATTTGCTGTTCCGGCAGGAGGTGCTTTAGCTGTTGATAGATCTAAATTTAGTAAGGCTTTGACTGAAGCTTTATCCAATCATCCTTTAATCGAAATCATAAGAATAGAACAATTAGATCTTCCTAGTAAAGACAAAATTACGATAATTGCGACAGGTCCATTAACTTCAGATGAATTGGCCAGAAAAATCCAAGTTTTTACAGGTATTAATGAATGTCATTTTTTTGATGCCGCTAGTCCAATAATTTGTGGAGATACAATTGATAAAGAGATTGTCTTTAAAGCAAGTAGATACGATAAAGGAGAGCCGGCTTATTTTAATTGCCCATTAAATAAAAATGATTACATCCATTTCAGGAACGAACTAATTGGAGGAGCACAAGCTAGTTTAAAAGACTTTGAAAAAGAATCTGCTAATTTCTTTGAAGCTTGTTTACCAATAGAGGAAATTGCTAGAAGAGGAGTTGATACAATGAGATACGGACCTCTCAAATCTATAGGATTATGGAATCCAAAGTGGGGAGACTTATTTGATAGAGAAAATAGATTGAAAAATAGGCCTCATGCAATTGTTCAATTAAGGATGGAAGATCTCAAAGGGAAGTTACTTAATATGGTAGGTTTTCAAACCAACCTAAAATGGTCAGAACAAAAAAGAATTTTTAGGATGATTCCAGGCTTAGAAAAAGCAGAATTTGTACGCTTTGGAGTAATGCATAGAAATACTTTTTTAGAATCTCCAAAATTACTTTTGCCAACATTGCAGTTTATTAAAAGAGAAACTCTTTTAGCAGCTGGGCAGATAACAGGTACAGAAGGTTATGCAGCAGCAGCGGCAGGCGGGTTGCTCGCAGGAATAAATGCATCCTTACTATCAAAGGGTGAAAACCCATTAACTTTCCCTGGGGAATCAATGATTGGTTCTTTAATAAGTTTCATTAGTAATAAAAATGAAATATTGTCTAATCAGAAAAAAAATAAATTCCAGCCAATGCCTGCATCGTTTGGTTTAGTTCCAGAACTAAATAAAAGAATAAAAGATAAAAGATTAAGGTATAAAGCTTATCAAGAAAGATCTACAGAAGCCTTAAATCGGTTTAAAAAAATATTAGATTCAAGATTAAAAAAAGATCACTTACTTGTTAAAAATAACTAGAATGGATTATTAAAAGATTCAACAATGAAATCTAATAAGGGAAATTTTGATGCAATTATTATTGGCTCAGGAATAGGAGGGTTAGTAACAGCATCACAATTAGCTGCCAAGGGGGCTGAAGTTTTAGTCCTTGAAAAATATATTATTCCTGGAGGAAGTGGGGGCTCTTTTAAGAGAAAAGGTTATACCTTTGATGTTGGTGCTTCAATGATATTTGGATTTGGAGAAAAAGGTTATACCAATTTATTAACTCGTGCTTTAAAAGATGTAAATGAAAAATGTGAGACAATTCCTGACCCGGTGCAATTGGAATATCATCTTCCAAATAACTTTAATATTTCCGTAGATAAAAATTATGATCAATTTATAAGTAAATTATCAGCAAGTTTCCCCAAAGAAAAAGAAGGCATTAAAAAATTCTACGATACTTGTGCAAATGTATTTAAGTGTTTAGATTCAATGCCTCTTTTATCGATAGAGGATCCAAGTTATCTTTTAAAAGTTTTCTTTAAGTCTCCTTTATCCTGTTTAGGTTTAGCAAGATGGTTACCCGTAAATGCAGGAGATGTTGCCAGAAAATTTATAAAAGATCCTGAGCTATTAAAATTTATCGATATCGAATGTTTCTGTTGGTCAGTAATGCCTGCTTTAAAAACTCCTATGATTAATGCGGGAATGGTTTTTACAGATAGGCATGCTGGTGGTATAAATTATCCAAAAGGAGGAGTAGGAACCATTGCAGAAAAATTAGTTTCTGGCATCGAAAAATTAGGAAGTAAAATTCGCTTCAAAGCCAATGTTACCGAAATACTTTTAAAGGATGAGAAGGCGGTAGGAGTTAAGCTTTCAAACGGGGAGAAAATTTACTCAAATATTATTGTATCCAATTCGACTAGATGGGACACCTTTGGATTAAAAGATAAAAAGAAAGGATTAATTACAAGTAAAAAAGTACCAAAAAGTGAACATAGATGGTCAGACACCTATAAACCTTCTCCCTCTTTTGTTTCAATTCACCTTGGTGTAGAAAAAAATCTAATAAGTGATAACTTTAATTGTCATCATATAATTGTTGAGAATTGGGATGAATTAGAAAATGAAAAGGGAGTAATTTTTGTTTCTATACCAACTTTGCTCGACTCTTCTTTGGCTCCTAAAGGTAAGCATATCATTCATGCATTTACTCCTTCATTAATGAGTGAATGGGAAGGACTATCAAGGAAAGAATATCTTCAAAAGAAAGAAAAATACTTTTCATTTCTTGTTGAAAAGATTTCAACTATTTTACCTAATCTTGAAGAGAATATTGATCATAAAGAAATTGGAACTCCAAAAACACATAAAAAGTTTCTCGGAAGATATGAAGGTAGTTATGGACCTATTCCTAATGAAAAGTTGCTTGGACTTTTGCCAATGCCTTTTAACACTACAAAAATTAAAAACCTTTATTGCGTTGGGGATTCATGCTTCCCAGGTCAAGGCCTAAATGCTGTAGCTTTTAGTGGATATGCTTGTGCTCATAAAATAGGTTCAAAATTAAACATAAACAGTTTCACCTTGCCAGATTAATAGAGTTCATTGCATATGATAGAAAAATTTAAAACGCTTTTTTTTGTAAAAAGTTCTTTAATCTCTTTATATTTAGCACTTACAATTCCAATACCATTTATTGCAAATGAAAAATTAAAAATAATCTCTATATGTACATTTCTTTTAGGCCTTTGTTTAATTATCAATATCACAAGTGATTATGTAGAAACTTGCAATAATAAAATTTCTTATAAAACTAGCTTTATTTCTAAAACCTTAGGTAGAAAAAATTGGGAGATTTCTTGGAAAGATATTAAGTTAATCAAAACTCTACCCACCAGTCAGGGGAGTAGGGTTTATTACTTTAATACTAATAAAGGAGATAATTTTCTTATTCCACAAAGGGTGGAAAAATTCGAAAAATTTATATCTATTGTTTCTGAAAAAACTGGTATTGCTATTAATGAAATCTCTTATCTTTCACCTCTTTGGACTTATAAGTTATTGACTTTACTATCAGTTTTTATGATTATTGGTGAAATTTTTGCTTTTTTAAATTAAATATTATCAATACTGAATCTATAACCTTGTTGTCTAACAGTGGTTATCCCACCACCTTCTCCCAAGCCTGCTTGCTCTAATTTTCTTCTCAATGTTAAGACTTGGGTATCTACAGATCTTGGCCCTCCACTGAATGGGGGCCAAGCCATCCTTAGGAGCTCTTGTCGACTTCTTACCATGCCAGGGGGCATAAGAAGAGCACAAAGGAGGGCAAACTCTCTTGGGCTAAGTTCTACAGGCTTCTCGCTAAGGGTTACCTGCCTTAAAAGTAGATGAACTTCTAAAGGACCAACTTCGACTTTTTCTTGCAATCCTATTCTTCCCCTTTTGAGTAAGGTTCTACATCTTGCGGCTAGCTCTTCTAGTCCAAATGGTTTTCTAAGTACATCATCAGCTCCATCATCTAGGAGATTTACTAAAGCTTCAACACCTGATCTTGCTGTAAGGACAATGACAGAACATCCCAATTGTTGAGCAAGTCTCATTGCTGAATTTTGTTCAAGAATTTCTGCGCTGACCAAAAGGTCAGGTGATTGTTCTCTGCATAGGTCAATGGCTTCTGCTGCCGATCCAACAGCAGCAGCTAGATGACCGTCTTGGCGAAGTCTTTGTACAAGGACTGTTCTAAGTGTGGGGTGAGGTTCAACAACAAGAACTCTCGATGGAGTCTGAGAGCTCGTAGGCAATTGTGAACTGCCAGGAGTTGAAGCTAAGATTTGCTCAGTTGATTGCATTCTTAATTACTGTTTGGCCAGGCAATTTATTGTCATCCTTAATAAGGTATAACAAATGCAAAAAAAAAATCAGAATCTATCGAATTATGACATCATTTGAAAATCCGAAAGCAATTCGTCATTTTCAGTCGATTTGCGATACTTGCCAAGACTTAGTTACTCGTTTTCATACTCCATCTGACCTTAAATTATATAGTGATGGTTATCTCCAAGCCTTAAGGAATTGCAGTACTTTAGAGCAAAGAGATCAACAAAAATTAGAAAGATTAATTGAAAGATGGATTTTGGATCCATCAAGTTTTATTGAACCAGAAGGTGACCAAAATAAAGGATTTTTTGATAAAAAAAGAATTTAAAATATTAATTTTTATTAACTAAATCAGTATTTATACTTACTAATTGTCTTAAGACGCTAATTCAATTTCTATTTTTTCTTTTAGAGATCCTGAATTGTACATTTCGATGAGAATATCTGAACCGCCAAGAAATTCTCCCTTTAAGTAAACTTGAGGAATTGTTGGCCATTCTGAATATTCTTTAATACCTTCTCGTACTTCGAAATCGCTTAATACATCAAAAGTATTAAATTCTACACCTAGGGAATTTAGGATTTGAACTACATTGTTAGAAAACCCGCATTGAGGCATTAATTTAGTCCCTTTCATGAAAACCATTAAGGGATTAGTATCAATCAGTTTTTGTATTTTATCTTTTGTTGAGTTTTCCATAATTCAATTTGGTGTTTCTGTTTTTAATGCAAGTGCATGGATAGCCTCTGAAGCTAATTCTTCTTTTAATGCAGAATAAACTAGTTGATGTTGTTTAACTAATGATAATCCATTAAATTCAGATGCAATTACAGTTACTTGTAAATGATCATTTCCCTTAATATTTTCAACAAAAACTTGGGAACTTGGCAATTTTTTAGTGATTAAATTAATAACTTCTACTTTCGTAATCATAATAATTTTTAATTAACCCTTATATTTATTTTCAGCAAATCCTAGCTTGATCAAGCTTTCATAAGCCTCTTTACCTTGTGGGCTATTAGGAGTCAGTATCCTAATAGTTTCGATTAATAAGGGTACAGCAACCTCTGGTTCTTTAGTTTTTATATAAAGAGAGGCTAATCTTTCATTTGTCTCTGCCAAAATTTGTAATGTTTCCTTTCCTTTTCTTTGCATTTCTTTTGGTATACGTGCATCAATACCCTTGAAGGAGGTATTTAAATCAGAATAAAAAGATGCAAGTTGCTTAGCTAATTTTCTTGCATCTAGATAAGAACCTTTTGCTTTATCAAAATCTCCGTTTTGTATAAATTCATCTCCTTGTACTATCAAATACTCTACGTTTAAGATGGAGA
>QCIY01000014.1 GCA_003216415.1 Prochlorococcus sp. AG-402-O16
ATGTAAATGTTTGCGTGATGGGGGAAGATGTAGGCCAATATGGAGGATCTTATAAGGTAACTAAGGATTTATATGAAAAATATGGAGAGTTAAGAGTCTTAGATACTCCAATTGCAGAGAATAGTTTTACGGGGATGGCTGTGGGCGCAGCAATGACTGGCTTAAGACCAATAGTAGAAGGAATGAATATGGGTTTTTTGCTTTTAGCTTTTAATCAGATATCAAACAATATGGGTATGCTTAGATATACAAGTGGTGGAAATTATAAAATACCAGCAGTCGTTCGAGGACCTGGTGGAGTTGGTCGTCAACTTGGTGCTGAGCATAGTCAAAGACTTGAAGCATATTTTCATGCAGTTCCTGGCATAAAGATTGTTGCATGTAGTACGCCCACAAATGCTAAAGGTTTAATGAAAGCAGCTATAAGAGATGATAATCCGGTTCTATTTTTCGAACATGTTCTTCTATACAATTTGTCTGAAGAATTACCTGAGGGTGATTATACTTGCGCTTTAGATCAGGCTGACGTTGTAAAAGAAGGGCGTGATATTACTTTATTGACTTATTCAAGAATGAGACATCACTGCCTTAAAGCTGTTGAAGAATTAGAAAAAAAAGGAATAGATGTTGAGTTAATAGATTTAATAAGTTTAAAACCATTTGATATGGAAACTATCTCAAAATCAATAAGAAAAACAAATAAAGTAATTATTGTTGAAGAATGTATGAAGACTGGAGGTATTGGCGCAGAATTAATTGCCTTGATAACAGAAGAGTGTTTTGATGATCTTGATGCCCGACCAATTAGATTATCTAGTCAGGATATTCCAACTCCCTATAATGGAAATCTTGAGAATTTGACAATAATCCAACCACATCAAATTGTTGAAAAAGTTGAACATTTAATTAGTGGGAGTATATAGAAAATGAAAAGAAGGCAAGGTTGGCTTTTTTTTATTATATTTCTACTTACTTTATCTGTTTATCTATTAATAAATTATCCCTTACAGTTGGGATTGGATTTACAAGGGGGTTCTCAACTTACACTTCAAATTATTAAAGAGGAAGGTAAGGTAACAAGCGATGAACTTGAAGCAGTTAATTCGGTTATAGATAAGCGAGTTAACAATTTAGGAGTTTCTGAGTCTAATTTACAGACCCTCGGTGGAGATCAATTGATTTTAGAATTACCAGGTGAACAAAATCCATTAGTTGCTTCAAGGGTATTAGGTAAGACTGCTTTATTAGAATTTAGAACCCAAAAAGAAGGAACATCTTCAGATTTAAAAACCCTGCAACTACAAAGATTGAGCATTAAAGAATTAATTGAACAATATTCCTTTGAAGAAAAAAATCAAAATAATGATAATTTCTTAAAAGTTATTCAAGATGATCTTAAAGATATAGAGCAAGAATTGAATTACTCATCTACTAGTAATGATTTATATGGGAAGTTAATTGAAATCAAAAAATATGTCGACAAAGAAATTACAAATTTATTTATTAAAACAGATTTATCTGGTAAGGATCTTATTAACGCAGGAAGGAGACAAGAACAAACAAATAGTAATTGGGAGGTTTTATTAACTTTTAGTAATTCAGGAGGTGAAAAGTTTGCAGAAATTACTAAGTCAATTGCTGGCACTAATCAACTATTGGCTATCATTCTTGATGGCGAATCTATAAGTGAAGCTAGTGTTGGTAACCAGTTTGCCAGTACTGGTATTACAGGTGGATCAGCAACAATAAGCGGTAATTTTAGTGCTGAAAATGCTAGAGAATTAGAAGTTCAACTTAAGGGAGGCTCATTGCCATTGCCAATTGAAATAGTAGAAACTAACACTATAGGGGCTCTATTGGGATCGAAAAATATTTTAAAAAGTCTTTATGCAGCTATTAGTGGATTAATTTTTGTTGGTATATTTATGATTTTTAATTATAGAATTCTAGGTTTCGTTTCAGTTCTATCTCTAGTACTTTATGGTTTCTTTAACTTAGCCCTATATTCTTTAATTCCTGTAACTTTGACTTTACCTGGAATATCTGGGCTTATACTTAGCATTGGTATGGCTGTTGATGCAAATATTCTAATATTTGAGAGAATTAGAGAAGAATTATATGAAGGCAATACTCTTACAAGATCTATTGATAGCGGTTTTCAAAGAGCTAATTCATCTATAGTTGATGGTCATATTACAACTCTTCTAAGTTGTTTTGTATTGTTTTTATTAGGAACAAATTTTGTTAAAGGTTTTGCGGCAACATTAGGTATTGGAGTTCTAATAAGCTTGTTTACCTCATTAAATTGTTCTAAAACTATTTTGCGATTTTTTACAACATATCAATCTTTAAGACAAAAAAATCTCTATCTACCCAAGAATAATTTTTCAAATTAAATTTTTTGTTTCTAATTTCCCATGAAATACAATCTTGAACTAATAAAAAATAAAAGAAAGATAATTAGTTTTTCAACTTTTCTTATTTTGTTAAGTCTTTTAGGAATTTTATATTCAACTTTTAATACTTCTTATAAGAAACCTATAAATTTAGGGATGGATTTTGTTGGAGGAAATGAACTAAGAATAGAAAGAGTTTGTGAAGAAGAATGTTCTAATCTTTCCCCTGATTCAGTTTTAGAAAATTTAAGAGAGATCTCTAGTAGTAAAAACTTTATAAATAATATTAAATTACAATTCCAAAATAATAATAAATTAATTTCAATAAGAACACCTTATTTGAGTATCGAAGAATCAAATAATCTAATTACTAATCTTGATAATATTATTGGACCTCTAAATTATGAGAGTAAGGATTCAAGATTAATAGGTCCAAAGCTTGGGAAAAGATTACTTACCAATTGTGTTACTTCATTGTTGGTTTCTTTATTTGCAATATCTTTATATATAACGATTAGGTTTGATAAAAAATATGCATTATTTGCATTATTAGCTTTATTCCATGATTTATTAATTGTTTTCGGTATATTTTCCTGGTTGGGAATTATATTATCTGTCGAGGTAAATAGTTTATTTGCAGTGTCCTTGTTAACTATTGCTGGTTATTCTGTAAATGATACTGTTGTTATTTTTGATAGAATTCGTGAGAATTTAAAATTAAAGAAAGAAGACTATAACGAAACTATTCAATTATCAGTAAACGAATCATTTAGGAGAACAACTTTTACCAGTATTACAACGCTTATCCCTTTATTAAGCATAATTTTATTTGGATCTTACTCGTTGTTTTGGTTTTCTTTGGCCTTATCATTAGGAATTATTGTTGGAAGTTATTCAAGTATTTTATTGGCTCCATCCTTGTTGCTTAAAGACTGAGCTTAGGCTTTTAATAATATGAAATTGAATTACTATTTGATAATTTTATTTTCTTTAGTTTTAATAGATCTTTCTACTGAGTTAAGAATATTATTTGATCATTTTACTTTTAGTTCATTATATTTTGCTATTGGTAAACATCCTCTAGCTTTCTTTATACTTCTTTCATATCCATATTTATATAACAAATTAATTAAGTAGTTTTTAAATATCTTTAATTGATTCTTTGATTATTACCTGTATTACTACAGCTAATGGAAGAGATAGAATTAAGCCTAATGGACCAAAAATGAAGGTGAATCCAAATTGTGAAATTAATGTCAAACCAGGAAGTAAATTTGCTTTTTTCTTCATTATAGATGGCATTATTATATAGCTTTCAATATTTTGAATGATTACATAGGCTCCTAAAACAACAAGTGGTTTCCAAAAATTATCTAGTAGTGCAATTGAGATAGGAAATATACCACTAATAACTGGACCTATATTTGGAATAACATTAAGAACCATGGCTATTAAAGCATTTGAGACAACATATTTGACATCTAATATAGATAAAACTATTAATGATAATAAACCTACTGATAATGAGCTTATGACCATAGAAAAGGTCCAATTTGCTAATGCAATATTGCATTTTTCCAGAATATTTCTAAATTTGTTGCGGTAATTTTTTGGTATTAATAGAAGTATATTTTCTTTATATTGTTTTGGTTCAATAGAAATCATCAAACTTACAGCTAATACGAAAATTAATTTCAAAAGACCTGAACCCAGATTCCCCGCTATATTTATTAAATTCTTAAAACTTTCTTGAATAGCTTTTGCAATAGTTGAGACATCTGGAATAGTAACTACATTATTTATAAGATTGAATATGTCTATAACGTTTTCTGATTTTTCGCCATAAAAGAGGTTATTCAATTTGTTCAGATTTGCATTAATCAAAATATTTATTTTTGATAAACCATTTGGAATATCAACTAGTATTTCATTGAATTCTTTTATAAACGGAGGCAATACAATAATAAAAATAGTAAATACTATTACTGATATAAACGTTAAGACGAGAAACAAAGAAAGTGATCGAGGAATTTTCAATCCCTTTTGCACTTGATTACATAAATTACATACAATATTTGAAATTACTAAAGAACAAATTATTAGTAGGAGAAAATCTCTTAAAGTCCATATTATTAACGAAGTTATTAATATTACTACTAACTTGAAATATGATGAACTACTCAATTTTCAGAATATTCTACTTCTTTTCAGAATATCCTAATCCATTTGATTTGGCATAACTATTTGCAAATCTCATAAATCTGTCAAAGTCTGGGGTGTTCTTCCAAATGTAAACTGCTTCTAAAAATATTGGTTCTCCATCAACAAACTTTACTTTCACTTCCCTAGTTAGTATTTCACCTTCAGAATCAATCATACGCATACCTGTGATTTCACCGTCTGTAATTGAAGATAATGCCTGAGGTTTTTCGAACAAAAATAATGCTTGGCCGGTAGTACCATCTTTACTCCTAGTGAGTCTTATTTCAGGCACTACTGGTTCATCAGTTCCTTCATAAAATTGTATTTTTGCAGTTTTATTTGCTGTCATAATATTCGGTTAATAATTTTTTATCTTAGGAAATATTTTTCATATTCGTTTGTAATTATTTTATAAAAAATTATTTATTAATTCTAGGATACTTTCATCATATTTTTTGTCGGTTAAATCTAATAACTTTATATTTGTTTTGCCAATCTTTTCATATTCATAACACTTATCGTAATAATCTAGAACTGATCTGCAAACTAAGTCCCAGTTCTCATTATTAATTGATTCAAGAGCTATTTTTGTTCTTTGCGGTCCTAATCTTTTTTTGATCCTTAATACAGATTCTTTGAGTTTCTCTTTCTTAAAAACACTATAAGTATTTATCAACTCATCTAACCTGTTAGATTCGCTCCTTAAAATTTCAATTCTCCTAGAATTTTTCATCTGAATGAAAAATTCATGAGGGATTTTGCATTTACCTATATTTGCACTTTCTGCTTCTACAAAAATATTATTAGAACATTTAAAAGAATTTAATTTTTCTGCAATTAGATTTTCAAATTGTTCATTTGAAGGTTGTTCTTTCATTCCTAAACCTCCAAATGTACTTCCTCTATGGGAAGCAAATCCTTCAAGATCAATAGTTTGATATTTATATTTCTCTAATAATGATAACAATCTTGTCTTCCCTGTTCCCGTTTTCCCTCCAATAACTACAATGTTCAATTTTTTTGAAAAACTATCTAATACCCATCTCCTATATATTTTGTATCCTCCATTTAGTGTAACGAGATTTAATTTAAATTTATCTAGTAACCAAGCAATACTTTGTGACCGCATACCCCCTCTTGAACAATATATTCTTATAAAAAGTTCTTTGTTATTTTTTTCTGAAATATTTTTAAAAGAGTCAATATTCATAAATAAATTATCAAGAAGTAATTCCATTTTTTTTTCAATGAATTTTAATCCCTCTATTACAGCTTTTTCCCTTCCTTCTTTTTTATAAATCGTCCCAATTATTGATCTCTCATCATTATCAAATAGTGGAATGTTAATAGAATTAGGCATGTGTCCTTTATAATATTCACCTGGGCTCCTAACATCTATTAGTGGTCCTGTAAAACTTCTAAATTTCTCTAGTTCTTTTCTTTTGAAATACATTGATAGTTTTTATTTTTTGATTGATTTTTTAAAATGAATAACAAAGTACAAGATAACTATAGTAATGCTACATTAGATCTCATAAAAAAATTTGTAGATTCCAATCAAAGAAAAAGAATAAATTTGTTATCTCAAATCGAATCTGAATTCGAAAATATTTATAATCTTGGACCTAAATTGTTTGAAATTTTTGATAAGAATGGAGATGACTGGGCTGCTGGTTGGTTATTGCAAGTTTTAAAAAAATATAAACCTCATTTCTTTGATAATTCTAAATTCAATAATTGGTTTAATACTTTTTCAGATATTGATATTAATTATGAAGAACTGCAATTAATGTTAGTTGAGCAAAAATTTGAAGAGGCTGATAGGTTAACAAGTTCGTACCTACGAAAATTGGCTGGAAAATTAGCTGAAAAACGGGGCTATGTTTTCTATAGTGAGGTAAAGAATATGTCAGGTAAAGATTTACAAACCATAGATAGATTATGGATTATTTATTCTACAGGTAGATTTGGATTCTCAATTCAAGCAAAGATATTAAAATCAGTAGGAAATAAATATGAATTAATGTGGCCTAAAATAGGTTGGAAAAAAGAGGGCTTATGGACTAGATATCCCGGATCTTTTTCCTGGTCTTTGGATGCTCCTGATGGACATATGCCTTTAATAAATCAATTAAGAGGTGTAAGACTTATGGATTCCATCCTACGGCATCCTGCTATTGCAGATAGACATAACAATATTCTTTAAATTGAGGTATTTAATGAGTTAAAATTAAGTTAGTTTCAAAATATTATTATGTCCTTTTTACGGGGCAAAAATATTTTAAAAAAGTTTTTTAAAAGGCCAAAGATTAACTGGTCAAACTACGAATTCGAATCATCATTACAGTTAAATGAATTTGTTGATCAATTATTAGAACCTATTAAAAATTCTCAATCAAGCTATCTTATTAAACTTGGGTTACATGAAGCTCTTGTTAACGCAGTAAAACACGGAAATAAATTAGATCCTACAAAAAATATTAGAGTAAGAAGAATAATTACTCCAAATTGGTGTGTTTGGCAAATTCAAGACCAAGGTAATGGTCTAGAAATAAAAAAAAGAAGCTATAAATTACCAAAAAAAATAAATAGTGTAAATGGCCGTGGCTTGTACATTATTAATGAATGTTTTGATGACATTAGATGGAGTAGTAAAGGTAATCGTCTTCAGTTGGCTTTAAAAAGGTGATTTTTACTTGGGCAAGGTTGATCTATGTTAATTTCTTTTAACCATTTAATACTTTCTTCTATATACTCAATAGTATCCTTCTCATTACAAGAAATAATTAAATGGCATAATCCCGCCGAAATTAATTCTGCTGATCGTTTATATTTATTTCCTTTATCTTTATGCCATTTAGAATGGTCAATTTTTAATTTGCCATTAAGACTTTGAACAAGTTTAATAGTATCTTTATCCCAATAAGTCATAGTGATTTTCCTTTACTTTACAGCAGACCATACTTTTGTCATAAAAAAGGAATTTGATTTTACATCTTTAAATCCTATTTCCTCAATTTTAGAGTTTATATCTTCTTTTATGTAATCACAATAAAAAGGCTCATGAAAAGATTTATAGAAGTTTTCCATTATTGATGTAAAGTCGGGTGAATCGCTTATTTGAATTGAATCAGCTAATACTAATATCCCCCCAGGTTCAAGAACTCTAAAAAATTCATTTAATACTTTAGCTCTAATTGTTCTAGGTAATTCATGAAATAAGTAAACACAAGAAATGCATTGAAAACTATCATTTTCAAATGGTAATTCTTCAGCATTACCTTTTATTAACTGAATTAAATCTCCTTCTAAATCTGAAATATATCTACTTGCCTCTTTTAAGTATGAATCAGATAAATCAATTCCTGTAATTTTTTCTTTTGGAAATGCGGCTCTTAATTGTTTTAATGTCCTTCCTGATCCTGTAGCCACATCAAGTATTTTTATAGAACTTTTTTTTCTATCACTAAAATTTTTAAATCCTTCTTTTATTGGCTTAATTATTCTTCTCCTCATTGAGTCAGCACTTCCATTGAAAAGTATCTCTACTTGTAAATCGTAGATGCTAGCTGAAAAATCTGATAAATAACCATCAGTTTGATGATGAAAATTTCTCAAGTAATATTGAGGATAATTATCTTTTTCAATTGATTTTGGAAGATCATCAAAGTTTTGTTTTCTGCGTCTATCCCATGTATTAGGCATGTCTAACCAAATTTTAGGATATTGAGTTAAATATCTAAGCCATGGCTCGTCAAACAGTAATTTTTTTGGATAAATATTTTTTTCAGCATCATTCCAATCTTCTTCTCTTAAATTATCCATAGAACTTTGAATTTGTATTAGAAGATCTTTATCTATATCAAAATTTTCAAGCTTCGAATCGGGAAGAATAAAATTCATTAATCTTGAACTGATCTGCTTATGAGCGAAACCTGCAATGCTTTTACTTTGTTGAAGCGTTTTATATGCAATTTTTGAAATAGATTCTCTAGCCATTTTTCAATTTATATATTTATATTCCAACAAAAAAAAAATCAATTTGAGAATATTTTGTGATATTTCTCAAATTGATTAATTTAAACTAATATATATTTTTTAATTATGCATCGTAATACATGAAGAATTCATGTGGATGAGGCCTTTGTCTTAATTGTTGTACCTCTTCGTATTTTATGTCGATAAAGTTATCAATAAAATCTTCAGTAAATACTCCACCAGCTAATAGATAATCCTTATCTGCTTTTAGCGCATTAAGTGAATCATTAAGAGATGAGGGTACTGTATCAATTTTTGCAAGTTCATCAGCTGGGAGTTCAAATAAATCTACATCTACTCCATCACCAGGATCAATTTGATTTTTAATTCCATCAATACCAGCAAGCATCATTACAGAGAATGCTAAGTAAGGGTTTGCAAGCGCATCACCTGATCTGAATTCTAATCTTTTAGCTTTAGGGCTTGGACCTGTTAAAGGTATTCTTACTGCAGCTGATCTATTACCCTCAGAATAAACTAGATTTACAGGTGCTTCAAATCCTGGAACCAATCGTTTATAACTATTTGTAGTTGGGTTAGTAAATGCTAAGAATGAAGGTGCATGTTTAAGTATGCCTCCAATGTACCATCTTGCTGTTTGAGATAAATTTGCATATGCCCCTTCACCAAAAAATAGTGGCTGTCCACTCTTCCATAAACTTTGGTGAACATGCATTCCGGTTCCGTTATCGTTAAAAACAGGTTTAGGCATAAATGTTGCAGTTTTTCCATATTTTTTTGCAACATTTCTGACAACGTATTTATAAGTCATAACGTTATCAGCAGCATTTATTAACGAATCAAATTTCATTCCAAGCTCATGTTGTCCCGCACCAGCAACTTCATGGTGATGCTTCTCTGTGGGGATACCTAATTCACCCATAAGAAGAAGCATCTCAGATCTAATATCTTGCGCAGTATCATTTGGAGCTACTGGAAAATATCCTTCTTTATATTGTATTTTGTATCCTAAGTTTCCCCCTTCTTCAATCCTCCCTGTATTCCATGGTGCTTCAATAGTATCTACACTATAAAAACAACCTCCTTCTTTAGAGTCATATCTAACATCATCAAATAAAAAGAATTCTGGTTCTGGTCCAAAAAATGCAGTATCTGCTATACCAGTTGAATCTAAATATTTTAATGCCTTTTGAGCTAATGCTCTTGGACACCTATCATAAGGCTCCCCGCTTCTTGGCTCTTGAATAGAGCAAATCATACTTAGGGTTTTATGTTTATAAAAAGGATCTATCCAAGCTGTACTTGCATCGGGCACCATTGACATATCCGAAGCATTAATTGCTTTCCAACCTCTTATTGATGAGCCATCAAATGCTAAGCCTTCTGTAAAAGAATCCTCCTCTATCATGTCTGATGTAAGAGTTAAATGTTGCCATTTTCCATGAATATCTGTGAATTTTAAATCGATGAGTTCAATTCCTTCGTCTTTAATTTGACTTAAAACATCTTGAGGAGATTTAGACATAATTTTTTAATACCTTATATGAAATTAATAACTTGATGATTCTAGTTATGTATCAACGGTAACTTTTTTTAAGACTAGATGTCTTCTTTTAGTATTTCAAGTCATAAGTTTAATAATTGTTTACCTAAATATTTAAATTGAATGAATTTCTTTAAATAAATATCGCTTATGTGGCGATATTAGTTTAATTTAAAAGTAATTGAATGTAATGCTTTGACAGAAGCAAAACTTATTTCGGCTTTAAATGAAGAGAATTTATCTCATTTCTCAAAGACTTATGTTCCCTCTAGACTTTTATTAGGTCCTGGTCCTTCAAACGCACATCCAGAAGTTCTAAATGCTCTTTCCCTAAATCCAATTGGTCATTTAGATGAAGCATATATTTCATTGATGTCTGATGTTCAACAACTTCTAAGATATACCTGGCAATGTAATAATCGTCTGACTCTTCCAATGAGTGGTACTGGAAGTGCAGCTATGGAAGCTTCAATAGCGAATTTTATAGAGGAAGGAGAAAAAATTCTTATCGCTAAAAAAGGATATTTTGGAGACAGACTAGTTGATATGGCAACTAGATATAAAGCAGATGTATCTGTTATTGAAAAACCTTGGGGTGAATCCTTTTCTTATGAAGAAATCAAGTATGAAATAGAGACTAAAAAACCAGCTATATTTGCTATTGTTCACGCAGAAACATCTAGTGGAGTTTTACAACCTCTTGATGGAATTGGTGATATATGTAGAAAGAATAACTGCTTGTTTTTAGTTGACGCAGTTACTTCCCTTGGCGCTCTAGAACTATTGATAGACGAATGGAAAATAGATTTAGCGTATAGTTGTAGCCAGAAAGGATTAAGTTGCCCGCCTGGATTAAGTCCTTTTACAATGAATGAGAGAGCTGAAGATAAACTTAGTTCAAGAAAAACAAAAGTTCCCAACTGGTATTTAGATTTATCCCTTCTAAATAAATATTGGGGTTCCGATCGCGTATACCATCATACCGCCCCCGTAAATATGAATTTTGCTATTCGTGAAGGTTTAAGATTGATTGCTAATGAGGGTTTAGATAATGTTTGGAATAGGCATAATACTAATGCAAGGAAACTATGGAATGGTTTAGAAAGCCTAGGCATGGAATTACATGTACCAAAGGATTTTCGATTGCCAACTCTTACAACAGTTAAGATTCCTCCAGCAGTTGATGGAGATGGATTTAGAAATCATCTTTTAAGAAACTTTGGAATAGAAATAGGAAATGGACTTGGAGAATTGTCCGGTAAGGTTTGGCGTATTGGATTAATGGGCTTTAACTCTAGTGAAGAAAATGTAGATAGATTATTAAACCTATTTGATACTGAGTTAAAGAAATATTCTATTTTTGAGTCCTCAACTTTTTAAACCATAATTGTAGAATTTGACTGCATTCGTCTTCCAGAATACCTCCTAATATTTCCATATTGTGATGAGAACTTTTATGCTTTGATAAGTCAATTGAGCCGCCCAATCCACCCCTTTTCTTATCATATGCACCAAAAACAACTTTACCCATCCTCGCTTGAATAAGTGCAGATGCACACATGGTACATGGTTCTAAATTTGTGATAATAGTACATTCGTTAAATCTCCAATCATTTTTTATTAGAGATGCCTGCCTTAGTGCCATTATCTCTGCATGACCTAATGGGTCTTTATTAATATTTCTCCTATTAACTCCCCTGCCAATACATCTACCTCTCTCATCTAAAATTATTGAACAGATTGGTAACTCAATTTTTCCAATTTCTTCTGATCTTTTTAAAATGGATTTCATCCATTTAGAATATTTTGAATTATTTTCTCCTTTTTGTTGATCTTTATTACTATTTCCATTTTCAAAAATATACCTCATTTAACAATATTGAGAATAGAATTATTAATAGATATCTTATCTGATGACTGAAGAATTAATTAATAACAAAGATATATACTTCCCTTCTTATTTAGGGACTAACGATAACTTAATAATTCTCCTCAATAGAGCGACTCAAACTCTTTGTAACTGGTTCTCAAAAGCTGAGAAACATGGTCCATTACCCTTTGATGAAAATTTTAATTGCATTATGCCTGAGCAGGATGGTAATTCTGCAGTTGATTTGTTCTCCGAGATAGAATCCCTTTTGAATAATTCATTTAACCCCGTTCATCCTGGCTCCTTAGCTCACCTTGATCCCCCACCTTTAATTTTCTCTATTTTAGGTGATTTAATAGCTGCTGGTTTAAATAATAATCTTCTTGCTTACGAGTTATCTCCAAGTGTTACTTTGCTTGAGGAATCACTATGTAAATGGTTTGCAGAGAAAATAGGTTTTAATGATTCGGCAGGAGGTATAGCAGCTAGCGGGGGTACATTAAGTAATTTGAATGCACTTATAGCAGCTAGACATAATGCTGGATTAGGTTCAGACCCTAATTCTGTATTACTTATTAGTGAAGATGCTCATTCTTCCTTTATTAAATGTACAAGAATAATGGGTCTTGATGAAACAAATCTTGTCAGGATTGAAACTGATAATAAAGGTTGTATGAGTATACCAAATCTTAGAAAAACTTTAGATATTTGTTCAAAAGAAAATAAAAAAATCTTTGCTATTGTTGCTACCCTAGGTACAACTGTTAGAGGGGCAATTGATCCTATTAAAGATATAAGTGAAATTTGCAAAGAAAGAAATATATGGTTACATATTGATGGCTCAATTGGAGGTATTTTTGCTGTAACTTCTATTCCAATAGAAGGTTTAAATAGTATTAATAAGGCCAATTCCATTACAATAAATCCTCAAAAAATAATTGGCATTACAAAAACCTCCTCTTTATTGTTAGTTTCAAATATGAGTACTTTAGAAAATACCTTTTCCACTGGCCTTCCATATATATCATCAAAAAAAAATATTATAAATAGAGGAGAAATAGGTATCCAAGGTTCTAGACCCGCAGAGATTATAAAACTTTGGCTTGGGTTACGTTTTTTAGGTCTAAAAGGAATCGAAGAAATATTAAAGTCATCAATAAAAAGAAAAGACTTTTTTATAAAAAATATAAGTAAAAATAAATATGATATATATTCGGGTCCTTTACACATTGTTTCCTTTTTACCAAAGGGACTTATGCCAAAAGAGTCTGATTCATGGACTAAAACTAAAATTAATGAATTATTGAAAAATAATTTTATGCTTTCTAGACCAAAATTTAATGATAAATATTATTTACGAGTTGTCATGGGCAACTACAATACTAATGAATCTCATATTGAAGAACTTTTGAAATTATTAGATGCTTAAAAATGAATATTGGTAGACCAAAAATCATTGCCATAGTAACAGGGTTTATTTCTATAGTTATTTGTATTGTTTACTTACTTTTAATAACTATCTTTGATTTCAGAACTTTTCTAAATGATCAATTATCTAATATTACATAGGAGATTGAGGCAAACTTTTTTTTGATTTAAAATATTTTTTTATTTCAATTTTTGAAATAGCTTCTTTTACGAAGTTATTTAAAATGTCCTCTCTTTTACTTATCCTGTAGATCTTATCAACAACTTCTTGAATTCCTCCATCCCCCCAATCTTGCCCATTTTTAAAATATTCAATTAAACTTTGTCCTACTATTCTAATTAACCAGCCTGATGTAACTGATTGTATAGATTTAGATAATATTATTTTAGTCAAACTTGTAGCTAAAGCAGGAGAAAGAATGGCGAGCCCCCCTTTTAGTATTCCTTGTTTAGCCAATGCGCTTAGCAATGATTTCGATAAATCTTTTGCATCTTTTTTTGTAAGCTTAATTTCATATATTTTTGATAATTCCATTATCATTTGAAGGTTTACAGAAGTGGTAGTAAGAAAATCAACCACTGGAAGTGGATTAACTAGTATTACCCCTCCCGTTATCCACATATATTTATTAATAACTTTATTTGACATTAAATATCTTTGTTCTTGAACGAAATTTTTACTTTTAATACCTAACTTATTTGAGCGAAAAAGTATATTATCTGCCAATAACTCTTCTCCATTATTATCGAGCGTTTCAATTATTTCTCTAAATAAACTTCCTACCTCTGGAAATAAATTTAAAGCATCTGATTTTGTATAAGTAGATTGATGAGGTACTGCAATTGTTTGAACAATTGAAATTTTATTTTTTCTAGCTGAAGTTATAGAAATTATATTTTCTATGATGATGTTATTTTCATCTCTAGACCTTAAATCACATTTATTTAGAACTATTATTATTTTTTTTCCTATTTCCAATAATTCTTTAATTAAATAGTTTTCGTATTTATTTATGTCCTGATCAATTACAAAGAGAACTAAGTCAGAATTTGATGCTTCTAAAATTGTTGCTTTTTCTCTTTCTTCTCCTAACTTGGATGGTTCGAATAATCCAGGAGTGTCAATTATATTAATGTTTCTTTTTAAGATTGGGATACGAATTTTATAGTTATTAATTTGCTTTGTTGTACCTATTTTTGCTGAAGTTTCTCCGACAATATTTTTCAATAATGATCTTGCTATGGATGTTTTTCCTGAGGAACCTGCTCCAAAAAGAGTAACTTTATAATCTCCTGTTTTTAATTGTGACTCAAGTTTATTTTTTTGATAATTTAACAATTCAACTTTTACTTTATCGTTAATTTTTTTATTGATTTTCTCAACCCCTTCCAAACTTATCTTGGCAGCACCATATGTATTTTTGAATGAAAGTGTATTCTTTTTATTTTTATATATAATTTTAAAAACTATTTTTTTGAATAATTTTTTATTAATATTATAAAAAATATACAAAACTACTATTAAAAATAAAACCGTATAGATATTTACTATTTTTATTAATATCGAAAATAAAATATATAGAAATAAAATAAATATGAAGTATTTTATATAATTTAATTTCAGGTAATTCATATTATCGGTTGTTCTTAAAAATGCTAAAAAGTAAAAAAATAAAACCAATATTAATCGAAATATCAGCAATATTAAATACTGGAAAATTTATGATATTTAAATTTATAAAATCAATTACAAAACCTTTAAATATCCTATCCACTCCATTACCAATAGATCCACCAAGAATAAAGCTATAAGAATATAGTTCATATGAGTTTAAAGAATTTTTCCTTAATATTAAATAAATAAGTAATATTGAAAAAATAATACTTATGAAAGATAAAAATATTCTACTTCCACTAAATATATTAAATGCTGCCCCGTAATTTTTTACAAAGTCTAATCTAAATAAAAGAAAATCTTTATTTATAAATATTTTATAATTATTAAACATTATATATTTTGTAAATTGATCTATTAAAATTATAAAAATACTTAAAGATAAAAAATATAGTTTTGTTTGTATTTTATTAATCATTATTTGCTTTTTTTAAACGTTTTATAGGTTTAATAAGTAATAATAGTGGTAAAAGCGTTAAAAAATGATATCCAATTTTACCTACAGAGTATTTTCCTAAATTATACAAAAATACATTAAGTTCACTGTAAATTATGATTTGTATAAAGTTGTAAAATATTCCAGTTAAATGCATAGTAATTATTGCTATAAATCCATTTATTAAAAAGTTGCTAATATTTATTTTATTTCTATTATTTAAACTATCAATTATTTTGATTAATGGATATATACCTAATAAATAACCAAAATTAGGAGTGAGCAAATATCCTATTGATCCTCCTTGTTGAAAGACTGGAAATATAAATAACCCTAAAATTATATATATAGAAAATGCGGTGTAAACAACTCTTTTATGAAATATAAGTGTTAGTAAAATTATAGTTGGAATTTGCCATGTGATAGGCATTTCAAAGCTATTAATAGATTTATCGAGAAACGGTAGTGGAATATAAAAAGGTAGCATTGTTGTTATTACAATTGATTGAAGACTCACCAATATCTCAATTAATTTATAAAAATTGAGCATGATTAAAAATTCTATTTATAAACTTCTCAATGCAACTATTGGATCTAATTTAGAAGCTCTTTTTGCGGGTAAAACGCCAAAGATTAAACCTATTGATCCTGAAATGATCATGGTCGAAGCAGTTGTAGTAATTCCTACAGATGCAGGAAGTGGTGTTATCAGAGATAAAAGAAAAACACCTGATAATCCGGTTGTTGTTCCTATTAATCCTCCAATTGTAGATAAAATTAATGCCTCAATTAAAAATTGAATTAATATATCCGACTGTTTGGCTCCTATTGCTTTTCTGAGACCAATCTCTTCAGTCCTTTCGCTAACAGAAACGAGCATAATATTCATGATTCCTATGCCTCCAACCACTAAAGATACTGCTCCAATACCCGCCAATAAAAAAGTTAACCCACTTGTTATGTTTGTTACTATGTTCAATGCATCTTCTTGTGATCTAACTGCAAAATCATCGTCTCTTATTATTTTATGTCTTTGCCTTAATAAGTTAGTAATTTGAAATTTTGCAGCACTTGTTGCATTTTTATTTATCGCTTCCACACTTATGAAGCTTAAACTTACACCATATGTAGGGTCCTTCCCTGTAATCCTATTTACCATGGTGGTTAATGGAATATAAGCATTTTTGTCTTGATTACTTCCAAATACAGCACCTTTTGGTTTTAATATTCCGATAATTTCATAAGTATGATCTTTAATTCTAATTTTTTCCCCAAGTGATGAAGATTTATTTTTGAAAAATTCGTCTTTAAGATCAGGACCTATTACTACATAACTTCTTGCACTATTAACATCACTTTTAGATAAAAATCTTCCCTTATCGACTTCAAAGCTCCTTACTTCAAGAAATTCAGGAGTAACTCCTGCAATTGATATATTTAGACTTTTAGAATTTGATTGCACTATTTCGTTAGCAGAAATTTGAGGAGCAACTTTTTTAACTGTTGGGACTTGATTATTTATTGCTACTGCATCATCTAAAACAAGATTTTTAGGAAATGTAATACCTCTTCTTCTTGTGTCATTATTTCCAGGAACAATGAATAAAACATTTGCACCTAAATTACTTAATTGATTTTTTGCTAATGTTTGAGCACCTCTTCCAAGTCCAACAAGTGTAATAACTGAAGCATTTCCTATGATTATCCCCAGCATTGTTAACGAACTTCTCAATTTGTTCGAAACTAATGTTTTTGTTGCCATGCCTAAGGCTTCTTTTATTGAGATATTTCTAGACATATTTATATTTATCTATTTCATCATCATCTTCAATTTGCCCCATATATATAACACCTTCATTAAGCTGAAGTGTAATAAGGTCGCCATTACTAATTTGCTGATTATCCATATTTTCTAAATTACAAATTGTAGAAATCTTTTTATTATTTTTATTAAAATAAGCATAAACATCATTAACATTTTGGTTGGTAACAATACCAGCGATATTTTTACTCATTGGAATATTTTCCATTAATTCCTCTGGAACAAATAGTATTTCTCCTGGACAAATCAAGGACATATCAAGATTATTTTTTATTATTCTTGCTTTTCCAGTAACACCGATTTCCCCTATTGAAATCCCTCTTGATACAATCTTTCTTACTAAACCAACTTTTATTAAATCTGTAGAGCCGCTAATACCAGTTAATGTGCCTGCAGTTTGAACTACTAAATCTCCTTGATTTAAGATTCCCATCTCCTGAGCAATTTGCATAGCTAAACTAAATGTTTTTGCTGTTCTTTCATCATTTTTAACTACTATAGGAGTAACTCCCCAAACAAGTTGCAATCTTCTCGCTACACTCCTCTCTGTAGTAGTTGCCAAGATAGGTGTTGGTGGTCTGAATTTGCTTACATTTCGAGCTGTAGAGCCTGATTTTGTTAAAGGGATAATAGCTCCTGCATCCAGTTGTCTAGCTATATTACTTACTGCTGCACTAATAGCATTTGGGATCGTACTAGGTAAGTGGCTTTCAATAGCTTTAAGTGGATAATCTCTTTCAATTCTTCTTGCTATTGTTGCCATCGTTTCTACTGCTTCTACAGGATAATCGCCAACTGCAGTTTCGTTTGAAAGCATTACTGCATCTGTTCCATCCAGAATTGCATTTGCAACATCACTAACCTCTGCCCTAGTTGGTCTTGGATTCGAAGCCATAGAATCAAGCATTTGAGTCGCTGTAATTATTGGGATACCTAATGTATTAGCTTTTCTTATTAATTCCTTTTGTAAAAGAGGAACCTCTTCCGCAGGCATTTCTACTCCCAAATCACCTCTTGCAACCATAACCCCATCACATAAGGGTAATACTGTATCAATTTGATCAATTGCTTCAAATTTTTCTATTTTTGCAACTACAGGAGTTGAATACCCATTTTTGTTTATTAAATCTTTAATCTCGTTTATATCAGATGGATTTCTTACGAAACTTAGTGCTATCCAATCAACTCCTTCAGATAAACCAAATTTTAAATCCTCTTTATCTTTTTCTGTTAATGCTTTTACTGATAATTGAACATCTGGAAAATTAACACCTTTATTATTTGAAAGAACCCCCCCTACAGTTACAAGACACTCCAAAAGATTAGCTTTTATATCTACTTTTTCAACAATCATTTCTATTTTGCCATCATCTAAAAGTATTCTTTTCCCTTCGATAACTTCTTGAGAAAGTT
Source organism: Prochlorococcus sp. AG-402-O16 (assembly GCA_003216415.1). Lineage (GTDB taxonomy): Bacteria > Cyanobacteriota > Cyanobacteriia > PCC-6307 > Cyanobiaceae > Prochlorococcus_A. The sequence continues at coordinate 18,785 of QCIY01000014.1, forward strand.
TGTCATAGGTTACATTAGCAATAGTATTTGTACATTCGACTTCATTTGATGTCAGTGTAAATTTATCACCTTTTTTAACTTTTACTGGACCATCTTTAAAGCGCCCTAATCTGATTTTAGGTCCTTGAAGATCTTGTAATATACCAATATCTATATCTAACTTTTTTGATACTTCCCTTATAGTTTTTATTCTCTCAGCATGATCTTTATGATCTCCATGTGAGAAATTTAATCTGAATGTTGTTACTCCCGCTTTAATTAAATCTGTAATTATCTCTTCAGATTGAGTCGCAGGTCCAATAGTTGCTACTATTTTTGTTCTTCTTTTTAAATCAATATTCGACATATATAGATAATATTGCTAGATATAAATAAATTTACCATACCCAAAGTTAGTTATTTAAGTCATGGATTTTAAAACTTATCAGAAAAAAGCTAGAGAAACAGCACAATATCCAAATTTAGGCTCAAATAATATTTATCCAACTCTTGGTTTAGTTGGAGAGGCTGGTGAGGTAGCAGAAAAAGTAAAAAAAGTTATAAGAGATAAAAATGGAATATTTGATAACGAATCAAAATTAGGTATAAAAAAAGAGTTAGGAGATGTATTGTGGTACATATCCAATCTTTGCACAGAATTAAATTTCAATTTGGAGGATGTTGCATTACAAAACCTTGAGAAATTAAAATTAAGAGCTGCTAAAGGAAGGATAAGCGGTTCTGGGGATAATAGATAAATTCAGCTATACCCTAAGCTTGCATACTGGAGATTTGTAATTAAGTTTTGAATAACATTTAAAAGTAAAAAAGCTAATAAAGATGAAATATCAAATCCACCTATTGGAGGGATAATACCCCTAAAAATGTTTAAATAAGGATCTGTGATAGAAGTTAATGCAGATAAAACACTGTTACTCCAATCAATACCTGGAAACCATGTAAGTAAAATTCTTATTATCAATATGAATGAATAAATTGATAAAGTTTGGCCCAGGACTGCGAAAATCTCAGATAACATTATCGTGGCGTAATTTAGTACATCCTAACATTTTCTTATTATTGCTGCTTATCATTTCGGCTTCCTATTTTTGAAAGATATTCATTACTGACAGCAAATGTTTGAAAAAACTTTTCTGATAATGACAACCAAAATGATCTGCCATCTTTTTGCTTCCTTTTGACAATAAACTTCTTTTCTAATAATTCTTTAATATGATCATAAGCTCCAGAACCTCTAAGAAGTATAAGATCCGATTGCAGAATCTTTTTTTTGATTGCAATCGTTGCTAATGTCCTTAATTCTGATGTTTTCAAATCAGAAGGAAGTAAATCATCCACGAATTCATTAAGACTAGATTTTAGTTCGAGAGAAAAACTATTATTAACTTCATTTAATTCAATAGCTGAGTTGGGATTAGAGTATTTATTTTTTAGATCTGTAATTGCATCATTTATTGAGTTGATATCAGAATTAGTAATTTCTGAAAGATTCTTTTTTGTTACTGGTCTACCTTTCAAATATAGAACAGCTTCAACTTTAGTAATTAGATCTATGTCAGATATTGACTTAGTAGTTAGATCAGATTGATTGATTTTTTTATTACTGAAATCATTCCTAATTTACCTTATATTTAATCTGATGCACCAAGGAATAATTTATATGTATCGTTTTGAGTTTCATCCCAGTATTTATAGCCTAGTATTTTTACAAATTTATTCCATTCTGAGATTTCATTTTTATCGATTAAAACTCCAATAACAATTTTTCCTACATCAGCACCATAATTCCTGTAGTGAAATACACTTATCGACCAATTTGATTTCATATTATTTAAAAAATTTATTAATGCTCCAGGTCTTTCAGGGAACTCAAATCTGTATAAAAGCTCGACAAAGTTTCTATTATTCATTTCTTTAAAATTCTTTGGTAATCTTCCCCCTACCATGTGTCTGAGATGATTTTTAGATAATTCATCATCACTTATGTCAATATATGGGTACTCCGAGTTTCTAAATTGATTTAAAAGATTTTTTTTATCATTTAAGCCATAGACTTGTACTCCTACAAAGATCTGGGCATTCTTCGAATTCGACATTCTATAGCTAAATTCAGTTAAATTTCTATTATCAAGTAACTTACAAAAATCGATTAAACTACCAGCACGTTCAGGAATTTCAACAGCCATCATTACTTCTTTACACTCTCCGAGTTCTGCTCTTTCTGCTACAAACCTAAGTCTCTCAAAATTCATATTTGCACCACATGCAATCGCAACCATTTTTCTATTTGAATGATTCGAAATCAAAATATCTTTTTTCATTCCTGCAATTGATAATGCTCCTGCAGGTTCTAGTATTGATCTAGTATCCTCAAAAACATCTTTTATAGCAGCACATATTTCATCAGTATTAACCCTAATCATCTTGTCTATATATTTTCTTCCAATATCAAAAGTATTTTTACCAATTTTTTTTACCGCCACTCCATCTGCAAATTGACCCACAGAAGTTAATTCCACAATTTTTGATTCTTCCAAGGATTTTGTCATAGCGTCTGCGTCTTCAGGCTCTACACCAATTATTTTTACTTCAGGCCATATTTTTTTAATGTACAATGATATTCCTGATATCAATCCCCCACCACCAACAGCAATATAAATTGCATAAGGTTTATCTTTTAATTGCTGTTCAAGTTCAATAGCTATTGTTCCTTGTCCTGCTATTACATCTGGATCATCAAATGGATGTATAAAACATAAATTTCTTTCTATACTAATTCTTATTGCCTCATTGTAGGTTTCATCGTAATTATCACCAAATAATATAACTTTTGCTCTTAAATTTTTTACCGCATTAACTTTTACTAGAGGGGTTGTAATGGGCATCAATATGGTCGCTTGGCAATTTAACTTGAGAGCACTAAGTGCAACCCCTTGAGCATGATTACCAGCACTTGATGTAATTACTCCCTGAGCAAGCTGTGAATTAGTGAGCTTACTCATCTTGTTATATGCACCTCTTATTTTGAATGAAAATACATCTTGAAGATCTTCTCTTTTTAGAAACACTTCATTATTAAGTGAATTACTTAAATTATGAGCTTTTTCAAGGGGTGTCTTTTTTGCTACTTCATAGACTTCAGCTTGAAGTATTTTTTCAAAATATTCGTTCATATATATATTTTTAGCATTAATTATTAATCTAATAAAACATTACATGATCTATTTCAAAAAAAATACTCATTTTGCACCTCGGCGTTTTAGATTATATAGATGCCAATTATTGTTCAATGCTTTTAAGTGAGTTAAGTCATCCAAATCAACTACATGGCTTAACAGTTTCACAACTAGAGGAAATTGCTTGTCAAATTAGAGAAAGACATCTTCAAGTAGTATCCACAAGTGGTGGACATCTTGGACCTGGATTAGGTGTTGTTGAATTGACTTTGGCTTTATATCAAACTCTTGATCTTGATTTCGATAAGGTTGTTTGGGATGTTGGTCATCAAGGTTATCCTCATAAATTAATAACCGGACGTTACAGTCAATTTGATTCTCTTAGACAACAAAATGGAGTAGCCGGTTATCTTAAAAGAAGTGAAAGTAAATTTGACCATTTTGGTGCAGGTCATGCAAGCACATCTATTTCAGCTGCCTTAGGAATGGCAATAGCAAGAGACAGAAAAGGCGATAATTATAAATGTGTCGCTGTTATTGGAGATGGAGCATTAACTGGAGGAATGGCATTAGAAGCCATAAATCATGCAGGTCACCTTCCCAATACTCCTTTGGTTGTAGTATTAAACGATAATGATATGTCTATATCACCTCCAGTTGGAGCTCTTTCATCGTACTTAAATAAGGTCAGACTTAGCCCACCATTACAATTCTTGTCTGATAGTGTACAAGAAAGCGTAAAAAATATTCCTTTAATTGGTAAGGATATTCCAGAAGAACTAAAAAATATTAAAGGAAGCGTTAGACGACTAGCTGTTCCTAAGGTTGGGGCTGTTTTTGAAGAACTTGGATTTACATATATGGGTCCAATTGACGGTCATGATATTGGAAATTTAGTTAATACTTTTAACACTGCTCATAAACTTAAAAAACCTGTACTTGTTCATATTGTTACAACAAAAGGTAAGGGTTACCCTTATGCAGAAGCTGATCAGGTTGGATATCATGCACAGTCTGCATTTGATCTGACAACAGGGAAATCTATTCCATCAAAGAAACCTAAGCCTGTTAGTTATAGTAAAATATTTGGTCAGACCTTATTGAAAATATGTGAACAAGATAGCAAGGTAGTTGGTATTACAGCAGCAATGGCTACAGGTACTGGTTTAGATATATTGCAAAAAAATATCCCAGATCAATATATCGATGTAGGAATTGCAGAACAACATGCAGTTACTCTCGCGGCAGGTATGTCGTGCGATGGTCTTAAACCTGTTGTAGCTATTTATAGTACTTTTCTTCAACGTGCTTTCGATCAATTAATTCATGATGTAGGGATACAAAATTTACCTGTATCGTTCGTCCTTGATAGAGCTGGGATAGTTGGTGCTGACGGTCCTACTCACCAAGGTCAGTACGATATCAGTTATATGAGATCCATACCTAATTTTGTATTGATGGCACCAAAAGATGAGTCTGAATTACAGAGAATGTTGATAACATCAATTAACTATAAAGGACCTACAGCTCTAAGAATACCCAGAGGTTCTGGATTAGGTGTGGCTGTTATGGATGAGGGTTGGGAACCTTTGAATATAGGCGAAGCAGAAATACTTGAAGAAGGTGAAGATATTTTACTTATTGCTTATGGTTCAATGGTAGCTTCAGCTATTGAAACATCTGAGATACTGAAAAATATGAACATTAATGCATGTATTGTTAATGCAAGATTTGTAAAACCTCTCGATAAAAATCTAATTATGCCTTTAGCAAGTAGGATTCAAAAAGTAGTAACTATGGAAGAAGGAACCTTAATAGGTGGGTTTGGTTCGGCAATTGTTGAATTATTTAACGATAATGAATTAAACATTCCTGTATATAGAATAGGTATTCCTGATGTTTTAGTTGATCATGCTTCACCTGATCAGAGTAAAGAAAAATTAGGTCTTATGCCTGATCAGATGGCAGATAAAATAATTAAGAAATTTAAGTTAAATAATTAAAAATTTAATAAATTATTTTTTATAAAACACCTCGTGATGCTAATCCTAGGATTGCTCCTATTCCAAAAATGTGACCTAAACAATTAGCTCCCACAACAGACGCGTGACTTAAACCACCATAGAATTTTGAATTAGGTATTTCAAAACCTTCATTAGGTTTTCTTATTGTTGCTCTAGCAATTGCATAAGCAAAAACATTACATGCAATCATTACGACGGCACACTTTGGAGACCAAGAAAAAGTTGCTGGATCTGCAGCTGCAAATAATGTAGTAAACATAAAAAATCGTTATTTTCATATATTCTCTAATACTTTTACCTAAAAAACACAAAATTGTAAAAGGTCTTAAGAGTTGTTTACTTCTAAGCTATTTAACAACTTTATAAATCCAAACAAAATAACAAAATCACTTAGAGTTAAGAAGGATTCTGCAAGACCATGCAGGAAGTCAACCTCAACAAGGGTTTTATCATAGTAATTTAGTGTGAAGATAGATACCAATATAGTAATGAATACGAATAAAACAGTTAAGGAAAATCCTATTTTTACAAAATTATTAACAGATTTGATTTTATATAAGTAAAACAAAAATATTGCATATGGAATTATTGATACTGCGAACAATAATGTGTTATCAATTAAACCTAATTTTTCTATAAATTTAAAAAATAAATCATTCATAAGTCTCTTTTCCTCTAAAAATCTTTATTGCAGCTAAGGCTAATGTTGAATTTCCAATTAATGTAAATAACCCTTGAAGTGTTACTAAACCATAAAATGCATCTTGATTATCATATATATGCCAGGCTATAGCGCACATAGCACCTATTAAATTTGGGACCATAGCGAGGCTTAACCAAAAAAATAAATTATATTTTTTATATGTAGAAATTTTGTTTATGACTAATATGGCAAAAATCCACTCTATTACTGATGAGATATGTATTAACCAAGTTCCAAATGATAATTCGTGCAAAATTTTATATTTTTTTCTTTAAAACGTTGAGAACTTCTTTAGCATGATTTATAGGTAAAACACTAATCCATCTATAAGAAATTTTCCCATCTGGAGAAATCAAAAAAGTATTTCTATCTGAGAATGGAGGAATCCAGGAACCATATTTATCACTAATAATGCCGTCAGGATCAGATAATAAAGTGTAGTTTATGGATTTCTCGCCGCAGAAACTTTCATGAGAATCTTGATTATCAGCACTAATGCCAACAATTTCGGCATTATATTTTGAAAAATCATTTTTTAATTCCGAAAAACCTTTAGCTTCAAGAGTGCAACCTGCTGTAAAGTCTTTTGGATAAAAATACATAACTAGCCACTTACCTTCAAAGTCACTTAATTCCCAAGTTGTTTTTGTTTTTATGTTTTTATTAAAACCTTCTAACTGAAAGTTAGGAGCAAAATCACTAACTTCAGGAGCAAAATCAAAAGATAAGGCTGAATTACAATTAAATAAAATAATAAATGGTATTAATATACTTACAACTAAATTTCTCATCAAATTTAGAATTTTTTTAAATCTACTCCATTTGATTTAGCAAATTTATCTAAACCTACTTTTTGTATAGACTTTAGGGCTTTGGTACTTATTTTTATATTCACCCATTTTTTGCCCTCTTCCCACCATAGTCTCCTTTTTTGGAGATTAACTTGCTGCAATTTTTTTGTACGAATATGTGAGTGACTCACTGCCATCCCGTTATTAGCTTTTGCACCAGTCAGTTCGCAAACTCTTGACATATTTATTGAGTTATATCTTTAAAAATTTTAACACATGACTCAATTTGTTGAATTAAGTAATTCTGAAATTAATTCGGCATTATTATTTTGTAAATTAATTATCTGTTCTTGATCTAATCCACCAACGGAAAGCTTAGCCATATCGTAAACATGATTCGCAATTTTAGATGCCAATGGATTTTCAATAGGATCTTTTTTATCAATAATTATTTTGTTGCCTGTAATTTTATTAAGACCAACAATTAGTGGATGTTCTTTGTTAATTAAGAGCACATGATATTCAGGTAAACCAGGCATCTTTTGTTCCATATAAGCGCCCATATCATTAATTCTTCTCATTTGTTCTGGAAGCAAGATCATCGCTGGTGGAGCATCTTTACTTGAAAGTGTCTGCACTTTAACTGTAACTTTCTCATTGTTAAGGGCCTTAACTATCGTATCTCTAAGATTATCTGTATTTGATTTGCCATCCTTATCCACAATTTCTTTAGATTCTTTATCTTCTAGTTCATTTATTTCTGAATCTACTCTTTGGAATTGGTAATCTTCATTTTTACTTTCCAACCATGGAAGAAATTGTGCGTCAATTAAGGGATCTGATTTGATAACTTCTTTATTATCAGATAAACAAATATTTAATGCACTAGACTGTGCAATCAAATCCGAACAGTAAATTATTTTTTTAGAATCAGTTAATTTATTTCGTTCTTTGTAATTTGCGAGAGTAGTGAAATATTTATCATTGGACTTGATGAGGGATTTATTCTCAATATCATTAGTTACGTCTTTCTCTGAATTTATTATTGTTTCGAAAATTATACTGTTATTGACTAAATCAGCAAATTTTTCATCTTCGATAGCACCAATTTTAATAAAAGCAGAAATTGAATCCCAAATTTCTGCATAAAATTCTGGAGAATTTTTTATCAAATCCTTCAGTTTATTAGCGATTTTTTTTGAAATAAATGAAGATATAGACCTTACTTTTCTATCTGTTTGTAATGCACTTCTACTAACATTTAGGGGTATATCTGTAGAATCAATAACTCCTCTTAGAGGTAAAAGGTATTTTGGCACTATCTCTTTAATTGAATCGCTTACAAATACTTGATTACAAAATAGTTTTATTTCTCCCTTTTCCCAATCAGCTCTACCTGACAACTTTGGAAAATACAATATCCCTTGTATGTCATATGGATAATCTGTATTTAGATGAATCCATAACAGTGGATCTCCCTGGAAAGGATAAAGGTATTTATATAACTCAATATAATCTTCATCTTTTAATTCACTAGGTTGTTTTCTCCAAGGAGGATTTTTCTTATTGATTGTCTCACCTTCTAATAAGACATCTATTGGCATAAAATCACAATATTTTTTAATTAGTGATTTAATCCTTTCAGGCTCGATAAACTCTTTTTCTTCTTCAAGTAGGTGAAGAATCACATCTGTACCAATTGTCTCTCTTTCTGATTCCTCTAACGTGAAATTTGGAGATCCATCACAAGACCATTTGAAAGCTTTTGATTCCCCAATTGCCGACTTAGTTAATATATCAACTCTATCTGCCACCATGAAACTTGAATAAAAACCTAGTCCAAAATGACCTATGAATTCATCATTATCTTTTTTGTATTTTGTTAGGAATTCTTCTGCACTAGAAAATGCAACTTGATTTATGTACTTCTTAATTTCTTCATCATTCATTCCAATTCCATTATCGGAAATTGTTAACGTATTTTTTTCACGGTTAATTGTTATTTTTACTTGAGCTTCCTCAGTATTCTCGCAATCACCAGCCATAGAGGCCATTCTTCTTTTACTAATTGCGTCAACACCATTACTAACAAGTTCTCTTAAAAAGATTTCATGGTCAGAATATACTGCCTTCTTGATAATTGGGAAAATATTTTCGGTATTAATACGAATTTCGCCTTTTTCCATTTAAATAAAATCAAACATATTAAATCCTATTTCGTAAAAACTAGTTAATCAAGTTTAATTAGGAGTATTGTCCGAACAATATATGAATTTAATAGTTAAATAAATTTTTAAAAGGTTTTATTTAACCCACAAAATCTCACTACAATTATTTTCTTTCATAATTTGATTGGCTTTAGCCAAGTCATCACATGGATTTAAATGTAAGACAGCAATATTTCCTTTTTTCTGTTGTACTTTTTGTTCATTCATACCTTTTTCTAACAAATAAGAATCTTTAAACATCAATAAAATCTTTTTTTTATCTGTCTTTTCTTCCTTTATTAAATTTCTTAAAATATCTACTGAAATTGTAAATCCAATCCCATTAAATATTTTCTCATTAGGACTAAAAGATCTTACTAACTCATCATATCTTCCGCCTTTTGCGATGACGCTTTTATTTTTACCATTATCCCCTATTAGTTGAAAAACTATTCCTTCATACAAATTCAAGTGAGGTTGAAAAGTAGGATCTAGTTGTAATTTAACACCATATTTATTTGATATTTTTGACAGTGTTTCAAATAAAAAATTTAGGTCATCTAATGTCTTACTGGTACCATAAATACTTTTCAATTTATTTAATATTGAAATTGGTTCTCCCCTTGTAAATAATAAATCTTTAAGAATATATTTATCATCTTCATGAATTTCTAATTTAGATAATTTATCTTGATCAAAGTTAACTAGACTTTTCTTGATTTCTTCAAAATTATTCTTCTTATATTTATACAAGATCAAGTCCATTATTTTTGTGGTACTGACAAGTAGACATAATTCACAACCATCCTTAAATTTAATTTTATCTATTGCATCAAATAAGATATTAATAACTTCAATTTCGGGGTATTTTGTATCATATCCAATTAATTCAATTCCACTTTGAAGTTTCTCTTGCAACTTAAATGAATCTTTATTATTTTGTTTTTTATCAAAGACTATTCCATTATTGAACAATCTTATCGGTCTTTTCTTATTAACTAATCTTGTAGATGTTAATTTAACGATAGAGGTTGTCATCTCTGGCCTAAGACATAATGATTTATTACTTACAATTCCAACAATTTCACTTTCCTGAATAACACCACGACCTTTTATTGTCTCTAATGTGTTTATAAATGAAGGTGAAACTTCTTCATAACCCCATAATTTGTAAATATTATTTAAATTGTTTAAGATGTTTGAATTATTTTTTACATCTATTAAATTAAACTCTTTTATTTCAGTCATTTTAATATTTAATAGTTTTTAAGTATAAAGATTTTTTTTAAATGGAGAAACTTTACCTAGTTCATTTTTTAATTGATTCTCCAAGCTGGGTGAACATGCAAGGATTCTCCCTGAATTTAGATTAAATTCGCCAGATGGATAATTGGAAATAATTCCGCCCGCCTCTTTAACAATAATAGCACCGGCTGCCAGGTCCCAAACCTCTAATCCCCTTTCCCAGTAACCATCTACCTTACCAGCAGCAACAAATGCAAGATCAACTGCTGCTGCTCCCCCTCTTCTAACTCCTCTAGTTTTATGTGTTAAGTGACAAAATTCAGCATAATTATTATCCTCTGTCTCAAACCTGTCATAAGCAAAACCAGTAACAAGTAAACTATCAGAAAGATTATTGGGACTTGATACTTTAAGTTTAGTATCCTTGCAGAAGGATCCCATTCCTAGACAGGCTGAATAGAGTTCATCTAAATATGGTACCGAAATAGCACCTATAATAGGCTTATTTTTATATACAAGACCAATAGAAGTTCCAAAAAAAGGATATCCATGTGAATAGTTTGTTGTACCGTCTAATGGGTCTATACACCATGTTAAATCTGAAGATTTATTTAATTTTCCAGATTCCTCTGCATGAATAGATATTTCTGGTGTTTCTTCTAATAGATATTCTTTTATTTTATTTTCAACTTCCAAATCTACATTAGTTACAAGATCACCTTTCCTACCTTTAGATGATATTTTTTGAATTTTATTATAATTGATCTTTAAAATTTCGTTCCCAATTTGAGCAGAGTTTTTGGCTATTTCATACAGCCTCGATAAGTTTATATGATTAATGAGTTCTTCAATATCGCTTAGTTCTAACATAATAATTAATCTTCCTCAAATTCCCAAGGTGGCGCAATTCTTGTATTACCCCTTCCAAAATATTGTCCAAATTGCAAATCATAAACTTCATCTTCATATGTAGTTTCTACTTCGAGATCTGAAGTCGCTTTAGCGACACAAAGCAGTGCATAACCTTTATCTTTTAATGCTTGAGATACACCCATAGCTTCTGGTTGATATAAAGTACCAGAAATTATTTTAACTGCACAACTTGTACAGCAACCATTTCTACATGAAAATGCCAGCTTAAACCCTTTCTTTTCAAATTCCTTAAGAATGTACTCATCCTTATTTACCTGCTCTTGGTAGACCTTTCCGGATTCTTTATTTTTAATCGTTACTGTGAAAGTCTTATTCAAATAACTTTCCTCAAAAATGGGATGATAAAGGGGTAAAATGGTTTCCTTGGGAGAGGTGGCCGAGTGGTTTAAGGCGCAGCACTGGAAATGCTGTATAGGGGCAACTTTATCGAGGGTTCGAATCCCTCCCTCTCCGTTTTATTTTAGTTGATTTTGGTTAATTACATCAACAATTTTATATGTTGAAAATATTTTAAAATATATAGTAAACAGTTTGACAGGTTATAAATAATCTTATTTATTTAAATTAAGTTGAAAATATTTGATTTTTACTATTATATGTAAATATCAAAGATAAAAATTAATTAAATTATTAGTAAATTTTGCTTTAATTTAGCGATCTAAAATCATGGGGCAAATAGTTGGAATTGATTTAGGTACTACTAACTCTGTTATAGGAGTTATAGAAGCTGGTCGTCCAATTGTAATTGCAAATTCTGAAGGGTCAAGAACCACCCCTTCAATAGTTGGTTTTACAAAAGACAAAGAAATAGTAATAGGAGACCAAGCTAGAAGACAACTTGTTTTAAATCCAAAGAATACCTTTTATAACTTAAAAAGATTTATTGGTAGCGACTGGGATGAACTAGATGAAACAAGTATTTCTGTTCCTTATAATGTCAAAGCAAACAATACGGGAAGTGTTAGGGTACTTAGTCCAAATACAGAAAGAGAGTATGCTCCTGAAGAGTTAGTGAGCTCTTTAATTAGAAAATTAATTAATGATGCTGAAACATATCTTGGAGATACGGTTGACTCTGCTGTTATTACTGTCCCTGCATATTTTAATGAATCTCAAAGGCAAGCTACAAAGGATTCTGCAATATTGGCTGGTATTAAAGTAGATAGAATTTTAAATGAACCTACTGCAGCTGCTCTGGCTTATGGTTTTGAAAAAAGTTCCTCTAATAATGTTTTGGTTTTTGATTTAGGGGGAGGGACATTTGATGTTTCATTATTAAAAATTTCTAATGGTGTATTTGATGTTAAAGCCACTTGTGGCGATACCCAACTTGGAGGAAATAATTTTGATTCAAAAATAGTAGATTGGCTTGCTGAAAAATTTCTTGCTAAGCATGATGTTGATCTAAGACGGGATAGGCAAGCTTTGCAG
>QCIY01000015.1 GCA_003216415.1 Prochlorococcus sp. AG-402-O16
CATTTAATCCAAAGCTCAATAAGTTCTTACGAAAGTAATAAAAAAACTATTGCTGCTGTTCCTACGGTTATAGAACAATCAGGTAGAGGAGAAAGAGCTTTTGATATATATTCAAGACTATTGAGAGAGAGAATAATTTTTTTAGGTACTGGAATTAATGATCAAGTTTCTGACTCACTTGTTGCACAATTATTATTTCTCGAGGCTGAAGATCCCGAAAAAGACATACAAATATATATCAATTCTCCTGGAGGCTCAGTAACTGCAGGAATGGCCATATACGATACCATGCAACAAATATCCCCTGATGTAGTGACAATATGCTTTGGAGTAGCTGCAAGTATGGGGGCATTTCTACTTTCTGGTGGAGCAAAGGGGAAAAGATTGGCTTTACCCAATTCTAGGATTATGATTCATCAGCCTCTTGGAGGTGCACAAGGTCAAGCAGTAGAGATTGAAATACAAGCTAAAGAAATACTTTTTCTCAAGAAAACATTAAATTCGCTTTTAGCAGAACATACCGGTCAACCTTTGGAAAGAATTAACGAAGATACAGAAAGAGATTACTTTTTATCTCCCTCAGAAGCAGTCGAATATGGATTAATTGATAAAGTTATCAAAAAGTGACAAGGAATACTAATTTTTTAAGAATATGATGACGAATCGATATTTATAAGCAATCCTAGTGAATAGGGAATATTTAACACCTTTCACATTTAATTTAAACTTATAATCGATGGCTAAATTCGACGCCCATCTTAAATGTTCATTTTGCGGGAAATCACAAGACCAAGTAAGAAAGCTTATTGCTGGTCCTGGGGTTTATATCTGTGATGAGTGCATAGACCTTTGTAATGAAATTCTCGATGAAGAACTACTTGATAATCAATCGAACACAAACAACTCTCCGCAAGTAAAAAAGAAATTAGCACCTGATAATCCAACAAAATCTGTTCCTTTAGAATTAACATCAATTCCTAAACCATTAGAAATTAAAAGTTTTCTAGATAATCAAGTTGTTGGACAAGAATCTGCAAAAAAAATATTATCAGTAGCCGTATACAACCACTACAAACGATTAGCTTGGAAAGTTAAAGAAGACAATAAAAATAGCAATTCACCCGATTCACAAGCAACAAAATTACAAAAATCAAATATTTTACTCATCGGGCCTACTGGAAGTGGAAAAACATTATTGGCGCAAACTTTGGCAGAGTTTCTAGATGTTCCTTTTGCAGTAGCTGATGCAACGACTTTGACAGAAGCTGGATATGTTGGAGAAGATGTGGAAAACATACTTTTAAGACTTCTACAGAAATCAGAAATGAATGTAGAACTAGCTCAAAAAGGAATTATTTACATAGATGAAATAGATAAAATTGCAAGAAAAAGCGAGAATCCTTCAATTACCAGAGATGTCTCTGGCGAAGGGGTACAGCAAGCATTATTAAAAATGCTTGAGGGAACAATTGCTAATGTTCCACCGCAAGGCGGAAGAAAACATCCTTATCACGACTGCATCCAAATTGACACGAGTCAAATATTATTTATTTGCGGGGGAGCTTTTATAGGTTTAGAGGATATCGTTCAAAAACGTATGGGTAAACACTCCATAGGATTTACCACCAATTCAGATCAAAACAAAGTAGAAACAAAAGAAAAAGTCGACCCAAGAGATTCCCTGAAAAATTTAGAATTAGATGATCTAGTGAAATATGGACTAATTCCAGAATTTATCGGAAGAATTCCAGTTTGTGCTGTATTGGATCGACTTACTAAAGAAACTTTAAAATCTATCCTAACTCAACCAAGAGATGCACTAGTAAAGCAATTCAAAACTTTGCTAAGTATGGATAATGTTGAATTATCATTTGAGCCTGATTCTGTTGAAGCAATAGCAAATGAAGCATTTAAAAGAAAAACAGGTGCAAGAGCATTAAGATCAATAATTGAGGAACTAATGCTAGACATAATGTATACTTTGCCTTCTGAAGAAAATGTAAAAGAATTCACAATTACGAAAAAAATGGTAGATAATTTGTTCTCATCTAAAATTGTTAAACTACCTTCAGGATCAAAAAGAATCATTAAAGAGTCTGCATAAAAATTTAGAGTTTAATTTTTTTAATTTAATCCCGAATTTTTCTAATTAATGAAAAATAAATGTCAAATATACATAAGCCTTTTCATCAAAAATATAGACCAAACAACTTAGACGAACTGGTTGGGCAAAAATTTATATCCATTACACTCAAACAAGCACTATTAACAAAAAAAATTGCTCCTGCATATCTTTTTAATGGTCCAAGAGGCACTGGAAAAACATCAAGTGCAAGAATATTTGCAAAATCTTTAAATTGCCAGGCATTCGACCAACCTACGATAACTCCTTGTTGTAAATGTGACTTATGTAGACAAATAACAGATGGAAACGCTCTAGATATTATCGAGATTGATGCAGCATCAAATACTGGAGTTGAAAATATAAGAGAAATTATAGAAAGAGCTAGATTTGCCCCTACTCAAGCGAGATGGAAAGTATACGTTATTGATGAATGTCATATGCTTTCAACTGCAGCTTCAAATGCTTTACTAAAAACTATTGAAGAACCGCCCTCAAGAGTTGTATTTATCCTTGCGACGACTAATCCTGAGAGAGTATTAAATACAATACAAAGTAGATGCCAAAAGTTTGATTTCAGAAGAATAAGCCCCAGTGACATTTTTCAACATTTATCAGAAATAGCAGAAAAAGAATCCATTGAGTATGAAGTTCAGGCGTTAAAAATGATTGCGAAAAGATCTAATGGGGGTATGAGAGATGCACAAAGCCTCCTTGAACAACTGAATCTTTTACCAGAAGGTATAACAATTAATAATATCCAAAACCTGCTAGGAGAAGTATCAGAACTTGAATTAACAAGTCTGATTAAATCATTGGTTGAGAATAATCCAGAGTCATTAATTATAACCTGTAGCAAATTATATGATGCTGGAAACGAACCCCATCAAATAATTATCGGATTATTGAATATAACAAGAGATCTACTACTACACACTACAAATAATAAATATTCAGATCTTTATTATACGTCTGATGAATTTCAAGATGAATTGGACAAAATCTCAAAAACAATCAATAAATCAACAATAATTAATTGGCATAATAATCTGAGAAATATTGAATATCAACTCAAAACAAGTGATAATCCAAGACTTTGGTTTGAAATACATTTAACTGGCCTTATTAACAATTCAAAGATGAATAGTTTTGAAAATAAGCAAGAAAATAAAAATAATACGACTGAGGAGAAGCATGAAAGCATAAAAAATATTGCAATAATTAATAAAAAAAATATTTCTAATGAAATTCAAAAACCAAGTATCAACAAGGAGATAAGTCACGAAGAATTGATTGTAAAAAAAGACGAAAAATTAGAGGAATTTGACGTTCTTAAAAAAGAAAATATAAGAAAGATTTCTGACAATACCCAAAATGATTCTGGATCAAATAATTTAAAAGATAAATGGGAATTAATTCTTTCTAAATTAGAGTTACCATCAACAAGAATGTTACTTTCACAGCAAGCCGAACTTGAAAGTTTTGATTCGGAGAAAATCACAATTGCATTATCTCCAAACTGGGAAAATATGATAAAAAGCAGAAAAATTATAATTGAAAATACAGTAAAAAAAATATTTGGAGATCAAATAATACTTAATTTTTCAACCAAACAATTAACTAAAAGTAAATCAACAAATACTCCAGAAATAACCCAAAATGAAGTAAAGAATACGAAACCAATCAAAAGAATAGAACCAAAAACTAATTCATCAACAAAAATATCTTACAAAGAAACTAACGATGATAGTTCAAAAAACTTAGCAAACTTTTTTAATGGAGAAATCATAGACCTTGATGAATAAATTAAACTCCAGTATGAAGAGTTTTTCGCCAAAGTATCTTTTTTGGAAAAATAGACATCTTTATTGTTACCCAGGGTATTACTAGAAACCAATGTGATAAATAAAAGACGGATACAAATACCATCAAAAAATTGCTTTTTTGCAATACGGGTACTTCGCTTTTGCAAGAGGAACCGTACCAAAAAGCAATTCCAGATAACATAAAAGCTGTGAATGAAATAGGCCAGTAAATTGGTGAATCTAATAAAGCAATACTGAGAACTAAATCAAAAATAGAAATGATGGGAAGTGCATATTGCAACATGAAGAAATAAGTTAAATCAAATTTTTGCAAATTATCAATTTTATTACTAACTAATTGATCCCCATAATCAAAGAATCTTTGCAAACCACCCTCTGCCCATCTTTGCCTTTGTGATAATAAAGCATTTAAATTCTCAACTGCTTCCTCCATCACTGGAGGATCCCATAAGATTCCAATTCTAGATTTTGATAATAATAACCTTAAACTTAAATCGAGATCATCTGTAACTGTGTCTTCATTAAAAGAACCACATGCTAATAATGTATCTTTCTTAATTAATTGACCATTTCCCCTTAATTCAGAAACTCCAGCAAATGATAGTCTTCCATATTGAAAGATTGCGTCCATAGCCATCTCCATTGACTGACATGAAGTTAAAAAATTCTTACTCACATTTGTTACTGATTTTCTTAATTGAACTGCAGACCAATTACCCTCTTCTACAAAACTAAATAGCCTTATCAAAGAATCTTGTTTTAATTGCGCATCAGCATCCAAAACTAATAACCATTCACCATGTGTAAATTTCAAGGCATAATTTAAAGCTCCTGACTTTCCACCTCCTGCGTTTGGAGAACGACTTACTACTTTTAGCTTTTCATATTGTCTAGATAATCGATCTAAAATTAAAGGCGTCTTATCAGAACTGCCATCATCGATTATGTAAATATTTAATTTATTAGTTGGATAATCTAAATTAAATAATCTTTCAACTAATCGAGCTATGACATTCTCTTCATCTCTGGCTGCAACTAAAATATCAAGCAATGGTAACTCTTTATTTCTAATTTTGCTGCTTATAGTATTTGAAGCTTTGTTCCTTTTGAAATTTCTAGAAATAACTATTAAACCGTAAAAAACAATCACAAAAGAGAGAGTCAATATAAGGTAAAAGAAACTCTTGATCTTGAAAGCATGAGGAATAAGAGCTAATAAAAAACAAGCGCTAAGAAATATAAACGACTTCAATCTTCGATTTTTATAAAAACCCTTACTCATAAAAGTAAATTTTAATTATTTAATTTTCATCGAGACAATATCTCAATTTTTTTTAGTTTTGCATCCCGATAGTAATGATTCAATATTTGTTCATAAGAGAATCCTAATTTAGCCATTTCAATTGCTCCTGACTGAGATAAACCTACACCATGACCGAAGCCTCCTCCTCTCAAAAGCCATAAATCATCACTTAATTTATTAATAGTAAATAAATTACTGGGTATAAAATTTAATATCCGTCGAATATCATCTTTGACCAGAACAATAGATTTATCAACTTTATTCGTCTGTATTTCCAATTTTGTTACTCTGCCACTATACCCACGTTCAATAGAATTTAAATCCAAAACATTTTCATTAATCTTTATAAGTTTGTTTTTAATTAACTTTTCTTTAATTTCAAGACTAGAAATTTTCTTTTTCCATCGAAAAAGAGAATGATTACTGCCATAAAACTGTTCTTTATCAAAATCTAAAAAATTATTTAAATCAGATTCACTCGTAATTGGAAGTTTAAAAATTTTATTTAATGATTTAGAACCATCTATAATTGATTTGAAATAAGAATAATCTTGAATTTGCCAAGACTCGCCTGCAGTAGCAGATACACCACCATTAGAGCCATGGTAAAAAGCATTAATTGGTTGATTTCTATATGTGAGAATTAAATTTGAAGTTGCTTCTATAGCTTTTTGTACTTTTTTATTTTTAATTTTAGAAGGCTTATAAACTTGGCATTGCGTACTTATACATAAATGATATTTATCCATATTAAATCTATCAGAATTGAAAATACCCCAAGTTCTTGCAATAACTGCTTGTGCCTTGAGTGCTTCTAAAGGAGAACTCGATCCAATTTCATATGGCAAAACACCTGCTAAATAATCATCAAACTCAATTTTCTGAACTAATGTCCAAGTTCCATATGAATCTTTTATTAAATAAAAATTTTTGCCAAAATTGACTCCATTTATTTTTATTTCCTCTTGAGCATAAATATATATAGGACCTTCGAGTTTCATAACACTATATTCACTTCTTAGAACAGGAGTAATTTGAAAATTTTTTATTTTTCTGAAAATCTTATTTTTTAATTCAAACTCTGGCAGATAATCTTCAAATGGAATCCATACTTCCCAGTTTTTAGGGTAAGCAATAGTAGTCTCAAATCCTTTATCTTTAATTTTCTCAGCTTGTTTTTTTGCTGATTCATAGCTGGCAAAAGGACCAAAAACAATTCTTTCAATTGTTTTTGGATTTTTGATGGGTATATCCACCCAGGTAATATTAATCTTTTTTGATTTATGTTTAATGCCGTTGGACGATATTAGGTTTAAAAAGCCTTTATCCGTAGTAAAGTTAATATTCTTTTTCTCAGAAAAACTATCATTTTCCCCTCCAAGATATTGCTTTAAACCAATTAAAAATTTTCCTTTTTTAATTACTGTATTGAGTTCAACCTTTAGCAATTCATCTGCTTTTAAATTAGAGGAAAATTTAGTGTTAATGATTAAAAGAGAAATACAGCCTAAAAATAAGTTCAAAAAGGGAAATTTAAGTTTCATAGGTTAGTACTTTCCTTATCAATTAAAAACTTTAATTTGCACCAATGCGTATAAAGGTTTAGATTATCCTAATTAAACACATTTGACTTAAATGTCTAAACTAAAAACTCGTAAATCAGCTGCCAAAAGATTTAAAGCTACTGCGACGGGTAAATTCATGAGAAGAAGAGCTTTCCATAATCATTTACTTGATCATAAAAGCTCCAAATTAAAAAGACATCTATCAACAAAAGCCGTAGTTGATGAAAGAGATG
Source organism: Prochlorococcus sp. AG-402-O16 (assembly GCA_003216415.1). Classification (GTDB taxonomy): domain Bacteria; phylum Cyanobacteriota; class Cyanobacteriia; order PCC-6307; family Cyanobiaceae; genus Prochlorococcus_A. The sequence continues at coordinate 7,050 of QCIY01000015.1, forward strand.
CTGATAATGTAAGATTAATGATTCCATACGCATAAATCTTTAACCAATTTTTATTAGATATTCATGGCACGCGTAAAAAGAGGCAACATAGCCAGAAAAAGAAGAAACAAAATCTTAAATCTTGCAAAAGGTTTCAGAGGGGGCAACAAAAATCTTTTCAGAACTGCAAATCAAAGAGTAATGAAAGCTCTTTGTAATGCTTACAGAGATAGAAGAAGAAGAAAAAGAGATTTTAGAAGACTTTGGATTTCTAGAATTAACGCATCTGCGAGAATAAATGGAACAAATTATAGCAAGTTAATAAATGGCATGAAAAATTCAGAAATTATCATTAACAGAAAAATGCTTGCTCAGTTAGCCTTAAATGATCCTAAATGTTTTGAAAAAATTGTTTCTTCCGTTAGTAAATAAAAAAAGAATATAATTTAAAAAATAATTATAAATAATGGAAATTTCTTCCTTTCAATCCTATTTAATAATTCTTTTTGTTGTATTAATAATAATTTCTATTTTTGTATTCAGACAATTTCTAAAAACAAGAAGTGAAGAATTAAATTTAGTAAAATTCGAGCAGAAAGGTTTAGATTCTCTCACTCAAGCTACAGAATTATATGAATTTGGGTCTGTTCAAATAAAAAAAAGATTATATTCTGAAGCTACTAAAACTTTTTTAAAAGCAATTGATAATTATGAAAATGAACCTGATGAAGCCAAAGCCATAATAAATAATGCTTTAGGATTTTCTTATGCTGCTCAAAATGAATTTAAAAAAGCAATTAAACACTATAACTCTGCAATAACTTCACTCCCAGAATATCCTATAGCCCTAAATAACCTCGCATCGGCACATCAGCGTTTACTTGAATACGACTTAGCATATGCAACTTATCAAAAGGTTTTGGTGATAGACCCAAAAAACAAAACAGCAATTAAAAATAGTAAGGAGTTAGAAAAAAGAAATAATTACAAACCTTATAAAGGTATTAAAGATAAGGGATTCTAAATATGAAAAATTATTCATCTTTACTAATTGGAGGAAAACAATTTTCCAGTAGATTAATGTTAGGTACTGGCAAATACAAATCTACTCAAGATATGGTAGAAAGTTTGTCAAATTCTGAAACAGAAATTATAACTGTCGCTGTTAGAAGAATAAAAAATGAAGAAACCGGAGAAAATTTACTCGAAAAGATCAACTGGAAAAAATACTGGATGCTTCCTAATACAGCCGGTTGTGTTAATTCTGATGAGGCAGTCAGAATAGCAATTTTGGGAAGAGAACTTGCAAAGTTATCTGGTCAAGAAGAAAATAATTTTGTGAAGTTGGAAGTAATTCCTGACAAAAAGTATTTGCTACCAGATCCAATAGAAACCCTTAAAGCATCCGAAATTTTAATAAAAAAGGGTTTTGCTGTTCTTCCCTATATCAATGCAGATCCTGTTCTTGCAAAAAGACTAGAAGAAATAGGTTGTGCAACTGTAATGCCACTAGGCTCACCTATTGGCTCAGGGCAAGGTTTATTAAATTTATCAAATATAGGAATAATTATTGAGAATGCAAAAGTGCCAGTAATAATTGACGCAGGTATTGGGGTGCCAAGTGAAGCTTCTCAAGCTATGGAACTTGGAGCTGATGGTGTCTTAATCAATAGTGCAATAGCACAAGCTGAAAATCCTCCTCTAATGGCTCAAGCGATAAATTATGGTGTAAAAGCAGGTAGGCAAGCTTTTCTGGCAGGAAGAATTAAAAAACAAGACTTTGCAGTAGCAAGTTCACCTGAAAAAAATATATCTATCTAATTCTCTAAATTGAGCAAAGTTCAAAAAGAGAGTAAAAATTTATTATTTGATTTTATTTATAGAATTAAGAAAGAAGATTTGAAACTATTTACAATATTTTTTCGCAAATTGGAAGCACACTGTAGTAATTTAATAAATATATTATGAATCTATTATTTCTGGAGTTCTGAGTGAAAGTTATTGTTCTAGGTGGAGATGGTTTTTGCGGTTGGCCTTGTGCGGTGAATTTAGCAGAGCAAAATCATGATGTAATTATTGTCGACAATTTAAGTCGTAGAAAAATTGATATTGATCTTGAAGTAGAATCTTTAACTCCTATTTCTTCAATTACTGAAAGACTATCTGCTTGGGAAGAGATTGGAGGTAAGCCTATGAGATTTCTTAACATGGATATATCTAAACAATATCAAAAATTATTAAATTTACTTATTGAAGAAAAACCAGATTCGGTGATCCATTTCGCAGAACAAAGAGCAGCACCTTACTCAATGAAATCAAGTTTTACCAAAAGATATACGGTAGATAATAATGTTAATGGCACGCACAACCTTCTTGCTGCAATCGTAGAAAGCAATTTAGATATTCATGTCGTTCATTTAGGAACAATGGGAGTCTATGGATATGGATCCCATAGAGGTGCAACAATTCCAGAAGGTTATTTAAAAGTTGAGGTTCCACAACCAGATGGAAGCCGCTTTGAAGAAGAAATATTACACCCTGCAAGTCCAGGTAGTGTTTACCATATGACTAAAACTTTAGATCAATTATTATTTCTTTATTACAACAAAAATGATCTTGTAAGAATTACTGATCTACATCAAGGTATTGTTTGGGGAACAAATACAGAAGCAACTTTAAAAGATCCTAGATTGACAAACCGATTTGACTATGACGGAGATTATGGAACTGTTCTTAACAGATTTTTAATGCAAGCTGCTATTGGATATCCATTAAGTGTGCATGGAACTGGTGGGCAAACAAGAGCATTTATTCATATAAAAGACTCTGTAAAATGTGTACAACTTGCTCTTGAAAATCCTCCAAAACCGGGCGAGAGAGTCAAAATCTTTAATCAAATGACTGAGAGTCATCAAGTTGGAGAATTAGCTAAAAAAGTTGCTTCTCTAACAGGAGCTGATATCAATTATTTACCAAATCCAAGGAACGAAGCAGTAGAAAATGATCTAATTGTTGACAATAAATGCTTCATAGAATTAGGTTTAAACCCAACGACTCTTGATAATGGCTTATTAGAAGAAGTTGTTGAAGTTGCTAAAAAATACTCCAATAGATGTGATCTTAAGCGCATACCTTGTGTTTCCTCCTGGACTAAAAAACAAGCTGAGGCTATAAAGACTAATTAAAATTTCTGAAATAATTACCTTAAGAAAGTGAAAATTGCATTGTTTACTGAAACTTTTTTACCTAAAGTTGACGGCATAGTCACAAGACTTACTAAAACGATCGAATTTTTAATAAGAAATGGTGATGAAGTTATAATTTTTTGTCCAGAGGGGTGTCCAGAATCATATATGGGAGCAATTGTAGTTGGAGTTGCTGCAATGCCATTACCCTTATACCCAGAGTTGAAGCTTGGTTTACCAGGTCCTGCTGTCTCAGATAAGTTAGAAAAATTTAACCCAGATTTGATACATGTTGTTAATCCAGCTGTACTTGGTTTAGGTGGCATATGGTTGGCGAAAACTAATAATATTCCTTTAATTGCTAGCTACCATACTCATCTTCCAAAATATCTAGAACATTACGGTATGGGTATGTTAGAGCCACTTTTGTGGGAATTACTTAAAGCAGCTCATAATCAAGCCTTGTTAAATTTATGTACTTCCACCGCTATGGTCAATGAGTTAAAAGATAAAGGTATTCGAAGGACTGCTCTCTGGCAAAGAGGAGTAGATACTTACAGTTTCCGACCAGATTTGAGAAGTGAGAAAATGAGAGAAAAATTATTTGGGAAATATAAAGATGCTAAATACTTATTAATTTATGTAGGAAGATTATCAGCAGAAAAACAAATTGAACGAATTAAACCAGTCTTAGAAAGTATCCCTAATGCTTGCCTAGCACTTGTAGGTGACGGACCATATAGAAACCAACTTGAAAAAATCTTCGAAAATACTAAGACTAATTTCATAGGATATTTATCTGGCGATGAACTTGCTAGCGCCTATGCCTCTGGAGATATTTTTTTATTTCCTTCTAGTACAGAAACACTTGGGTTAGTTTTACTAGAAGCAATGGCGGCAGGATGTCCAGTTATCGGAGCCAACAAGGGGGGGATTCCAGACATAATTAGCGATGGGATTAATGGTTGTTTATATGATCCTGATGAAAAAGATAATGGGAAACAAAGTTTGATAGAAGCTACAAAAAAAATTCTAGAGAATGAAGAAAAAAGAGAAGTTATGAGGAAAGAGGCACGAAACGAAGCAGAAAAATGGGATTGGAATCAAGCAACTATACAACTACAAAATTATTATTCAGATACTTTGAAAGAAATAGATTAAGCTTAATCTAAATTAAATTATGCTACGTGTGGAGGCGTAGGATTGCTATACGATCTTAAAGGAAGTATCAGGGTAGCAATATTTTGATTCTTCTCAGGTCTTTTTCTCTTTGAGAATTTTTTACCAAAAGGTACTCTTATAACATTAGTTCCCTCAATGGAACAAATATTTGAGTTATCTCCTGAATAATTATTGACAAAATTTGGTAAGTCGACGTTTTTAACTGGCAGGTGCTTAACATTACCAGATTTAAAATCTTTGGTCATAGCTTCAAATACCCCAAAAAATTTGATGCTCGAATATTTTAATAAAAAAATTTAAAAAAATTCTATAAGAAAATATTAAATTTTTATTCACCTTGATAATAACTAAGTAATTACAAGGACGCTAGTCCTTTAAGCACATTTTTTTTCTTCTAAAGTTTCTGCTTGATTTACATTGCAAGAACAAATTAAATTGCGATCGCCATATGCATTATTAATCCTAGAAACTGAAGACCAAAACTTAATATTTGTTTGAGTTTTATAAGGAAAAGAAGCTTTTTCTTTTGAATAAGGATAATGCCAATTATCAGCAATTAACTCTTTCAGTGTATGGGGAGCATTGCTTATTACATTATTATTTTTTAACTCATTATTATTTTCTATTTCACTGATTTCCTCTCCAATCAATAGCATAGCCTCACAAAATCTATCTAATTCTGCCAAACTTTCACTTTCAGTAGGCTCTATCATTATGGTCTCTGGAACAGGCCAACTTATAGTTGGTGCATGAAAACTATAATCTATTAATCGTTTAGCTAAATCATTTACACTTAAACCAGTTTTGGATTTTAAATCTCTAAAATCTAAAATACATTCATGTGCGACAAAATTATTTTTTCCTTTATAAAGAATCTTAAATTTATGCTTTAGAGAATAGGCAATATAATTTGCAGATAAAATTGCATGCACAGTTGCTTTCCTTAAACCACTAAGACCAGCCATTTTTATGTACATCCAGCTTATTGGAAGAATACTTGCACTCCCATAATTCGCAGAAGATACGTAATTGGAAATATTAGATAAATTATTATCCATTAAAGAATGAGTAGGAAGAAATGGGCTTAAAGTTTCAGATGCAGCAACTGGACCAACTCCTGGGCCACCACCACCATGGGGAATACAGAATGTTTTATGTAAATTCAAATGACAAACATCAACACCATAGTTCCCGGGTTTACATAATCCAACCTGAGCGTTCAGATTTGCTCCATCTAAATAGACAAATCCTCCAACAGAGTGAATTAAGTCACATATCTTTCTGATTTGCAATTCAAAAACTCCATGAGTAGAGGGGTATGTCAACATAAGAGCTCCTATTTGGTTAGCAAATTTCTTAACCTTGATCGACAAATCTTGAAAATCAATATTTCCTTCGTCATCACATTCAACAGTTAAAACATCAAAACCTGCCATAACTGCACTAGCAGGATTTGTTCCATGAGCACTTTTAGGAATTAAACATTTTTTTCTTGAAAGTTCACCTTGTGATTCAAAATAAGAATTGATTGCCAATAAACCTGCAAACTCTCCTTGAGAGCCAGCATTTGGTTGAAAAGAAACTGATTTTAAACCAACAATATCACTTATCCATTTTTCTAGGTCAGATATTATTTTTGAATAGCCCTTAGTTTGATCTGGTGGAGCAAAAGGATGAATGGAAGATAAATTAGCCCAAGAGACTGGATTTAACTCTGCTGCAGAATTTAACTTCATGGTACAGCTTCCTAATGGCATCATTCCATCTACCAAAGAAAAATCTTTTTCAGCAAGTCGGAATATATATCTCATTAATTCAGTTTCACTTTGATAATTTCTGAATATATCTTGCTGCATCCATTCACTGGATCTCAAAGCTAAACTGTCAAGATTAAATTCTTTATCAAATTTTAAATGCTCTAAATCTTCTTTTTTTTCTATAAGGTTTGCTATGAAAGTTACAATATCTTTGATTTCTTTTTCATTACTAAGCTCATCTAAAGAGATTCCAAAGCCAGTTGAATCTTCAATAGCTGATCCCAACGGCAAAATTCTTAAGTTATACCCATTTTTTAAAGCTTCATTATGGATCTTTTGGGAGTGCTCAGAATAAACGTCAACACTATCAAACCTAATCCCATCAGGAATATTAAAACCTAAATCAACCAAACATGATTCTAAATTTATTCTCAACTTTACTAATCTCTTAGCAATTTGCGATAATCCAGAGGGGCCATGATAAATAGCATAAAAAGAAGAAATTATAGCTAACAAAGATTGAGCAGTACAAATATTACTAGTTGCCTTCTCTCTTCTAATATGTTGCTCTCTTGTTTGCAATGCTAGTCTTAAAGACTTTTCTCCATTTTTAGAGAGAGTTTGCCCAACAATTCTTCCAGGAATTAGTCTTTTATATTTTTCGCTACATGCAAAATATGCGGCATGGGGTCCACCAAAACCCATTGGAACACCAAATCTTTGCATACTACCCACTGCAACATCAACTCCAAATTCAGAAATTGGTTTAATTAAAACTTGTGCTAGTGGATCAATACATGCCGTTACAATAATTTCTGATCTATGTGCTTGGGATATTAAAAATGTGGGATCAAATAATTCACCATTTTTACCGGGTAATTGCAACAAAATTCCAAAAACATCATCATGATTAGAGATGTTGTTTTGAGTAAAGCGTTTTAAGGATATTCCCAAAGGTTTTGCTCTGGTTTGTAGAACATTAAAAGTATGATCAAAAACGTTTGACTCCACTAAGTACACTTTTGAAGATTTATTTTTTCTTGCGGCAAAACTCATGGCCATAGCCTCTGCAGCAGCAGTGCCCTCATCTAACAAAGATGCATTGGCGACAGGGAATCCTGTTAGTTCACAAACAATAGTCTGAAAATTAAATAGAGCTTCTAACCTTCCTTGTGCAATTTCTGCTTGATATGGAGTATATGATGTGTACCATCTAGGGTTTTCAAGAACATGTCTTTGTATTACTTTAGGCATGTGATTGTCAAAATAACCAAGGCCTATTAGTGATCTCATTTTGGTATTTTTCTTCGCAATCTCTTCTAATTCATTTAAAGCCTCAATTTCTGAACAACCTTGAGGCAATATTTCTGAAAATTTGTCTTTAAACTGAATATCTTCAGGAATAACCTGATTTATAAATTGTTCAAAATTATTAAAACCAAGTTTTTTAAGCATAATTCTCTCATCATTATCACCTAACCCAAGATGCCTATCTATAAACAAATCGGACCCATATTTAAATGTCATATTAAAAATATTTTTCTTTAAAATAGCTCTTTTTACAAAGTTTGCCTTATTTTGGTACAACCTTTGATTGATATTCCTCAGAAGTCATCAAATCAGCAATTGATACTTTTGATTCTGGTTTCAAAATAACTAACCAGCCTTCTCCAATCGGATCATTCTGTAAAAGCTCAGGGTTATCAATAACACTTTCATTTACAGATACTATTTCCCCTGAAAAAGGCAGATAGACTTCCTCAACTGCCTTAACAGATTCTATTGTTCCAAAAGTCTCACCTTTCTCTAAAGTAGCCCCTTGATCAGCTAACTCAACAAAAACAATATCTCCTAATTGATCTATAGCAAATTCACTAACTCCAATTTTCAACAATCCATTTTCTTCAAAAACATATTCATGAGTATCAGCATAGTTGAGGTTGTCTGGAAACTGGTAAGGCATAATTAAGTTGATAAAGAAAGTAGAGAATCCTTTGAAATTAATCCTTCCTCTAATAATTCAGATAATAATTGAATTAATGCAATTTTGATGTGAGCTATGTGAGAACCACCTTGAACAAAAATATTGTAAGGATATCTTAGAGGAGCATCAGCGGAAAATTCACTTGTACTACCTTCAATAAATGTGCCTCCTGCCATTAATAATTTTGAATCATATCCATCCATTTGTGATGGAATAACATTTAAAAAAGAATCTACTGGTGAAGAATTTTGAAAAGATTGACAAACTTTTTGTACCAAATCAGGATTATTCAATCTAACTGATTGAATAAGATCAGATCTATAAGTTGCTGGCTCTGGCAAAACCTTAAATCCCAAATTTTTAAAAACTGCGGCAACCATATCAGCACCTTTTAGTGATTCATGAACAATTTGTGGTGCTAAAAACAAACCCTGCAAAATTAATCTTCCTAATCCAAAATTTATTCCTGCAGATGAACCAATACCTGGTGAAGTTAATCTAGAACATGCCATCTCAACCAAATCTGCATCTCCTGCAATATAACCACCAGTAGGAACGATTGTTCCTCCCAAATTTTTAATCAATGATCCAGCAATTATATTTGCCCCTTTAGAAATTGGTTCACTATCTTCAACAAGCTCTCCGTAACAGTTATCAACAAAACATATACATTTAGGATCAAGAGAATGAATCAGACTACAAATTTTCTCTATCTGACGATTCGTAAGAGATTTTCTCCAACTATATCCACAACTTTTTTGTATGAATACTAATTTGCATGAATTTTCTTGAAAAGAATGAACAATTTTTTCTTCAAAAGAATCAAAATTCTCGCAGATATCTATTTGCTTATATTCAATCTCAAAATCTTTAAGGGAGCCTTTACCTCCTCCCCTTATTCCTATAACTTCTTCTAAAGTGTCATATGGTTGTCCTGTAAGAGATAACATCACATCTCCAGGTCTAAGAATTCCAAATAAGACGGAACTTATTGCATGCGTTCCACTTACAAATTGCATTCTCACAGCTGCTTTTTCAGCAAGAAAAAATCTTGCAAAAACCGCATCAATTTTTTCTCTAGATATATCATCATGACCACTACCTGAGGATTGATTGAAATGACTAGTAGAAACTTCTTCTTCCTTAAAAATTGTCAAGATATTTTCTAATTTCTGGAAAACCTGATTAGATCTTTCATGAAAAACTTTACTTAAACTCTCTTCTACAGAAAGAACAGCATTTTCAGCCAGTTTTAAGTTGTTATTTGGTGTCATTAATTATGCAAACTCATGTTATTTTTCAGAAGCTAAATTTCTTAATTCTGCGAGGAAAGCATTTGGTCCTCTACCTTGAAAATAAGAGAGTTTTTTTGAAGCCTCATATAAATCAAGTAGTTCTCCATCTAACTCTTCTGCCGTATAGTCTCTAATTCCTGCTATTACCTCAGCAAAACGTTCTCTACGAGTAGATTTATTGACAGAATAGGCCTCCATTACCTGAATTTTACATGATCTCCAAGCCTTATTCTGACAAAAATGCACTGAAAGGGCATCACTTAAAGCAGAAGCCTCTTCATCTTCTATATACCAGTCAAAAGATGAAGGGAGAGATTTTACTCCTGAAAATATCTCAAATAACTCCCCGGCCGACAATGGATTACCAAGATCATTTTTTAAAGGTAATGCAGACTCTTGCAAAGATTTCCATAACTCTGGGTAATCACTTTCTAAACGATCCCTGATTTTTTCTATACCTTGATCAAGAATCGTATTAACTTGAGCTAAAGCAAGAAAAACTTCAGGCCCAGGTGAAGATAACTTTCCATTCCTAAGATTAGAAATTTGCGAATTATGAACTTTACCTAAATCAAGAATTTCAGAAAGTAATGGCAAAACCCTATGTGACCAACCATTTCTCTCATGCCAGAGGTGTATCAAATGAGCCATAGCCCTTCGACCTCTAGATAATTTATCGCGATATCCTAGACTCACAGATAATTAAACTTATCAATAGTATAGTATGATAATATTACATATCGGTAATTTTGAAAATAGTATTTCAATATCATGAATTCAGTAATTTTCCAAGAAACAGCAAAATTAAAAAAACCTGTTCCAGCTGAAAAAGTTATAGAACTCTCAGAAAAATTATTAGAGCCTTCCAGCCATTCAAAAAGATATCCTCCAAGACTACATAAAACTTGGGGAACAATAGTTTTTATGATTGCAATTCATGTTCTTTCCCTTATAGCTTTACAACCAAAGTTTTGGAGTCTCCCTGCAGTCATATCATTATTATTTTTTTACTGGTTAACTGCTTGTTTAGGAGTCACTCTTGGATACCACAGATTGTTATCACACAGATCTTTTATTGTTCCAAGATGGTTAGAAAGATTTTTTGCTACCTGTGGAGCTGTAAGTTGCCAGCATGGACCTATTGATTGGGTAGGTTTACATAGGCATCACCACTCTTTTTCAGATACAGAAGTAGATCATCACAACAGTAAAAAAGGTTTTTGGTGGAGTCACATGGGTTGGATGTTCAAAGACGTTGAAGCTCTAAAAGCCGTTCCAAAACTAAGTGCAGATTTAATTAAAGATCCATACTATAGATTCCTAAATAAATATTTTTTATTTTTACAAATTCCTATTGGACTTTCTTTATACGCAATAGGGCAAAAATTAGGAGTTGGTGGTTGGGCTCTAGTGCTATGGGGAATTCCATTGAGACTTGTAGTCGTATATCACATAACTTGGCTAGTAAACTCGGCAACACATTGTTGGGGTAAGGCACCATTTGAAAGTGGTGATTCATCCAAAAACAATGCATGGGTTGCTGCATTAACATTTGGAGAGGGTTGGCATAATAACCATCATGCATTTCCTAACTCGGCAAAACAGGGATTATTTAGAGGTCAAATAGATATAACCTGGGAACATATTAAGATTCTTGCAAAATTAGGTCTTGCAAAAAAAGTAAAGTTACCCTCTAGGTCTTATTATTAACTATATTGTTCAACATTCTCATGGCTAAAAGAGTACAAGTCGCATTAATCGAATCAATCTCCTCTCTAGGTAAAGAAGGTGATCTAGTTGAAGTAGCGCCTGGATATGCAAGAAATTTTCTATTGCCTTTTGGCAAGGCAATGAATGTAACACCAGCTGTTCTCAAACAAATTGAAAAGAAAAAAGAAAAAGAAAAAATTGCTGCTGAGAAATTAAAGCAAGAAGCTTTAGATTTTCAAACTGCATTATCAACAATAGGTAGATTCACAATTAAGAAACAGGTTGGGGAAGATGGTGTGCTTTTTGGAACAGTAACCAATGGAGATGTGGCCGAAGCAATAGAAGCAGCAACGAAAAAAGAAATTGATAGAAGAACCATCACAGTTCCTGATATTCATAATTTAGGTACCTTTACTGCAAAAATAAAATTACATCAAGAAGTAAATGCAGAAGTAAATATTGAAGTAACAAGTTAATCAATTTGTTGCATTATTTTGAAAAGAAGCCAGAGTATATATCTAAGCAATCAAAGATATGGTTTCCGTACCTTTACCAAATAATGGTCAAAATAAAAACTTTAAAAAAGATTTCAATAGTGAAAATGCTGGATTAGTACCTCCTCAAAACATTCAAGCGGAGGAAGTTGTTCTTGGTGGTATACTCCTTGATCCAGACGCGATCGGGAGAATTGCAGACTTAATTAAACCTGAAGCTTTTTATATAAATGCTCATCAAGAGATTTATAGAACAGCATTAATGTTGCATACCCAGGGGAAACCAACTGATTTGACATCAATGAGTGCATGGTTAGCAGATAATGGATCACTAGAAAAAATTGGCGGGAACAACAAACTAGTAGAGCTAGTGGAAAATGTATCCTCTACAGCGTCCATAGAACAAGTTGCTAATTTAATCAATGACAAATTCATGAGAAGGCAACTTATCAGATCAGGGAATGAGGTGGTTCAACTAGGTTTTGATCAGACTCAAGATACTAATGAGGTTTTAGATAAAGCAGAGCAAAAAATTTTTGAAATCAGTCAAGAAAAACCTACTAAAGGTCTGATTCAAGCAGCTGAAATCCTTACAAGTACTTTTAATGAAATAGAGTCCAGATCATTAGGTACGTCAGTAGCAGGAATACCCGTAAATTTTTACGACCTTGATGCGATGACTCAAGGCTTTCAACGAAGTGATTTAATAATCATTGCTGGAAGACCTTCAATGGGAAAGACGTCAATAGTTCTAAACCTAGCTAAGAATGTTGCACAATCTCAAGATTTACCTGTTTGCGTATTTAGTCTTGAAATGAGTAAAGAACAGTTAACCTATAGATTACTTTCTATGGAAGTTGGAATCGAAAGTGGCAGGCTAAGAACAGGAAGATTACATCAAGATGAATGGCCGTTACTTGGGGAAGGTATCAATTCATTGGGACAATTACCAATCTTTATAGATGACAAACCTAACTTAAGTGTTTTGGAGATGAGATCTCTGTGCAGAAGATTAATAGCTGAACAAAAAAAGGAACTCGGATTAATTGTGATCGATTATCTCCAATTAATGGAAGGAACAACCCCTGATAATAGAGTGCAAGAACTTTCACGAATAACAAGAGGTCTTAAAAGCATGGCCAGAGAATTAAAAGTACCAGTAGTTGCTTTGTCTCAACTTAGTAGAGGAGTAGAGTCTAGAACAAATAAAAGACCAATGTTAAGTGATCTAAGAGAATCAGGATCTATTGAACAAGACGCAGATTTAGTATTAATGATTTACAGGGATGAATACTATAATCCAGAGACTGAAGATAAAGGGATAACAGAGATTATTGTCACTAAACATAGAAATGGGCCCGTAGGAACTGTTAAATTATTATTTGAACCTCAATTTACAAGATTTAGGAATTTAAAAAACTAAATCGATTCTAAAATGCAAGATCATCAAGCAACAAATGAATCCTATGACATAATTGTTATTGGAGGCGGACATGCAGGATGTGAGGCAGCTATAACAACAGCAAGATTAGGTTTTTCTACAGCCTTATTTACAATCAATTTAGATAGGATTGCTTGGCAACCTTGTAACCCGGCAGTTGGCGGGCCAGCAAAAAGTCAGTTAGTTCATGAAGTTGATGCATTGGGAGGAATTATTGGAAAATTAGCCGATGAGACAGCTATACAAAAAAGAATATTAAATGAAAGTAGAGGACCAGCTGTATGGGCATTAAGAGCTCAAACAGATAAAAGAGAATATTCAAAAAGGATGATCGAAATACTACAAAATACTCATAATTTATCTTTGAAAGAAGCAATGATTACTGAACTGGATATTGCTAAAACTGAAAAAATCGGATTGAACTCAAAAAAAATCATACAAAAAAGAATAAAGGGTGTAAAAACTTTCTTTGGTAGTTATTATTCAGCAAGATCAGTTATCATCACAGCTGGTACATTCTTAGAAGGAAGAATATGGATAGGAAATAAATCAATGTCAGCTGGTAGATCAGGCGAACAAGCAGCAAAAGGTCTTACTCAAAATTTACACGAAATTGGTATCAAAACAGAACGTTTAAAAACAGGAACTCCAGCAAGAGTTGATAAAAAAAGTATCATTTTTGATGAATTAGATATTCAACCAAGTACTGCAGCAGATAAATATTTTTCGTTTGACCCAGATATAAACAATAATATGCCCCAAGTTAGTTGTCACATCACAAGAACAACTACCAAAACACATCAACTTATTCGGGACAATTTACATTTAACTCCCATTTACGGCGGTTTTATTGATAGTAAGGGGCCAAGATATTGTCCATCAATTGAAGATAAAATCGTTAAATTTGCTGATAAAGAATCACATCAAATTTTTTTAGAACCAGAAGGAATTAATACCCCTGAAATATATGTACAAGGATTTTCTACAGGTTTACCCGAAAATATTCAATTAGAACTTCTAAGAACCTTACCTGGATTAGGTGAATGTAAAATGTTGCGGCCAGCATATGCTGTCGAGTACGACTATATTCCTGCAACGCAGCTCCAAACATCACTCGAAACGAAAGAAATTGAATATTTATTTAGTGCTGGACAAATTAATGGAACTACTGGTTATGAAGAAGCAGCAGCACAAGGATTAGTTGCAGGAGTCAATGCGACAAGAAAACTAAACAAAAAAGATCCAATAATCTTCACTAGAGAAAGCAGTTATATAGGAACAATGATCAATGATTTAATTACCAAAGATCTCAAAGAACCATACAGAGTTCTCACTAGCAGGAGTGAATATAGGTTAACTCTTAGAGGAGATAATGCAGATAGGAGACTAACCCCATTAGGTTATCAAATAGGGCTAATTGATGAGAAAAGATGGTCGTCCTATCAAGAAAAAATGCAACTCCTCGAGGAAGAGACATTAAGATTAAATAACACCCGTTTAAAAAATACCGATGAAATATCAAAAAAAATAGAATTAGAAACGGGATCAAAGATCAAAGGCTCAACAACTTTGAAAGAACTCTTAAAAAGACCAAACTTTCATTATTCAGACCTAATTAAATATAATTTGAATGAAAAAAATCTAGGTCCTTCAATACAGGAAGGTGTTGAAATAGATATTAAATACGAGGGTTACCTTAAAAGACAAAAAAACAACATTGACCAAATAAATCGTCAAAGCTGTAAATCTCTGCCTCAAGAAATAAATTATGAAAAGATAGATACATTATCTTTGGAAGCTAGAGAAAATTTGAATAAGATAAAGCCAAAAAATTTTGGTGATGCTTCAAAAATTCCTGGAGTAAGCAAAGCTGATTTAACTGCATTACTTGTTTGGCTAAAAATAAAAGAGATAAAGAAAGAAAAGGCAAATATTTTTGTCGAAAAAAAGTTATCATCTTAAAAGCAATCCGTCAGAGCACTGAATCATAAACTTTTTAACTCACCAAAAATTTTATGGGAAGAAAAAGCCTGTACTTTTTTAGTGAAGAATTCATTACCAAAAATATCTGGTCCATGGAAATTAATGCTGCTTGGGGATGGAAGTCCAACTAGACATCTACAGCTTTTAACTAATCAAGAGACGAAAATTAAATTAATTTCAATGCAAGTAGATCCTCTATTCATTGAAGAAGGTCCTAAAGAATTAAATCAGTTAAATGGCCCTTTAATTAGAAGACAAGTATGGATTAAAAACAATAATTTAAACCTAGCATGGGCTGAAAGTTGGTGGAATGCAGAAAAAGTGAATGAAAATTTAAAAGCCAAAGAAGAACCAATTTGGAAGAATTTAACACAAGACAGATCAGAATTGTTTAGAGAAGTTGACCGAATTTCACTTGTTACTTCAAATTGGTTAGAGGATCAATTTTGTTTTAAAGGCCCATTCTGGTCAAGAAATTATAGATTTTTTCGAGACAAAAAGCCCCTAACAGTTATTAGAGAAGTCTTCAATCCACATTTAGAAAGTTTATTAGGTTGTTCAGGAATTAAAGAATTTACGAAACTATACTCTTCTTCTTCTTGATCTGGGAAGATTTCTTGATTTTGATTGACCTTGTTGGTTTGATTCATCTCTTGATGTAGTATTCTCTTTTTCTGGAGCTCTTTGCCATCTTTCAACTTTGAAATCCATTTCCTCTGGCCAATCTTCATCTTTACTCTCTTTCACATAAGGTAATTTTTTTTGCTCAGTTGTTTGTAAGTTTTTTGGTTGCCTTAAAGATATTGCTTCTAAAGGTCTTTTTGAGTGCGGTCGAGCAGATTCATAAGAATTTGATTCTCTAGTAAATTTCTTAATATCGCTGTTATCATCGTAAAAATTATCATCATACCAATCATCATTATCTTCATCAAAAAATAAATCCACTTTTTTAGATACCCATCTTCCTACTTTTTTAACACTTTTACTTGATATTCCTTGAAAATCTGAGTTCCTTCTTTTACCTGGCCTAGCACCAGATACTCCATCAACAAATTGTCTTCCAGTTTCAAAAATTTTATCAACTTGTTTATCAACAATATTTCTATCAAAACTATTTCTAAGATTTCTAATTCTCCTTGAATCCATAAATTATTATGCTTTTTAAAATATAAATTACATTAAAAAAAAAAATAATTCCAAATATAGAAACAAAAACACATCTTATATTTTTAATCAAACAAAATTAAACAGTTTTTATTCCATGATCCATTGAAGAAATTTAGACAACATTTTTTACAGGCAATATTCTTTATTCTTTTCCTATAGAAAAATTTCTCACCACAATTTTGACATATTCCTATATATTTCAATTCCCTCCTTTCAATAGGAAATGAATGCCTTACAGAAATTTGAAAATTGTTCTCTTTCTCATTAATTTCATTCATTTTCGCTAAGAAATTTGGGCCATGTATCTCATTTTTTTTTAATATCCTATCTACCCATGCATGAATCATTTCATGACATAAAGTACTGTTTATTTCACGACTAGATAATTTACTTAAAATAGGTTTCGATAAGATAATTTCAGAATCTACAAGACCATTAATTCGTTTTCTTTTATAAAAACCAGCAGTAGTTTTTAATCTATTGTCGCTCCATCTAACTTTTACTAAAGGTTGATTACTAACAGCTAAAGAATTTTCAAAATACTGGCTATTAAATCTATGAAATAAAGGTAAAAGAGGAATTACAGGCATTATGGATTAAAATTAATATTATTTTGACAAAAAAAGCCATCAAAAACGATTTCTTTTCTTAAAGTAATAAAAAACTAAAATCATCATGGATGCAACATTAGTAAAAGATATAGGAATTAAAGCGTTATTAGTTGGAGGAGCAGTACTTGTTTCTTTTTGGACTTTTAATGCAGTCAAATTAGTTATAAGCGCCAGAGGAATTAATCCATTAGTAAGAAAGTTTTTTGATCAAATAGCTGCTGGCAGAATTGATGCAGCTTATGGTTTGACAACAAAAACTTATAAAACTCATGTTAAGCGCCAAGACTTTCTTAAATTTTTAGCTAGTTTAAACCTCAATAAATACAGAAATTTAAAATCAGGAAGACCTAGAGTCCAAGAAGATCAAATCATAATAACTTTGAATTTAAAATCAGAAGACAAACAAGATGAGCTACCATTAGATTTTACTTTTTCCAAAACTGACAATGATTGGAAAATAGACAGAATAGCTAAAGTGAATTAATAAATTCTTGTGAGGCAAAAAGAATTGTTTAAAGAAGAAATAATACATCAATTAGAATTACACCCAAGTAGATTAGATAAAGAAAAAATCATCTCAGAAGCAATGGGAAAAGGTCTAGATGATTTTTTTGAAGGTATCCGTATGGCACTTGATCCATTGGTAACTTTTGGTGTAAAAATTGTTCCTGAAAAAGAGAATGAAAAAAGTCAAAATTTTTTATGGCAAGATTTTAGAAAATTAGCCAATAAGCTTATTCAAAGAGAACTTACTGGTCACGCTGCTCGCGATGCAATTCTTACAGCTATGGAATCTGCAAAAAAAGAGGAGTGGAATGGATTTTATAGACGAGTTTTAATTAAAGATCTTAGATGTGGTGTATCTGAAAAAACAATCAACAAGATAGCAAAGAAATTTCCCAAATATGCTATTCCTATTTTTTCTTGTCCTTTAGCTCATGACAGTGCAAATCATGAAAAAAAAATGATAGGAAAAAAGCAAATTGAAATCAAATTAGATGGAGTACGCGTCTTAACTATTATTAGACAAAATAAAGTAGAAATGTTTTCTCGTAATGGGAAACAATTCCATAATTTTGGTCATATTATCTCAGAAATAGAAAACGTCTTAAAAGAAGACCCAGCGTCTTATGACCTAGTACTCGATGGTGAAGTAATGAGCGCAAACTTTCAAGATTTAATGAAACAGGTACATAGAAAAGATGGCAAACAAACCAAAGATGCAGTTCTCCACCTATTTGACTTATGTCCCCTTGAAAACTTCCAAAAAGGGAGATGGAACATCAAACAAACAGCAAGAAGTTTATTAGTTAAAAAATGGGTAGCAAAACATTCTATGCTTCTAAAACATATACGAACACTTGAATGGGAGAATGTAGATCTTGACACCATTGAGGGACAGAAAAGATTTGTTGAGCTTAATAAATCTGCCGTGGAAGGTGGATATGAAGGAGTAATGATTAAAGATCCTGATGCTATGTATGAATGTAAAAGAACACATAGTTGGTTAAAAGCAAAACCTTTCATTGAAGTCACTTTAAAAGTTGTATCGGTAGAGGAAGGCACAGGTCGCAATAAAGGTAGACTAGGAGCAATCTTGGTAGAGGGGGAAGATGATGGGTATGAATACAGTCTTAGTTGCGGCAGTGGATTTAGTGATATCCAACGTGAAGAATATTGGTCAAAACGTAAGCATCTCGTTGGTCAACTTGTAGAAATCAGAGCTGATGCAAAAACTAAATCCAAGGATGCTATGGCTTTTAGTCTTAGGTTTCCTAGATTCAAATGCTTTAGAGGATTTAAAGCTGGAGAAAAAGTTTAAATTTTAAAAAATTATTCAACAAAGTAGTCAATGATAAATGTGGTTTTTAAATAAAAAAAATTAAAATATTGGCTATAAAATATAAAAATAATTATCAGGACTTTTGAGAGACTTATGACGAAGAAAACAGTTTTCAACTACATAAAAACACCTTGTGGACAGGCAAAATATATCGAATTAGAAGCCAACAAAACTTTACTAGGTAAAGTAAGGCTCTTTTGGTATATCTTAATTGCATCTATTAGAGATTGGAATATTAAAGATTAAATTCTTAGGAGTTTTCAAAATATTCTCTGGAGTATTTAGCTGAAAAATATACAACCAAAAAAGTTGAAACAACTCCAATGATAGTCATATACAAATTATTTGGTGATTGCATATTTTTTAACTCCTTGAGACTTTTTGCCAAACTACCTATTGAGCAATAAAGAAAAGTTCCAGGAATAATTCCAAGAAGGCCAATAGAGAAATCTCTAAATTTAATATTATTCAAACCATAAAAATAATTTAGAATACTGAAGGGAAATATTGGAGATAATCTCGCTAAAAAAATTAATTTAAGTCCGCCTTTTTCTACTACTTTTTCCATAACACTTAATTTTGGATAAAGGCTAAAAAGGTTTTTTAGCTTTTTTGCAAAAAAAGTTTTTGATAAAAAAAATGCTACTAATGCCCCAATGGAAGCAGAAATGAAAACGATAATTGAGCCTAAATATGAGCCATATAAAAAACCTGATAATAAAGATAACCAAGAGGCTGGAAGTATTAATAAAACAATTAAAATATAAATACAAACAAACGATAAGATGCCAATTCCAGTATTAAAGAAAAAAGACAAATTATAAATATTTTCTAGGAATATATTCATTCTCAATTCAATAGTTCGAGTTTTTTAGTAATTCTCTCCTTTTGCACCGAACCTTCATTTAATTTAAATCTGCATTCATCAACAATATCTTTTGGAGCCTTATCAACGAAATTTTTATTAGATAATCTCTTATTTAAATTTTCTAATTCAATAGTCACCTTTTTTAAATCTTTGGTTAACCTTTCCTTTAATGCATCTATATTTACAAAATCCTGAAAGGGTAAGTAAACCTCTAAATCACTAATTATCCCAGAAAAAGATTTAGCAAACTCATTTTTATCAACAGCATTAGTTTTAAAAATAAATACTTCAGAAGATTTAGTTAAGGTTTGAATATCGTCAACTAAAGTTTTTAAAAAATCAATCAATTCATCATTGTCTGAAATTAAATATACAGGACCTTTTTCTGATGGCTTAAGACCTAATTCAGCTCTCAAATTTCTAATCAGCCTAATAATTTCAAAGAGTTGCTGAAAGGAATTATCAAGCTTATTATCAACAAATTTATTTTCCTGAATTGGCCATTTTTGAAGAGATAATAATTCATTATCTGGTTTTAGTTGCAGTACATGCCAAAGTTCCTCAGTAATGTGCGGCATAAAAGGATGAATCATTACCAAAATATCATTGAGCACTTTTATTAAAACTTTTTCAGATATTTGTCTATTTTTAGTCTCTTTATTATTAAACCTTTGTTTAGCAAATTCTACATACCAGTCACAAAAATCATTCCATGCAAATTCATATAGAAGTTTCGCAGATTCTCCCAATTTATATTCTTTCAATAAAGCAGCGACTTTTATATTTACCTGATTCAATTTCGATAAAATCCACTTATCACATAACTCTAAAGAAGTTGCATCACTCTCATTAAGCGAATAATTATTGTTAGAAGTTTTATTAATTAAAACAAATTTAGTTGCATTCCATAATTTATTTGCAAAATTTCTTGAAGCTTCAACAGTTGAAGATGTATCTTTTTTCCTATCAAAATCAAGCCGGATATCTTGTCCAGCGCCTGCAACTTCACGAATTAAAGCAAATCGTAGAGCATCAGAACCATATTTATCAATTAATAGTATTGGATCAATACCATTACCTGAACTTTTACTCATTTTTTTATTGTTTTCATCTCGAACTAGACCATGAATATAAACATCCTTAAAAGGAATATTATTCGTAAAAGTATTCCCCATCATTGTCATTCTGGCCACCCAGAAGAAAATAATATCGAAACCAGTAACAAGAACATTATTTGGATACCATTTTTTAAAATCAGGATCATTTGTATTTGGCCAACCAAGAGTTGAGAAAGGCCATAAACCACTTGAAAACCATGTATCCAAAACATCTTTATCACGAACCAATTTAATATTTGATCCAAATTTTTTATTAGCTTCGACTAAGGCATCCTCTTCATTTCTTGCAACGATATATGGAGTATTTTGTTCTATTGAGTTTTGAGAGTTATCTAAAACATACCATGCTGGTATTTGGTGCCCCCACCACAATTGCCGACTGATACACCAATCATTAATATTCTCTAACCAATCCTTATAAACTTTCTCCCAGCGTTGAGGAATAAACGATGGTTTTTTTGAATCAATTTCATTAAGACATCCTTGTGATATATCATCCATTTTCAAAAACCATTGTGTTGACAATAAAGGTTCAATTGGTACCTTACCTCTATCAGAAAAAGGAACAGTATGTTTATACTCCTCTATCTTTGTCAAAAGGCCTAAGTTATCCAATTCTTTGATAATTTTCTTTCTAGCCACATATCTATCTAAATTTTGAAAAATACCTGCATTAATATTTAAAGTTCCATCTTTGTTCATTACATTGATCTGTTTTAAATTATGCCTTTTTCCTATTGCAAAATCATTTGGATCATGGGCTGGAGTAACCTTCACACAACCCGTACCAAAATCTTTATCAACATGTGAATCAGCGATAATAGGTATTTCCCTATCAACGAAAGGGACTTTTACTTTGACACCAATAAATTCTTTATATCTATCATCATCAGGATTAACTGCCACAGCAGTATCACCCAAAAGAGTTTCTGGTCTTGTTGTTGCAACTTCTAAGTACTTATTTAACTGTTCACCACTTTCAGAAATTAAAGGGTATTTAAAATGCCATAAATGACCATTTACTTCTTGCATTTCAACTTCAAGATCACTTACGGCAGATTGAGATTCAGGGCACCAATTAACCAAATATTCGCCTCTATAAATTAAATTCTTTTTATAGAGAATATTAAAAGCCTCAATAACTGCTTCATTTAATTTTTGATCAAGAGTAAATCTTTCTCTAGTCCAGTCAACTGAATATCCTATCCTTTTTAATTGAGAAACTATTCTTCCACCACTTTGTTCTTTCCAGTTCCATGCTCTTTTAAGGAATTTATCTCTTCCAATATCCTCGCTTGTTTTGCCTTCACTTTTTAATTGTTTTTCGAGAATAGTTTGAACAGCTATTGAAGCATGATCAGTTCCTGGTAAACACAAAACATTCTTACCTAAAAGTCTTTGAAAACGTACTACAACATCTATCAAAGCGGTATTAAATGCATGCCCCATATGCAAAGATCCAGTTACATTTGGTGGCGGAATAACAACACAAAAAGGCTCCCCATCATCCTCAGGGTTAGGACTAAACGCCTTTAGACTTTCCCATTTTTCTTGCCACTTTTTCTCTACTTCAAAAGGTGAATAATTCTCTAAAGATAATTGATCATTCATCTCTGTCATGTGCAAATTTTATTTCAATAAACTTTTTGTTTATTTTATCTTGAGAGCAGCCAATTAATGAAAATAATATTAGTTTGCAAAAAAAGACACATCAATTCTACAAAAGTTTGAAGCCAGAACCACAAGAACAACGTTGTGCATTTTTTGGTGTAGAGATAAGAAATCCACCACCGCTCAAATCACCGTAATAATCTAATTTTAAATCTTTAAGTAAATTAAACTTTTTTACATCCGCGTATAAAGTGACTCCTTCAGTTCTTGAAATAGGGGATCCATTACATGTACCTGGCCTTAATTTAATATGCATCCATCCTTCGGAACAATTTTTATCCTCTACCAAATCAATCGACATTTCTCCAGGAGAACCTCCAAAAGAAGCTTGCCTAGATAGTTCTGAAGCAGCGCTTTGACTGATTGAAAGATTGACGATCTCAGTCATTAGAAAAATAATAAATGGGCGATCCAGGGTTCGAACCAGGGACATCCTGCTTGTAAGGCAGGCGCTCTACCGCTGAGCTAATCGCCCTTATGATAAATCATTCTAATAGATGAAGTTGAAAAATTTATACTAAGTATTTAAATATTTCATGATTGAGGCAAAATTTAATTAATAAAATATATCCTATGTCCTCAAACAATAGATATAAATTGGAAAACAATTCCGATTTAGAGACTATAAATAGTTTTAAAATCTTAATATCTAATATCAAAGCATTAAAAGATAAAACTTGGGGCTGCCCAT
>QCIY01000016.1 GCA_003216415.1 Prochlorococcus sp. AG-402-O16
TTCATCAGAAGAGCAAACGGCCTTTATTAATTCTTTACTTAGTGATATTTCTTCGAGATGACTAACAATTCTTTGAAATAAAAATTCAATTAAATCATTAAAAATTTTCTCTTTTGAAAAGTTCAAATTAGGGAATGTGATTTTCCAAAATTCAATAAGTTCGTCAAATAAATTATCTAAAGGCAACTCAAGTTCATAATCCCAAATTATTTTAATTACTCCATTCAGATTTCTTCGCAAAGCATAAGGATCAGATGATCCACTTGGACGCTTACCAGAAATAAATATACTTATTAAAGTTTCAATTTTATCTGCGATAGAAACTATTGCACCATATTTTGTAGATGGCAAAGCATCTTTATAGAAAGAAGGTAAATAATGTTCAGCTACTGCCAAACAAACATCCTCACTAAATCCTTCATTTTTGAGATATTTACCACCCATTATTCCTTGCAACTCTGGGAATTCGTAAACAATATCGCTACATAAGTCGTTTTTACAGTATCTAGCAGCTTCTATTGTTTTTTTATCTTCTAAAGAATTGTCATTTAAAAACATAAGGATTTTTCTAGTTACTTCCTCTATTCTCTCTACTCTCTGGAAAATATTTCCCAGTCCTTTCAAATAAGAAACAGATTTAAGTTTTTCATTTCTTTCAATTGAAGCTACTTTTTTATCACTTTCTACAAAAAACTTTGCATCTGAAAACCTTGCCCTCAGAACTTTCTCATTACCCTTGGCAATATTATTATTTGATTCATTAAGTCCATTTGAAATAACAAAAAAGGTTGTACTTATGTTTTTTTCAGAGCTTAAATCTAGTTTTGAAAAAGCATTATTTTTTAATAAAAGAGGCACATATCTTTGATGACTTTTCATCACTGTTGAGAGAACTTCAACAGGAAGATCAAGAAATTCTTCACTAAATTTACCAATAATTAAGTCTGGCCATTCTACTAAATCAGTTAGTTCATTAAGCAATCCTTCAGAAAGGTCAGGTTTCAGATTTTGAGATTTAGATGCCTTATTTATTAAATTCTCAATTTCTTCTTTTCTTTCGTTACGCATGACTAATACTCTATTGCGTTTCAATAATTCAAAAAAATTATCAGTATTCTGGATTTCAAAAACTTCATTAATTAGTCTATGACTTTTTGATTTATTACTTATTTGAATATTTAGATCACATTCATCAAAAACAAAATCAAGAATTTCATCATTATAGATTGAGGCAATCCATCTTATAGGTCTTGAAAATTTTATCTCCCCAGTCCCCCATTTCATAAATCGAGGACCTTGAAGACTCTTCACTACTTTAGGAATAATTGAAGACAAAGAAATTCTTGTTGATTGTCCTTTTTCAATTTTCTTTCCAAATACAAAATCACCCTTTTCTGTATTTTTTATTTCTAGCTCCCCCACATCTATACCTAAACTATTTGCAAATCCTAAAGCAGCATTAGTAGGTGATCCATTTAAAAAAGCTGAATTTGCTTTAGGTCCTTTTCTCACTTCCGACTTATCTTCTGCATAATCAACTAAACCTTCGAGAAGAAGAACTATCCTTCTCGGTGTGGAGGTAACAACTATATTGCTGTATTTGATTAACTTTTTATCCAATTCAAATTCCATTAGAGATTTAAATTGATTTAGAACAGATTGAGCAAATTTTGCTGGTAACTCTTCGGTTCCTATCTCAAGTAAATAATTAGACAAGAAAAAAATATGATTTCTATTACTATAATTTACTACCAGTTAAATAAGCTTTTCGCTAATGTATAAAAAGAGATATGTTTTGGTCCGTTGATCAAGGTTGAGAAAGTAAAAAAGAAAAAAGATCCTTCCAAAGAAGAAACAGTTTGTTTGGCAAATGGATTAGAAGTATCTAAATTTGAAAATTTCAAGAAAAGTAGTCAATTTCTTAAGGAACCACTCGCTACAGAATTAGTTAACGAGAGCGATCACTTTACTAATGATGCAGTCCAGTTATTGAAATTTCATGGTAGTTATCAACAAGATAATAGGGAAAATAGAAAGCCTGGCAAAAGTAAGGATTGGCAAATGATGCTTAGGTTAAGAAGTCCAGGGGGTGAAATACCAGGGAAATTATTTTTAGCGTTAAATGAATTATCAGACAAACTAGGCAATGGATCACTGCGAGCAACTACAAGACAAGCCTTTCAAATGCATGGAATTAGAAAGGAGAATTTAAAAGAAGTTATTCAAACAATTGTAAATTCTATGGGCTCAACATTAGCTGCATGTGGAGACATAAATAGAAACGTAATGGCTCCCGCAGCTCCATTTGATTCGCCGGAATACAATATTGCAAGATCATTAGCTAAAAAAGTTGCAGACCTTCTCACCCCATTAGCTGGACAAGGTACTTTTTTAGAGCTTTGGGCTGATGGGGATTTAGAATATACCATTAAGCCCGACAAGGATATTGAAGCTATAAGGAGACTTCAATTTAAAGATAATGTTTTTAGTGGAATAAAAGGTGAACCTCTCTATGGTTCAACTTATTTACCGAGAAAATTCAAATGCGCTGTTACAGTTCCTGGAGATAATTCTGTTGATCTTCTTACTAATGACATTGGAATTGTTGCCTTTACTTCAAAAGAGGGGAACTTAGAGGGTTGCAATTTCTATGTTGGAGGAGGTATGGGACGCACACATAATAATGAAGAAACTTTCGCCAGAATTGCAGATCCCCTTGGATATGTTGATGAACAAGATATTTATGAATTAATACAGAGTATTGTGGCTATTCAAAGAGATTATGGTGATCGAAAATCAAGAAAAAATTCAAGAATGAAATATCTTCTTCATAGAAAAGGTATTAAATGGTTCAAAAAGTTACTTATAGAAAAATATTTCAAAAAAGAAATTAAAAAAATCAGAAAAGAACCGAATCAAACTCTTATTGATTATTTAGGTTGGCACAAACAAAACAATACCTCTCATTTCGTAGGGTTACCTTTATTATCCGGGAGATTATCCGGAGAAAAGAAGAAAATCATTACTAGTATCGTAAAAAAATATAATCTTGATTTAAGACTTACGCCTAATCAAGATATCTTACTTTGCAATATCGCTAATAAAAACAAAAGTGATATTAAAAAAGCTCTTTCAAAAATTGGATACGACAATTTAGAAAATATCAATGAAATACAAAGACATGCCTTAGCATGTCCAGCTTTACCACTTTGTGGTCTTGCGATGACTGAGTCAGAAAGAATTTTACCTGATGTTCTCAAAAGGATTGAAAAATTACTACTAGATCTAAAAATAGAAAAGACAATATTATTTAGAATGACAGGCTGTCCAAATGGATGTACAAGGCCTTACATGGCAGAATTGGCTCTTGTAGGAAGTGGGCAAAACAAATACCAATTATGGTTGGGGGGGGAGTAAAAATCTACAGAGGCTGGCAAAACCATTCTTACAAAGAATGGAATTAAATGATTTAGAAAAAACACTTCAACCATTATTTGATCGTTGGAAAAGTAGTTCTGATTTAGATTTTGGCGATTTTATAAATACGCAAGATGAAAGTTGTATTTTGAATTTACTAAATGAAATTCAATAGATTTTAAATTTTTCCATAAAAGGCATTTGCTTTTTTATTTTTCCAAGCCCATAATTGATCCCCATAACTAAAATGCCACCATTCATTAGGATGTTGAGCAAATCCAAATTTAGTCATAATTTTCCTTAATATATTTCTTCTACTATTCCAAATAATTGCCTCTTCATTCTTTATGTTTTCATAAAAATCAGGATTTGAAGTCTCATCCATTTGATCAACTTTGCTTCCCATTTCTAATAGATTTCCTTCTTTATCAGATAAACAAACATCCAATGCTCCCCCAGTTGAATGAGGTGGCGGACACATAGAATCATAAGAAGGATATGCCCAAAATTTTTCAACTTTTTTTAAAATAGATGGATAAGATTTCATGTTTTTTAAAGAAGCATCAATATCCGATTTTCCACACTCTAATAAAAATGCTCTTTTAAACATGAATTCTTGTACCTCTAAAGGTCGCCAACTGTCATAAATTAAAAGGTAAAAACTATTATTAGAAATCAAATAATCATTTACTTTTACAAGTCTATTTACGACCTCCTCTCTTAATTTCCAAATAGAAGTTTTATCTTTGTAAGGCGCTCCTAAATGTGAGTAAGGGTGCGGATCTATAAAATTTAAATAGCTAGGTATAGCTATTAACTTGTCTCCATTATCTTTAATTGGTATCTTATTCCAAATTTTCAATTGAAATTTGCAATTGTTTTATAGTGGCATAAATATCAAAAATTACAATATTAGTTTTTAATTTAAGAAATCATGAATGAATTTATTATCAGAATTATCAATTAGTATATTCCTTAAAACTATATTTTCTTTTAAATCAGGATCATTACTAACAACCTTAATAGCCTCTTCACGAGCCTTATCAATAAGAAATTTATTGTTTGGTAAATTGTCCAGTACAAAATCAGGCAATCCAGATTGTCTATATCCTAAAATCTGGCCTGGTCCTCTAAGCTCTAAGTCTTTTTCGGCAATATAAAAGCCATCATTAGATTTTTGCAAAACACAAAGTCGCTTGTTTTCTAATCCATTTTTTCCGGAGGTTACCAGATAACAAAAAGATTTTGTTGATCCCCTACCAACTCTCCCCCTTAATTGATGTAGCTGAGACAATCCAAATCTTTCCGAATTATAAATTATCATAATTGTGGCGTTAGGAACATCAATGCCAACCTCAATTACAGTGGTTGAAACTAATATATTAATTTCATTCTTTAAAAAAGAATTAATCACTTCATTCTTCTCTTGTGAGCTTAATTTTCCATGTAATAATCCAACTTTTTTATTAAAAAAGACCTCTTCTGATAAATGTTTGAATGTTTTCTTTGCAGAGCTTAAATTCATTTTTTCTGAATCTTCTATAAGTGGCAAAATCACATAAGCTTGCTTTCCCTTATTTATCTCATCCTCAACAATCTTGAACAAGTTAGTTAAATCATCTTCTGAAATTATTTTTGTAGTTATAGGAACTCTCCCAGGAGGGAGTTCTGTAATTTGACTTACATCTAAATCACCATAAATGGAAAGCGCAAGAGTTCTTGGAATTGGTGTTGCTGTCATTGATAATAAGTTAGTATTGTCTCCTTTATTAAGTAATCTATTTCTTTGAGTAACTCCAAACCTATGTTGTTCATCAATTACGACCATCCCTAATGATTTAAAGATGACTTTATCCTCAAATAATGCATGAGTACCTACAATAATATCAACTAATCCATTGTTTAAATTCGAGAGAATTACTTTTCTCTTTTTTTGAGGAGTATTCCCAGTAAGAAGTTCAACAGAAACTAAAAGGGGGTTCAGATATTTTAATAAATTTTTATAATGTTGTTCTGCTAATACCTCAGTTGGGACCATAAATGCACCTTGCAGGTTTTTTTCAATGACAATTAAAAGAGATGCTATTGCAATTATAGTTTTACCGCTTCCCACATCTCCTTGAAGCAATCTAGACATTGGTTCGGGGTGAGATAAATCTTTCTTAATTTCATTTAAAACATTTACTTGAGATTTTGTTAATTCAAAAGGAAAAGTATCTAAAAATTCTTTTAGTAAAGATTTCTTTTGAGTTAATTGTTGGATAATTACATTTTTTTTCGTCTTTCTTTTTCTAAGTAGGAACTTTATTTGAAGTAGGAACAACTCATCAAAAACCAAACGTTTTTTTGACTCAATAAGTGCCTGATGAGTTGGCGGAAAATGAATATTAATCAAAGACTCTCCTTTAGATAATAAAGATAATGAATCAAGTTGCTTTTTATTTAAAATTTCTGGATATTGCTTTGCATAAATTAGTACCTTTTTCATAAGTTTTATAAAACTCATATTTGATAATGCTTCACCTAATGAGTACAAGGGTAATATTTTCCCTGAAAAATTAAAATTATCATTGTTATCCCTAAGAATTTCAATCTGCGGATCTACAAAAGATTTGCCATACTCAGTCAATTTAACCTTACCGGAAATTGCTAATTTGGTCCCTGGGGTATATAAAGATTTTTGAGATGCGAAGAAGGAGTAAGATCTAAATCTTCTTCCTAAAAAAAACTTTGTAACCTTTATTGAAGACGTTTCATCAGAAACAACAAAATTCATTATTGATAAATTACTATTCTTTTTACTCTTATGAATATAAAATCTTTTAATATTCGCTATGCAGGTATATAAATTATCTGGTTTTAAATTCATTATCTTAACTCTATTCGTATAGTCTAGATATTTTCGCGGGAAATAATTAATTAGATCTTTTATATAAAAAATCCCTAATTCATTAAGCTTATTTTTATAAACTTTTCCTACATTTTTTATTAATGAAATATCTGAATCAAAAGACAAACTTGAATCAGCTTTATTCAGAATAACTTTATTCGAAATATTATTAGAATTTTCTATTTCTAATGTTTTACCAAGTTTATAAAGATTTTTTCTTGTATCAATAATTAACCTTTTTCTTTGATTTTCATCTAATTTATTATAGTCATTATATTTTTTAGAAAATTCATTAAATATCCTCAAATATTCCTCTGAGAGATTAAGTTTAACTAGTTTTTTCAATGATTCATACAAATAATCATTAAAATATTTCTCTCTTCCTAGAGTATTAATAAATTTGTTTTCAGTTTCTATAGTTAGAGACTTTTGTAATGGTCTTATCCAATCTTTAATTAATTTATTTTTATTATTCCCGCTAATAGTCACATTTGAAAAAGAGTTATTTTTTCAACGTATCTTATTCAAAGATATTTCTTTTTGTCTCCAGTATGTCTCTTTTTTAATCAAACGCTGAAATTGATTTTTTAGCTCATTTATTTTATTCCTTTGAATAGAAAGATTTAAATTTTTAAACTCTAACTCAACTGTAGATATATTAAAGAAAATAATACTTGGAAGATTATTGCCTTTTAATGATGGCTGATTTAAGTTGAATTCTAAATTAATAACAAAAGGATATGGATGTTTTATCATCAAGTTTTTGCCTACTAAGTAATCAAAGGAATCTTTAGATATTATCTTTTTTATTAGATTGGCCTTAAATAATTCTTGGTTAATCTTATATGAAAGATTCAATAGCAAATTTTCCAATGACTTGTCTATTAAATCAAAATTTTTATAAATCTGACTTTTGGGTGAAATATCCATTTGATTGATATTGTCTTTTTCTGGATATCTTGTTTTTTCAACCCTTACTTCCCCTATTAATTCAAGTAAGGAAGAAATAAATTGTTTTTCAACTCCTAAATTCTGAATAATATTCTTATTAGATAAATAATTATTATGGTCGTTATTATCTAAATCAATTGATACGCATTCCTCGTAATTATCAGCTTCATAATATTCAGAAGTAGTTGAAATGTCTTTAGTAATCTGGAACTGAATGGGTTCTTCTAATTGAAAACCATCTTCATTTTGAAATTTTTCTTTTTGGTCATCCTTTGTTTTTGTGGAACTATCTAAACTATTAAAATTAATTTCCTTATTTATGTTTTTTTCAATTTCATTTATTTTTAATTGTTCTACTGTTAATAAGGGCAAATTCTTATAAATAAGTTTACTTATTTTTTTTTCAAAGAGGTCACAAAATTCATTTTCGTTTAAGAAATTATTATTAATTGTTGGATAACTATATATTTGGTTAAGCCCTTTTTCTACAGAGATATAAAGTAGATCTCTAACGAGATTAAGATAAAGTTCATATTCCCTATAGATATTTCCAATTAATATTCTTTTTTGTATGTCTGCTCTCTCCAATTGAGAATGAATTTTATTTATATCTACGAAATTATTCAAATTGTTCAAGTGACTAGTTTGATTGCATAGATGCAACCTCTTCAGCGAAGTCCATCTGATTTTTTTCGATACCTTCACCCAATGTATATCTTGTAAAGCGTCTTACTTTGATATTTTCTCCAATCTTTGCAGCTGCTTGTTTAACGAGGTCCTCAACAGTAAGAGAACTATCTTTAATATAAGGTTGTGAAAGTAAAACCAGCTCATTAAGTCTTTTCGCAATTCTCCCCTCAACTATTCTTTCTTTAATTTGTTCTGGTTTTCCAGATAAATCATCTCTCCCCATTTCAATCTGCTTTTCTTTTTCTACAACATCTTCTGGTATTTCATCAATTGAGACATACTCAACGTTTGGGCAAGCTGCTACTTGCATTGAGACATCCTTCAACAGAGATTGGAAGATATCACCTCTAGCAACAAAATCAGTTTCACAATTTAACTCTAGTAGAACTCCCACTCTTGATCCAGTATGTATATAACAGCCAATTGAACCTTCAGCTGCAACTCTTCCCGATTTCTTTTCAGCACTAGCTATGCCTTTCTTTCTTAACCATTCCAAAGCTTTATCAACATTTCCATCAGTTTCGTTAAGTGCTTTTTTGCAATCCATCATTCCTGCGCCAGTCTTATCTCTAAGCTCTTTTACAAGTTTTGCTGTAATGTTTCCCATTTGAAGTAATAAAAATAATAATTAGTAAGTTTTAAATTGGAATTTAATTTTTTCTTTCGGCATTTGAACCCTTTCTGCCCTCATTTATAGCATCTGCAAGTCTTCCTAAAATAAGTTGTACAGATCTAACGGCATCATCGTTACATGGAATGGGAACCTCACACAAATCCGGATCGCAGTTTGTATCCAACATTGATACTAATGAGATATCTAATTTCCTAGCTTCTAGTACTGCATTAGATTCTCTTCTCTGATCAACTAAAACAACTACGTCTGGTAATCTTCTCATACCCTTAAGTCCGCCTAAGTATTTTTGTAATCTTTCAAGTTCTCTCCTTAAAACTGCAGCTTCTTTTTTAGGCCTCATTGCTATTGAACCACTACTTTCCATTCTTTCTAAATCCTTTAATCTTTCAATCCTAGCTTTCATTGTTGCCCAATTAGTCAACATCCCTCCAAGCCATCTTTGATTTACATATGCAGCTCCGCATCTAGTAGCTTCCTGAGCTACTACATCTGATGCTTGTTTTTTTGTACCGACGAATAGGAAACGTTTACCACTTTTTGCTGCGTTTCTTGTCCATTTATACGCATTGTTCATACACAATGCTGTTTTTACAAGATCAATAATATGAACTCCATTTCTAGCGCAATATATATATTTAGACATTTTGGGATTCCAACGTCTAGTTTGATGCCCAAAATGAGCACCAGCTTCCATCATTTCAGATAGTGATACAACAGCCATAATTTAAAAGGTTTCGGGTTTGCCTCCATCCGACGGGGAATTATTAGAAATAAATCACCCGAAACTGTCAGATGTGTGGATTTAATTTTCATAATTCTAGCAAGTGATGTGTATTTCTAAAAGTTTTTTATTTTATTTGGTTAACTGTTTAATGTAAATCATATTCAAAGGGATTCTAAGTATCTCAAGTGCAAATCTATTTCTTCTAATATTTACAAGAAATTTTAATAAAGGAAGGATTCTCTCAACACTGATTAGTCCTCCCAAGCAAAGAATTTGCCAAAGTAAATTATGAAGAGGAGTTAATTGAATCATAAATCTAACCCTTAAATTTGGATGTTTCTTATAAAACACCAAAGCCATTTTTGCCCTCTCTTTTTCTTGAGCTATTAATGAATCTATTTGTTCGCAATTAAATGGTGGATGCCAATGAAAACCTATTGCATTTGGACATTTAATTAATTTTGTCCCAATTTTTTTTAATCTTTCTCCAAGTTCTAAATCCTCCCAACCGTAAAGACTAAAAGAAGTATCAAATAAGCCAACGCTTAAAATCAATTCTTTTGATATCGCAACATTCCCAGTAGCGAAGTAAGCAAAAGAAGTGTCCATTATTTTATGTTTTTCACTCTGAGGATTTGCAAAATTAGACGTATTGACCACCGAGCCATAGGTAAAACATTTTTTATCATTATTCCTCCAAGAGGCAAGTAATTTTTCTACGTGGCAATTTATAAAATTATCCAAAACAATAAGATCACTATCAATAAATATAATAATTTCATATTTTGATTTAATTACCCCAAGATTTCTTCCCAGTGCAGGTCCTCCATGTTCTTGCTGAAATAGAATCACGTGTGGGAGATTAGCTTTATTTTTATTTATCCATGAACTTGTTCCATCAGTGGATCCATCATCAACTACTATTACTTCATAATTACTGATATTTGTATTTAATTTTTGATTCTCAAGCGCAACGAGACATTTCTCTAATATAGGTAATCTATTGTAAGTCGGTATAACAATACTTACGTTCATGATCACGCCTTAAATATGCATAATATATGTACGGGACTCCAAAAAGATAAAAATAAAAGATATTTCCTAATCAGCTGCACCGCCATTATTTGCTGTACCTGTAACGTTTCCACCATCAGGCCTTCCATCAGTTCTTAATTTCCTTTTTTTGAATTTTCTAGCATACGCTCGATTACGTTCCTGCTTTTCTTTTTTTAGATTCCTTCTCTTAGACATGAAATTTTTAGCTTTTAATTATATTAGCTCACTATGAGCACTATATATTTTACCATCTTCCATATTTAATATCCTATCCGCCATATCAGAAATTCTTGGATCATGAGTAACCATAAGTACAGAACAATTTTGCTCTTTTGCTAGTTTTCTTAAGAGGGTTACTATTTCTCTTCCTGTGACGCTATCTAAAGCAGAAGTGGGCTCATCAGCTAATAAAAGTTTTGGTTTAGCAGATAAAGCTCGAGCAATTGCTACTCTCTGTTTCTGCCCACCAGATAAGTCATTTGGCAACTTTTTATGATGCTCTTCTAATCCTACTGCTGACAGCCAATTCCGTGCTATTTCACGTCTTTGCAAATATGTTAAACCTTTTATTAAATCGGCGCCCATCTGAACATTTTGTTCTGCTGTTAAACATCTCAGAAGATTGTGACCTTGAAAAATCATTCCAATACTTCTTCTAAGAATCTGACGCGTTTTCCTTGATGCTCCATTTAACTGATTATTCAATACAGTTAAATCCCCACTTTGACAGGTTCTCAAGGCACCAATTAAGGTTAAAAGAGTCGTTTTACCGCATCCAGAAGGTCCTTTTAAAAGAACCAACTCTCCTTTATCAATATTTAAATTAACGTCATTAAGAACTTGTTTTTTATTCTCATTTTTTCCATAAAAGTGACTCAAATTATTTATTGAGACTGTTTTAAAGTTTTTAACATTGTTTTTTGATTTATTAGGTTTAACCATTTATATTTAATTATTAAAAAATTTCGGCAGGATCAGCGTCAACTAATTTACGCATCGCAACAGCAGCCGAACCCATACACATTACTAAAACTAATACGAAAATTAAAATTGTTTTATCTGAATCCATTATTATTGGGAGTTTGGTAGATTTCCTTATGACTGAGTACAGTACTTGTCCAGAGAAATAAGCAGGTAAATAACCAAACAATGCCAACAAAAACCCCTCTCTAGCTACGACAAAGAAAAGGGACTTAATTCTATACCCCATTGCCAATAAGGTAGCGTACTCTGGAAGGTGGTCTGTAACGTCACTATAAAGAATTTGATAAACGACCACACAACCTACAACGAAACCCATCAATGCTCCCAAACTAAATATAAAACCTATTGCAGTACTATTTTTCCAATAATTCTTCTCAAATTCTATAAACTGATTTTTTGTAAGAACTCGAACATCATTTGGGAGTGATTTATTTAATATTCTTGAAATCAATTCAGGATCAGATCCTTTTTTTAGCTTTACCAAACCAATTTCTATACTTCCAGGGGGATTAGCAGGAAAAAGTCTTAAGAAGGTTTCTCGGCTAGTTATCAAATTACCATCTGCACCAAAGGATGGTCCCAACTCCACGAGGCCTTCAACAATTACTCTTTTCCCAGCGACCTCAGTCTCAACTTTTTTTTCTGATAAAAACCATTCTTCAATTGGTCCAAATTCAGGTCTAGATAATTTGTCAAAAAGAACTCTTGATGGATTTCTCAATTTATAAGCTTTCCTTGAGAATCCATCATCTAAAAGAAGTGAATCGGAGGGATTAAAACCTAATGCAAGTATTGATCTGGTTTTAAGATTTTCGGGATTTCTCCAAAGTAAATAATTTAGATTGACGGGAGCCGTTTTTTCGACATCTTCTACTGCGAGAGTCTGAATCAGCCTTCTTTTTGGGAATCCACTCATGCTTATAGAACTTTTTGATCTGGGACTTATCAAAACAAGATCCGCATCTAAAAGTTTATGAATAGTAACGCTCGTGTCAAATAACCCATCTCTGAAACCTAATTGCATAAACATCAAAATACCCGCAAAACTTATTCCAGCTATGGCAACGGCCAGCCTTAATGGTTGCCTAGTTAATAGCAACCAAGCTAATGGTATTTTTCTAAATTTAAAAAAAGAAAAACTCATTAGGGAATAAATTTTGCAATCACTTTCATTCCTGCATAATTTTGCACGATATCAATAGAATCTTGATCTAGTTTTACCAGTACTTCAATAATTCGCGAATCAGCATCCCCTGTTGGATCAGTTGATAAAACTTTTCTTTGTTTTACCTGAGGACTAATCCTAATTACCTTTCCTTTAAGATTTCTTTGGAAACCACCATTCTCACTGCTCAATTCAACATTCTGAGAGATAAAGACTCTATCGATATCAGATTCATAAACCTCTATCAAAGCTTCCATTTTTTGACTAGAACCAATATCCAAGATCCCTTCATTCTTGGGCCTCTCACCAACTCTCGTATTTATTCCAAGGATAAAACCGTCAATTGGACTTCTTAGTTTTGAATTAAATAGATCTATCTTGATATTTTTTTGATCTCCGATGAGATTTAATTTCTGTTTTTGCAATTTTAATAATTCATCTTTTCTCTGCGAAAACTGAACAAAAGAATATGCATCTTTGCTCAAAGCTAATTCATACCTTTGAATTTGATCTTTTTTGAGGGCAATTTCATCGTTAATAATATTAATTAGATTTTCATTTCTTTCAAGATCAGAAATTAACTTTTCTCCATTTTCAAAAATTGCGAGGATATCACCTTTTTTTACAAAATCTCCTTCATTGACTAAAATTTCGATAACTCGAGGTGACGAACCAAACTGACTTATCGGAGCTGCCAATTGCCTAATCTCCCCCGAAGGAGAAAGTTGACCTAGTGCGGCAACAGCTGTAATAGGCGGAATAATATCTTTAGTTATTTCCTCTTTAAATAATGCATTAGATTTATTATTGCCAGAACAGGAAATCATCCCAAGGGATAATGGTGTAAATAATAATAAATAAATAAATAAATTTTTAAATGTTTTTAATTTCATTAAAAATCGAAGAGCACTGTTTTTATATAATTATTGACCCATTTTTCATCAAAATATTTTAAAAGAACCATGCTAGTCTTCTCATTTTTCATTTGTTGCACACAATAATTTTTTTGATAATCTATTCTCTCTTGAATAATTTCCTCCTTTAATTCAGGTTTAGCCTCCTTACTTAATGTGATCAAGATAGAAAGGTATTGATCAACAACTCTACAAAAGTCATTTTTTTCTGATTTACTTTTTAAAGAAGCAAAAAAAACATTTTTAGAAAAAATTTCGCCCCATTTAGGGATTTCTCTTAATGAATCGAAAGAACTTTTATCAACTTCAGAAAGAAATTTTTCGTATTTAACACCTTGATTTAGAGATGCCGGTGATAAATCAACAATGGCAGCAGAAACAATATCATTTATTTTTACTAAATCCATACCAAAAATTGGAATATCAAACTTTGGATCAGGGAAAAAAACGCAGTGTAAAATTTTAAGATTCTTTGAAAATTCTGCTACTTCAATGTGTAACTTTCTAAATCCTTTTGCTTTATGAAATTCGTTTTCTATGTAGAGTTCTCTACCTATTTCATTAGATACTATATTAATAAGATTTGGATCGACTTTTATACTCTCAAGATCCTCAAGCATGGATCTATGATCTCTGATATTTTGTAACAAGTCCAAAATAAGAGGATCATTTAATTTTGTTTTAGTAAAAGATTCAGACAACAAGGTTAAAAAGTACCAAAATAGAGTTTAAATAGAGACTTTAAATGAATGTAGGAGACGTTAACTACTATACCCATTCAAGCAAAACTAAATGTGTGTTTGTGGATAATAAAGAATTACCGCTTATTAGCATTGATATTTGGTGCAAAGCAGGTTCTTCATTTGAGGAGGTTGATAAAAACGGCACTGCTCATTTTCTAGAGCATATGATTTTTAAAGGATCTAACAAAATAATGCCAGGTGAATTTGACTATAAAATTGAATCACTTGGAGGATTAAGCAACGCTTCAACAGGTTACGATGATGTACATTACCACGTCCTTGTTCCACCAACTAACTTTAGAGAATCACTTGCTCTTTTGACAAATATTGTCGTTTCTCCAAATTTTAATCCTGATGAATTTATAAAAGAAAAAGGGGTGGTTATTGACGAAATAAAACAACAAAACGATCAGCCTGAAGAAAAATTATTTAATTACTTTTTGAAAAGGGTTTGGCTAAGTCCGAATTATGCTAATTCGATTCTGGGAACTGAAAATAGTATTAAAAACTTAGAGATAAATGACCTAGAGAAATTTCATAGCAAACTTTATACTCCCGAAAAAATTTGTATTGCAATTGCAGGGAATCTCACCGAAGAAATTTATAGAATTTTTGAAAAAAGTGATCTTTCTGAGATAAATAAAAATCTAATCTATAAAGATTCAAGTTTAATAAATCTAAAAAAAAATAAACCTTCTTTAAAAATTAGGAATGGAAGAGAGTTAATTAAGTTTGATAATTTAGAGTTTTCAAGAATTTTTATGGCTTGGTTTATCCCAAACCTCAATGATCAAAAAAATATTATTGGGTTAGAGATATTAGCATCAATACTTTCTGTAGGAAGAAACAGCAGGTTAGTAAAATTTTTAAAAGAAGATACTAATCTTGTTGAATCAATATATGTTGATGTAAACGCCGGTGAATTAGGTGGATTATTTATAGTGGAAGCAAGTTGTGAATCCAAAGATATTTTTTTAGTTGAAAAGCAAATTAATAAAATAATAGATGAAATTTCAAATTTTAAGGCCTTAACTTTGGATGAAATAAATAAAGCTATAAATATTGTGAAAAGTAATTATATCTTTAATTTAGAGACATCAACGCAGCTTTCTTCATTCTTTGGCAATGAACTTCTTTGGGGTAGAAAATCTTCAATAAATAATTTAGAAAGTCATTTAAAATACTGGAATGACTTGGATAACTTCAAAGAGATCACAGAATATATAAATAGAAATAAATTCACTTTAATTGCATTCCCTGGTAAATGTTAAAAAGATATTTTTTAAAAACCAAAAAAAGAAATTTTTCAATTGCTTCAATTTGGATTAAAGGTGGTAGTGATATGGATAGAATTAATAAAAAAGGTATAAATAATATCCTTTGTTCATTACTTACCCGAGGATGTGAAGGTTTTGATAGTTTCGCTCTTTCTGAGTACATAGAGTCCTATGGAGCAGAATTAAATCAAGAAGTATTTGAAGATGGCATTTCGATAAGCATTAAATCCTTAAATGAACATTTCAACAAATTATTCCCTTTATTAAATTCAATAATTAATAAACCAATTCTCTCGGAAATTGAATTTAAAAAAGTAAAAAAATCTTCTATAAATCTTATCAAAAAAGATAAAGAGAATCCATTTAATCTTTGTTTTGAAAAATGGAAAAAAATTGTTTACTCCAGTCATCCTTATGCTTTTAATACAATTGGCAATGCAGATGATGTCTCAAAAATTACCTATGAAGATATTTTATCTGAGTTTAATAATTTCAAAACTAGAGAAAAGTATTTAATTTCAAATAATCCAGACGTAAGTGGAGAAAATTTAGAAACATTAGATCAAAAAACTGTGGAAGAAAAATCAGGGCCTCAAAATTATCCTCTAGATCCTAAATATAGATTTAATTACATTGATAATGTTTCAAATCAAACAATAATAATGATAGGGAACCAAACTTGTTCTCGAAGAAGTAGTGAATACTTGACACTCAAAGTTTTGGAGTCTTATCTATCTTATGGCATGAGTGGTGCTTTATTTAAACTTTTCAGGGAAAAGAATGGCATTACATACGATCTAGGGGTTTTTAATCCTATAAGGATTGGTAATGCACCATTTTTAGTTTATTTATCAGTATCCAATACTAATGCCCTTTTTGCTTTTGAACTCTTATCATCGTTATGGCAAAATTTACTTTTAAATCCATTAATTGATTCTGAAGTATTTTTAGCTAAAGAAAAATTAAAAGGTTCTTTGCTTATAGGTAATCAATCGTTAGATGAAATTTTACAGCGAAAGATTCAACTAATTAGCTATGGTATGAAACCTACCTTGAATATCGATTTAAATTCAAAAATAGACAAAATATCTTCACTAGATATTTTAAATTTGATTAATAAATATTTCTCGAAACCTTTCTTGAGTATTTCAGGTAATAAAAAAATATGTTTGGAAATTAATAAAAGGTGGAAGAAAAACTTTTAGATCAGACTTTCTTAATATTATTTATATCTATTAAAAAGGACCCTCTTCTAAACTTCACTTCAACAGTCTCTGGAGATTTTATTGATAGTATCTCTCCAATTTCATCTATTGCCACTAGATCAGGTGGTCTTAGCATTGGCATATTATCTGAAGTTTTAAGATAGGAGACCGGTGCAATCAATTTAACCTTATCTTTGATCATAAATTTCATCATTAAATCTAATACAGTCAAGAGTAATATAAACATAAACTTAGAGAAAATATCAACGAAACGCACTGATTCAGTTTAGAATCTACGAATAACAATCAGCAAATTAATGAATCAGAAATTTAAAACATTAATTTTATGGGCCTTACCTATACTTTTAGTAATCGCACTCTCTTACCAATTTTTATCTTCTAGCAATGTTGATTCCCTCAAATCAAATGGAACAACAGTTGCACCAAGAAATTCTGCGGTAGCAAGAGTAAGTTACGGCAGATTCTTAGATTATATCAATTCAGGAAGGGTTACATCTGTTGATATTTTTGATGGTGGAAGAAATGCAGTTATAGAGACAATAGATTCAGATTTAGATAATAAAGTCCAAAGATTACGAGTAGATCTTCCAGGCTTAACACCTGAACTTATAAACAATTTAAAAAATGAGGGTATTAGTTTTGATGTACATCCTGTAAAAACAGCACCACCTTCATTAGGAATTTTGGGTAACTTACTTTTCCCAGCTATTTTGATTGGAGGTCTAATTTTATTAGCCAGGAGATCAAATGGTATGCCTGGAGGACCTGGGCAAGCCATGCAATTTGGAAAAACTAAAGCAAGATTTGCCATGGAAGCTGAGACAGGAGTTATCTTTGACGATGTAGCAGGTGTAAATGAAGCTAAACAAGATTTACAAGAAGTTGTCACTTTTCTAAAAAAACCAGAAAAATTTACTTCTGTAGGAGCAAGGATTCCTAAAGGTGTTTTGTTAGTAGGGCCTCCTGGTACTGGTAAAACCCTTTTAGCAAAAGCTATAGCAGGAGAAGCCGGTGTACCATTTTTTTCATTATCGGGTTCTGAATTTGTTGAAATGTTTGTTGGTGTAGGTGCAAGCAGAGTAAGAGATCTTTTCAAAAGAGCTAAAGAAAATAGTCCTTGTTTAATTTTTATAGATGAAATAGATGCTGTTGGAAGACAAAGAGGTGCTGGCATTGGGGGAGGTAATGATGAGAGAGAACAAACTCTCAATCAATTGTTAACTGAAATGGATGGATTCGAGGGGAATAGTGGAATAATAATAATTGCCGCAACAAACAGACCTGATGTTTTAGATTCAGCTCTTATGAGGCCCGGCAGGTTTGACAGACAAGTAACAGTAGATGCACCAGACATCAAAGGCAGATTATCAATACTCGAAGTTCATGCTAGGAATAAGAAACTACAAGAAGACTTAACACTTGAAAGTATTGCGAGAAGAACACCTGGTTTTACTGGGGCAGATTTGGCTAATTTACTAAACGAGGCAGCTATCCTAACTGCTAGAAGAAGAAAAGATTCTATTAGTATCTCAGAAATTGATGACTCTGTAGACAGAATTGTTGCTGGTATGGAGGGTTCTCCTTTAACAGATGGTAGAAGCAAAAGATTAATTGCTTATCATGAAGTTGGCCATGCTCTTATTGGATCACTAGTGAAAGCTCATGATCCTGTTCAAAAAGTAACTGTCATTCCAAGAGGTCAAGCTAAGGGCTTAACCTGGTTTACTCCAGATGATGAACAAACACTTGTTAGCAGAGCACAACTTAAAGCAAGAATTATGGGTGCATTA
The DNA here is from genome assembly GCA_003216415.1 of Prochlorococcus sp. AG-402-O16. Lineage (GTDB taxonomy): Bacteria > Cyanobacteriota > Cyanobacteriia > PCC-6307 > Cyanobiaceae > Prochlorococcus_A. The sequence goes on from QCIY01000016.1 coordinate 18,462, forward strand.
GGTGGAAGAGCTGCTGAAGATGTTGTTTTTGGGAAAGGTGAAATTACAACAGGAGCTGGTGGCGATTTTCAACAAGTCGCTTCTATGGCTCGACAAATGGTAACCAGATTTGGAATGAGTAATTTAGGACCGATAGCTCTAGAAGGTGGAAATCAAGAAGTTTTTGTTGGTAGAGATTTGATGACTAGAAGTGAAGTTTCTGATTCCATATCTAAGCAAATTGATGAAAGTGTAAGAGTAATGGTTAAAGAATGTTATAAAGAAACTTATTCAATAGTTAGTGAAAATAGAGAAGCTATGGATAAAATTGTCGATTTACTAATTGAAAAAGAAACATTAGATGGTGAAGAATTTGTGAGTATACTTTCAAAATTTACTACCATTCCCGAGAAAAATAGAACTCCCCAATTATTAAGTTAAACCCTAACAGGTTTTTTATCTAAAACTAGATCAATTAATCCGTATTCAACAGCCTCTTTAGGAGACATATAAAAGTCTCTATCAGTATCTTCTTTTATGGTTTCATAATCCTTACCAGTTCTTTCAGATAATTCAGTATTAAGTCGTTCTTTTAAAAACAAAATTTCATCTGCTTGAATTCTTATGTCACTAGCTTGTCCTCTAGCCCCTCCAAGTGGTTGATGAATCATTATTCTTGAATGTCTAAGACTACTTCTTTTGCCTTTAGTACCTGCTGCCAACAAAAAAGCACCCATACTAGCTGCAAGACCAACACAAACTGTATGAATATCTGGCTTAACATGTTGCATTGTGTCAAAGATGCCTAGACCATCGTAGACAGATCCGCCTGGCGAATTTATGTACATATAAATATCTTTCTCGGGATCTTCTGCTTCGAGGAATAGTAATTGTGCAACAATTCTATTAGCAGTTTCGCTTGTAACTTGTTCTCCCAAAAAAATTATTCTCTCTCTTAATAATCTCGAATAAATATCAAAGACTCTTTCGCTACCACCAGATTCTTCTAAAACTAAAGGGATCATAATAATGTTTATCTGTTTATAAGATATTAACGATATTGAGTCAACATACGCTAACCTTATTAAGGTTTACATATAAAAAATTGAAAGAAAAATTGACTGTTTCAGATAGCAAAAAGTTATTTCATGAAAAATTCCCTTACGTTATTCCTGGCTTATACAAAAGAATAGTAGATGAAATGCTTGTCGAACTAAACCTTTTAAATCATCAAAGTGAATTTAAACAAGATCATCTCTTTTGTATTGGTCTCACAGAAACATACAAAGAATTAATGAAAGGATACAATCCAGAGAAACATTTAGATCTTCTCTTTAATTCCTTATGCAGTTCTGCAAATTTTGAAGCGAAAGAAATTAAAGAAATCTCCCAAAATTATCAAGAGGAATGTAAGGACAAATCTTCAAATGATCTTTTAAAATTGCTTAAAGTAAAAAGCGATCCTAAACTTTACCCCTCAAGGATATTGAACTTAGGAATATATACATTAATATCTAAATCTAAAGATTTCAAAGAAAAAAATGAAAGTGATAAAAATAAAACAATCTCTAATTTTTTTGAAAATTTAAACCTATCTATTGATAAAGCAGAAAAAGATATTGGGATTTACAAAAGCAGTATATCCAAAATGGAACAAGCAAAAGAATTAATCGAAGAACTAAAGATAAAGAATAAGAAACAAGATCAAAAAAAATAGTAACTATTTTTTTAACCTTCTTTTATCTTTCCAAGAAATATAAGATATGTAAATTACAGCAAATGTTATGAATATGAGTAAAACGAATGATGAAAAGATAAGAAATTTATTTAAATAGATTTCATAACTTAAAAATGAAATCATATGTCAATGGAGCCATCTCCATTTCTACCCCAAACAACCATTGCAATTGAAAAAGTAAAAATTGCAGCTAATGCTGCCCAACCTATCTGAAAAATCATTAGATTTAAATTATTTCTTTAAATATAACAGAATCTTAGAATTTTTTTAATAATATCTTATCTAAAGTTAACCTCTCAAAAACACAATTTTATAAATATAATAATATAAAAAAATTGGGAAGATTAGTATTAAACCATAGTACAAATTTAGAGGGTCTAATTCCTATACTAAAAAAGTTGGCCCTTAATATTAATATAAGAACCGTAACCCCTGCTGTGATATCAAGAGTAAGGGGAAAATCTTCAAAGTTGACAATTAGATTATCAGTAAAAACTATAAATGGATATAAAGCAATTGCAAGGAAGGGACAAACAGCCCAAGAAGTCTTTATTTCCACAGACTTAAGTAAAGATGAATTAAAAAAAATAATCGATATTTATAATGAATGGTAATTTATCTTTATGAGAGATAATTAATTAGACAGAAAATCAATGAAATTAGCATTAAGTTTATGTTTTTTTTTATTTGCCTTTTTAATAATTGGAGATAAAGCATTCTCTTTAACCAATTACCAAATAAAAAAAATTTGTAAAAAAGAGAAAAAACAATCAACTTGCATAAAAAATTTGCAAGAGAAAAGATTAGATCTTGAAAAAGGTAAATTAATTGAAATTCCTGTTATACATTACAAGAGATAATTATATTTTAAATCTCAAATTGTGATTCGAAAAGATTAAAAGCATTTTTATAATTTGTCAGAAGTTCTTCTGAATTATCATTAAATCCTTGTACTTCATAATCTTCCTTTAATTCCTCATATGAGTAGACAACTCCATTGAAAGCACTTATGTATTCTTTTTGTATATCTTCATCATGAATATCATAAATTTTAGCTAAAACTAGCTCAACATTTTTTTTTGATGAATATATTTTTTTTTCGAAATCTTTATTTAACTTCCTTCTTTTTTTTGCCATCTATAAATTTTTTTAAATACAAATTTACAATACTCAAATTCATGGGTAAATTAAATTAAAACTTATAAAATAAAAATATAGTTTCCAAATCAAAATAAACCTTCTATATTCCACTAAGATATTTGATGATATGAATAAAAAAGAAACAAGTAATCCCAAAGAACTCAGAAACCAAAATTATGAAGCTAAGAAAGTGAATAATTCCGAAAAATCAAAAAAAAAGAATGATAAAAATCTTCCATGGTGGGTAGAATTGTTATTTGTTCAAATAGGATTGCCAGATAATTTACTAATAAAGATATTAAAAGCCAAAAAAAAATCTAAAGAATTAATTAATAACGATAAGAAATCGTTAATAACTTTTTTATTTGCAATTACTTCATTGGCATATTTTTATCCAGTTATTCAACATGCAAAAAATAAATTAGATTGTGAAGCAACTGCTAAAAATTATATTGTTAAAAATAAAAATATAAATCAAAATAACAAGAGAGAATTAAAAATGTTATCAACAAATTTTTGTTATGGAGGTGAAGAAATCTATGAAATTAAAAATTAAAAATTTTATTATTACCTCTGAATAACTTACTTAATATTATAATAGTCATTTTAAGTTTAATTAAAAAAATTTTAATCCTATGACCGATGTAAAACAAAAGAAAGAAAACGTAAAAATGCATTTAAAAGAATTAAGGCAAAATTTAAAACAAATGCATTTAGCAGTTACTGAAGAATTAATCTTACCTCATCCAGATGAAGTTAAAACATTGATGAATAAAATGGATCAATTATTAAAATTGATTGAATCAAAATAAACTATAATTCATATAAATTAAATTATTAAAAGATAAATAAAATGAAAAGAATAAAACAATTTTCACAAATATTGTTAGCTTTATTTTTCTTAACTTCTTGTAGAACATCAATAGATAATAAAAACCCCATTAAAAATCCCGAAGAAAGTATAAATGAGAATAACAATTCAGCAAAGGAAAGAATGGAAATAAAGTTTTCCTGCGGAGAAGATGGTATTTCAAAATACTTAGATGATGGATGGATTATTTTAAAAGAAGAGGCTCAAGAAAAAATTTGTACTTGGAAAGCTGTTCCTGCTACAAAAGATTGTGATATGGAAAAAGATAAAGGATGTAGGATAACAAAACCAGATAAAATTGGAAAAGAGAAAATTTATTTATTAGAAAAACAACCTTAAACTATGGCTTCAAAATCAGATTACTTAGTAGATCTAATTTTTAAGAAACTAAAAAACTATAAGGCCAAAAAAATCTCTCTAGAAAAAGAAAATTTAAAGATATTTATTATTTCACTTTTAAAAGAAAACTCAATCTAAAGGGAATTATAATAAAGGCTAGAATAAGAAAAAGATTTACGGATATTATTATGTATAATTTCTCTTCTTTAACAATTATTTTAATAGTTACATTTATTGTAAGCCTCTATTTTTTATATAAAGCTACTTCAAATGAAAAAAATTAAAAAAGGTTCTTATATTAATTTTAGATAATTGGATCTTCTCTAAGCAGTAAAACAGTATGCTTACTTAATCCATCATTGATCCATTCCTTATATTCCTCTAAAACGCACTTTCTATCAAAACTATCTAAAAGATTAATTCTTTGTTTTGCATTATCTAAAGCTAACTTAATACAGAATTCATAATCTTTGGAATTTTCTTGCATTACCATTTTTTTTTTAAAATAGATAAAAATATTTAGCAACTCTGTATTAAAAATAACAATAATCAACTTTCATTTGATAAGAGTATCAAGCAATACTGAACGATTTTTTGTATATTTGTAATAATAAAATTTTTGAAATACTATGTCATACGAAGCTGGTAGTAAAGAATGTAGACATTTAATTGAAGCCAAGGAAAGTCTTCTTTCAGCTATGGAATCTTTAAGCAATATCAATTCAACTGATCTGTTGCAAATCCAAATAAAAGAAATTTACAACAAATTAGAACAGATGCACGATAATCGCAAAAAAATAGAATCAGCTACTAATTATTTATAAAAACTCAGATTATTTAAAAATTTCCGTATTGACTTTTTATCTTTTTTAATCCCTTTTCTGACAATAAATTCAGTAGTGCATCAAGTTGCGCATGTACTTCTTTTGCTTCATTTAAATCTGGCAACAAATCGTCTTTTATAAGCATTTGATGCATCTCTCTAAGCTCTAACCTTATATATCTAAGGTGAGAACTTACTTCTTCTCTCTTAGTTGCACTCATATTTGCTTTTTATTAATAACATTATACAATATTGTGTTTTTATGATCCCTTAACAAATTTAGTGGAATAAAAAATATTAGCAATTTGATAACTTATCAAAAATTTTTAAAGTTATGATGTAGTAATATATTTCTCATGAAAAATAAAAAAGCAAAAAAAATTCAGACTAATTCAAATAAAAAAAATCAGGTAATAGGTCAAACTAAAAATTCTGCAAAATTAGTACTTTTTATATTTGGAATAGGTCCAATAATTGGTATAACGATATTTTTATATAGTAAGGGTTTTTTTAATTCACCAAATATGTAAATCTTGAGTCCTGGAAATTAAACATAAATAGTTATTTAAACTTTTTTAATGAAAAAATCCTAAATTCTGCCATTTTTCTTGCATTTTCTGGATTTGAAACTAAAAAAGGATGATCAGAAAGATGTTCAAATATTTTATCAATCTTTAATCTTAAATCCTCACAATCAATTTTTTCCCATTCCTCATCGAACGACATCGCAAAGCTGTCCGCATTGTCATAAAGTTTATTAATCATTGGATTTTTACTTGCAATTAAAAAGAATTTAAAATTTGATCTAATCTGAAAGAGTAATTAGAGATAGCCTACAAGACTGTACTTTTTACTAATTAAGAAATAACTTTCTATGGAGGTTAATTTATTATACTTTTATATACAAAGATTTTTTATAGTATTACTAAGAATAAAAAAGATTATATTTGACAGAAGTGTTACAATAACGACATATATAAAGTTATTATGGAAAATAAAGTAAAAAGAATAGGATACCTTCCTAGAAAAAGAGTACTTGAAATTATAGATGAAATATCCAAAAGCGAATCAATTAGTAGATCTAAAGTTGTTGGGATATTAGTTGAGGAAGCATTAGATTCTAGAGGAATTGCAAATTTTGGATATAGCAATATTAATAAATCAAATTTATATAAATCAGATATCCTAAAAAATGCGCAAAATGATAATTTGCATTTAAAAGATGCAGAAGATGAATTTGTTGATGATAGTGGTTACACTGTTTCTTCCCACAAAACATTAGATCGATCAATATCATCTGCAGATATTGAATTAGCAAATAAAATTAATATTCTTAAAGAATCGGGATTAATATAATTTTCGTTGAGTATTTATTTTTTTATGCATAACACTCAAACATTGTTTATCCTTAGTCAAGAATAATATTCTTTTCAAGTAATTCGAATATTAAATCCTTTCTAATATTAATTTTTAATTAAAAAATGAAAGATATTAAATGTCCCTCCTGCGGTAAAACATTCCGGATTGACCCTAGCAGCTTTGAAGAAATACTTCTTCAAATAAAAGACGAAGAATTTAATAAACAAATAAAAGAAAGACTTTTATTAGTTGAGGAAGATAATAAAAAAGCTTTGGAAATTTTAAAGCGAGAATTGAA
>QCIY01000017.1 GCA_003216415.1 Prochlorococcus sp. AG-402-O16
TCCAGAGCAGTACCTATTTATCAAACTAGCTCTTATGTCTTTGATAATGCAGAGCATGGAGCGAATCTTTTTGGATTAAAAGAATTTGGAAATATTTATACTCGACTAATGAACCCCACCACAGATGTCTTCGAAAAAAGGATGGCAGCTTTGGAGGGGGGTATGGCAGCACTTGCAACATCCTCAGGTCAAGCTGCTCAATTCTTGGCAATAGTGAACTGCATGACAGCAGGGGATAATTTTGTCTCTACATCTTTTCTTTATGGTGGGACCTACAATCAATTTAAAGTACAATTTCCAAGATTAGGAATAGAAGTTAAATTTGCTGATGGTGATAGTGTCGATAGTTTTAGAAATAAAATTGATGATAAAACCAAAGCAATATATGTCGAATCAATGGGGAATCCTCGGTTCAACATACCAGACTTTGAGGGACTCTCTGCTTTGGCAAAGGAGAATGGAATTCCTTTAATAGTGGACAATACCCTTGGAGCTGGTGGCGCTTTAATAAGACCAATTGATTTTGGAGCTGATGTTGTTGTGGAAAGTGCAACGAAATGGATTGGCGGACATGGAACTAGTATTGGAGGGGTTATTGTTGATGCAGGAACCTTTGATTGGGGAAATGGTAAATTCCCGCTAATGAGTGAGCCAAGTGCTGCTTATCATGGGCTCGTTCATTGGGATGCTTTTGGTTTTGGTAGTGATATTTGCAAATCTTTGGGTGTACCTGACAATAGGAATATAGCTTTTGCATTAAGAGCAAGACTTGAATGTCTTAGAGACTGGGGTTCAGCTCAAAGTCCTTTTAATTCTTTCTTGTTATTGCAGGGTTTAGAAACTCTGAGTTTAAGGATAGAAAGACAAACTTCTAATGCACTTGAATTAGCAAAATGGTTAGATTCTAATTCTCATGTAAGTAGTGTTAATTATCCTGGCTTAGAATCTGATCCTTATTACTCAAGTGCAAAAAAATATACTTCTGGAAGAGGGATGGGATGCATGCTTATGTTCTCTCTAAATGGAGGTTATGAAAATGCGGTCAAATTTATAGATTCCTTAAAATTAGCCAGTCACCTTGCTAATGTGGGAGATTCTAAAACTTTAGTAATTCATCCAGCTTCAACTACTCACCAGCAATTATCTGAAGAAGAACAATTATCTGCAGGAGTTACTCCCACAATGGTAAGAGTTTCTGTGGGTATTGAACACATCGATGATATAAAAGCAGATTTCGAGCAAGCACTTTCACAAATCACGTAAGAAAGGAGATTTATTGGCTTTAATAATTCCTAGCAATTATCACAAGATAAGTGATGTTGAGAAGAATCATATATCTTGGATAGAACCAGAATTGGCAAAAAGACAGGATATACGTCCTCTTAGGATTGGTATTTTGAATATTATGCCCCTTGGGAAACAGTATGAATTTAATTTACTACATCCACTTGGGTTATCTCCTCTTCAAATAGAGCCAGTTTGGATAAAGCTTAAAACACATTCTTATAAAACATGGGATCTTAATCATCTAAATAATCTCTATATAACTTGGGAGGAGGCAAATAATCCAGAACCCTTAGATGGAATTATTATTACTGGAGCACCTATTGAACACTTAGCTTTTGAAGATGTTAAATATTGGGATGAATTTGTAAAAATTGTAAATGAAGCTAGAAATTCTTGCGCAAGTACTCTTGGGCTATGTTGGGCTGGTTTCGCTCTAGCTTATTTGACAGGGGTTGATAAGAAAGTTTTTGATAGAAAGTTATTTGGTGTCTATCCTTTAAAAAGTCTTGTCCCTGGACATCCTCTTATGGGCACACAAGATGATGAATTTATATGCCCTCAAAGTAGATTTGCAGGATTGCCGGATTTGGAGATGGAGAAGGCTCAAAAAGAAGGAAAGTTAAATTTATTGGCTTATGGAGAAAACGTAGGATATACAATTTTTGAGACTAATGATCAGAAACAACTTATGCATTTAGGTCATCCTGAATATACAGTTCATAGAATTATCAGTGAAATAAAAAGGGATAAAGAGAAAGGAGATGTCCCTCCACCTGAAAATTTTGACATAAATAGTTCAAAAACTGCCTGGAGATCGCATAGGAATTTGCTCTTTCAACAATGGCTTTGGTTTTGTTATCAGAAAGTTAGTCTTAATTAAGATTTTTTAATGAGCACTTTCTATCCCACCCAATCTTTCAAATAAGTTAAGACTTTCTTTATTTAATCCAACAATTTCAACTTTAGAACCACCATTCTGGAATTTTCTAATAATTTGCTCAAGCGCTACAACTCCACTTTGATCCCAAATATGAGCTAAAGACATATCAATTACAATATTTTCTGGATGTTCATGAATATCAAATCCTTGTGAAAAATAAATTTTACTTACAAAAAACAATTGCCCTTTAACTTTATAGGTTGTTGAGTTCTTTTCTTTTGTTCTTGAGACAGTTATGACTTTTGCTACTTTTCTGCTGAAAAGAATTGCAGCTAATGCAACTCCAGCAATAACTCCAAGAGCAAGATTATGAGGTTTGGTAAGCATAGTAACTGCAAAAGTCATAAGCATGACAGCAGTATCACTTTTAGGTATCTTTCTAATATTTTTTATTCCATTTATATCTGCAGTACTTATTGCGATTGTAATCATTATTGATACTAAAACCGCCATTGGTATATTTCCAATCCAAGCCTTCAAGAGGATTATCATTATTAGAAGAGATATACCTGAGGAGAGGGTTGATAATCTAGATTTGCCACCATTCTCAGTATTCATTACAGATTGTCCAACTAAGGCGCAACCTGCCATTCCACCAAATAAAGATGCAACAATATTCGCCACCCCCTGTCCTCTCGCTTCTTTATTCTTATTAGAACTTGTATCAGTTACATCGTCTAAAATGTCTTGAGTTAAAAAGGTTTCCATTAAACCCACAAGAGATATTGCAAGAGAGGTCGGTAAAATTATCCCTAATGTTTCTAAACTAAAAGGTACTTTTCCATTTTCTATTGATCCAAAAGGTAAAGAAATACTTGGTAATCCATCAGGTAATTTGCCCAAATCACTTACTGTTGGTACATCTAGATTAAAGAATATGCTTATCAGAGTAATTACTACAATCGCAATAAGTTGGGAAGGGACTACTTTCGTGATTTTAGGAAGCCCATAAATGATTACTAATCCTAGGATTACAAGAGCCCAGACTATTGGAATTTGAGAGTTAACTGGATATTGACTTAAAGTTTGTTCAGCTAATCCCTTTGTTTCTTTAATACCTATTCCTAACTGTGGGAGTTGTGCTTGAAATATTAAAAGAGCCAATGCATTTACAAATCCACTCAATACTCCTGTGGGTACAAATCGCATTTGGTAGGCAAGCCTTAAATATCCCCAAAGAATTTGGAAAACTCCTGTTAATATGCCAGCGGCAATAAGATATGATACCCCTAAGCCAGGAGCCTTTGATTCTCCATAAGCAACAAGTCCAGTCATCAAAAGAGCTGTTGAACCAGTTGCTGAGGTAATCATCCCTCTCCTTCCTCCAACAATCGCAATTGTTATAGATAAGCAAAATGCACCAAAAAGGCCAACTTTAGGATCCACACCAGCTATACCTGAAAAGGCAATTGCTTCTGGGATCATTGCAAAAGCAACAACTATGCCAGAGAGAATATTTGATTTTGGATCATCTAACCAATTTTTAGATAAATATTTTGAGAAATTTGACATAGGTTAAGTTTCTTCTAACTATGAAGTTACCCTATAAAGGAGGCAAAATACTTTGCGGATCAAAAATATTCTTTAAAGTTTTTAATTCATCAGTCCTATTACCGAAAGCTAAGGTAAGCTCTTCTCTATGTGAATTTAAATGATTATGTAATTGGGCTAAGTGAATATTTGGATAAAACCTTTTTAGTTTAATCCATGATTTATACATCCAGTCCATTGCGACTTCCTTTTCTTGAAGATCATTTTTTTTCCATGATGCATATATCCATGGTTTCCAAGTACTTTTCCTATGAACAAAAAAACTTGAGCCATGTTTTAACTTTTTTGTTTTGCCACCTAGTTGTTGAGAAGCAACATAACAGGAATTATTAGGTTTATTGTCCATTATTTCATTCAAACATTTTACAAAAAGCGGGATTTCATTTTTTAAATCTTCTCCAAGAAGACTAATAACCTCAGAATGGTTATTTACATTAAGCTCATATAAATTTAATTCCTTTGGGAAGAAATTTATTTCGTTAAAGTTCTCATAATAATTTTTTTCTAGAGCAGGAAATTTTTCTTGAAGCAATAAGTATTCTTTTATTCTCTTATCTTCTAAATTATTTTTTAGTTCGACAAAAATATATATGTAAATTTTTTGGGCATATATCCATTGAAGACTCATATTTTCTGGAAATTTCTCAGATATTTTAATTATTTCTGAAAGTTCATTTAGATTTACAAATCCTTCAATAATCTGAATAGGATTAGATCGGATAGTCATAAGTTCTATTTCAGTAATGATTGAAAAAAAAGGGGCAGCGCCTTTAATTGCTTCCCAAATCAATTTTTTTTCTGGACTAATTTTTTTTTTCTTTAAGGATATAAATGTGCCATTACCTAAGAAACCTTTAATTGATTCAATATTATCGATTGCTAGTCCGTAAGCCCTACTAAGGGGACTGACTCCACCAGTAAGTACATAGCCAGCTCCAGGAAGTTTAGAAAGTCCGATAGGGAAACTTCGATTATGTTTTTGTAAATGATTTAATAGATCTCCCATTATTACTCCACCTCCAATTGTTACTAAATTGGTTTCTCTATCAAGGTAAATTTGGCTGTAATTTTTCCTTAGATCAAGAGTTGTAAATCCATTTTTAGCACAGCTAGAGGTTGTACCTCCACTACATACGCAAAGATGCTCGAACTCTTTTTTAGAATAATTATCTTTATCAAATAAAGAATTTTCAATGTCATAAATTAATTTCTTAAATATTGCATCCTTTGAGTTGATATTTGGAATTTCAAGCAAGTTATTATTTTTTTTCACTACTAATTATTGTTCTTTACTATTATGGTATAAGTAATAAATTAATTTTGGATAACTTGAATTCGAAGTTAAATAATCAAGTCGCCATTCTTATCTGTGGACATGGTAGTAGAAATAAACTAGCCATTACCGAATTTCAAGAACTAACTAAACTCATTCAAAAAAGATATCCAAACATTTTAGTTGAATATGGTTTCTTGGAATTTGCGAAACCCTCACTTGTTGATGCTCTAAACAAGTTAAGAGATCATTCTATAAAAAAAGTAATTGCAATACCCGCAATGCTTTTTGCTGCTGGCCATGTAAAAAATGATATACCTAGCTTGCTCATGAATTATTCAAGTAAAACAGACATTGAAATAATTTATGGAAGAGAGCTAGGTATTAATAATTTAATGATCAGTGCTGCTTGTGAGAGAGTGAAAGATGTATTTAAACAAAATAAATCCCTTAAATCTGAAGAGTCTTTATTAGTTGTAGTTGGCAGAGGCTCTTCTGACCCTGATGCAAATTCTAATGTTTCAAAAATTACGAGAATGATTGTAGAGGGAATTGGTTTAGGGTGGGGGGAAACATGTTTTTCTGGTGTAACATTTCCTCTTGTTGAGCCTGCTCTGAAGAATGTTGTAAGACTTGGTTATAAAAATATAATTATTTTCCCTTATTTCCTTTTCTCAGGAGTGCTTGTCACCCGAATCAAAAGGCAAAGTGATTTAGTTGCGATTAATAATCCGAATATTTCATTTATTCATGCAAAATATCTTTCAACACAGTCTTATGTAGTTGATACTTTTGTAGAAAGGATTGAGGAGATTCTTAATAACGAGGGTAAAAATTTTATGAATTGCTCAACTTGTAAATATAGATCAAATTTATTTGGCTTTGAAAAAGAAGTTGGATTATTACAAGAAAGTCATCATGATCATGTAGAAGGTTTGGATATAAGCTGTGATTTATGTGATCCTGAATGCAATGGGGCCTGTGAAATACAAAATCAACTACAAATTAATAACCAAGAAAAATTAAATTTAGTTGAAGATGATTACCATGAACATGAACAAGAAGAAAGTCATCATCATCATCATCACCATAGTATTTATCCAAATTCAAAACACCCTTTGGGGCCTGTCACACTACGCTTGCCTAATGAAGATCAAATCTTAAGAAAAACAGTTGAAAATAACTGAATCATTTGTCTCTTTCTCAACTAAGTCTTAATAGACTTAGTATATATAAGTATTCTTTATATAAATTCTTGAAAGTATTTTGAGCTAGATTTTCCACAATTTATAGGTTGTTTTCCACGTCCAAATCCACATAGGAATAGAAATGCCAGTATCTTTAAAAAAAAACAGGACTTCAACATTATTGTTGACTTTTTTTTTTGTTTTTATCAATTTCCTAAGTTTTAAAAAAAAAAAAATAAAATTCAATTTATAACATGAGTCTCATCTAATAATTCAAAAAAATGTCTGGCTAAATTTTTTTGACTTTTAGAGAAAAAGACACAATTATGGTAAGGCAGGATAATAAATTTATGGATCAATTCAGTCAGTCAAATTTATCTGATGTCAAAATCAAGGAATGTTCTTCAAGTAAAGTATCTTTAGAAACGGAACTTTCAGAGACTCTTTATAACACAATGAAAGATTTCGTTTTAAGTAATCCAACATGGGATCAATATAAGCTAATTAATTCAGCACTAGCTACTTTCCTTATGCAAAACGGATGTACTGACGATTTTGTTTCAGAGATTTATTTAAATCAATTATTTAATCCTTCTAAGTCTTTTTAATATTTAAACAGGCCCTTCTACTTAAAGCCATCATAGTTAGTGTAGGGCTTTGCCATGATGAAGTTGGCCAACATGCTCCATCAAGCACAAGTACATTTTTGCATCTCCATAATCTATTAAATTTATCAACTACGCTATCTCCCTCACTAATTCCCATAGGAGCTCCTCCTACTTCATGAATGTAATATCCTGGAGGAGGAGGACTATCTGAAAATGCCATCAAATTTTTTGTAAATAAACTTCCAAATGGGATATTCATCAGTTCATCAATATTTTTTATTTCTCCATTTGCGGCTTCTATTGATTTTCGAATAGTGTTTGCCATATGTTTTGCCATGTTTAATTCATTCTCACCCCATTCAAATTCGATGTGGGGGATTGGAATGCCCCACTCATCGGCTTTTTTTGAAAGAGAGACTGAGTTTTTCTCTCTAGGGAGTACCTCACCATGTGCTATGAGAAAGCCGATGGATGAGTCTGGGTCTTTTTGTAAAAATTTAGGTATCCCTAATCTATCAATTGCCCCCCAGATTCCATAACCTCTATGGAAATTTATGTTATCAATCTTTGGTAAATTTGAACCAAATGGAATGAAGAAGCTGCCTGCTCCGGAAAGATCGGGATAACTATCTAATGGCTTTTCTGAGCTTTTTGTTTTTGGAACTGAAAAAAATCTGCAGATAGATATATGATCCATAAGGTATTTACCTAATTTTCCAGAATTATCTTTAAATCCTGAGGAATTTGATTTATGTTCTGAGTTAAGTAGTATTCTCAGGGTTGAAATTGTTGATGCGCAAAGAAGAATTAGATCACAATTCAACACTTCTTTATGTCCATTTTCTAGGTTCACAATCGTTAGTTTTGACGCAAGCTCAGTAATCTTGTTAACTTCAAAAGACTCTACTAAGTGATTAAAGATTATTTGAACATTCCCAGTATCTAAAGCTTTTTTTAAAGTGCTTCCTATACTAGATGACTTTGGCCATTGTTTTTCTTTTACTGATGAATTGCGGTCAAATCCTCTTGATTGGATAAATGGATAGTTTAATTTTGATTTTACTTTGCTGCCAAAAATATTTTCGTTTTCTGTAAGAGGAATTTTACCAATATATTTACCATTTGGGACTTCTTTTATATTATCGTTTCGTCCATAAATTCCACAGAAATTTTCAATGAAATCATAATGAGGGGTTAGTTCATCATAAGAAATAGGCCAGTTAGGTCCGAATCCGTCTTTTTTAGCCGGATGAAAATCTTCTGAGGAAAGTCTTAATGTGATACCTCCCCAGGTTAATGATCTTCCTCCGTACTGCTTACCTTGAGTCCAAAGGAAGGGTTTTTTTTCTGGAAAGTCATAAGGATGCTTTAATTCATTTGAATATAAATCAGGATTATTTTTCCAGTATCCTGGATGTTGAGATTGTTTAGCATGTTTCTTTGTTAAAAGTCCAGAAAATCTTTTTATGGTACTTTTTGGCTCATAATTGCTTGCTTCAAGCCTTCTAATTTTTGGTCCGGCTTCTATTACTAAAACTTTTATACCCTGCTCAGCCAATGTAAGTGCTGCTATTCCCCCTGTAGCTCCAGAACCAACAACAATAACATCATAAGGATTTATATCCAAAATCAAGCTCGTTATTTGTAATTTCAATAAATAATAGCATTCAGTAAATAATTAATTTCTAGTTTTCGGCTTAAGAAGTTAGAATTTATCCAAATACTATCCAAAATAAATGAAATTTATAATTTTAACTGCTTTAATGATTGTTTTAACCTTTCCTTCAAGAAGCTTTGCAGCATTAGATTATGGTAAACAATCTTTAGTAGGAACTGATTTTTCTGGATCTGACTTGAAAGGAGCAACTTTTTATTTAACTGATTTACAAGATGCAAATTTATCAGGTTGTGAGCTCCAAAATGCGACTCTTTATGGTGCAAAATTGAAAGATACTAATTTAAGTAACTCCAATTTAAAAGAAGTAACTTTAGATTCTGCCGTTTTAGATGGAACAGATTTATCAAATACTAACTTGGAGGATTCTTTTGCTTATAGTACACAGTTTGAAAATGTAAAAATCCAAGGAGCAGACTTCACAAATGTTTTTTTGCCAAAAGATATTGTTAGGAAATTTTGTGAAAGTGCCTCTGGAACTAATCCAATCACAAATAGAGATACCAGAGAAACTTTAGATTGCGATTACATTTGAATTTATGCACATAGAAGTTCTTTTTTAATTTTTCTTTGTTTATAAAGTGATCTTCCAATAGGCCAACCTAAAGTTGATAAATGTCTCATTAATGAACCTGAGTATTTGAAATAAAGATTGTCTGAATATTTGATGCCAAGTTCTTTTAGAGTGATTATTAACAAAAATAGATCTTTCTTGTTGCCTTTTTTCATGTCCAATAATACTAATGAATCACTTGATAATTTTTTTTCTAGAACCTTATCATTTTCAGCAAAACCAACTTTAAGTGAATTAAATTCATCAGAATAAAGAGTATAAATTATTCCGTCTTTGAATTTATCTTTAGAAGTATCTACATTAAACCTTGATGATATTAATGTTTTGTATCCTTTTATGATTTTTCTGTTATTCATAATTATTTGATTTCATTCTGAGCTATTTCGTATTTCTCCAATAGATTGTTTACTTCTGCTAGTGCAATCCTCTTTTGACAGGCCGAGTCATATCTATTTACTGCTACTGAAGGTATTGAACCTTTGCTTTTCATTTCCCTTATACCAGTTTCTAAACACTGAAAAGCAACACTCGATAGATCTCTTCCTTCTGCTGCAGCCCAAACTTTCAAAAGATAAGTAAGATTTGATGGTACTGAGATCTGTACTTTGTTTGAATTTGAAGTATTTAATGAAATATCATCGAGACTAATTTCTTTAGAGGAAATAGTTTCTTTAACCTTTTTTTTCAAAATTTTTACTTGGCTTATAGCGTCCTCTTTATTCTTAATTTTTTGTTCTATTTCAAATAAATCTTTTTCAGAATTAATTAAAGCTTCTAATGCCCATTTAGCATCATCTTTCGCAATGGCGGTTCTATCAAGCCATTCATCTCTTATTTTTGACCAATTACTAGGCATAAGCTTTATGCGTTAACTTTATAATAATTAAATCTAAATGAATTGTCTATAGAATCTTATTAGATTTAATATAGATTATATAAAGTTTAAAATTCCGCTTTTTTATTAGGATCTGGCATCTTAGAAATAATGTTATTTAACGCTTAAAACTTTAGAATCTATCTAATATAATTTTAAAGGTATTTTTTTCGGTAATTTCATATGATTTATTAGATAATAAAATCATTTATGTTAATTTTTTTAGTTATTTGTTTATTAAATCAAACCTCCCAAGCTTTTAATCTCTTTCAATAAGTTCAATTTTATATCCATCAGGATCCTCAACAAAAGCCAAGACAGTTGTACTGTTTTTCATTGTTTTAGGTTTGGTTGTTACTTTACAACCATTATTTTCTAATCCTTGGCAAATAAGATGAATATCTTTTACTCCAATAGCTATATGACCATATTTATCTCCAAGATCATAGTCTTCTGAGTTTTTGTCCCAGTTATAAGTTAATTCAATTACTGTGTTTTCTTTTTCTGAGCCATAGCCAACAAATGCCAAAGTGAATTTTCCATGAGGGTAATCTTTTTTCCTTAATAAATTCATTCCTAATCTATTGACGTAGAAATCAATGGATTTATCTAAATCTCCAACTCTCAACATTGTATGTAGGATACGCATTTTGAAATATGAACCTTAATCTATTATCTAATATTTAATAACCATCTGCCAAAGTTGATATTTTCGATGCCGAGTCTTTAATTAAGTTAAGAAAAATTAGGTTAAGATATGGATATTAAACTTCAACAATTTATTGAATAAGATATTCCAGAGACTCTCATCAGTATTTTTGTATACTTTGCCATTAAAGGCATCAATACCTTTTGGATATTATTTGTTTTATAAATATTCTTTTTTGAAAATACTATTATTACTAACTTTCCCAATAGCAATAATTGAAAAATCTTTGCCTTTTGGAAATTTTTTATTATTTATAATTTTGTTTGCTGGATTAA
The DNA here is from genome assembly GCA_003216415.1 of Prochlorococcus sp. AG-402-O16. Lineage (GTDB taxonomy): Bacteria > Cyanobacteriota > Cyanobacteriia > PCC-6307 > Cyanobiaceae > Prochlorococcus_A. The sequence goes on from QCIY01000017.1 coordinate 10,954, forward strand.
CAAGAAATCCAAAAGTTCCCTATTTCGTTAGATATAACGCATGCCAAGCATTACTTATTGATATTGCTTTGATAATAATTTCATATCTCTTGAGAATATTTCCCATAGTTGAATTAGGCTCAATTATTTTTATATTTACACTATGTATTTTTATATATTCGATTTCTCAATGTATTTATGGAGTTGAACCTGAAATTCCCTTAATTAGTAAATCTGTAAGAATGCAAATTTAAAAAGATTTATAGATTTATCGACTTTCTTCAGCACTCATTCAGAATTGATTCCCATCTTTGTTGACTTGCCTTTATAGCATCCATTGGTGGATTAGCTCCCTCTAATTCAAAGGCTTTAATTAATGATTTATTAGCTAATAAGCCTAATCTTGCTGCCTCCCTTTGCCTAGAGCATACTTTTTTTCTTGATCCCTCTTTTAGACTATTTTCGATTTCATTAAGAATTTGGCTAGCTTTATTAGATTTAGAATAAAAATCATTCATGTAAACATCGAGTGCGGTTTCAGCAAAAATTTCAACTGGAGAAAGTATTGTGACTAAGCACACTATAAAAATGGTAAATACAAATATTTTCATAATTATCTTAAGTAAATTTTTTTGTCTGATCTCTTTAAAACTAAATAAAAAGTAAGGACGCTAATTGATCCAGAGGGACCAATTAAAATATGCCAAAATTGATCCCCACTAATTGAAAGATTAGTTCCAAAGAAAGTTGTGAAAATAATACCAAATATTGGGTAAAGGATTAAAAGCCAATCTTTAAAAATTCTTTGCCAATTTATTATTAGGAAAATACTTATAAAAACTTGAAAAAAAAGAGCAATTGACTTATCAATTAAAAAATATGAGATTATTGAACATAAAGAAATGCAAATGTTAGTAATTTGAATAAATTTATTTTTTACAACGGATATTGATAAACATGTAAGGCCTAAAGATAGGAAAGAATAAAATAACCAATTAAATAAAGAAGAATGATTAACGTAAATCCAAGATGTTTGGGTATGATCTATCATTTCAAAAATTGAGGCAAGTCCTAAAAAAATAAAACCAAAAGGTATTATTTTGTTTTTATTAATATGTTTGAATTTATTAAAAGATTTAATTCCTAGAAGTATTGGGATTGCCGCCGCTTGAAAATGGGCTAATAATAAAATTGAAAAAAACAAAACAAATTCTCAAAGTCAATTCATCAAAAATTTAAATACAAAAAACAGTTTCAAGTTACCTTATTAGAGAAAGATACCATTGCCCTATTCCTACAATCAATATTGTAAGAACAAAAGGGAAAGCGGGATATCTCGTTTGAAAATTAGCAGGTGGCCAAGGAGACCAAGATATTAATCTATCTTGAGCTTTATTTGAAATAATTTTTTTTTTCGATTTTTTGAATTTTAAATTATCTTCAGCGAAACCTTTACTCATAATTCAAATAAAAGTATTTTAACAAGAAAGAACTAAAAGGGCGTTTATATAATTTGGGTTACTTCTTAAGTTACTTCTAATAGAACGGAGGGGGTGGGATTCGAACCCACGGTGCCCTTGCAGACACGCTAGTTTTCAAGACTAGAGCCTTAAACCACTCGACCACCCCTCCAGGGTAAACATTAATTTTAAACATTTTTGATTATATCAAAAGATAGTTTAAATTTCTGCACGAATCATAAAAATCATCTCATTATCAAAATTTTTGAAAAATTTATTAAAATTATACGCATTCAATAAATTGCTTGTTTTTTTTTGCCTATTATTATTAATATTGAACTTGGTTTGATCTGAATTCCTTGCTTTAGATGAAAAAAAAATTGCATGATTTTTCTTTCAGAAAGACATTTTTCTTTAGAGTGAGCTAATTCGTAAAACGACCAATTAAAGTTAAAAATTAGTTAGGAAATTAATTTATTTTTCTCTACTAATTTAGGATGGCCTTATGAATCAAGATTAAAACTAATCACTTCACAATGGGATTATCAATTGGAAATATTTTTTCTATATTTATTCGTTATTGGTTGTTGTATAGGAAGTTTTATCAATGTTGTAATTCATAGATTACCTATAAATCAGTCAATAGTTTATCCAAGTAGTAGTTGTCCAAAATGCAATGCGAAAATTAAATGGTTCGACAATTTACCAATAATCAGTTGGTTTTTGTTAAACGGTAAATGCAGAACTTGTAAGACCAAAATAGCTTTTTCTTATCCTATTGTTGAGTTATTTACTGGTCTTCTAGTTTGCTTGAATTTATATGCTCAGCCAACAATTTATAGTCAACAACCAATATATATAACCATACTTTTCGGAATTATTTTTAATACCATATTGTTCACCTTGGCGATATTAGACTTTAAATATTTTTGGCTTCCACGGGTTATCACATTAGGAGGTCTAGTTTTTGGGATAACTGCATCTTTATACGTTGATCTTATTAATGATTTTTATCAATTTAATTATTTAATCAATACTTTATCGGCTTCTTTTTTTGGCTTTACTTTTTTTTATTTATTAAGTCGTATAGGAAAAAAAATTTTTAATAAGCCTGTAATTGGGGGCGGAGATGCAAAATTAAGCGCCTTGATCGGTTCTTGGTTAGGCATTTCGGGATTATTTCTCTCTATTTGGTTGGCATTTATATCAGCTGGAATCTTTGTGATTTTCGGTATGATTTTTAAAAAAATAAAAAGAAATCAAAAAATACCTTTTGGGGTTTTTTTGGCTATGTCTGGATCCCTTGTTTGGTACTTTGGTAATGAGGTATTTTTAAAAATAGTCTTTTTAAGAATTTAAAAAGGGAATTATCCTACCGTTGACATCATACTGAACATTGGTAGATACATAGCAATTAATATTATTCCTACAAAAACAGCTACAAAAATGATCATTAATGGTTCCATGATTGAAGTTAAGCTTTTAACGCTTGAAGAAACTTCATCTTCATAGAAATCAGCTAGTTTTGTAATCATCTCACTAAGCTCCCCTGTTTCCTCTCCGATTCTGAACATAGAAGTGAACATTATAGGAATTACAGACTCTTTATCAAAAGCTTTGTGCAAAGGATTTCCTGCTTGTATATCTATATAGGCGTTTTCGATAATTCTGGTAAAAATCCTATTTTTTAAGGTTTTCTTTGCGATTGTTAAGGCTTCCAGAATTGGAACTCCTGCGCTATTTAGTGAAGATAAGGTTCTAGAAAAGTTAGCTAAACAAGATTTAGTAACTAAATCTTTTGTAATAGGTAATTGAAGAAGAGTTTTGTGATACCACCAGATAAATGCAGATCTGCTTGAGAAGAATTTATATGATAAATAAATAGCTATCCCAGATGGAATTGCTTTGAAATAAAACTGAATTGATCTAAGTTGATCGGATAAGTCAATTAAAAATTGTGTTATTCCAGGAAGTGGAGCCCCTGATTGATCATAAATGTCAACAAAAATTGGAATTACAAAAAGCATCATTATAAAAACTATCACAACCGTAAGGATTGCTATCGCGGATGGATATGCCAAAGCACTTTTTATTTGACCTTTAATTTTCGCGAGGCTTTCTAATAATTTTGCTTGGCGATCTAGAGTATTTGGAAGTAATCCGGCAGTTTCTCCAGCACTAACAAGTGCTCTATACATTTCATCAAAAATTTCAGGATATTTGTCCAACATTTCAGACATAGTTGAACCTTTACTTATTCCTAAAGCTATTTCTTTAAATGAATATCTTATTGTTGTATTTTCAGAAGTTTCTGAAATAATATTTAGTGCTTCTAATAGCGGCAATCCAGTTCTAATCATAGAAGATAATTGTTTTGTTGCGACTGCTAAATCTTTTATGGGCGGACTTTTTAACCTTCTTCCCTCCATTGATCTTGGTTTTAATACTTTCCTTTTTTCTCGAAGAGAAGGCATATCTCCCGTTTGAAATTCTTTTCTTTCTTGAATTTTTAACTCGACATAAGTTTTAAGAATTGATAGTTTACTTTTTTCTTTCTTACGTAGATTTTGATTTTTAGATGGGATAGGTATGACGTTCTTATATTTTTGGGTTATTTTTGCGTTTTTATGTTCAGGTTCTTTTTTAGGATTATTAAGCACTTTTCTTTTATGTCTGGCTTTTTGCATAAGCCTTCTTAGTTTGGCATTTTCAATAAATTTATAGTCCACAATTATTTTATTTTTTTATTTAGTAAGTTCATTTAAGGTTGATTTGTTATTTCGGCATTAATTTCATTAAGCAAACCTTTTAAGACATTAGGCCTATTGCACTTATATATAGCTTCATCAGTAGTAATTTTACTCTGAGCTACAAGTTCAGATAAACATTGCTCTAAAGTTTGCATCCCAAATTTTCCGCCAATTTGTAGCTGTGAGTAAACTTGAGATGCCTTTGCTTCTCTAATTAAATTAGCAACCGCATTATTATTAACTAATATTTCTGCAGCTAAGCATCTTTTATTATCAATAGTTTTGCATAATGTTTGTGATATTACTCCAATTAGTGAGGAGGATAATTGAACTCTGATTTGCATTTGTTGAGACGTTGGGAATACATCAATTATTCTGTCTATTGTTTGGGAGGCTGAAGCTGTATGAAGTGTTCCTAAAACCAGATGACCAGTTTCTGCAGCTGTAATAGCCAAACTTATGGTCTCTAAATCTCTCATCTCTCCAACTAAAATAATATCAGGATCCTCTCTTAATGCTGATCTCAATGCATTCGAAAAGGAATTAGTATCTTCTCCAACTTCCCTTTGACGAACTAAACAATTTTTATTGTCATAAATGAATTCTATTGGGTCTTCTATAGTAAGAATATGATGTGCATAATTTGTATTAATCCAATCAATACCGCTAGCTAATGTTGTTGTCTTCCCAGATCCAGTGGGACCTGTTACGAGCATTAATCCTCTTGGCCTACTTAAAAGTTGCTGGACACTATCAGGAAGCCCTATTTTTGCAAAACTAGGTATTGCAGTATTAAGTGCTCTCATTACGCAAGAAATCTTACCTCGATCAATAAAGATATTCATTCTGAATCTGGCAATTCCTTCTAACCCATAACTACAATCCATTTCTTTTTCCTTATCAAATTTTGCAAGCTTTCCTGGTCCAAGCAGTTGGGTTAGATCTGCTCTCAAATCTTCACTTGAATATTTTTCGCTTGATGCCGGCAAAATTTGTCCTTGTATTCTAAAAAAAGGGTAACTATCTCCCGTTAAATGGAGGTCAGAACCATTTCTTTTTACCAATTCCGACATTAAATTTGTTAATTTCATAATTCTTCTGATTGAGTTTCATTAAGCAAACAGACGCGTTCAACTTCATCAATAGTAGTTAATTCATTTTTTACGAGATTCATCCCATATGCTAATAAACTTCTTCCATTTTTTTCAAAAGCCCTTTCTCTGATTTGATCAGCATTAGATTGGTTCATTATTAAATCTCTAATAAAATCATTTACTTTCATTACTTCATAGATCCCTACTCTTCCTTTATAGCCACTCCCATTACATATAGGACAACTTGTGTTTTTTTTGTTTATGAATCTTGCTTTTTCTACGCCCAAACTAAATGCTAAATGATTCTCTCTTTTATTTATTTTTCTTAAATCAGTGCAAGATTTGCAAACTTTTCTTACTAATCTTTGAGCTACAACGCCAATTATTGAAGCACCAATTAAGTAAGGGGGGATCTCCATTTCAGCAAGCCTTGTAATTGCAGTAGCAGTATCATTAGCATGTAATGTTGTGAATACCATATGCCCTGTTAATGCAGCCTCCATTGCCGCTTGAGCTGTCTCTTTATCTCTTGTCTCTCCAACTAGAATAATATCTGGGTCTTGTCTCATTAAAGACCTTAAAGCTCTTGAGAAATCTAGACCTTTTTCTCTGATAACTTGCACTTGATGAATTCCATCAAGTGTATATTCTACTGGGTCCTCAACTGTACTTATATTTACTCCGGGCTCATTTAGATCACTAAGCATAGAGTATAAAGTTGTTGATTTGCCACTGCCAGTAGGTCCAACAACTATTACTATGCCATAGGGAGATTTAGACATATTTTTTATCAAATTTAATTCATCTTTTTCAGTGACTAATTTCGTAAGATTAAGCACTGAATTATCACTCTCAAGAGCCCTAAGAACAACTTTTTCACCCCATCTCCCTGGGAGAGTACTTACTCGAAAGTCTGATCTTCTTCCTCTTAGTAAACATCTAATTCTTCCATCTTGAGGTAATCTTTTTTCTGAGATATCCAATTTACTCATAATCTTTATCCTGCTAATTATTGGGTTAACATGTGATTTTGGAAATGCAAAAGCTTCTTTTAAAACTCCATCTATCCTGTATCTAATGCGTAAACGATCTTCTAAAGGCTCTGCATGAATATCGGACCCTTTTAAGGTAAAGCATTTACTTAATATTGATGCAACACCAGATATCACAGGATCATTTGATGCAGTCAGTTCTTCTCCAAATAAAATATCATTATCAATTTCCGATTCGTCTCCGATATTTGCCTGAGCTAATTTAATAAGTGCTTCATCGTTGGCATCATCAATAAGTTCAATCTCATCAGTATTCAAATATTCATCATTATTTTGGAAGCTGTATTGATTTTCTTCTACTTCAAAGTCTTTTTTTAAAGTTTCAGAAAATTCATCGAAATTTTCTTCATTAACTGAAATTATGCTTTCGTTATCTTGATTTTGAATTGAACTTTTTTGTATTGTTTCAACAGAAGTTGCATGAGTATTTTCGAACCAAGTTTCCCACTCTAAAGATGTAATTTGTTTTAGAGAGACTTGCAATTTGAATTCACTTTCAATAGTCTTGATAACATTTTTTACCTTAATATAATCTAAATTCATAGCACCTAAATCTAAAGATTCATCGCTGATATTAATTACTATTATTCCTGCATCTTCACATAATT
>QCIY01000018.1 GCA_003216415.1 Prochlorococcus sp. AG-402-O16
TTTGTTTAAATAAATTTGCTGAGACTTGATCTATCAATTCTTTATGAGTCATATTTACATTCTTCATCAAGTTCAATGACAACACCATTAAAAAATTCTGCTAATAATTTTGATGGGTCTTGTATAGATATCTTTCTATCTACTTTTGATAGTTTCTTTTTGATTGGATTTAAATTAGTCATACTGATTCAGGTAATTCAAGTTCTTCAAAAGTCCAACCTTCTAATTGAAGGTCATGCCACTTATCCCAAGCATTATCCAAATACATTTGAGTTGATGATTTAATTGCCATTGGCTCACCAAGATCATTTGCATAATATGTATAAGCAAAAATTCTCATACTATTTCTTGGAGATTTTTTATTCCTTGTAAATAAAATTAATCTGTCGCGGCCTGGATTAAGCAACCAACCACTTGGGGACTCATTACGATAACCGTAAGAAAAATTAGTCCAAACATTAGATCCTCCTAAAGTCATACTTAGTAATACATGTGTACTATTAATATAGATGCATTAGAAATGGATCGTCAAGTATTTAGGCAACCAATTTATTTACACTTTTAGGGGGCAAAAAAAAGCCCAGCCATTCCTAAAAAATAAAATACCTACCAAAAGCCTGTTATAACAAGCATTTTGATAGGCAAAACCGGATCCCCGTCAGTTCTCTGCAGCATCGACCTGGAAAAGCCAGAAGAGGATTCAAAGTGGGCTTTCGTTTCCGATTACAAGATCGGTTTACTACCGCATCACGACAGTCTCCTCACGTCGAAAGAAAGTCAGATCAGAGCACATAAAGAAAAACTTAACCAAAGATCCAGTAACCTAACTCTAACCTATTTTTTTATGCATTTGGAGATGGCCAAATGTCTCTTACCATAGTTAATAAAACTTGCGCTTCATCATATCTTTCTGAATGCGTTTTACCATTTAATAAAAATGTAATGTGAGCCATTTTTCTTCCCAGAATTTCTCGAGATTTACCATAACAATGAATATTAGAACCCTCAATTTGAGATAACATTTTAACTCTAGTTTTCATTGAAATTGGGAAATTCTTTCTTAATCCCAGTAGATTTATCATAATTGCCCCTTCACAGTTCATTTTAATTTCAAGTGGCATTATCCCAGAAGAAATGCAAACATATTGATCAAACTGACTTGAAGTACAAGCTTCAATAGAAAAATGAGCTGAGTTATGTGTTCTAGGAGCTATTTCATTAATTAAAAGACCATTATGTCCATAGAAGAATTCAATAGCTAAAACTCCTACGTAATTAAGTTCATTGACTATCGAAGAGAAAATATTTATTGCAAATAAGTTCAAATCATATTCAGTTGTCGCAGGAGCAAGAACCCAATCACAAACTTGATTTGATTGGAATGTCTCAACTATTGGAAAGAATCTTATCTTACCTGTTCCATCTCTAGAACCAACAAGAGCTAGTTCTTTTTCATACTCTATCCATTCTTCTATTAACCATTCATCAGAATTATTCTCTATTAAAAATGAATCTAAATCTTGTTTAGTTTTTATTTTTTTATTCCCTTTACCGTCATATCCACCTTTATTTGATTTTGCCATTAAAGGAAAAGTCCAATTATTGATTTCCTCATCCGAGAGATTTCTAAAATCTTCAATACTTATCCATTTTGGACAGGGAATATTCATCCTATCTATCAATTCCTTTTGAGAAAACCTATCTACTAATGGCTTAATTGCATTAAGGCTTGGAACAAAAATATCGTTATTGTCAATTAAATTTAATTTATCAATTTTTATCCATTCATTTTCAAAAATTATTTTTTCACACTCATTAATTAATGATTTATTACCTCTTATCTTTAAAGGATCAGCTTCTATAACATGGTCTGCTTTTAAACCAGCAGGATCATCACAAGATTTTGTTTGCACACATACTTCTAAATCTCTTTTTTTTGCTGCCTCGGTTAACATTAAAGCCAATTGACCACCTCCAATTATTCCTAGGGAATAATTTTTCTTAATACCGTTTATATTTTTTTTAAAACTCATAGCATGATTTTATTACCATTTCTAATTCTTAACAACTGAATTTTTAAGTACCTAAAGCTTAGATTTTGCTAATATATAAAGTATTTAATACCAAATATTTATAAATTTTAACTAGGTAATCAATTTTGAATAAGAGAAAAATATTAGTCCCATTAGGTGATAAGTCATACGAAGTAACTCTAGAAGCAGGGATACTGAATAATATCAGCGAAGAACTATTAAAAATTGGTATAACAAAGAATAGAAAAATACTTGTGATTTCAAATGAAGAAATATCAAATTTGTATGGAGAAAAATTCTTAAATAATTTAAATGACAATAACTTTCAGGCCCAAATGTTCCTTATCAAGGCTGGAGAATCATATAAAAACTTAAAAACCTTAAGTGAAATATATGATGTTGCATTTGAATTTGGTTTAGATAGAAATTCAATAATTATTGCTCTTGGAGGAGGGATTGTTGGAGATGTAAGTGGTTTTGCAGCTGCGACTTGGCTAAGAGGTATCGATTATGTTCAGATCCCAACAACATTATTATCGATGGTTGATTCATCAGTAGGAGGGAAAACAGGAGTGAATCATCCTAAAGGTAAAAATTTAATTGGAGCCTTCAATCAACCTAAAGCAGTTTTTATTGATCCAGAAACTTTAAAAAGTTTGCCCAAAAGAGAATTCAGTGCAGGCATGGCCGAAGTAATAAAATACGGAGTAATAAGAGATAAAGAACTTTTCGAATACTTAGAAATTGAAAAGAACAAGAATGAACTTATAAATCTCAAGAATGAATATCTAATTAATATAATAAATAGTTCAATTAAAACAAAGTCTCATATTGTTTCTCAAGACGAACATGAAAATGGAGTTAGAGCAATATTGAATTATGGTCATTCTTTTGGTCACGTTATTGAAAATTTATGTGGATACGGCAAATTTCTACATGGTGAGGCAATATCAATTGGTATGAATATTGCGGGGGAAATAGCAATTGAGAAAGGGTTATGGTCTAAAGGAGAATTAGAAAGACAAAAGAATCTTTTGAAGAGTTACGATCTTCCTACCGAGATCCCCAAAATAAATAAAGAAGACGTTCTAACAATACTTATGGGCGACAAAAAAGTTCGTGATGGCAAAATGAGATTTATCCTGCCGAAAGAAATTGGTGAAGTGGATATATATGATGACGTAGAGGATTCATTATTTCTGAAGTTTTTTTCTTAACGCAAACAGGTTGAATTTATATTCATTTTATTCTCCTTAAACTTATTAAAAACAAACCACTTAAAATCGCCTAGACATAGAGGATCAACGAGTCTAAGTAATGCCTCTCTTCTTAAAAGGGCATTTGATAAATCCTCCTTAAATTCTTTCTGTATTCCATAAAGTCTCTCTGCCAATCCAAGTGCCAACAAAGCCTCTCCTTGTTTAGTTATTCCAACAGTATTAAATCCAAGAGTCTCAGCATCATTAATTAAAGTTTCCATACACATATGAGATGTTAAATCGCAATTTCCAGGAGAATATAAGACATTATTCATCATTTTTTGATTTTCGTAAGAAACTATCGTCCCATCAGAATTATTAGAGATATAGTATTTTTTAGCTTCTTTAGCGTAATCAATTATCAATAAAATTCCATTATTGATTTTTCCATAAATAGCTTTTAACCATTTTGAGTTATCTACATGCCATTCTGTCGTCCATCCTTCAAGGGCTTCTTCAGGCGGAATAGTAATTCCTAATTCACTTTTAGCAAGTTCGATGCTGTTTTCTAATTCGCTTGTGATTGGCATTTCATCAAAAAATAATTTATAAGATTTTTTATCTATAGATACTGCTTGTCGAAGTAATTTTCCCTTAGAAAAGGTTATTCTCTCTACTGGCAAAGCATCTAAAACCTCATTTGCTAGAACTATTCCATTTATATTATTTTCCTCTACTTCATCTAAACCTTTCCATAAAATATCAATACCTAAGTTTAAAAATTCCTCCAATTTATTTTTTTGTTTTTCTACCATCCCTTCATTAGTTTCAATAATTAAAAAAGAAACTCCTTCTAAAAGATTCTTGCTGTTTTCTAAAAAATATTTAATTAATCCACTAATAAAGCTTCCATCTCCAGCTCCAAATTCAATTACAGCTAATTTCTGATTAGATAAAAAACTACTTTTGAACTGAATTAACCAATCTTCTATTTGTTTACCAACCAAAAAAGCAAAATCATCAGATAAAGAGGGTGATGTAACAAAATCTCCTCTAACACCTAACTCAGCTTTTCCCCTGCCGTAATAACCATTAATAGGATCATTTAAAGCAAAATTCATAAAGTCATAAAAACTTATAGTCCCACCCATTTTTATTATTTTTTTTACTAACCAGTCTGGATTATTCGCGGGTAAGCTATTCATCGGCGAAAATATAAAGAGATAAAACTTATTTATGCCTTCAAAGATTAACTATTTATTGGGAATATTTCTATCTATATTAGTTTTAATTTCACATAAACCCGTTTTCGCTATAAATAATCCAAATCTCTTACCAGAAGAAAAAACACCAGTAATTGATTTGGCTAAAACATTAAGTCCTAATCAGAAAAAGTCTTTAGAGGACAAGCTCAATAATCTAGAAATTGAAAGTGGGTGGAAAATTAAATATTTATCTCAGTTTGAGAGTTCACCTGGTAGTGCAATAAAGGACTATTGGGATTTAGATGAGACAAGTTTGTTGATTGTTGCAGATCCTAGAGGAGGGAATTTACTGAACTTTAACGTCGGAGAGGCTTATTTTAATTTTATGCCAAGGTTATTTTGGGTTGAACTTCAAACAAGATTTGGTAATCAATATTATGTGAAAGATCACGGTGAGGATGGCGCAGTATTAGATGCAATTAATTCCGTAAAGATTTGCCTTGAGAGAGGAGGGTGTCAAGTTGTCCCTGGTCTCCCCAAAGAGCAATATGTATGGACTTTATGTACATCTATTCTTGGAGGTTTAGTAGCAGGTTTCGCTTCTGCTCCAAGAAAAGAAGGTCAAGTCATATCAATTGGATTTTTAGCTCTTCTTTCTCCTTTATGGGGAATGTTATTTGGAATTTTTGGTTTGGCACCAATAATATCCAGAACAAATGATTTACTACCTTTATTTAAAAATGGTTTAGCTTTTACAGCCGCAGGAATTGCGGGGTATATCTTGTCTCAAACATTATTTTCAAGATATGAAAAGCCCAAAAATACTTAAAATATGATCAAAAATATCTAATCCTAAAAAAATTTATCTTCTTCACAAATATCGCCAGACTCTGAATACCATCGATGAGAAACATGTCTTAATTCCTTTTTTTCAAACTCAATCCATGAAAAGTTAATTAGTAATTTCCGATCTTCATCAGTTTTATATCTTGGCACTACAGCGGTGTTGAAATAAATTGTTCCTTTGCTATCAATTTTAAACATCTCTCTTAAACCAAGATTTCTTTTAAGCCGATTATGCATATGACCAAAAATTACAAGATCAACTTTTCTTCTCTTTTGTATTTGAGAAATAGCCACAGACAAATCTCTATCACCCCAATCTAAAGAGGGTGATTTCCAGTCTTTCCCACAAATGCTTTTAGGTTCTGAGCCTAAACCCGAAGGACCAGCATGAGACATAATTATTAAAGGTATATCTTCAATAGTCTTTTCCGAACATTTGATGATTTTATTTATTGAATCTTGTTCGGTGATAGGTCCATAAACACCTTTAACTTCTTTCGAAAGATAATAACCGCCGCCAGAACTACATGGCCTTGCAGATAGTAAATTTATTTGATTATTAAAAACTTTCAAATCCCATGCACAATATTTTCCACCAAGAATTCGTATCTGTTTTGAGAGAGTTTCGCCTGTAGAATCCTTACCTCTATCATGATTTCCTAAAATCACAAAAGTAGGGATTTTGATCTCATTGATTTTTTTAATTATTTTGACACTCCCATCAGAAATATCACCCACGAATAAAACAATATTTGGTTTTATAATCGATAAAACTTTCAAGTCTGATTCAGACCATTGACCATGACAGTCACCAACAATAGCAATTTTTAAATTTGTCAGAATTTTTTCTGTTTAAAGGCATATAATCTATTTAGAGATATTCTAAATCCTGACCAGTATAACTTCTACTGCAAAACAGAAATCAGTTCAAAACGAAAAGGATTTGATTGCTGAGATAAAGGAGCGTTGCAAAAAAGCTAATGCGATTATTCTTGCGCACTATTATCAAGCTCCAGAGATTCAGGAAATTGCAGATTTTATTGGCGATTCATTAGATCTATCTAGGAAAGCTGCAAATAATGATGCAGATATAATCATTTTTTGCGGGGTACACTTTATGGCCGAAACCGCAAAAATACTTAGCCCTAATAAAACAGTCCTATTACCAGATATTAACGCAGGTTGCTCATTAGCAGACGATTGTCCCTCAGATAAATTCCAAAAGTTCAGGGAAGAAAATCCAGATCACTATGTCGTAAGTTATATCAACTGTACTGCAGAAGTAAAAGCGCAAAGTGATCTGATATGTACGAGCAGTAATGCAGTCTCATTAATTAAAAAGATACCTGAAGATAGAAAGATAATTTTTGCTCCAGATCAGAACCTTGGGAGATGGGTACAGAAAAATTCAGGAAGAGATCTTAAATTATGGCCTGGCAGCTGTATTGTTCATGAATCATTTAGTGAAGAAGCACTTCTAAAACTAAAATACCAAAATCCAGGATCAAAAGTGATTGCTCATCCTGAATGTAGTCAAAATTTACTACTTCTATCGGACTTTATTGGATCAACAAGTAAACTGCTTGATTTCGTAAGTAAAGATCCATCTAAAACTTACATGGTATTAACAGAACCTGGAATAATCCACCAAATGAAGAAGAAAGAACCTAACAAAATTTTTATTGAAGTTCCCGACATAGAGGGTTGTAAATGTAACGAGTGTCCATATATGAAATTAAATACCTTAGAAAAAATACTTGATTGTTTGAAAAATAATTCCCCGTCTATCGAACTTGACTCAGAAATAATAAGAAGAGCCTATGTACCGATAAAGAGAATGCTGGATATGAGTAATTAATTTAAGGCAAATACCTGATCTTTTTTATTAATTTTTAGGAATGCATTAAGGTTTGTAGTGTTTGGATTAAATTCACTTATCTGATTATTTCTTGTAATTATATTTACTAGCTCTTTTTCACCAGCTCTATATTGTTTATCTTTTCTAGTTCCAATCTCTCTTTGGAGAATAGGGTTTATATTCATTTTTACTTCTATGTCTGGAAAAATTCCAGATTTGTTTATATCAGTGCCGTTCGGAGTTAAATACTTCGCGACTGTAACGGTTAGACCTGAACCATCAACTAATGTTCTCATAGATTGAACTAGACCTTTACCAAACGTTTTCTTCCCAACTAATTTTCCTCTTTTGTTATCTTTTATTGCACCAGAAACTATTTCACTAGCGCTAGCAGAACCCTCATTAACCAAGACAACTAAGGGCTTTTTTGTTAGAGCTTGACCGTTTCCTCTTTTTGTTTCTTTTAAACCATCTTTACTTACTGTACTTACTATTACTCCTTTATTAATAAAGTGTCTTGAAATATCAATGCTTGATTCTAATAAACCTCCTGGATTACTTCTCAAGTCAAGAACATATCCTGCGACTTTTTTTGTTTCTAGATCCTTAATAGCATCTCTAGTCTCTTTTGATGCATTTGCATTAAATTGTTTAATTCTTACATAGCCAATTAATAAGCCCTTTTTGGTTTGATTGACTTTACTTGATACAGATTTTATTTCAATTTTTTCTCTTGATAAAATCCTAAAAAAGGATTTAGAACCTCTAAGAATTTCAAGCTTTACTTTAGTACCTCTTTGTCCTCTTATTAATTTCACGGCCTCCTCAATATTCATCCCTTCAGTAGAAATATCATCTATAGATAATATTTTATCTCTAGCTTTAATTCCAGCGTCAAATGCAGGGGTGCCCTCTATGGGAGAAATAATTATTAAATCATCAGAATCTTTATCTTTAACTATTTGGATACCAATTCCAGTTAATTCACCGGAGGTATCAATTCTCATTTGATTAAATTCCTTAGGTTCTAAAAATCTTGTATAAGAATCATCTAAATTAGAAAGCATATCTCTAATCGCATCATATGCTTCATTGCTGTCTGAATATGTTTTTGATAAAACTTCTTTTCTTAGATTAATCCAATTGGACTTTTGAAATTTACCGCTTGAATCGAGAAAATCTCTATATACAATTTGCCAAACATGATCAATTACTTCTTTATAACTATTATTTAAAACTGTTGCTTCTGCAAAATTATTTAAAAATAGCCCAGAAAAGGATGTCGCGAACAGAATTACAAATTTGTTTTTAAGCAATTTTCTTATCTTCAAAGAATTCGATATTTTTTAATTATAAAAAGAATTCATTTATAATTCAAAAATTTGACAAATCCTTAAGGATCAATCCACTTCCCATCATCCTTAATAAGTTGGATTAAAGCATTAACCCCCTCATCTTCAGGTACTCTTTTTATCTCTTCTTTCCTTCTATATAAGGCAATAGTTCCTTTGCCTTTCCCAACATAACCATAATCAGCGTCTGCCATTTCTCCTGGCCCATTAACAATACATCCCATTATTGCTATATCTAGACCCGTTAAATGTGAAGTAGCGTTTCTAACTTTATCTACAACTTCTTCTAGATTGAAAAGTGTTCTCCCACAACTAGGGCAACTGATATATTCAACCATCGTTTTTCTTAGTCCTAAAGATTGCAAAATTGAATAGCAAACTGGTATTTCCTTTTCTGGAGCTTCTGTTAAAGAGACCCTGATAGTATCTCCTAAACCCTCTGCTAAAAGCGTTCCAATTCCAGCAGTACTTTTAATCCTTCCATAATCACCATCTCCAGCTTCAGTAACTCCTAAATGTAAGGGATAGTTGTATCCTTCTGAGTCAAGCCTATCTGCGATCATTCTGTAAGCTGCCATCATGACTGGAGCCCTAGAAGCTTTCATAGAAATAATTATGTTATGAAAATCAAGCTCATCACAAATTCTGACGAACTCCATCGCAGATTCTGTCATTCCTAATGGCGTATCTCCATAAGTAAAAAGCATCCTCTCAGATAGAGACCCATGATTAACTCCAATCCTTAGAGCTTTGTTTTCAGACTTTAAAACTTCAACTAAAGGGGTAAATCTTTTAAGTATTGTTTGTTTAATAGTTTCAAATTCCTCATCTGTATATTCAGTTCTTGTAGGGTCTGATTTTTCAAACACAAACAATCCTGGATTAATTCTTACTTTATCAACATGTTTTGCAACCTCCATTGCAATTTTCATTCCATTATGGTGAACATCAGCTACCAAGGGGATCTTGATATTATTTTCTAATAATTTTGCTTTAATATCTCCTACCGCTTTTGCGTGTGCTAAGGAAGGGACAGTCAACCTTACTATTTCACAACCTACATCGTGAAGTCTTTTGATAGCCAAGTAAGCATTTTCGACATCCATAGTATCTTCATTTATCATCGATTGAACTCTTACTGGATAATCACTTCCAATAGCTACATCACCAACCATTACTGTTCTAGTTATCCTTCTCTCAATATGAGTTGAATATCTTTTGGAGAGACTATTAACCTCTTTTGATTGAGTTAATGACATTAAAATTCTTAATATTCAAAAAGGATTCACTAAATTATACGGCATATAGTTTACCACTTACATTCTCTAGGTCTTTCAAAGTTAGATGGTAAGGTTTGTTGATTTCTTTTGAAGGGAATCTCAACAAATAAGATGGATGAAAAATTACCATAATTTCTCTCCCATCTTTTTTAATCCATTGACCTCTTAAATTACTAATAGGACCTCTAACTTCTAAAATAGCGCTCATAGCAGTCGAACCAGTAAGTAATATAAATTTTGGATCAACTAGCTTTATTTGCTGTAATAACCAAGGTTTATGAATATTAATTTCTCTAGCAGTGGGTTTTCTATTATTTGGTGGACGACATTTAATTACATTGCAGAAATAAACATCCTCCTTATAGTCAATCCCAGCTTTTATCAATAATTCGTTTAATAACTTACCGGATTTACCTACATATGGTTTTCCTTCTAAGTCTTCCTGTGCTCCAGGGGCCTCACCAATTATTAACAAATTTGCGAATACACTTCCTCTCCCAATAACTAACCTTTTCACCGAAATAAAACTTTAAATATTTTTTATCTTAAGAACTCAAAACATGAAAATAAAATAGATTAAGAAAATGAACTAAATTTGACCATTATGTGATACTTTTACTTATTGTTAATTTATGCATTTGTCATTATTAAAAGTCATATTTGAAAAGTTATAAGTCAATGAGTCAAGTTAATTTATCTGAACGGGCACTTTCAATTGAGCCTTCTCTTACATTGCAGATAAGTGCAAAAGCAAATCAATTATCTGCAGAAGGAGTAGATATTTGCAATTTAAGTGCAGGAGAACCTGATTTTAATGCCCCAAAAGAAGTTATAGAGGCTACAAGTAAAGCTATATTTGATGGATTCACAAAGTACGGGCCCGCAGCAGGCAATTTAGATCTCCGAAAAGCAATTGCGAATAAACTTCAAATTCAAAACAATTTAAATTATGAATTTGAAAATGTAATGGTCACAAATGGTGCTAAGCAAGCAATATATAATCTTTTCCAAGTCTTGTTAAATACTGGAGACGAAGTTATTATTCCTTCTCCATACTGGTTAAGTTATCCCCAGATGGTTAGGTTGGCGGGTGGAAAGCCAATCTTTACAAATTCTTCTGCAGAAGATGGATTTAAAATAAATATAAAAGATTTGAAGTCTAAAATCTCTTCAAAAACTAAATTTATAATTATCAATTCTCCCAATAACCCTACTGGAAGAGTTATGTCAAAGGAAGAATTATTGCAAATTGCCGATTTAGTCAGAGAAAATCCAAATATCAATATTCTTTCTGATGAGATTTACGAACTAATCCTTAAAAAAGGATTTAAACACTACAGTTTATCTACACTAGCAAATGACTTAAAAGATAGGATTTTTATAATAAATGGGTTTGCGAAAGGATGGGCTATGACTGGCTGGCGGATAGGTTATTTAGTAGGTCCCAAAGATGTAATCAAAGCATCCTCAGCCCTACAAAGTCAAAGTACAAGTAATGTTTGCTCTTTTGTTCAAAAAGGTGCTTTAGAAGCTTTAAAAATTAATAATGAGTTTTTCTCAATGATAAATAGCCATTATGATCAAAGAAGGAGTCTTCTCTATGAGGGCCTGAAGAATATAAATGGGATTTATATTGAAGAACCTAATGGAGCATTTTACGCATTTCCAATATTACCTAACTCCTCAATTACTTCTGTTGATTTCTGCAATAAAGCTCTTCAAGATTACGGTTTAGTTGTTGTACCTGGAAAAGCTTTTGGGGCTGATCAATGTATAAGGATATCTTGCGCAGCTTCAGAGATTAAAATAAAAGATGGACTACAAAGGATTGAAAAAGCAATCTCTGAGTACTATTGATTCAGAAATTATGTTTAATTTAAAAAATTTCCTACTAAGTTCATCTGTATTATTTTCTATTTTTTCATCACCTGTATTTTCAAATCCCAAAGTTTTAAAAGTTGGGGCAATACCTGATCAAAACCAAGATGTTTTGGACAAAAGATTTAATTTATTTTCAAAAGAATTATCCAAACAACTTGATGTAGAGGTTAAATACATTCCTGTTTTTAATTATATTGCAGCAGTAACTGGATTTAGAACTAAAGATTTAGATTTAGTTTGGTTTGGCGGTTTATCAGGAGTCCAAGCAAGATTACAAACTCCTAATTCAATTGTCATAGCCCAAAGAGATATCGATAAGGAATTTAAAAGTGTTTTTATAGTAAACAAAAATTTAGAACTTAAACCAATTTCAAACATTAAAGGACTTAAAAAACTCAAGAATTTAAGATTTACTTTTGGCTCTGAAAACTCAACTTCTGGAAGATTAATGCCAGAATATTTTCTTAATCAAGCAGGGATAGAAATTAAACAATTTAAAGGGAAAAAAGCAGGTTTTAGTGGGAGTCATGATGCCACTATTGCTTTAGTTAATAGTGGGGCATTTGATGCTGGAGCTTTAAATAAACAAGTTTGGGAAAACAATCTTAAAAATAATCCCAAAAGAACAAGTAATTTAGAATTATTCTGGATCACTCCAGAATATGTTGACTATCATTGGCTGGCTCAAGGAAATCTTGAAAATAGATTCGGTGATGGTTTTACAAAAGAACTTAAATCAGTAATTATAAATTTAGATATAAAACAAAAATCACATAAACCGATATTAGATATGTTCAATGCAAAAAGATTTATTAATGCGGAGGCAAAACAGTATAACAATATAGAGGAAATCGGGAGGAAATTAAATAAAATTAGATGAATAATACTCTCTTAGAATTAAAAAATATATCTTATAAATACAAAAATAATCTGATTCTAAATAAAGTAAATTTAAAAATAAATTCAGGGGAGAAAATTGCACTTTTAGGTAAAAGTGGTTCAGGAAAAACTACACTTATATCATTGCTTAATGGCACTATCAAGCCAACTCAAGGTGAGGTTAAATTATTCAATAAAAGTTTCGATGAATTAGATAGAAAGCAGAAACGAAAGATAACAACTATTTGGCAAGATTTAAGATTAATAGAAGATCTCTCAGCAGAACAAAATGTTAATTGTGGACTACTAGCGGAAAACAATTTTTATTTCGCTTTTAAAAATTTGCTAAATATAAGTTCTTTTAATAAGGCGCATAAATATATGCAATTATGTAGACTTCATGACTCTATTTACGACAAAAAAATCAGAAACCTATCTGGGGGGCAAAAACAAAGGGTCGCTATAGCTAGGTCATTAATTCAAGGATCTAATATATTACTTGCAGATGAGCCTTTTAATAATTTAGATCCTAAATTAATAACAACAATTAAAAACCTGCTACTAGAAAATGTAGATAAAAACAATACAAAAAAATCCCCAAAGACAATATTAGTTGCATTACATAGATTAGATTTGCTGAAAGATTTCGATAAAGTTATTGGAATAAGGGATGGTAAAATTTTTTTCAATATTAAAAGAAATAACTTAAAAAAGCTTCATTTAGATAAAATATATTAATTAGTTGAATAAATTAAAACTAAACTATACCTCATTATCTTTTCTTCCAATTTTGGTTTGCATACCTCTAGGGTATCAATTAATAACCAATATTCATTTTGGAGGATTTAAATTATTCCAAGAATTCTTAATTTCTGCATTTAATCCCAAGATAAATAATGAAATTATTATTACCGTAATTAATCGATTAAATGAAACTATCTTCATTGGTTTTTTTAGCTGGTTAGTAAGTATTATTTTTGGGACAATATTTGGAATATTATCCTCAAATATTTTTTATAAAATTTTTAATATTCCAAATTTTTTCTACAGCATAATAAGGTTTTTTCTAACAATAATTAGATCTATTCATGAAGTAGTTTGGGGAATACTATTAATGCAAATTTATGGAATAAATTTTTCAATAGGAATAATAGCTATATGTATTCCTTATATTGCTGTAAATTCAAAAGTTTTTGCTGAACAATTAGAAACTATTGACTACAAAAGTTTTGAATCTGTAAATCAAATAAATGCGCCTAAATTTTCTTCTTTATTAACTTTAATATGGAATCCAATAATAAATACATTTAAAAACTTTGGATTATATCGATTAGAGTGTTCAATAAGAAGCGCAGTGATTTTAGGGCTTTTTGGGATTGGAGGAATAGGTACTAGTATTTTTTTATCTTTCCAAACTTTGAATTTTAGAGAGTTATGGACTTATTTATGGTCTTTAGCACTTTTGATAATTCTTTCTGGATTAATATTCAAAAAAATAAAATTTAACAATACAAATAAAATCCTATCTATTTTTTTTATTGCAGTTTTTTTTATAACAATTTTGTTTTCTATTTTATATTTTCTTTATTTTATTTTTAATAATAATTTTGAAAATTTTAATTCTGTTATTTCTTTATTTAAATCAAGCTCAGACTTAGGATTATTTGATTTCTTAAAACTTATAATAGAAACAATAATTTTAAGTCTTTTATCAACAGGAATCGCAATTAGTTTACCTCCATTAGTAATAGGAATTTTTAACAACAATACTTCTAAAATTTTTATAAAAATTTTTGCATTTTTTTTCCGTTTAATACCTACACCTGTAATACTTCTAACTCTATTAACTTTTAATAATCCTTCTTTATCTTTAGCAGCTTTAACATTAGGTCTTCATAACGCTGGTATTACAAGCAAATTACTTTTTACAAATCTAGATAGCCAAGACAAGAGAAATTATATCGCAATGAAATCTTTAGGAATCTCAAAAAAGACTAGTTGGCTTTTAGGTTTATTTTCTCAACAAGCAAAAAGTTACTTATCATATTGCGCTTATAGATCTGACATAATTATTAGAGAAACTGCTATTGTTGGGGTTATTGGAAGTGTTGGTCTAGGTTGGCAATTGCAAGAATCACTAAGTTCCTTCGCATGGCAAGAAGTTACGATAGTTTTGATAGCTTATAGCTCCATCGCAATAGTTGGCGAATTAATAAATGGTAAAATCAAAAATAGTTTAACTTGATTTGTAAGAATATTTTGTTGAATCAAGTAATTATTTTTTTCCAGTTATAGTGATTAGTTTACCAAAACAGCTAGTTGTAATTGGAGACAGCTCAGTTTATGGATGGGGAGATAATGAAGGTGGCGGATGGTGTGAGAGGCTTAGAAAAGATTGGTGCAATAACCAAAATGGGCCAGTAATTTATCAACTTGGTGTTAGGGGAGATGGGATAGAAAAAGTTTCATCTAGATGGGAAAAAGAGTGGTCATCTAGAGGTGAGACGAGAAGAAATAAACCTAAAGCAATCCTGCTAAATGTTGGTCTTAACGACACTGCAGCGATTGGTCAGAAAAACGGAAGGCATCAATTAGATATAGATGGATTTGAATATGGATTAGAGAGACTAATTAATGAAATGAAATCTCAAACAAATATCTTTGTCATTGGTCTGACACCGGTTGACGAAAGCAAAATGCCGTTCGCAGGATGTCTATGGTACTCAAATGATTCTTGTAATTCTTATGAAAGGAGAATGGAGGAAGTATGCCTCAATCAGAATGTCCCCTTTCTTCCTACTTTTAGAGAAATGTACTCCGATAAAAGGAGCAAAAATTGGATTACGCATGATGGAATTCATCTAAATTCCGAAGGTCATTTCTGGATTTTCCAAAGACTGAAAAGCTGGGAGATTCTAGCAAAATGGAAGGAATCCTAAATATTTCCAAATATTTTAATATACATAAAATGAATATAAAGTAAGAGCCAAGATAGCAAAAACGGAAGCAATACTTGTCTGAATAGCATTTACCATTTCATTACTTAATTTATATTTATTTTGAAATCTAGCACCAATAATACTTTCGGAGAGTGTTGCTAAAAATCCCGAGACTGCAACAATTATGAAGTGGGATTTAGTAGAAATAAGTGATAAAAGAAGCATTATAAAAGCCATAAATATTGATCCGAAGATACTTGCTAATGTTCCTTCTAAACTTATTCCTCCTTCAGTTCCTCTCTCAACCTTTTTAAGTGAAGTAATTAAATATGTATCCTTTCCAAATCTTTTCCCAATTTCGCTGCCAAAAGTATCCGCCAACTTTGCAGCAAAACTTGCAGCAAATCCTATTTTAAACATCACTATGTTGGCAGCATTAAATTTGGTCATAATGGCAAGAAATAATCCTGTAGCTGCAGAGCCCCATACATTTTCAGGGCCTCTTCTCCCACCTCTTTTTTCGGCTATTCCTTGTTCTTTTTTAAATTTAAAACCTATTTTGGTAACGAGAGATCCAAATAATAAATAAATTACAACTGACATCCATCCCTGCCATGACAAACATCCCCACAAAATTGTTCCTAAGATACCTGCACTTATCCAACCACCTTTAGTCATCAAAGGAATTTTGCAGAATATATAAATCAAAACAAAATTAATGCAAAAACCTATAAAAAATTGATTTCTAATTAAATCCATATTTATCTAATTCCTTAAATTTCAAATCAATTCTCCACTGATTTAGAATTGATGATGCGTTAATACTAGCTGTAGAAGTTCTTAAGATAGTATCAGAGAGTTTAACAAAGGTGTTATTGTTTTTATTAAAAAAATCAATTTCTTTAGAGGACCAACCTCCTTCAGGGCCAATTACATTCCAGAAAATACCTCCTTTTTTATTTACAAATTGTTGCTGTATTCTTAACCATTGATTTAAGTCATAACGAGGGTTTTCTCTAGTAATAGAAATTGAAACTTTTTCTTGATTATCTCTACTTTTTAGCCATTCAATAATATCCATGCCATTTAAAATAGATGGTTTCCATAATCTCTCACTTTGCTCAACTGCTTCTTTGATAATTGAATTCCATCTCAAAAGTTTTCTCGAAAAATTTAAATTTTTGTTTACCTGTCTTTCTGAAAATAATGGTTGTATAAAATCAATTCCTATCTCAGTACACATTTTTAAAATATCATCAAAACCACTTTTTGGTATAACAACAGCTATTCCCAATAAGTAAATTTCTTTTTCTTGAAATAAGTGAGGATTTTTTAATTGACTTATTTCTAAACAATCATTTTTAACTTTAATAGCTTTCCATAATGAA
>QCIY01000019.1 GCA_003216415.1 Prochlorococcus sp. AG-402-O16
AGTACGTTTCCTTTAATGATGAAGAAAAGACATTTAATGACAGATATAAGAGACTAAATTTTGAAATTGAGGAGTTGTTTATCGAGAATATTGAGAATTTACTTGATAATAAATGGATTCTAAATAAACAAAAAGACAACGGAACTTATCACAATAGCAAAGATCTTCCGAAAGACTTTTCTGGTTGGGATAGCCTAATAGATGAAGAAATAAATAGATTAAAATTTTTCAAAGGGTAAGCAATTTGAAAAATAATTTTTTATGCATTTTTTTCTAATAAAAACCAAGAAATATCATCTTGGGGAAAGTTAGGGTCCCTATGATAAATAAAACCATAGTCAATAAGGGTAAGTTGAGGAAATAAATCTAATATTTCACCTGTAAAATCCCTTTTAAAAAGCTTATTATTATGTCCCCTATAGACTAGGGATTCTGGCTTTCTACTGTAATACTCACCTATTAAGATATATTTATTTGAGGAATTGACAATTTTTTGATAAACCTCATTAAGCTTCTCAGGGTTAATGTGGATCAAGACACCTTTTACAAGAGAGAGATCCCATTTTTTTTTCGATTCAAAATTAAGAATTGACTGTTGGAAAATATTTTCTGGAGGAATTATATCTTCCAGAACTTGTGCTGCTTTTTTGTTTATTTCAACTGCATGAAAAGTTAAATTTGGGAAAATAGTCTTAAGAGCTTTTATATTCATACCCACGTTAGAGCCAAACTCTATACATGAATTTATATTTTTAGTCCGATTTAATGCTTTAATAAAAAAATTTATATTTGAAGTAAATAGTTTTTCATTTTCATTTCTTTTGATATATTCATCTCCGAATTCACCAGACCAAAAGTTTTCTTGATCTGTTTTAATTCCCATTTTAGTTTTTTAAATTAATTTTTATCATATCATTCACATAGACATTGAAAATTATATTTTCTTATTTTTAGAACGTGCCATTAAAACTTCAAAAATAATCTCGGCATCCTTCCAATCTTCTAATGTATCAATATCTTGCACAAATAATCGTGGTAAAAAAAATGGTATGCTGCAATCAAAAATATTTTCATGATTTAGCCAAGTTTTACTTGAAGCCAAATAAAATTGGGCAGCATCGTGGAAAGCCTTTTTTAAATCTTGAGTTCTTATTTTAAAAGAGTCTTTATCAAACATCTTACTGAAGCCATTCTTATCTATATAAAAGGCTCTTTGAATTGGGGAAGCATATGATGTCGCTGAAAAAACGAATACATCCTTTTTACAATTTTTTAATTCTTTAAGTGCATTTGACAAATAAGATTCCTTTACAAAAGGTGAGGTTGGATATAAACAACAAACATTTTCAAAAAAAATTCCTTTTTCTTGAAACCACCTTATTGAATGTCTTACTACTTCTGAAGTGGTTGCAAAGTCATCAGAAAACTCCCTAGGCCTAATAAATGGAACTTCTGCACCTGCTAATTCTGAAATCTTTGCAATTTCCTGATCATCTGTACTAACAACAACCTTATTAAAGGAAGTTGTTTTCAAAGCTTGTTCAATTGACCACTCAATGATTGGTTTACCATTAAACAATTTAATATTCTTTTTAGGAATTCTTTTACTACCTCCTCTAGCAGGTATTAATATTAGATTCATCCTAAAACCTTTTCAAATGCAACTTTTACTCTTAATTGTTGCTCATTCGATAAACCAGGAAATAGAGGGATGCTCATTGAACGAGAGGCATAATCTTCTGCTCCAGGAAAATCTTCATATCTAAAATTAAATTTTTTGTAAAAAGGATTTTTGTAAATTGGATAGTAGTGTAACTGAACACCGATACCAAGATTAATCATCCCTTCAAAAATTTCGTGATATTTATGCGTGAGTTTATCATCGAGTCTAATAATTGCTAAATGGACAGAGGAATAGACAAAGGGAGGTATATCAAGAAAAGTTATTGGCAGTTCAGAGAAGATCTTTTTATAAAAATCTAATTGTTTATTTCTTTCATTTACAATGCAATCTAATCTTTTCAGCTGACTTAAACCTAATGATGCTTGGATGTCATTCATCCTGTAATTAAAGCCTAGAGATTGTTGCTCATAATACCAACTACCTAATTTTTGTTTAAGAAATTTGCTTTCCTCTTTTGTGATTCCATGGCTCCTTAACATCTTTAAATTTTCTGCTAATTTTGGGTCATTTGTGGTTGCTGCTCCTCCCTCCCCTGTAGTAATTATTTTTACAGGATGAAAGCTAAAAACAGTAATTGAACTATAAGAACAACTACCAACTGGTTTGTCTTTATAATTACCTCCAATCGCATGACTTGCATCTTCAATAATCGAAAAGCCATATTTTTTAGAGAGTGCAGATATCTTTTCCATGTCGCATGAAGCACCTGCTAAATGTACTGGAATAAATACTTTTGGAAGTTTGTTATTTTTTGAAGCTTCTTCTAATTTTGATTCCAAAATATCAATATTCACAAGCCCAGTAAGTGGATTAATATCAACAAAATCTATCTGGGCACCACAATACAAAGCACAATTTGAAGAGGCCACAAAAGATATTGGACTAGTCCAAACAATATCCCCTTGTTGGACTTCCAACGCTAAACAAGCTAAATGAAGTGCGCTAGTAGCACTATTTACACAAATAGAATATTTTGCATGCACTTTTTTAGCAATATTTTCTTCAAATTTCGGGACTGCATTCCCCTGAGTGATATAAGAACTTTTTAAAGTATTAACAACGCTTTGAATATCTTCCTCAGCAATTTGATGCCTGCCATAAGGAATGAAATCTTCTTTCATTGCTTTTTACTATTATCTTACATGTAATAGTAAAAATTTTAATTAAAAATTTATTTTAATTTTAAATACTGCCAATATTATCTTTATTTTCTGTAATCCATTTTCTAAGCTCGTCAATCTCCATCCAATCAGGATTTAAGTCAGAAGAATAAGAAAAATCAGGCGATACCAATTGACCTCCATTTATTCTTTCAGAATTTATACTCCAATCATTTATGGCAGGTAAAATTTTGTAATGGTCTATATATTCATATGTGTAAGGTGCATCTTCCTTGCTGATCATTTGTTCATGCAATTTTTCTCCAGGCCTTACACCAATTATTGTATGTTCAGCCTCTGGATTAATACTTTTTGCAATATCAACTACTTTCATTGATTTGATTTTTTTCACATAAATTTCACCTCCTTGCATATCTTCAAATGCTTTCCATACTAATTGAACTCCCTGATCAAGGGTAATCATAAATCTCGTCATATCAGGGTGAGTAATAGGTAAAACTTCGTTTTTATTTTTACTTAAAAAAAATGGAATTACAGATCCTCGAGAACCCATAACATTTCCATATCTTACAATTGAAAATTTAGTACTTGATTTTCCAGAATAAGCATTAGAAGCAATAAATAACTTATCAGATATTAATTTAGTTGCTCCATATAGATTTGAAGGGCTACATGCTTTATCTGTAGATAGAGCAACAATTCGTTTTACTCCCCTATCAATACAAATATCAATCAAATTCATAGCTCCATCAACATTAGTTCTGATACATTCAAAGGGATCATATTCTGCTTTTGGCACAATTTTTATTGCTGCTGCGTGAACGACATAATCGATATCACTTAAGGCCCTCCAAAGTCTCTCCTTATCTCTAACATCACCTATAAAAAATCTAACTCTTTCATCGTTCTCATAAGTTTTAGCCATTTCCCATTGTTTCATTTCATCTCTAGAGAATATGATAATTTTTTTGGGATTATATTTTTTAAGGGTCATTGAGACAAATGCCTTCCCAAATGAACCCGTACCTCCGGTGATTAAAATTGATGATTGATCAAACACTTCGCTTATAACTAATTTTTTAATTCTAACAGGATGTATATAATTACCTTAAGTTCTTGTAATGTATATACTCTCAAGAATAATCTCAATAAACTAGTTATTGTTATGAATTTATAGAAATTTCAAAACCTATATTAATCCAAAAAGTTTCCTAATTTTTTTCTAAGAATTTATTAAATATCGTTGAATTATCTCTTAGGTAAGAGTAATTACCTTGGTCAACAATCTTGCCTTTTTCAAAAACAAATATATGATCAGCATCTTTAATATTAGAAAATTGATGCGCAATTGTTAGGAGTGTGATCTCACCATGCAATCTTTGGAAAGTTTCACGAACTAAACTTTCACTTATTGCATCAAGCGAGCTAGTGGCTTCGTCTAAGATCAATATTTCAGGCCTCTTATACAAAGCTCTTGCGATTGCAATTAATTGTTGTTGTCCTCCTGATAGGAACTTACCTCTATCCCCCAATAATGTTTCAAGACCTTGAGGGAGATTCCTAACAAAATCTTTAAGTCCAACAATTTCAATACAGGAATTCACCCGATCTTGATCAATATCAGGGTAATCTGAACCATATGCTATATTTTCCAAAATTGATAAGTCACTAATTTTTGGTTGCTGAGGCACGTATCCAATTTTTGATTGCCACCTTCTAATTCCAAATTCTTCCAGAAAATTTTTATCTAATAACACATTCCCCTGACTGGGAGACAAAAGACCATTAAATATATCGATGGTTGTAGATTTTCCTGACCCTGTGTAGCCAACAAAGCCATAATGTAACCCTCTTTTAATTTCAAGATTTATCCCGTTTAACGCAAGATTTGCTGAATCAGGATATTGATATTTAATATTTCTAAGGGTAACCTTTTTCCATTTAAAACTCTCATAAGGAGCACTTCTAACAAATTTATCTTTTATAACCTTTGCATTTAAAGCCTTTAAAGTATCATCAACAACTTCAGCAAAAATGAAAGCATTGGAAATAGAATTTATTGCATTGCCAAACTTGTTAATAGAAGGGATTATTTTAAATCCTATTAAAGCAACAACTGACATAATCGCTACAAGATTACTAGTTGAGATATTACTTATAAATAAAATTGCGCCTAAAGAAACAATACTTAACTGACTAAACATTAAAACAGTATTTACAGGAACTTGATTGAAATTATCAATAATGGAAGTTTTCTTGCAAAAATCATTATAGATTTGATCAAATTTAAGGACAAAGTTCTTTTCGCTGCTGGAAAGTTTGACATCTTTAATTCCTTGAATACTTTCCACAAGTAATATATTTACATCATCAAGTTTATTCCTCAATATTTTTGTAAGTGTATTTGTTTTTTTTCTAATAAATTTAAGAAAGTAAAATATAATAAAAGAAAATGATAATAATATTATTAAACTATATCTAGGAGAAAGAATTATCAAACTAATCACTGGTACGAGAATAGTAGTTAAATAACCTAATATAAGAGGTATTTGTCTTATGATGCTTCTACTCCACTTGAACAAATGCATTGTAAAAAGATTCATTAATTTAATAGAATTCCTCTCTATATGCCACTCGTAGTCAATATATATAAATTTTTCAAATAGTTCTTTACCCATTCTTGTTTGACATTCAGCAGCAAACATATTAGATAAATATTGATTATAAAAATTCAATAATGATGCTGTAATTATTAAAGATATTATTATTAAAGATAAGTAAATTATAAATAAGTTTAGATCTGGAGATCCTAAAAAATTATATACAGCATTGAAATTTTTGTTATTAAATATAACTTCCTTTTCAAATATGATATTAATGAATGGATAAACAGAAAAGATAGAAACAAAATCAAAGAAAGAACTTATTAAAGTAAGAATAGATAAATAAATAAGTTTTAATTTTTCTTTCCTATTTAAAATAGAAATTGATATTTTTAGAATATTCAATGTATTAATTTTATTTTTCATAACTTAATATTTTGACCGCAGAATATATTAATTTAAGAATTCAAATTAACAAATCCCATTCTACTCTATCTCCAATTTGGACATCCTTATTAACTGTTTTCTTATTTACTATTTCATTTAAAAATTTTGGAGAAAGTCCAAAGCCTGGCCTTAGTGCCTTTATATGACTGTGCGATATTAATTCTCCTCTTTTCATATTCTTTATAAAATACAAAGACCTTCTGAAAACTTTGTTTTTTTGTTCATGTTTAGGCCTTCTAAAATTACCTTCACCAAGAGCCTGCCAACATTCATGAGTTGAATTCTTCAAATCTTTTAGTCCAAGGGGGTCTATAGAAAAAGACGAATCAAAACCCTTAAGTTTTTTGTCAATAATAAAGTGTTTTTCAATTGCCACAGCACCTAATGAAATAGCAGCTATTGCAGAAGTATTAGTTAAAGTGTGATCAGATAGTCCAACTTCTAAACCGTATTTCTTTCTTAATGTTTTTATCATCTTTATATTAGACCCTTTGGAAGGGGCTGGATAAGAACTAATACAGTGAAATAAAAGGATCTGACCATTTCCATTCTCTTTTGCAACTTTGACAGCATCATCTATTTCTTCTTCAGAAGCCATGCCAGTAGAAATTAATATTGGTTTTTGTTTTGAGGCGGCATATTTTATTAACTGTAAATCAGTTATCTCAAAAGAAGCAATTTTGTAAGCAGGAGTATTCAAATCTTCCAACAAATCAACTGCATCTTGATCAAATGGTGATGAAAATATTGTGATTTCTAATTTTCTTGCTAATTCAAATAATTTCGAATGCCATTCATATGGTGTTGAAGCTTGAGAATATAGATCAAATAGCTTATAACCTTTCCATAATCCATCTGTAATTAGAAAATCTTTTTTTTCACAATTCAATGTCATTGAACTTGCTTTGTATGTCTGCAACTTAATAGCATCTGCTCCATATTCCTTTGCAGCTATTATTGTTTTAAATGCATTTTCAATGGAACCACAATGATTAGCTGATAACTCAGCAATAATATAGGGTGAAGAATCATTAGAGATTTTTCTATTATTAATTTCAAACATAAAGAAAAGTTTAGAGGAAAATACTAAAAGAATTTTGAACCTTGAAATTTCTGAACAATTTCAAACTAAATATTGCATAAATATGTATTTTGAATATGCTTTAATTTTAGATGATTAATCGCTTCAATAAATATTTTATTATTTGGAGCTGAATTAATTAAGAAAGACTTGTTTCTTTCTGATTTTATTTCTGGGAGAGGAACTTCATTTGAAATAATATACTCAATTACTAAAATGTAGTCACTTACATTATCAGTTATTAAATTTAATCCAATATGATTATCAAAAGTTAGATAATATGAACCAATTGTTTGATTATTCTTTTTAATTAAAAACCATTTTCTATAGTTACTTTCCAATACAAAAGTAATATGATTCTCATAATTTGTTTCTCCATCATGACTTATATTAAATGATCTTTTTTTCAAGATTTGAAATAAGGAATCAATATGAGATTTATCTTTTTTATTTATTTCGATAAATTTAAACAACTTGATAAAGTAAAAGTTCGTAATTTCATTATATAAACCCTTATTATTAATATAAAAAGATATGCAATATTTTGAAGAATTTCTTTAGTTATTTATTTAAGTTGAGATAAACTGTTTATTTAATTAAAAGAAAATCTTTTCCAATAAATAGGTTATTACATGAGATACTTAGTTATATTTTTAGTTTTGAATTAATGAGAATTGAATGGGATGATCATGAGAATATTTTCATAGCTGGATCTTCTGGTATGGTTGGTAGCGCAATCAAAAGAGAATTAGAAAAATTGGGGTTTAGTGAAAAGAATGAAAGAAAAAAATTATTATGTCCAAAAAGGGAACAACTTAATTTGTTAAATTTCGAAGAATTAAAACTATGGTTCAAACAATTTAATCCCTCAATTGTCATAATTGCCGCTGCTAAAGTTGGGGGAATAGTAGCAAATAACGAAAACACATATGATTTTATTTTAGAGAATTTAAAAATTCAAACCAATTTAATTGAACTTTCCCACATACATAAAGTAAAAAAACTATTGTTTCTTGGAAGTAGTTGTATTTACCCTAAGTTATCCCCTCAGCCAATTAAAGAGGAATATTTAATGACTAATTCTCTAGAAAAGACTAATGAATTTTATGCAATAGCAAAAATTGCTGGGATTAAATTATGTCAATCTTTAATGATTCAAAATAAATTTAATGCTATTTGCCTGATGCCTACAAATTTATATGGTCCTGGGGATAATTACCATGAAATCAATAGTCATGTGATTCCTGGTTTAATAAGAAGATTTTATGAAGCAAAAATTAAAAATTTAGATAAGGTAACTTGTTGGGGCACAGGAAATCCTTTAAGAGAATTTCTATATGTTGATGATTTAGCAAGAGCATGTATTTTCTTATTAAAGACTTGGGACCCCGTATATTATTTAAATTCTGAAGAATTGCGTTTAACAAAAAATTGTATTATAAATGTCGGAAGTAATGATGAAGTATCAATAAAAGAATTAGCAAAAACAATAGCCAGAAAGTGCAGCTATGGAGGAGAAATAATTTGGGATACAGAAAAGCCTGATGGCACACCAAGAAAAAAGCTTGAAACTTCAAAAATCAATAGTCTAGGATGGTTTCCTGATATTGATTTAGAAACTGGGTTAGACTTGACCATTGAATCTTTCAGAAAAGAAAAGGAATCTAAACGCGTTAGATATTAAGTTAGAATTAAGTCATATTAAGAAATTTGCTATTTTGTATGATTCATGTGATCAGTCTTTGTAGAAAAATTTTTTCTTAATTCAATTAAAAAAATCGATATAGAAAGTCTATGTGGTACAACATAAATAGAACTGGAAGATTAGGGAACAGACTCTTTTCCAGAGCTCATGTTTATGCTGCAGCACTTGAATTTGGGGAAACTGTTATAGATTGGGGACTTTCAGATATAAAAAATTATTTCCCCAATCTAGAAAAAACTAAATTGCCTATTTACCCATTAAACAAAAATGGAGAGATTCCAGATTATCCTAAAAATTATTTAGCTAATGAAATATCATTAAATATATTAAATAAAATTCGTCCAAGAAATACTGGGATATTTTTTAATTTCTGGAATCAACATTACGGCAAAGGAAGTCCTGAAGACATGAGAACAGATACAACAAAATTCAGAGAATTTGTCAAAAAGAATAATATAGTCTTTCTAAATGGTTATAAATTTCGTTGCCCAATTTGGGTAAAAAAACATCGTATAGAAATTTGTAAATATTTTACAATTCCTTCAAGTTATTCTTATAAGTGGGAACAACTTAAAAATAATTGGAAAGAAAATTATAATGAAGTAATAGGTCTCCATATGAGAAGAGGCGATTTTATAACCGCGATGCGAGGAGATTTTTATCTATCGCCTTCAGAATATGCTTCAATTTTGAGAAATAAACTAAATATCGATTATAAAAATGTTTTAATTATTATTTTTTCTGAAGACACTTTTAAAGAACAATCGCATTGGGAGGAATTCAAAACTGCTTTTTCTTTTACCAATTTTTTTCTAAATAATGGTTCAATGATTGATGACTTATCAGGATTAATTTCTTGCGACAGAATAATTGGTCCAGAAACCAGCACTTTTTCAAGGTGGGCTGCTTTCTCGGGAAATAAACCTTGGTGCGGTATTTCCAGAGATTCATTAAATAGTAAAAAGAAATTAAGGTTTATAAATTGTCCAATACCTTGGGATTATTAAAATAAAATCTCCCCATTAAATATTTGCATTAATGTTTTAAAATTTAAAAAATTTTTAACTATATATCTTTTTATAAACTTGAAAATATTTTTTGTTTGACTTAAACCATTTCCTAATACAATCCATTTCTTTCTCTAAACAATCATTATATTTGATAATGTTGTTAGTTAAATTTAAATAAATCTTTTCTTGTTTGCTATCGTCCTCTAATAAGAATTCCTGCCAACTTGATTTCCCAAAATATATAGCTGCAGTTATTGCACATAAATCAATTTGATAGGAGTCTGGAGTATTTAAGTACCACTCACTATTCAAAAGTTTCAAATAATTATTCTTACTAGAAGCATTCTGAACAAAACCAAGATGACCATACCAACCTTTGTAAGGAACCAAAACAGGTTTGCCTAATATAGTTGCTTCAATACCGATAGTTCCATGACAAGTTGTAATCCCATCTACGGAATTAATCATATCAAGTCCATTCCAATCTTTTGATGCTAATGATATATGTTCAAGATTATAAAATGCTATCGCTTCGGCTATTGTTTGACCTTTTAAAGAAGGATAAATATCATCACATGGATGAGATTTAAATAACCAATTAACAGATTTATTTTTAGAAGCTAAATTTAAAATACTGTCAATCCAGTCCTTAAAGTCAATATAAGACTTTAGTCCACTACTATGAGGATAATCAAACCAGTTTGAACAATAGACTGCTATTAAGGGTTTTTCGAAATCCCAATTATTTATTTTACAAATTTGTCTTTTACTTATTTTCATTGTTCTATTTATGTAAGCGTATTTACTTCCAACATCATTGGTTTTACCTTTAAATCTTAGAAAAATTAGATTTTTGCCCTCTTCAATAAAAGTTTTCTTTGCTTCCTCTGAAATTCTATTTATCTCATCTAAATTTGGCCTACTAGGATATGCAAATAAATCTTTCTTGTTTTTTAAATACAAAAACCTATTAGTTCCAAATTCACCATAGAGTGTATATACAGGAATATTTCTTAAAGTAGCAATCCAGGCAAAAGATGCAAAAGTATATTCTTGACAATGACTTAAGATAATTAGATCAAATTTATATTTATCAAAAAGTTTATTAGCTTTATTTAAATAACTTAGGCAATGGGCAAGGTAATAAACCACATTTTTATCTTTTAAATTTATAGTTGATTTACTTTGTCTTTTTAAAATACCATCATACAAAATTGACGGAGGGAAATTATAAGGTAATTTTAATGCTAAAAAATCTCCTGCTTTTTTAACATTACTCATTAATTTAATTGCATTAAAAATATCTTTTTTATTGGGATATGAATGATTAAATAATGAGCCTAAACTTTTGAAATTGAATATATTGCATATTAAATTTTCTAAATTATTTGTATGCTCACCAAAGAGTGCATATTCTTTAGAATTAAACAAATTTAATGATTTTCTTACGAGGGAATACCTAAACCAATAATTTGGATTATTCCACATACAATCAACTAAAATATTATGGTAAATCGCTTTTGAATTAATTTGATTTTTATTTCTACTCCAATAATTCAAGAAAGATAGTGACATATTTATATCTTTTTCACTTGGATTTTTTTTATTTAACAAAAATACTTTTTGAATTGATCTCTTTATAGAGCCTTTAAATTTCTTTAAGTAATTACCAATCTTATAATTAAAAATTATATTAAAAATTTGCAATTTATTTTTCATTTAGTTCTTAATACAAATTTAAGGATAACCATTTAAGATTGGGTGTTTTTTATATTTATGGGATTATTCAAGGATTCTTAATATATATTTTGCTAAATTTCTTGATATTTATATTTCCCTTTATTAGCTTTATCAATTGAAAGTTGCTCTAATTTAGAGGATATTGGTTCCCAATATTTACCTTCACTTTCTTTCTGTATAGTACATTTATTTAAAGTGAAATCTCCATTTTCAATCCCCTTGATAACTTTTGCAGCCAAAATACATCCAGAATGATAAACTTTATTTCTTATTTCTACATAATTACTTTGTTTATCAAATGTATAAATTTCATTGGTGATTATTGGTCCAGTATCATAATTTAAATCCATAAAATGAGCGGTATTCCCAATAGGGTGATCATTTATTATAGCCCATTCAACACAGCTGCAACCTCGATATTGGGGAAGTATTCCAGGATGAATATTAACAACTCCATAATTTGTTGAACGAAGTACCTTATCAGATAATTTTCTTGGAGTTCCAGCGTTAATTAAACAATCTATTTTTAATTTTTTGTAAAGATTTATAGCTTCAAAAGAATTATGATTATCAACAACATAAATAGGAATTCCCAAATTGTCTAAATTAGCAATACAATTTTTTAGATTATTTCCATCACCGAAAAATCCATTTGTTCTTAATTTAAAGATTTTATGATCCTTTTCTCTAATACCCAACGAATCATTTATTACAAATAA
>QCIY01000020.1 GCA_003216415.1 Prochlorococcus sp. AG-402-O16
AAAAATTCTTGCCCCAATAAAGAAAAAAACATTTTTAGACTATTTAATTTATTGGATAAAATCATGGGATATTTGTTTAGAAAAAGATATTATTCTCTCAACAGGTGTAGGTCATAATAAAGTAAAGGAGCATTGCGATTCATATGGATATCTAATTAAATGCGAAGAGGAAAAAAAACCATTAGGAACATTTGGCGCAATAGTAAATGTGGCTAGAACAAATTGTTCAAAACACTATTTAATCATCAATGGTGATACGATTTTTGAAGCTAATTTTAAAAAAATATCTCGTATTTTTTTCTCTTCTAAAGATAATGACCCATTAATCATTTTAAAAAGAAATTCTCTTGATAAAGAAATTTCTAGATATGGCGGTTATAAAGAGTCAAAAGATAGATGGATTTATACTAGTGAAAAATCAGAATATTTTTCTTTAGGAGCCTTCTTTATTTCTCACGATAATCTTAAAAAAAGATGGTTAAAAACTTCATCACAAAATCTTGATGAATTAAAAATGGATTCATCTATTAAAGAAGGATTTTCTATAGATAAAGATTGTATTGGCAGGGATGGTATTAGTGCCTTTAATCTTGAAAGTAATATTCCTTTTATTGATATTGGTATACCAAGTGATTTAGAAAAAGCTCAAGATCTAATTCCTCAAATGTTAGGAGATATCTAAAATGAAATTAAATCAAAATCTTTTAATGAATTATTGATAAATCAAAATTATGAAATTTATAAATATTTAATATGGCGAAAAAACTTTATCTAGATAGAGATGGAATTATTAATAAACAAATCCCATATGTTGGAACATTAGAAAGATTTTTTTGGCATTATGAAATTATTCCTATAGTTAAATACTTTAAAGAAAAAAACTATAAGGTTATTGTAGTAACTAATCAATCAGGTATAGAGAGAGGTTATTATTCATTACTTGATTTTTATAAATTAAGCAGCTACATGATCAATTTTTTTCTAAAGCATGATATTGAAATAGAAGTAAGAGCATGCCCTCATTTACCAGAGAAAAATTGTTTTTACAGAAAACCAAATATAGGTATGATTGATGATCCTAGAGATAAAGATGATATTTTAATTGGAGACAAGGAATTAGATATGCTTACTGCAAAGAAAGGAAATATTACAAAAAGGTGGTTGATTTCCAAAGATATAAGCTCAAAATATGCTAGCAAAATATATAAGAGCCATAAAGAATTACTTAAAGACTTAGGGATATACGATAATTTTTCAGAAAGTGATTATTGTTAAATATAAATTTTCAATTATATTTTCTATAAATTAACTAAATTCGTAAAACAAACATTTATAAAATAAAAAAAAAAATCTCAACTTAACAGATAAAATATAAAAGATTACATTGAAAAAATGATTAGGTCAATAAAAAATCTCTTAATAAAAAGTTTTGATAATTTTTTAGCCTTGAGACATTTTCTAAAGTTATATTTTTTCAAAAGTCCAATGCAAGAAAATTTATCTTTAAAATTTCTGTTTAAGACTCTTCAAGCAAAATTCGTTTTTATAAAAAAAAGGAAAGCAAATATTTTATATAAAGTAAATTCAAAAGAATTTATCAAAGATGGATTTACAATTTTTAGTAATAAGATTATTGAATTAAATTGCCAAAAAGTTTTGGAAAGTATCAGATTATTAGATAGTCCATGGGATTCAGAAAACAATTTTATATACGGTGCCCCTTCTGATGTTTTTAAAAGAGAATTTATTAGTATATTCAATAATGGAATTGATTTATTTATAAAGAATACATTTAAGTCTGACTATTATATTTTTTATCACAAAATATATAAATCAGAAAGACATAATAATTCTAAAAAACCAGAGGGTTCAGAATTATGGCACGCTGATGGGGGACCTGGTTGCTGTATGAATTTAATGATTTGCCATACCCCAATTAATAAATCTAATGGCTCCATGAAAATTATTCCCTGGGGAAGATCAATGTTTTTACTTACTAAATTATTTTTAGATTTCAAGAGATTGACTAGAAGTTTTAACCATATAGAAAAAGATAATAGAATTATGCTTCGTGAGAAAAAATGTGCTGTCTTAAAAAATTACATCAATTCAAAAAAAATATTCTATTTCCAACCAGAATCATCTAGGCCTGGCACGATATTTGCTTTTAGGAATAATTGTGTGCATGCAGGAGGATATACCGAAATAGGATGTGAAAGGATAGTCAGTGTTATGCATATATATCCAACAAATAAAATAACAACATTAGAGGAGAAATTTAGAAATTCCCACATAAAAAAAAGTGGCTACCCTTACTAGGTTTATTTTAATTTTTATAATTGATTTAAATTAAAAAATTTTTCTAAAATCTAATAAAGATTTTATATATCTTTTATTAATTAAATCTAGAACCTATTTAAGAATTATTTATAATATTATTATCGATATAAATTAAGTTGAAAGAAAATAGTATCAAGAACATTTCAAAAAATGATCTATGGAATCAAGATTGGTTTATAGATTATTTTATAGAAGGCATTATTAATGATGGATTAAATAAAGAAGCATGCTACCAAATAAAAAATTTTATTTATAAAACTCATCCAAAGTCATTTGAAGAATTACTTAATAATTTCATAATTCAACTTAAAGGTGAAGACAAATCATACAGTTCATCAACTATTGAATTTTTAGAGAGACTTGCAAGTAAGCAAAATCACAATCTAAATTGTTATCTTCGAACAACTCCTTCAAAAACAAGAGTAATCCAATGGCCTAATAATCCAGCAGCAAAAGTAAAGAACCCACAACATTATTTTGATATTTTTGAAGATAATTTTTACAGGGAGAAGCAACCATTAATAAATAAAAATACTGCAATAGGCAGTGCTGGATCTTGCTTCGCTACAAGAATCTCACATCAACTACAAAATTCTGGTTTTAATTATGTCATAGAAGAGGATGACATGCCCTCTGATTTTCCTTTGAAAGATCTAGTAAATAGTAATTATAGAAGTTCTCCTGCGAGAGTTGGGACATTATTTAACGTTCCAAGTATGCGACAAATGATAGAAAGAGGATTTGGTGATTGGGAACCAGAATTTATTCTTGCAGAAAACGAGGGAAAATTAATAGACCCATTTAGAGCATGTAAAACACTTTATAATGACTATGAAGGCTTTATAAAAGATTACAAATCACACAACGAATTTTTAAAAAAAGCTCTATATAAGTGTGATGTATTCATATTAACTCTTGGACTTACTGAGGCATGGTATTTCGCGCATTCAGGAAAATTTACTAGCATTTCGCCTCATAAAATTAATCCAATTTTACTTAGACAGAAAAACCTAAATGTTCATGAAAATATTTGTGAATTAGAAAAATTATTTTCTATTTATAAAAAATATAAACCTAATATAAAATTCATAATTAGTGTATCGCCTGTACCTCTAAATAAGACGTTTTCAGAAACAAACCACGTGGTAACTTCTTCATGTCTTTCAAAATCAATTTTAAGAGTTGCTGCAAATGAATTTGCTTTGAATCATCCAAAAGATGTTTTTTACTTTCCTTCTTATGAAACCGTCTTATATGGATGTAAGGATCCTTGGGAATCAGATCAAAGACATGTAAGTCCCTCTGCAGTTGAAAGAGTAATGGAATTATTTGCTGAAATGTTTTTGGAAGATAAGAACGAATTTCAATACTCAGCAGTATTAAAACAAAAAGAAATTAATTCATCAATAATTATCAAACTAAAAAATTTACTACGACCATTAATCAAAAAATTCATCTTAAAGTGATAGAAAATTTATGAAAATAGTTAAGTAAATAAATTTTATTTTTACCTTAATTGAGTCATTAATTTGTTAACAAATATAATTTCTACAAACGGAGGATAATATAATTGAAGAAATTAAATGCAAAATGGACCATATTTTAATTGCTGAATGTTGTCAAAATCATAATGGTTCAATAAGTATCTTGAAAGAGATGGTTCAAAAAGCAGCTCAATCAGGAGCAACGCATTTAAAAATGCAAACTATTTTTGCAAAGAATCTTACATTTAGGCCTCAATTTGAAAAAGGGATGAGAGATTTAAGTGGAAATTTAATATATATCAAAAGACCTTATAAGGAAGAATATAAAAGATTAAAGTCGTTAGAAATGGATGCAAAGTCTCATGAAATATTTATAGAAGAATGTCATAAAAATAATGTAAAACCAATGACAACCTGCTTTGCCCATGAAAATATAGAATTTTTAAAAAAATTAGGTTTCTCAACTATAAAAATCGCATCATATGATGCTTCTTCTTATGAAATGATTACTAATTGTATGAAAAGCTTTGACGATATTTTTATATCTACTGGTGCTTCTTATGATGAAGAAATAAAGAAACTAGGAACATTAATAAACAAAAACACACCTCTACTACATTGCGTTACTAGTTACCCTAATAAATGTAAGGATGCCAATATAGATAGAATTAATTTTCTTAAAGAATTCTCTGACATTATAGGATTTTCAGACCATACAGAATATTTAATTGATAAAAACGAAGCTTCTTTGGTAGCTATATTTTTAGGTGCCAATTTAATAGAGCGTCATTTTACAATTTTACCCTCAAATGAGACTAAAGATGGAAAGGTTTCAATTGATACGAAAGGTTTAGAAGAATTGAGTTTTTTCTTTTCTCTTACAAATGAGGATCGATTAGAATATCTTCAAAAAAAATACCCCAAATGGGAAAGATGTGTTGGAACAAAAAAAAGAAATTTATCTGAGAATGAACTCTTGAATAGAAGATACTATAAGGGTAGATTTGCTACAGAAAGAGAAAAACAGTTTAATATACCCCCAACAGAATGGATTTATAATTGGGAAAGTTATGTTTAATCAAAGTTTTTATATAGAAAGCAATAAATTCTTCCTTATTTCATTAGGAAGTGATTTCAAAATAGAGGATTGTTTAAAAAAAGATATGGAAATTGGTGGGACCTATTTTGTTGTTGAAGAGGAAAAACTTTTAGGAGTATTTACAGATAGAGATATAAGAAGTTCAAATATTAATTTAAAAGCAAAAATTACTCAATCCAAATCGTTATGGCAAAAAGAAATAATTCAATTAAAAGATAGAGAAATTATGAATTTAGATAATGAGGAAATTTTAAATCTTATAAAAAACAAATGTTCCAATCTTAACCGCAAAAAATATCCTAACCATATCCCTATTGTTGATGATAAAAATGTCTTAATAAAAATATTAGACTTTAATAAATTAAATACGTATCAATCTCAAAATAATAAAAAAATTAATAATGTGGGGATTATTGGTTTGGGTTATGTTGGATTGACTCTTGCAATAACTCTAGCCGATAAGGGATTTCAAGTCGCTGGCTATGATATCTCTGAATCAATTATTAATAAATTAAATAAAGGTCAAACACACATCCTAGAACCAAGAATAGAAGAATTTCTTGAAAGGCTTAAGGAAACTGGGAAATTAGAATTTTATCTCATAGAAAATATAAATGAACATGATGCCTACATTATTTGCGTTGGAACTGACGTAGTTGATAAAGAATTGGATGATCGAGCTTTAAAATCATCTATAAATGCAATTTCAAAAGTCTATAATCCTAAATCATACATTTTTCTTAGATCCACTGTTCCAGTTGGAACTTCAAGAAATTTGATTAATTATCTAAGTCTTTTAAGAAAAGACTTATCAAAAAATGAAATCAACTTGTCATTCACCCCTGAAAGAACTGTTGAAGGTGATGCTTTTGAAGAGATAAAAAATATTCCACAAATAATTGGATCCAATAATGAAGGTGCACTTGAAAAAGCAGAACAATTTTGGAATAAAGTATCATTAAGTACCCTTTTATGCGAGACTCTTGAAGAGTCAGAATTAGTCAAACTAACAAATAATTCCTACAGAGATCTAAGATTTGCTTTTGCTAATCAAATAGGAATTATGTGTGAAAAATATAGCATTAATGCACATAAACTTATAAGCAAAGCAAACTCTGGATATCCTAGGGATCCTATTGCTTACCCTAGTCCTGGAGTAGGTGGATACTGTCTTACAAAAGATCCTTTACTTTTAAACCAGTCTTTCAAAGAGAACAAATCCCTTTCTCAATTAGCAAGAGAGATAAATATAGATGCAACATATGCCCCTATAAGAGCAATCAAAAATTGGATTTTAGAAAAAAATATTAATACTGATTCTCTAAGAGTGCTTCTGATCGGATTAGCATTTAAAGGTTCTCCATCAACTAAAGATACCAGATGTAGTATAAGCATTGATATATTAAAAAAATTGCTCGAAATAAATGTTGATGAAATATTTATTTTTGATGGGGCAGATGCAGAATTACCTGGAAATCTTGATCAGAATAATGTACATAATTTAGGTTCAAAACTGTTGAAAAAAAATAATCTTGCTAATACCAGAGCTAATGTAATATTAATTTTAAATAATCATCCAGCTAACAAATTAATCAAATTAAGTACGTTTTTAGCAGAGGCAAAATATGACGTCTTATTGTTTGATGGCTGGAATCAAGTGGGAGCTTTAAAAGGACTCAATTTAAATAATTTGTATTATAGAACAATCGGACAAACTAAATGAAAAATCTAGCATGGATTATTTGCCCAAATGGAGGTGGTCATATTTATAGATCTGAAAGAAGTTTTATCTTATTAAAAGATTTTCTTACTAGTAAAAACTTTAAATCTCATTTCTGGGGTCCCAAGCCTAAATCTGAATCTTTTATTAATGAAAGTTTTGAGATAATTTCAAAATCTAATGATTACACATGGCCTAGTTATAAAATCAAAGGCTTTAATCCAAGTAATTTTGATTTAATTATCTCAGATAATATAATTGAAAAAAATCTAGGATATTTCCTGAAAGAAAATAAATCTTTACCATTTATTTTTCTTTCATCTTTTATGTGGGAACTAATAGACCCTAATTACGATAGAAACCAGATTTCATGGATTTTTGATAGATCAAACTATCAATTTATTTTTAATAAATATTTTTATAATAAAGAACTAATCGGAAAACCAAAAAATTATAACGCTCATGGACTTACTTCTTTCAAAAAAAAATTTAAAGTAAATAAATCCAATAATGATACCTTCATCCTTTACATAACATTAGGTATTCGAGATGTTATTAATGAAGAAATTATCAAAAGAATTGAAAGCATTATTTATGATTTGACTTTTAACTATAAAGTTTACATTGACTATAATCTTTCAAAATATTTAAAAAATTTTGAGATAATTGATCATGAAGAAGGTTTATCAAAAGCTAATCTAATAATATGTAGACCTGGACTAGGCACATTAAATCAGGCTCTTTGTGAGGGTATAACTCATTTTATAACATGTCCCGAACATAACAATAGAGAAATGATATCGAATGAAAGTTCCTTAAAAAATATTGTTAGTGTTAAAAATATATTTGATAAAAATATATTGGATTATATTTATAAAGCAAAAGAAAAAAACACAAGCTTAAACAAACTAAATACAAATGGTTTTGTAGAAATAAAATCATCAATAGAAAATTATATAAATAAACATTTCTTATGAAAATCTATTCTTTAATTACAGCCAGATCAGGTTCAAAAGGATTCAAAAATAAAAATATATTTCCTATTAATGATGTTCCTTTGATACTTTACAGTATTTTTGCCTCTTTAAATTCAAAACATATTTCTAAAACTTTTGTATCTACTGATTGTCATAAATATGCTGATTTATGTAAAAAAAATGGAGCAAAAATACCTTTTATAAGACCTAAAGAAATTTCTTTAGATAATACAAAAGATTTTGATGTTTTTAAGCATTTTGTTAACGAAATGGAAAAAGAAAATGATGTACCTGAACTTATAATTCACCTTAGGCCTACTTCTCCAGACAGACCGAATGGATTAATAGATAGTTGCATAGAGAAATTTTTAAAATTAGATAAAGAATATGATTCCGCGAGATCGATAACTGAAATTGATAATAGATTTTTAAAATCATGTTTTATAAATAAGGAAAATTTACTTGAACCATTATGGATTTCTGATAAATTAAAGCCTTTAGAGGTGTGGCAACAACAGAGACAAAATTTGCCAAAAATTTTTAAAACAGATGGAAGAATTGATATTATCAAAACTGCCATAATTAAAAAAAATAATTTACATGGTCAAAGATGCTTTGGATTTAAAACAAACTTGCCTTTAATTGATATTGATACATTTGCAGATATAGATGGAATATCAGAAAGACTAAAAACTAATTTAAGTGAATACTC
>QCIY01000021.1 GCA_003216415.1 Prochlorococcus sp. AG-402-O16
TTATCAGGCCATGAATTGAAATTAGGAATAAACAACTAAATATAGTATCTTTATTAAATATTTTAAAAATTAAATGACTGAGTCAAATCAAAAAAATTTAGCTGGTGTTAATA
Organism: Prochlorococcus sp. AG-402-O16; assembly: GCA_003216415.1. GTDB lineage: Bacteria > Cyanobacteriota > Cyanobacteriia > PCC-6307 > Cyanobiaceae > Prochlorococcus_A. The sequence goes on from QCIY01000021.1 coordinate 114, forward strand.
GACCAATTCAAATAATTCCTTCAGTTTTACCAGCAGATTGGGCGAATATGGGGGCTTGCGTTAAAGAACTTGAGGAGGCAGGGGTAGATAGAATTCAATTTGATGTAATGGATGGAAATTTTGTACCAAATCTTACTTTTGGTCCTGAGATGATTTCTGCATGCAGGAAATATTGCAATGTCCCTTTTGAAACTCAACTAATGGTAAGCCAATACAACTGTGAAACCATGCTTGATTCTTATGTAAGCGCTACAAAAGGAGCCAATGGTGAACCAGGAGTAGTAATAGCTCATGCCGAAGCAAATATTCATTTGCACAGAGTTCTCGGAAGAATAAGAGACCTAGGCGGATCACCTTCTGTTGCATTAAACCCTCATACTCCATTTGAAATAATTGAAAACATAATGGATATGGTTGATCATGTTTTGGTCATGACAGTTAATCCAGGCTTTGGTGGACAAGCTTATATACCAACAATGCTTAATAAAATTAGAAAAATAAGAAACTTTATTATCGAAAAAAACTTAAATGTAGACATAGAAGTTGATGGGGGCATAAAAGCAAATTGGACTATTTCACAATGTGCCGATGCAGGTGCTAATTGTTTTATTGCAGGCAGTGGAATGTTTGCTTACCCAACGTTAAAAGAAGGATGTGATGACTTGAGAAAAGTTGCGCAAGAAGCTCAAAAAGGGAAGGTACTTTCAGAACCTCAATAAATATTTTGGGAGATTTACAATTCACCCAAATATCCACCCATAACTATGTAACCCTATTCCTAAGAAATTAACTCCTAAATAACATACTAAAACTACCAAGAAACCTGAAGTAGCTAATAATGCTGGTCTTCGTCCTTGCCAACCTTTACTTATTCTCATATGCAGATAAGCAGCATAAAACAACCATGAGATAAATGCCCATGTTTCTTTTGGATCCCAGCTCCACCATGTGCCCCATGCTTCATTAGCCCAAACAGCACCTGAAATTAAACCGAGAGTCAAAAGAACAAACCCTATCAATATAGAACGATAACTTAATGTATCTAATTCTTCTGAATGAGAAAATTCAATAGGATCAACTAAATCATTTAAAGAATAGTTATTAGAAACTTTGAAACCTCCTGTACCTATAGAACTACTTCTAATTTGAAGCGGTTTATTTTTATTAATGAACAAAACAGAAGCTGAAAGTAAAGAACCTATTATTAACGCCGCATAACTTAGCATGACGACACTAACATGCATTACTAACCAACTAGATCTTAAAGCTGGAACAAGGTTTGACGATAATTTCAAATCGTCAGGCAAAACAAAACAAGCAAAACCTACAGTCAGTAACTCAATAGGTATAGCAATTGAGGGAATTAATGGAGATTGGTATTCTCTCTCAATCAATAGTTGACCAATTGTGATCCCCCAAGTAAGGAAGTAAAGAGATTCATACAAATTGCTAATTGGGAAGTGTCCAGAAGTTGACCACCTAAAAAGTAATTGTAATGTTATGAATAAATTCACTAGGATCGTAAGCAGTCTTACAGTAAAAGAGGATTTTTTTTTGAAAACTGCAACTAATGATATTGGTAAATTAACTAATAAAAGATAAAAGACTAAAATACCTAAAATCGAAACCGGGTCATATATTAAATTTTTAAAAAGATTATCTAGAACCATTCCTAGCAATTTATCCAGTTTTAATATTGAATAACAAACAAATAATAATTTAAATCGTTCTTATATGAGTAAATATTTAATAATTAAGTTTTAATTTATTTTAAAAAAAGGATTTCAAAGTTTGAAATTATCTCCTAGATAATACTTCTTAACTATAGGGTTATCTGCTAATTCACTTGATGATCCGTAAGCTAAAATTCTCCCTTCACTCAATACATATGACTTGTTGGTAATTAAAAGAGTTTCCCTCACATTATGGTCTGTAATAAGAATCCCCACACCATCACCACTTAATTTAATAATTAGTTTCTTTAAATCATTAACAGCTAAAGGGTCGATTCCAGCGAACGGTTCGTCTAATAATAAATATTTAGGTCCTTTTCTACCTACGGTGAGTGCTCTCGCTATCTCACACCTCCTTCTCTCTCCTCCTGAAAGTTGATAACCATAATTATCTACAAAATTATTCAAATTAAATTCATTAATTAATTGTTCTCTTCTATTTCTAATTGCGGCTCGACTATAAGATGAATTCCGCAAAGCCAAATCTATATTGTCCTTTACAGTAAGGTCTCTGAATATACTAGCCTCCTGAGTTAAATAACCCAACCCAAGTCTAGATCTAAATGGAAGTGGAAGATTAGTTATATTTTTACCATTTAGTAAAACTTCGCCTTTATCAGGTTTTATATTCCCAACTGCAAGATTAAAAGTCGTAGTTTTCCCTGCGCCATTGGGTCCCATCAGACCTACAATTTCTCCTGGATTTACAATTATCGAAACATCATTTACGATTAATCTTCCGTTAATTGAAAGGGAAATATTCTGAATTCTTAAGTTCATCTTCCTTAAAATTGATGAGTTTTCTTATTTTCTTGAACAAAAAATGAAATAGAAAAAAATAATTTAATTAAAAAGAAAGATATATTCATATTCATAAAAGAGGTTTCAAAAAAGGCTTATCGTTCTCATTTAAAACCTCCTTGCGTTGCAATTTATTCAATAAATCTTCTAAACATCGGCAGAAGGATTCAAGATCAATACCTAAATTAATCTTGGTTCTAGTTTTTATTCTACCTAGACCTTCTCCAAGTAAAATAGTAGCTCCATTTAAATTTCCCTTACTTAAGTGAAATTGTGAAACGGATACTTGTAATATTCCCTGAATAACTTGTCTTTCATCTCCATCAACAGTATTCCAAATTTCTTCAAAGGCATCATGGGCATCATACCATTCATGCTTATTAAAAAGATTTAAAGCAATACAAAGGGATTCCTGAAAACTTTTTGTACTTTCTTCGTTCATGAAATTAATAATTAATTTTTTTTCTTCTTATTTATTTTTCTCATTCTTATTGAATCAGGTGTTACCTCTAGCATTTCATCAGGACCAATATATTCTAGTGCTCTCTCAAGAGTAATATCCACAGGTGATTGCAAAGTATCCAGTTCTTCTGCCCCTGCAGACCTCATATTAGTTAACTGCTTAGTTTTACAGATATTTAACTCAAGATCTTGAGGTCGGTTATTCTCTCCAATTATCATTCCCTTGTAAACTTTAATTCCAGGTTTAATAAAATAAACCCCCCTATCTTCAGCATTCTTTAAAGCATAAAATGTCGCTACTCCTTCTTCAAATGCGATAAGCACTCCATTTCTCCTGGTTTCGAAATCTCCTGTTTTAGGTTTATATTCATAAAATGAGTGGCTCATGATACCTTCACCTCTGGTTATCCGGACAAATTCACCACGAAATCCAATTAGACCTCTCGATGGAACAAGAAATTCTAATTGAGTCCTACCATCAGAACTTGTCTGCATGTTTTTCATCTCTGCCTTTCTCGATCCAAGTTTCTCTATACATGACCCAACTGCTACTTCGGGAACATCTAAAACCAAAGTCTCAATAGGCTCACATTCAACGTTATCAATTTCTCTAAATATCACTTGGGGTTGTGAGATTTGAAATTCAAACCCCTCTCTCCTCATGGTTTCAATCAAAATTCCTAAATGCAACTCTCCTCTTCCTGAGACAGAAAATCTGTCAGGAGAATCAGTTTCCTCGACCCTAAGTGCAACATTTGTTAAAAGTTCCCTCTCCAATCTATTTTTTAATTGTCTGCTCGTAACAAATTTTCCTTCTTTACCAGCAAATGGTGAATCATTCACAACAAAAGTCATATTTAAAGTGGGTTCATCAACTTTGATTAATGGAAGAGGATGAGGAGAATCCGGACATGCTATGGTCTCACCTATATTCACGTCATCGAAACCAGAAACAGCAACGATATCTCCAGCAACTGCTTCATTAATATCTATTCTTTGTAATCCTTCGAATCCTAATAATTTACTTACTTTGCCCTTGATAGTTTTTCCATCTTCCTTTATTAAACTTGCTTGTTGACCATTTTTTATAGTTCCATTATGAATTTTTCCTATCACGATTCTGCCTAAGAAATCAGAATAGTCCAACGTAGTAATTTGTAATTGAAGAGGCTTATTTGAATCACCTACTGGAGGTGGAACATGTCTAATAATTGCTTCAAAAAGAGGCATCATATTGTCACTATTAAATTCCATCTCTTCTTTTGCAAAACCAGATAGACCGCTTCCAAAAAGGTATGGGAAATCACATTGATCATCATCAGCTCCTAATTCTAAAAACAAGTCAAGAACCTTATCAATTGCTATTTCTGGAACTACTCTTGGTCTATCGATTTTATTTACAAAGACTATAGGCCTAAGTCCTTTTTCTAGTGCTTTTTTTAAAACAAATCTTGTTTGAGGCATGGGGCCCTCATTTGCATCAACTATTAGCAAACAACCATCAACCATTCCCAAAACTCTCTCAACTTCTCCTCCAAAATCTGCATGTCCAGGAGTATCTATAATATTAATTCTGGTATCTTTGTAATTTACTGCAGTATTTTTTGAAAGTATTGTTATTCCTCTCTCTCTTTCAAGATCATTTGAATCCATTACACATGTAGGAATAACCTCATTGTCTCTAAATATTCCTGACTGAGATAATAATGCATCAACAAGAGTTGTCTTCCCATGATCTACGTGGGCAATAATAGCAACGTTTCTTATCTCTTTTATTGTAGATGACATTTATAAAATTTATATAAATAGTAGATTAACTTAATTAAGGCTAACTCAAAGAATGCTTAATATGAGAATTTTTTTTTAAGACTTTGAAAAACATAATTATATTGAATAATAAAGTTAATAAATTAAAATTATAATCCTCTATTTGAAGTTTCAAAAACCTTTAAAGCCTCTATTGAGCCCTCATATCTCCAATGCCAGGGTTCGTAATCTATAAATTTATTATTTTTGTTGAACGATAACTTAAAGTGAAACTTAGCTGCATTCTTAATTAACCATTTAAAAGCATCAGTATTTTCGAACTCTTTCTCAAAGTCTGTTTCTCTTTTAGTAGCATCACCAATATCAATTGCAAAACCAGTACTATGTTCAGAATATCCTGGAGGTGCAGAAACTCTAGCTCTTTCAGTTGCTTCTTGATTTCTAATAGATTTTAAAGAATAAAAAATATCATTTTGCAAATTTATTGATCTATAACCACTCAAGAAGACCAAATATATCCCGTCCTTTTTTGCTTCTTCTTTCATATTTAATAGTGAATCACGCATATCAATATGAACTTCAATATAAGGCTCTATAAAAACTAGTTTCTCCTTAGGAATTTCGTTATAGGGTAAGTGGCCCAATATTCTATGATCATGATTTCTCTTAGCCTGAGAATTAAAACTAATAAGAGGACTTTGTTCTATATTTCGAATCGATCGAAATGCAAAGATAGTGAAAAGAAGACAAAGAAATGGAGAGATTATTAAAATTTTTTTTAATATTAAAGGATTAGAATTACTTAAGTAAGTTCTTTTGGCGATCGGTATATCAAATTGATTTAAATCTTCGTTTTGTTCCAATATTTAGAGGTGAATTTGGAAAAGATATTTCGATATTAACTATTATTTTAAGAAATGCACTTTTATAACCAAAAAAGATGTAGCTTTTATATACAGTATTATTTTTTTTTCGTATGTTGAGGGTAGCTGTTATTGGTGGAGGTCCAAGTGGTTCATGTGCTGCAGAAATACTTGCTAAAGCTGGAATAAAAACTTGGCTATTCGAGAGAAAATTAGACAATGCAAAACCATGTGGAGGGGCTATTCCTCTTTGTATGGTAGAAGAATTTAATTTGCCTGAGTCAATTATTGATAGAAAAGTAAGGCATATGAGAATGATATCTCCATCAAATAGAGAGGTAGATATTAGCTTAGATAAAGTTTATGGGAAAAGCGATAATGAGTTTATTGGAATGTGCAGAAGAGAAGTTATGGATGCTTTTATGCGTAATAGAGCATCAGATCTTGGAGCCAAACTAATAAATGGATTAGTTACCTCTATTGATACTGGCGAAAATAATCAAGGACCATACAAACTCACATATTCAGATTTTACAAATGGAGACAAAAAAGGAGAGCTCAAGGAACTTACTGTAGACCTTTTAATAGGAGCTGATGGGGCCAACAGTAGAGTTGCAAAAGCAATGGATGCTGGAGATTACAAAGTTGCAATTGCATTTCAAGAGAGAATTAAATTGCCTAAAGAAGAAATGAGTTATTACGAAGATCTTGCCGAAATGTACGTCGGGACTGATGTTTCTCCTGATTTTTATGGCTGGGTATTTCCTAAATATGATCATGTTGCTGTTGGCACTGGAACCATGCAAAAGAATCAGTCATTAATTAAAGGACTTCAAGAGGGAGTAAGAAATAGGGCAAAGAAGAGACTTGTTAACGGCGAGGTAATAAAGGTAGAAGCACATCCTATCCCTGAGCATCCAAGACCAAGAAGAGTTGTTGGGAGAATGGCATT
>QCIY01000022.1 GCA_003216415.1 Prochlorococcus sp. AG-402-O16
AAATTTAAATTTACAGAATTTTTTAAAGATAATGACTTGGTAGAAAACAAAAATTATTTATTATCTTCTTCCATTATTAATCCGAATTTATTAGAAATTGACGGCCCAGCTGTATCATTAATTTTTAAGCAAGCAAAAGCAAAAGCAATTTTTGAATATTTAGCAGAGGTAGGTAATTATGGATTCGTTTGGGTAAAAAATAGTCCTAATAAGGATAATGATGTAGATAATCAGAGATTAATATCTATGACCTTAAATGATGTTAGTTATAAAAAAGCTTTTAATTCATTACTTTTGGCAAGTGGTTTACAAGCAAAATTGCATAATAATATTCTTTACGTAGGGCCTAACGTAAGAAATACTGTTTTTGATACTAGAGATACTGATGTCTATCAATTGAATCAGATAAGTGCAAGCTCTGCTGCAGATTATTTAGCAAATCTTGGGGCGAGTGTTACTAAGACATTTACTATTACTACTTCAGTAACTTCTGGTGCTTCACAATCCCAAGCAGTACAGGGAGCATCAACTTCATCTACAACAACTGATCAGTCAGAGACATCAGTTAAAGTTTATGGTGCAACTATTGGTCCTTTAGTTGGCTTAATAGCGACAACAGATGAGCGCCTTCAAACTGTAACCATGGTTGGCGAGAAATATCTAATTGATTTGGCTAATGGTTTTTTGCAAAAATTAGATATTAAGCAAAAACAAGTTGCTTTAAGTGTGAAAGTCCTTGATGTAAATATGTCAGATAAAAATTCATCTATGAAAGATTATGGCGGCAAACTTGATGATGCATTCATAATAGGTACCCAAGGTAAAATTAAGTCAGCTTTTGGTAGCTTTTTACCAGTCTTCCCTGAAGGCAATACAACAGATGCGACAACAAATCCTGGAGTAGCAAGTGCCGATAGAAGTGTTGGGTTTGATAATAAATCGTTTTTTGGATTGTTAGAGGCCAGTATTGAAAATGGTTCTACCAAAGTGTTAGCAAGTCCAACTCTTTTACTTAGCGAATCATCAGGATCGGCTGGAGACGGAAGCAGTATTGGAAGAAAAGTTGGGAATGAAGGTTTTGTTGAGATTGGAGATAAAGTCCCAGTGGATGCCACCAAAAGTGAAGGAGGCTCATGTTCTTATAGTTTTGAAACTGTCGGCGTAAAATTAGGTGCCAAAATCCTTGGTATTGATCAAAATAATTATGTTACTTTTACAATGACTCCTATTGTTACTGGAATTTCAGGTAGTTTTAATATTGTTGGTTGTGGTTCAGTATCCAAAATAAATAATAGGAGACTTGATACGGGTGCTATACGTATCAAAGATGGGGAGACATTAGTTTTAACAGGAGTCATCCAAGAAACTGATATTGATACAACTTATAAATATCCAATTTTTGGGGATTTACCATTAATAGGAGGACTTTTTAGGTCAAAACAGTCTTCTAAAGATAAGAGAGAATTAATCATTTTAGTGACTCCAAAAGTTCTAGACGATAGAACATCAAACATTGCTGATTATAATCTTGAGTATAAAAATGAAGCATCCATAAATGTAATAAAAGATATTAAGTAATCATTCTTTTTTTTAAATTTTTTATTTTATTTAGTTAATTCATTTGATATGAATGCAATTAGATTCTGCTCCTTTTGAAAGCAAGCCTAACCAATTATTTTTGGATTCATTTTTAATGGTTTCACAGAAATTATGATAAAGAGATATGCTATCAATTACTAAAGATCCAACTGCAGATTTGCTTCTAGTAAATTGATTATATTCATAAACAATTTCTTCAAAGTTTCCATTATTTAGTCCTACACATGGCTGACTAGTTGATGCTTTTATTGTTGAAGGCTTCCATGCACTTAAAACTATCATTTGTCCAATATATTCTGATTCTAAAGCTTTACAAATATCATCCCAAGGGTCTATTTCTGATTGAACTTCTGCCGTTAAATTATTTAAATAACTAAGTGCTGCAATTTTATTTTCAGTTGTCAATACCTGTGGTCCATCTTCAAATAAATAATTAGATGAGCCATTATTTGAAATTATTTGCATATAGATTTTATCTGCTTCTGCAACATTATTGGAAGATGGAAGCTTATTGATATGTTGCTTCAAACTACTAATTGTATGATCAAATAAATTATTACCTTTTATCTTTGGAGATATTAATTCAGGATTATTAATTGGTTGCCAAATTCCATTAACTATTTGACCATTTTTATGGAGATAATTTTCATTCATAAAAAATGAATTATCTATTATGTAAGTCACTTTATTTGATTTGAGACATATACCCATCCAGCAACATTGTTTATTTAGACAGGAAAGAGAGTTTTCTAAATCGCTTAAATAATATTGACTCGTATTAATTTGATTCTCATCTTGTATTGATGTAAAACCTCCAATAGATGCGATTGATCTTATTTCATTACTTGTAATACCTTTTTGAGGATCACTTGCTTCAATTTGGATTTCAATTGCTTTTTTAAAATCATCTATGCAGAAGGAAATTCCTTTTATAGTTTTAATTTGATTCCATTCAGCAGGGCAAGATATTTTTTTATATTTAGTAGATTCAGTAATTCCATCTAGTAATGTTGTTTCTTGAAACTGTACATATGATGGTGAAATATAATAACCACTTTTATTATATTGTGGACCATATCTTATTAAGGCATAAGGGGATTTTTCATTACTTAAGCTAGGTCTTAATGAGTAAACTATAGGACACTCAACTTGATTTAGGCTAAATTGATCTCCTTCAGGAGCATAGTCACTTCTCACTAATGCTTGATCTGGAAGACTAATACCAAAAAGGAATTCACTGTTATTTGGAAATGTACAGTTTTGATTAAATTGAGTAATTTCTATTTCATTTTCAATAATTCTTTTACTTGCTTTTACTTCATCTAAAATAAAATCAAGAGTATCATTAATTCTCCCATTAAGACCCATTTGAGTTTCATCTATTTTGTTACCTTTTAATGCAATTTGTAATAATGAAAACCCAACACCTATTGCCGTTATTGAAATCGCTCCAGCAATAATAAGCTCAATTATGGAAAATCCATTTTTAATTGGCTCTTTAAAATTCATAATTTAAGAAAATTCGCATTTTTCTGGACTAAGAATATTATTAGTATCTTTTTGGCTTACGTCCATGGTATTAGAAATCCAATCATTTTGTAAAAATTTACCTTTTACTATATGGCCAGTTGGAGACTGAATAACGAGACAATTTAATATCTTTACTCCTGAAGTATGAAACTTAGATCCAATTACAATAACAATAGACTTATCCGAACTTATTCTCCCATTGGGTGTTATTAAAAACTCTTTATTAACTACCTGAAAAATGGAATTGTTTATAGTAGGAGCGAGATTTTCAATTGTTGTTGGACTCTCACCGCAAGTTAAATTGTAACCATAATAATTTTTATCGTTTGGGACTCCATTATGTGCGATTGAATTTATATTAACTTGGCAACTTGTACCCCACCTTCTGGAATCAAGTTTTACAACTCGAAAATATTCTTTTAATTCTCTTGTATAAGAATTCACTTTTTCTGTCCTAATCAAATTAAGAAAACTAGGGAGAATTAAACCAGTAAGCAAACTGCTCATTCCTATTGCAATTATTATCTCTACAAGAGTAAATCCTGCAGAATTATTTTTTATATTAAGCTTGAATTTTTTCATATTCATTCTAAATATTTTGTTTACACCAACTATGTGCTTCTGCTCCTAAATCAATACTTAACCAGTGCTTATTTTCTAAACCCCATTCAACTCTATAATTAAGAGTTCCAATTGAGGTATTCAAATTTTTATCATTAATAGGAGAAGATACTGAAAGCTCTCTAGTGATCAAAACTTTATTTCCACTAAATACTTTGCTTCTTTCTTCGCCTGGACGCCATGATTGACTAAATTGTCCGGTTGTATTTAACTGTGTATTCCAACTAGGTAGATTAATTATATTTAAAGCAATATCAGAGCATTCATAATCAGAAAATTCATATTTACCTTTTTCTTTGTTGTAAAAAAGACTCCATAAATCTAATTTCAATCTTTCAATATCTCGCTCAATTTCTTTATTTATAGAACGAATAAGATTAGATGAATGAACTGTACTTAGTCTCAAAGAAGAAAAATAGACTCCATATGTAATTATTCCAGCCAGCAGGGTTAGACTTAAAATGGCATCGACTAATCCAAAGCCATTATTGTGTGGTTTAGATTTTTCAAATAGTAATCTTAAATTATTTCTTTTTATCATTTAATTAGATTTAAAGTCTCTCAAGGTATCCCATAGAATAATCGACTTACCTCGGTAGTATTTTATTCCCCAATTAAAATTACTTCCATGCCATTTTACTAATTTATCTACGAATCCTTTTGAAAATTGCCATGTTTTATCTCCAATGGCATCAAAACATAAATTCTTTACCCAAACGGCACCAGAAAAATTTCTTTCAAAGTTTTCATTTTGTTGTTTTACTTTTATATCGAATGCATTTAACCAATTCTTCGCGGTTGTGTTTTCATCTAAACTATTTCCAAGGTTAATGTTATTTGAACTGTTTTTGGTCTCTAGTATGGCAAATGATCTTGGATACCCGTATTGAAGATTTGAACTATTTAATCGATTAATGTTAATTATTTGGAAACTTCTTAAGTGATAGTTTGAAGATGAACTGTCAAAAATTAGAAATACATTATTATTTGTAGAACTAAATTGTGAACCTGTAGGAGTCTCACCAATTTTTTGACCTATTCCTATTATTTCTAAGTTGTTCCCATTCTCTTGATATCCACCATAAGGAATAAGTGTTAGATCTGAATCTAAAATCAAATTGGTTATATTTTCCTCAACTGATTTATTTAAAGTATTTAAAATATAACCATATGAACCTCTTGAGGCAATTATCATACTGGAGTTATTAGAATTTTCAGAATTAATATCTTGAATCCATCTACTTTTTTGCCTTGCTGAAATAAAAGTTGTTTTTGGTCCATAAATAAACGCTCCAAATTTTTCTTCGTAGCTTTCTCCCGTTTTATCTATAAGAAAGCTATTACCAGGCAAACGATCATTATCTATTGGATACCCAATATTTGTGTAAATATAATTATCCTTAAATTTTACTCCTCCATAATTATTATCTTTATTGCAAACCAGTTTATTTTGTTTGGGATTATTTTTTTGCTTAAATAATATTGTTAGATTTTCAGGCTTGCCAGTGCCACAAGCTTCAAAGCCATTTTTGTGACAAAAAATACCTCCATTACTAATATCAATATCTCCCATAATTTCTAAAATTATTTTAGATTCATCAGTTGTTGACACTTCAAATTTAGCCCCAGGCCCTTTTGAAAAAAGTGAATAAATTCTGAATGTTTTTTGAGGTAAACCATCAGCACTTAATTTGCAATTTGAATTTGTTTCTTCATAATTTTTTTTATTACATATTAATGTTCCGATATCAATCACGTTTTTTAACCTTGGTTGTTTTGGTAAATTTAATGGTTGAATCCAAATCCCCCCATTTCCATTACTTGGTAGTGATGCATTTTCTGCATTAGCCAATTTTTGAAAATTTTCACATTGATTTA
>QCIY01000023.1 GCA_003216415.1 Prochlorococcus sp. AG-402-O16
TGTTCATGTACTGCTTTATCTGAAACTTTTTCATTTACATTTTTAAGTAGCTCTAAAGGAAAAACCTGAGCATATTGTCCAAGAGGCCATGTAAGAATATTTCCGCAATTAGTAACCACATCAAATTTATTGTTTAAAAATGTTTCTACAGCTAAATCAATTATTGTTGGATCAGTGAAAGGACAATCACCAGTAATCTCAATAACTAAATCTGACTTCATAAATTCATGTGCTTTAACAACTCTATCTAAAACATCTTCTTCACTACCTCTAAAACATGATATTGAATTAGATTTGCACCAATCGTATATTAAATCATCCCCCTTTTCGATAGTTGTTGCGATAACAATATCATCAAGTGTTTTTGCCTTTTTTAGTCTTTTTACTAAAAGAGACAAAGCTGTTTCAGAACCAAATTTCTTTAGAACTTTTCCTGGTAAACGTGAAGACCCCATTCTTGCCTCAATACTGGCAACTTTTCTTAGCTTATTATTCACAATTTCTTAGATCATAGTCTTTAAGATAATTTAAATTTTCAAATACTTTTTGGAAAGCATCAATGACTTTACTTAATTGACTGCTATTCAATTCATAAGAGCAGATACAAAATTCCAAAAGAGATTTACTATAAAGTTCTTCCGCAACAGGGCATAGGGATTTTTCATATATTCTATTTGTCAGATTAAATGGCCATCCATTTCTCCCTATTGCTATTCTTCTTTGAAATGCTGGCAATAAATAGAGAGGTTTAATATAACCTTCTTCAACTGGAACCCCTTCAGCTTTTAAAGCCTTGGTTAAAACAGATCTTGAAACACCAGTTTCCTTGCTATTAATTTTTGCAGCCCAAACATAATAGACATGCCTACAATCGTCTCTTACTAATGGACTCTTCAAACCAATGAAAGAAGAAAGTTCTTTAGAAAGTTTTTTGGCAATATTTTCTCTATTAGAAACAAAATTGTTTATTTTCTTTAATTGTTCTAATCCTATAGATGCACTTAATTCAGTCATTCTGAAGTTAAAACCTACAAAATTAGTGATATTATCTATCTTTAATGATTCAGTTATATTTTCTCCATGATTTCTTATTGCACGTAAACGCAATGCAAGATCATCATCATTAGTGCAACAAATTCCTCCCTCTCCTGTGTGGATATGTTTGTGATAATTCAGACTAAAAACTCCAATATGACCTACTGTACCCGCAAAAATGTTATTTTCTGTCGCCAAAGGACATTGAGCAGCATCCTCTATTAAATAAATACCTTTTTTATCTGCCAAATCTCTAAGTAGTCTAAGTTGGGCAGGATGACCAAAAAGGTTAACGGCAATAATCGCTTTTGTTTTAGAGGTAATTGCTAATTCAACTTTCTTTATATCTAAGCAAAAATAATCTTTTTCAATATCTACAAAAACAGGGATGCCTCCATATATAAGAGGGGCCATAACAGTAGCAGACATTGTCATAGGGGGGACAATAACTTCATCACCAGGTGATACCCCAATTGCACCAAGAGCAGCAATTAAACCAGAAGTATTTGAATTAACACTAACAGAATATTTACATTTAAATATTTGACTCCACGATTCCTCAAACTTTCTTACATTAGGTCCTCCATTGAATTGATCACACCAAGCACCTACAAAGCCAGAGAGATTTCCTCCTTTCATAACTTTTGAAATTGCTTTTCTCTCCGCAAAACCAATAGTTCTATATGGTGTTAAAGGTTTTCTTATAACAGGTTCACCACCTAATAGTGCTAAATTATTATTCTTAAATAAAAGATTTTTAAAGCCCAAATTAATTTTGTCATTTTTGAAATTATAATCTAAATTTGATTCAATAAGTTTGAATTAAATCAAAGTTTGAAAAAAATATTTTATAAAAAAATCTCACGAATTAAGTCTTACAGGTATACCCTTTTTCTTTAAAAACTTTTTAATATCATTAGGTGTATTTTGAGTAAATTGAAAAATACTGGCTGCAGCCAAAGCTGAAGCTTTAGAATTTGATACTGCATCATATAAGTCATCAAAAGGTCCCGCCCCTCCAGAGGCAACAACCGGAATTCTTAGATTATTAGTTAACAAGGATATTAATTCCTGATCATAACCTTTCATTAATCCATCTCTGTCAATTGAAGTAATTAGAATTTCTCCAGCACCAAGACTTTCTAATTCTTTTGCCCACTCTAAAGGAGTTTTATTAGTTTTTTTTAATCCTGAATTCTTATAGCAAATCCATTCATTATTCTCAAATCTAACGTCAATACTTGCAACAACACACTGCTTCCCAAACCTGTTAGCTACATCACTAATTATTTGGGGATTTTCATAACATGCAGTATTGATAGAAACCTTATCAGCTCCAATTTCTATTATCTTATCCACTTGTTCTATGCTATTTATTCCACCACCAACAGTTAATGGCACAAAACAAAATTTGCTTAATTCACTAATTGATTCATAATCGGGATTTATTCCCTTATTAGTAGATGTTATATCAAGGAAAATCAATTCATCTACTTCTCTGCTATTAAAAATTTTTACGGCAGGCAAAATAGGTCCAATTCTTCGCCAACTATCAAAACCTATCCCTTTGACAAGGCTAAAGTCTTTATATAACAAGGTAGGTATGATTCTAACTTTTAACATATTTATTGATCTAAAAAATTTTTAATTACTTTCAATCCAGCTTTGGAACTTTTTTCAGGGTGAAATTGAACACCCCATATATGATCTTTTGCAATTACTGCCGTTACTGGCGAGGGATAATTAGATGTAGCAATTATATTCGCCTTATTAGCGGGGACAAATACATAACTATGTACAAAATAAAAGTCTGTATTTTTGCTGACTCCATCCAAAATCTTGTGCGAACATTCCCAAGTTATTTCATTCCATCCCATATGCGGAATTCTTTTATCACAACCAATATCAAGAAGACTTTTAACTTCCCCATCAATCAGACCAAAACCTTGTGTTTTTTCTTTATTAAATTCTGAAGCACCTTCATAGCCCCATGAAGCTAAAAGCTGCATCCCCAAGCAAATTCCTAATATTGGTTTTTTTTTATTAATAACAGAATCTAAGATTTTTTCAGTCCATCCATTTTGATCTAAAATAAACTTTGATTGAGAAAAATTTCCTACACCAGGTAAAATCAGAAAATCTAATTTATCAATATCATTTGGTCTTTCAATGATTTTTGATTTTTGATTAAAAGTTTTAAGCGCGTTGTAAACGGAAGCTATATTTCCCAGACCATACTTTATTATTCCAACATTCATTGATTATCGTAATTAATCTTTTCTAAATTACCATGCTGATCTTTTAATAGATTTCCAGATTTGTCTTTCTTAAATAGGTTTTTATTTGTAAAAGTATCACAAATATTTATGAATTCATCTAAATTAATTTCTAATTTTTTTAATATTTTCCTGATGTCTTTACCAAGATACGTCCATGGGAACTTACCATCGTACATTCTTACAATTTCTAAGCCTTCTTTTCGAGATATTCTTCCTCTTCTTATATGTAAACAAGCTATATCAGTTGCCCTACTAAAACCAAATTTAAGAAATTTAAAATAATCATGTATTCCAGTTTGATAATTATCTAAGTTTTCATAATTAACCATTGAACCCTCAACAATTTTTTCATATGTTTTGAATCCATATGATTGCGCCAAAAGAGAATTACTATATCCATCCCAAGGTAGATAGTGCCCTAAGAATAAGCCAGTAACTTTAACTTCTTTAAGTTCATCATCACTTGGATAATTGTATAAAATCAAATCTTTTTTTTCTATATTTGCCATTAGTGGCAGATCAGATACTCGCATGCCAAGTAGTCCTCCAAACTCCTCAAGCCATCTTCTATTAAGAATATTATTATTTACAGAGGAAGCGGGTCCTCCGTATTCATTCTGAGAATTTTCTCCCCAAACAATTAGCGGTACTTTAAAATCAACAGCTGCTCTTACTGGGATTGTAAAAATTCCTACGTGTTCTGGCCAAGAGATATCTCCAACCTGTTCTAAACCTATCTTGTTGAGTTTTGCACGAGTTTTTGGATTAGGGGAGAATTGGATATGGTCAACACCAAGACTTCTCAAATTACGAATATTTTTTCTTCCTAATTCAGACTCATCACATGTCGTGGAAGTTATACACAAAGGATTCATTCCTAAATTAATCATTTTTATAACTTGATATGTACTATCTTTACCCCCACTTAC
>QCIY01000024.1 GCA_003216415.1 Prochlorococcus sp. AG-402-O16
TTAAATTTTGGATTTGTAAAATCTATATCTTATTCTTTCGGAGTGGCATCTCTACCAATGGTTATATTATTTATAACAGGTAGTTTTGGCGGATACTTTTCTGAAGATTTATCTCTTTTTTCATTGTTAACTAATCGAATAAAAGGTTTATTTATTGCAATTGCGATGCTTTCAATGGCTTACTTAATTTTCAATTTAGGTTAAATTTCATAATTACAATTTAAGGCAATTTCAAATGGAACTGATTGGGTAGGTAACTTCAGAATCGTTGAGCATATTTCAGCAATATCTTCAGGTTGTGTCATGCTTGATTTGTCTAGGGCAGAGATATTTTGAGCCATTTCTGTATTAACCCAACTTGGGCAAATTGCTGTAATCCTTATATTTTTATCCCAACCTTTATTTTTCATTGTTTGGCATAATCCCATCAAAGCAAACTTTGAAGAAGAATAAGCTGCTAAATCCCCTTTAGATCTTTTCCCACTCATTGAAACTAAAACAATAATCCTTCCTCTGCCTGAGGCGCATAAATGATCCCAAGAAAGCCTACATAAATTCCAAATTGCCAAAAAGTTAATATTTAGTGTATTTAAAATATCTTCTTCATCGCCATCTTTGAATAAAAAAGGAACTTTTGATAATACTCCAGAACAATTTATTACTGAATCAAATTCTCCGAATTTATCCACAGTATTCTTTATCCAATTTTCGGCTGATATTTTGTTTAATGCATCATATTCGTTAATTATAATTCTTCCTTTTGGCCATTTATTTGGATCAATAATACTGCCTTTTAATGCTTCTAAATCTCTTATTCCGACACTAATTCTATTTCCTTCTTTTAATTCTTTATGTGCAATATTTAGTCCAATACCTCTATTGGCTCCACTTATTAGTATAGTTCTCATTTTTAAACTATATATTTGGAAATATTATCCTAAGTAACATTTTAAATTCTCTACCATGCATAATCATAAGACCTTTCTTTACACTCCATGGAGCCTTAATAAACATTATCCACATCGCATATACAATCTCTCTTAGGGAGAGGGTATCAGTTAGAAAACCATACCATTGATTTTTAGGTAGTTGGAAAAAACTGCCAAAAAATTCTCTCAATAGTTTTTCATCAAACCTCATGAGTTTTTCTAATCCAAATTGGTAAAGTGATTTCTTTCTAATTAATTCTTTTGACCATAAAGTTTCCCAACCTTTTCTGGCAATATGGTAGGTACTAAGATTTTTGTTTTTAATTGCTTCTGAAACTGCTTTTGCGACAAGTGGAGCTCTTCTTAAAACATTTCCTATTAAGTATCCGGATGCAGGATGAACCATTGAAGCAGCACCACCATATCCGAGTATTTGTTGTTTGAAATCTGGTATTGGCATATTCATTGGTAAAAACAAACCCAGCTCTTCGTGTTGCATGCTTGTGATTGATATATCTCTATAAGAGAGCCTCTTCTCTAGTCTCTCTTTTAAATTTTCCATTGTTAGAGGATTTACCAAACCAAGAGATGTCTCTTCAAGAAAATATTTCCCATTTCCCATATCCATGGCATAAAGAAAAGTGGGCGGTTCTTTTCTTTGCTCTTCATTAAGATGGTCATTTCTATAGTCCATTAATACAAACTGCCCTTTTTTCAGTGGAGGTTTACTAAAATTACCCACTATCCCATAACAGGTTTGTACTGCTAAAGGACCGCACGATTTTAATTTAAGAAAAACAGGATCATATCCTGTCGCATCTACTACTAATCTTGCAGAATAAGTCTTGCCATCTTTTGTGGTTACTGTACTTTTATATTTTTCATAATGTATTTTGATTGCAAAGCCTTGATGCCATTTAATAAAAGACTTATTACATTCATTAAACCAAAAATTGTGGAGTTTCTTCTTATCAAATAGTCCATAATCTAGTGAATGTTCCGTGGCTTTATTCTCGTCGTCCTGTTCTTCTAAAGCTCCATGACCAAAAAAACTTACAGTATTCTTCCATCTATATTCAAGTAAATCCTGAAGCCCGAGTTGATCAACTTCTTCCCCCCAAATACCATATGTGTTTGGCCAAGGCTCATCTGGTCCATTTGGAGAAAGCACTTCAACATCTAATTTTTCCTTTCCTAAAGCTGATGCAATTGCCATACCTGCAGGCCCTGCACCCAAAACAAGAACATCTGGCATGCTTTCCTTTGACATTAAATATAAATCTTATGATTAAGGAAATTTAAGGAACAAATTATTACTTCTTCGTTTAGGATTATATATTTCATCCAATACTTGTAATGAGAGTAGATTTATAATAATCAAATTACTCAATTACTAGTGACTAAGTTTTCAGTGTTTTAACAATAATTTATAAGATTACAAAATAAAAAATACTTATAATATTCTTTTTATTATAAAAAAAAAAAGCAAGTAATATGATTAAAAAATAAATATTCTTTTTATAATAAAAAAAATAAAGCAAGTTAAATGATTAAAAATAAAAATATTTTAATTACTGGAGGTAATTCGGGCATAGGGCTTTTTGCCATCATTAATTTACTAAAGACGAAAAATAATTTATACGTTGTAATAAAATCTGAATTAAGAAAGAATGAATTTCTCAAAACAACTGAGAAATATTTTGATAAAAATCACCTCAGTAAATATTTAAATATTATTGAAAATTGTGATCTTTCTGATCTAGAGAATATTAAAAAAATTAAAGATTACTTTATTACTAAAAAGATATTTTTAGATGTAGTTGTTTTAAATGCAGGATTACAATATACAGGCTCTTTTTATCCTAAAGTATCAAAACAATGCATAGAACTAACTTTTGCGGTAAATCATCTTGCACATTTTTACTTGGTGAATATCCTAAAAGATTTTGTTAGAGATAAAGAAGAATCTAGAATCATTATTACATCATCAGATGTTCACGACCCCAAAAGTTCAGGTGGCAATGTAGGAAAGAAAGCGGGACTTAATAAACTAGTTGATTTTAGAAAAAAAGTAACTGGGCAATTTTTAAATTTTAATGCTGATGAAGCTTATAAAAATAGTAAGTTATGTAATATTTTGTTTGCTAAAGAACTTGAAAAAAAATTGAAAATTTCCTCCAGTAAAATTTCTGTAATTACTTGGGCTCCTGGTCTAGTAATACCAAATGATGATTCCGGTTTTTTTAGATATAGTAAACGTTTTAATCTCTTTGGATATTTAATTTTTTCTAAAGCTGCAAA
>QCIY01000025.1 GCA_003216415.1 Prochlorococcus sp. AG-402-O16
ATTGCCAGAAGGAAGTTTTCAGTAACTAATTTCATATTCAAATAAACCCTAAAAATTTATCTCTAATAAAATTTTAAATTATCTCTCAACAACAAACCAGTATTTATTTTTCTTTAACTCATTATTATATTTCTAATTTCTTTAAATTCTTTTCTATCCGCAGTTTTGCATAATTCAAAAATTATTGATTCAGTTGTTGTTAAGATCGCCCCACTCTTAGTCATTCTTTTTAATGCTATTTCATGATCTACCCTATTTCGACTTCCCATGGCATCTGATATGAGAATAACTTCAAATCCTGTTTGTAAACAATCTAAGACTGTTTGTTGAATACAAATATGCGTTTCGATCCCACAAACTATCAAATTACTAATTTTCTTATCTTTAAGTTCTTTTAAAAATTCTTCTAATTTAGCTAGGCTAAATTCCATTTTTTCAAATTTTCTAAATCCATTTTTGGGCAATAATTCAGGTATCGTAGCACCCAATTTGAATGGGTTCTGTTCAGATAAAAAAATGTTTTCTTCTAAAATTTGGTAGGCCTCTATTAGCTTTTTGATGTTTTTGGTTATTAAATCCTTATTGAATATTGGTCTTATTATCTTTTCCTGAACATCTATGATTAGTAAAGCATTCACTTTTGGTGATAGTTTGTCAGAAGATTTTTCATGCTCCTTCATCATTTGTATTTAAAGATATATTCAACATAGTATTTTGAACAACTTTAGTAAACATTTTAAATCAAAAAGTTGTTTTACTCTCATCTAGAGTTATTATTGAGAATAGTCGTGGGTTAATTGTTGTCATTATCCTCTCAATACAACGTTATCACTTCTCCTCTTGGAGACGGTTTACATAAAGATGGGAAGAGATTGACTCCGCAGAGGCTTAAGGTTCTTAATTTATTTGAAAATATTGGTTCTGGAAAGCATCTTAGCGCTGAAGAGGTTCATGAAAAGTTAGTTAAATCAAGCTCCAAAGTTTCACTTGCAACAATTTATAGAACTTTAAGACTTTTAGTACAAATGGGTTTGCTTCATGAATTAGAACTCAGTGAGGGCGGACACAGATATGAATTGCTTAGTAACGATACACCTGACCATCATCATTTGATTTGTATTAGGTGTGGAAGAACAGAAGAATTCGAAAATGAAGAAGTTTTAGAAGCAGGCAAAGTTGCAGCAAAAGTTAATGGGTTTAAACTAATTGAATCCTCTTTAAATGTAAGAGCTATTTGTCCTAATTGCATGTAGCAGGTTTTAACTTAAAGTCCCTCCACAACTTGACCCTGCACCTGCAGTGCAAGCAAAACAATGTTCTTTTACAGCTACCCTGTAGTCAAAAGTAAATGACTCATCCAATAGATCAAAAACTGTCTTTGGACCTTTATTCTCTCGGAAATTTATCTGTTGATTAAAGTCACAATCATAAATTTCTCCAAGCCAATTTACACTAATAGTTTTTTTGCACATAAGATTTTCTAAATTATTTTCATTAAAATTTTCTTTTAGTAATTTGTAATAAATATTTAGTTTCCCTTCTCTTCTCAGAGATTCTTCATATCTATTTATTGGCATATTAGTTATTGTATATAAGTTATTAAAAACGATATTATATTTTTCGAATAGTATTTTTTTATAATCTTGTTCCAATATTTTCTGAGAGGGTGGAAGAATTGGGCTAACAGGATTGTAAACAAGATTTAATTGCAATCCATTTTCTTCCCCTCCATAGCCTAGATCATTAAGAATTTTTATGGCATTAATACTTTTTTCAAAAACCCCAAGACCCCTTTGAAACTCAACATTATTTTTTTCGTAACATGGTAGCGAGGCAGTAACTATTACTTTATTCTTTGCAAGAAATTTAGGAAGATCTTCATAACCCTCTTCAAAGAAAATTGTTAAATTGCATCTATCAATAATATCAACTTGTTTTGTGCTCAAACTAGTTATTAGGTTTTTAAATTCTGGGTGAAGTTCTGGCGCGCCACCTGTTATATCTAAAGTCTTGATTTTGTACTTATCAATTATTTTTGGAATAAGAGATATGATCTCATTTGACATCTTTTCTGTCCTTAGGGGACTTGAATTGACATGACAATGCTTGCAAGCCTGGTTGCATTTATAACCTATATTAATTTGCAATGTTTCTATAGGTTCTTTATATATTGAGGGGAATTTTTCTTTCATATATATAATTTATAAATTTTCATTCGAAAAATAAAAAGTCAACTATTTTTTTTAAAGTTTGATCTCTTATTAGCAAGTTCAATAAACCAACTTATATATTCTTTGGGACCATTTTGAAAAATCATATCAAACTTTAAATTGTCATAAGAATCACTGATCCCTGTTAAACCAGCTTTTTTTGTAGAAGGTCTTTCAACTTCACCAGAACTACTATCTACAAAAATTATTTTATTATTAATACCAAATTCATTACCTAATATTTGTATAAATTCTAAAAAAGATCTGTCACTTCCTCCTCTTAAATAACTCATCTCACCATTATTTTTTTTTGATGTTACCGTGTCACCAACGCCTACAATCAGAGGCATATCTTCTATTTGAATAGTTCTTTTGCATAAATTAATTTTTTCCGTAATAGAATTTGGAGAGTCTCTAAAATTAAAATTACTTCCAAAAGGAGCTTTACCAGTTTTATGCGCAATAAATTTATTTAAAAGAAATAAAACTCCAGAATCTTTAACTGCTCCTTTAATAAGTAATTGTATGTCTGTTGATCCAATATCATTTTTAGAAGAAAGTTTAATTGTTTCCATACCGTTTTTATTTCCTAAATTTGGTGAAATATGAAGGAAAAATGAGTTTTTTAGGCCTTCAGTTTCAGCTTTGCAGATGATTTCATTCATCATTTTTTCAAAACTAGTTTGTATAAGCTTTCTTTTATCAGAATCATTGTGAACTAAATCAAATAGACTATTGAAATTAATCGTTGGCGAGAAGCGTGTTTCGCATATTGATTTTACTGCGTGAAGATTGATATCTTCTTGGCTAAGTTCAGGAAAAATATGTTTAACTATAAAATTAAATTTTGGTCTTATTAAACTAGGTACTTTAGATAAAAAATTAAGTTCTTCTTTTGACACTCCTTCAAAAGTTATTTTACCATTATTTTCTTGATACTCT
>QCIY01000026.1 GCA_003216415.1 Prochlorococcus sp. AG-402-O16
AATTAGCCGAATCTATAGATTTAGATTCTATTGCGCAGGCTACTAGCGGATTTGCAGGAGCAGACCTTGCCAATATGGTAAATGAAGCTGCGTTACTTGCCGCTAGAGCAAAAAGAAAAAGTGTCGAACAGCAAGATTTAAGTGAGGCCATTGAAAGAGTAGTAGCTGGACTAGAAAAGAAAAGCAGGGTTTTACAAGATGATGAAAAGAAAGTTGTTGCTTATCACGAAGTTGGTCATGCAATTGTTGGTCATCTCATGCCAGGGGGATCAAAAGTTGCAAAGATATCTATAGTTCCAAGAGGGATGAGTGCATTAGGATACACTCTCCAATTGCCAACTGAGGAAAGATTTCTAAATTCTAAAGAGGAATTGAAAGGCCAAATAGCAACCCTCCTTGGGGGGAGATCTGCAGAAGAAGTGGTATTTGGCAAAATTACCACTGGAGCATCAAATGATTTGCAAAGAGCAACCGATATAGCTGAACAAATGGTTGGAACTTTTGGTATGAGTGATATTCTTGGTCCATTGGCTTATGATAAACAAGGTGGAGGCCAATTTCTTGGTAATAGTAATAACCCTAGGAGATCAGTTAGTGACGCCACTGCTCAAGCTATTGATAAAGAAGTCAGAGATTTAGTAGATGATGCTCATGAGACTGCTTTGAATATTTTGAGAAATAACTTACCTTTACTTGAATCAATTTCTCAAAAGATTCTCCAAGAAGAAGTTATTGAGGGGGAAGATTTAAAATCTCTGCTTGCAGAAAGTAAATTGCCTGCATAGTAGAATTTAGGTTTTCATATAAAGTTAGATGCTAAACCCAATCAAGCTTGCAAATAAGAATTTTTTATCAAGCTTGGATACTTCACGAGAAGAGTTATTTCATATTCTAGAGATCGCTAAAAACTTTAAAAATAAAGATTTAAATATTGCGCTCAAAAATAAAGTTTTAGGATTAATCTTTGATAAGTCATCAACACGCACAAGAGTTAGTTTTCAAGTTGCAATGTCTAGGCTTGGAGGAACAACTATTGATCTCAACCCAACAACATCACAAATAGGAAGAGGAGAGCCAATTAGAGATACTGCAAGAGTTCTTAGTAGATATTGCGATGCACTTGCAATAAGAACTTTTAGACAATCTGATTTAGAAGAGTATGCAAAGTGGTCTACTAAGCCAGTTATTAATGCTCTTACAGATTTAGAACATCCATGTCAGGCCTTAGCTGATTTTTTAACAATGCATGAGGAATTTCTTGATTTTAAAGATGTAGTTTTGACATTTATAGGTGATGGTAATAATGTCGCAAATTCTCTTATTTTATGTGGGGCATTATTAGGAGTAGAAATTAGAATTGCATGTCCTAAAGGGTATGAACCTAACTCTTTGGTGATTAAAAAAGCTCTCGAAATATATAAAGATAGTAATCTACTGAAAATTACTAACGATCTCAATACTGCTGTATCTGGAGCAAATGTTCTCTATACAGATGTTTGGTCTTCGATGGGAGAAGAAGGTCTAAAGGAACATAAAGATAAAGTCTTCAATAAATTTACTATTAATAATAATTTAGTAAGCAAAGCTAATAAAGATGCGATTATTCTCCATTGCCTTCCTGCATATAGAGGTAAGGAGATAACTAATGAAGTTTTTGAAAGTGAAAAAAGTAGAATTTTTCATCAGGCAGAAAATAGAATGCATGCACAGCAAGCTCTTTTATCATGCTTGCTCAGCTAAAGTACTTGCAATATATCCTTAATAAGGGTACAAATGTATTAGAGTACATTTGTTTTAGTGGGTAACTTTACTGAGGAAAATCTTACAGACGCTCAAAACGAGCTTTATATATGGATAAAGGATTATATGAAGAACTTTCAGCATAGTCCTTCCATAAGACAAATGATGCAGGCAATGGGATTAAAATCTCCTGCCCCAATTCAGAGTAGATTAAAACATTTGCAGGAAAAAGGTTATATTTCTTGGCAAGAAGGCAAAGCTAGAACTATGCAAATAGTAGACGAAATTGTGGGAGGAGTTCCAATCATGGGTTCCGTTGCTGCGGGAGGTTTAATTGAATCTTTTTCTGATGTTAATGAAAATTTGGATTTATCTGAAGTTTTACAAAAAAAAGATGTTTTCGCCTTAACTGTAAATGGTGATTCAATGATAGATGCATGTATTGCTCATGGAGATATGGTGTTAATGGAACCTATTAAAGATTCTTATTCACTTAGAAATGGAATGATTGTGAGTGCTATGGTCCCAGGACTAGGTACGACTTTGAAATATTTTACAAAAAAAGGACAAAAAATTTACTTAGAAGCTGCTAATCCAGCTTATAAGCCTATTGAATTAAATTTAGATGAAGTTGTTTTTCAAGGCAAACTACTTGCAGTTTGGAGAAAAGTATAAATTTATTATTTTTATGTGTTTTTATTAAGAAAATAATTAAAAATTTCATGATGTCTTGATATCCAATATGAAATATCAAATTTCTCTAACGCTCTAATTCTCGCGGATTCTGACATAGATATTTTGTTATCTATTATCCTGATCATTCCTTCTACTATTTGCTCTTTATCAGGTAAATAGATAGATTCCCAACTTTTTTTAACTTTAAGCCCAATTCCTGAATTCTTATCTACTAATTCTGGGATTCCGCCTGAGTCAGAATAAAGTATGGGCAATCCACTTGCCATGGCCTCTAAGACCGCAGTTGGACAATTGTCTTGATAGGAAAATGTGATGTAAGCATCGGCTAAATGATAAATTTTTGGAGCTTCTTTTTGTGTGTATTTCCCTAAAAAAATGACTTTATCGGCAATACCAAGTTCGACTAGTTTTTTACTAAGGTATTTTTGGTCTTCAATATTACCAGCAATTATTATTTTGATACTTTTATTCAATTTAAGTGTTTCTTTTAAGGGTAAAAATATCGATATAATCCGATAATTATTTTGTCTTGAAATATTTCCAGTTATTAAAAAAGTAAAGTTTTTTTTATAATGTTTGCCCGGTAAAAATAATTTTGTATCAACTGCATTATATAAAATTTCGCCTTTAGCTTGCCTCTTGCCAAGAAATTTTTCTGATGCCTTTTTGCAAAATTTTGATTG
>QCIY01000027.1 GCA_003216415.1 Prochlorococcus sp. AG-402-O16
TTATATCTCCATTTTTTAATGTGGGATTTTGATAAGATCCTACTTTTGCATTTTTGCTATATCTAAAAGAATTTTTTGTAATAGTACCATTATTATTAAATCTTATAAAGCTTATAGGACCTCTAATAGCTTTTACTCCTCCAGCCGTCAAAATTGCATCATTAAGAGAACTAGCTCTAGACACTTCTATGTTTCCTCCTTGTCTAATTCTTCCAGAGATGAAAATCTTTATAAACTTATTATTTAAATTCGAATCTATAGCTTTTTGAAAAATTGAATCATTTGGATTTTCTAGTTTTTTTATTTCAATTATGTCACCATCGTATATCCTGATATTTTGACTAAATTTACCAACTAAGAGTGTATTTTCAAAATCAAGATTCGTTTTCTTATAACCACCACCATCAGAAATAGGATTTCTTCTCAGAAGTATGATTTCAGACAAATCTGAATATCTTGTTATACCGCCTGCAGTTCTAAGGGCATCAAAAACAGTTGGGTAATAACTTCCTAATGATCCATCTAATAAATGTAAGCCTGGATTTTCTACTTCTCCTTTAACAAATGTTTTTATTTTCCTATATTTAACAATATTAACCTCTATATCAGGAAATTTTATATATTTTAAAAAAGCTTTTTCTAATAAAACTGTTAATTCATTAATTGTTAATCCCTCTACATAAATGGTTTTTAATTTGTTCAATACGATCGTTCCGTTGACATCAACTTGAACTTCTGAAGTTAACTCTGGATAATCCCTTGAAGCAATAATTGAAATTACATCTCCCGCACCAATTATGTAATTATTAACATTATTTTTTTTAAAATAATCAGTATTTAATTTAGCACTTTCAACTTCTAAAATCGATAATTTATTATATTCTGAGTTTAATTTATTAAAAAAAAGAGGATTGCTTAATAGAATTAATGAAAAAAAGATATTTTTTATTGAAAAATAAATTTTCAAGTTCTTCTAAAGTAGTTAAATCAATTATACATTAATTATTATTCTGATCCCTTTTTTACCTGTAGAATAAGTAAAGTTGGATTTCAATTCCTTTTTATCTAAAGAATAATTATGGAAGAGATGAGCTTTCAAATTTACTAATTTATAAAATTTGAAATTTATGTCAAAAAAGAATTTTATTAAATGATTTATCATAAAATTACTCAAAAATAATCTTTAAGTATGGAAATAAAAAATATATGTTGTATAGGAGCTGGATATGTTGGGGGCCCAACAATGGCTGTGATTGCCGATAAATGTCCTGATATTAAGGTCAATGTGGTTGATTTAAACGAAGATAGAATCCAAAAATGGAACGACAAAAACCTTGATAAATTGCCTATATTTGAACCTGGACTGGCAGAAATAGTTTTAAGATGCAGAGGAAGAAATCTACACTTTTCAACTATTGTTAATGAAAATATTAGAAACGCTGATCTTGTTTTTATATCAGTAAATACTCCAACAAAAAAATATGGACTTGGTGCTGGGAAAGCAAGTGATCTTAAATGGGTAGAGGCTTGTGCAAGACAAGTTGCAAGTAATGCTTCTGGTCATACAATTGTAGTTGAAAAAAGTACTTTGCCAGTTAGAACAGCTGAAGTTATAAAAGATATTCTGGAAGCATCGCAAACATTTAGTTCAAAAGGTATGCAAGTAAATACTTTTGATGTTTTGTCTAATCCCGAATTTCTTTCTGAGGGGACAGCTATAAATGATCTTTTAAACCCTGACCGAGTTTTAATTGGTGGAGATAATCAAGCTTCTATTGAGGCTTTAAGTGATATCTATAAATCTTGGGTTCCATCTGAAAAAATACTCAAGACTAATATTTGGAGTAGCGAGTTAGCAAAACTAACTGCTAATGCCTTTCTAGCACAAAGAATTAGTTCGATTAATGCTATAGGTGCTTTATGCGAAGCCACTGGGGCAGATGTTAGAGAAGTTTCAAGAGCAATTGGTGCAGATAGCAGAATAGGTTCAAAGTTTCTAGATGCAGGACCAGGTTTTGGAGGAAGTTGTTTTAAAAAAGACATATTAAATCTAGTTTATTTATGTGAATATTTTGGATTAGAAGAAGTAGCTAAATTCTGGGAAAGCGTAGTTACACTAAATAATTGGCATCAAAGTAGAGTCGCTAAGCTAATTACAAAAAAACTTTATGGGACGATTTCAGGAAAGAAAATAGTTATTTTGGGATTCTCTTTCAAAAGCAATACAAATGATACAAGAGAATCTGCGGCTATTCAAATATGCAAAGATTTACTTGATGAGGGTGCAATACTGTTAATTAATGATCCCAAAGTAAATAAAGAACAAATTACTATTGATTTAGGTTTGGCTCCAGAAACTGAGATAAATAATCTAGATTCGACTATTAATCAAAAAGGATGTTGGTTGTTCGTAGATGATATGAATGAATCATTTTATAATGCCGATGCAATAGTTATTCTTACTGAATGGCCAGAATACAAAGAAATAGACTGGAACCTGGCAGAAAGTAGAATGAGAAAGCCAGCTTGGATTTTTGATTCAAGGTCATTAATTGATCCTGAAAATATTAGAAAAAATAGTTTTAATTTTTGGAGAATTGGGGATGGATCTTAAGAATTATTTTAATAATATTCTAATCATTACTTATAAAAAACTATTAATAAAATTAAAATAATAACTTTTTAGAAAATTTAAAGTTAAAATATATTTTAAACATAGAATTTCTTAATAATTTTTGTTGTTTAACATTTCAAAATGAAAGATAAAGTTCTCGTAATATTAAGTGCAGGTAAAAGTAACTTAGAAAATAATTCTACTCCCTTAACTAAAGACAAGATAACAAACCAAACACTACTTGACTGGCAGCTTAATTTAGCAAAAAAGTACTTTAAGAAATTGATTTTAGTAACAGGATATCAAAATCAAAAGCTAATTAAAAGTTATCCTCATCTTGAATTTGTAATTAATAATGATTGGGAAGTTACTGGACCTGTTGGATCACTAAGTAAGATAGATTTTTCTAGTAAATTCAATTATGTAATAATGTATGGAGATTTGCTTTTATTCGATTACCCAAATGAGTTAATTGATTCATCAAATAAAGAT
>QCIY01000028.1 GCA_003216415.1 Prochlorococcus sp. AG-402-O16
TATATTTTTTTTTAATCTTAAAAAGTCTGAATAGATCTAACTGATAATCGTATAAAGGTTTATTATTAAATTTCACCAAACATTTTGGTGTATCTTGAGTAAAAGGTCTTAACCTTTTCCCTTCTCCAGCAGCGAGAGTAATAACCTTCAATTAAAATTCTAAAATCTTTTGTTGGGATCTAAAGTAATCTTCATTACTTAATTTATCAAAAGTATTTCTTTCTGGATGCCACATTACTCCTCTTATTAATAAAGATTTATGCTCTAGAGCCTCAACATAATTTTCATCTTTAGAAAAAGCCATAGCATTTAAAGAATCTGATAAATAATCATATGGGATCCCCCAATTATGAAAGCTATTAACTAATTTTATATCAGTTAACCATTTTGCTTCACTTTTTATAAGGTGATTTTGTTTTAGATGACCATCGATTTTTTTCTGTCTTCCTGAAAAATAAAAATTAATTAATTGCATACCTCTACAAATTCCTACAACCTTTTTTTTGCTCTTTATACAAAGGTCTAATAATTGAAATTCTGATTCGTCTCTAATTCTATTTACAAAATTGTTATTATATTCCGAGAGATCATTACCTCCTGAAAATATAACAATATCAATATTATCTAAATAGTCTGGTCTTATAATTTTTGAATAAGGGATAAGTTGATATCGATAGCCAAAAGTTTCAAAAAAACAGATCCAATTTATATCCAAAGAAACCCTATTTTCAGAAATAGAATTAAATTCGTCTATTCGCATTGTTATACCAATCTTCATTACTGTTAACGCAAAATTCTATTACGACAATCAATTTCTATTATATTTTGCTTTGAAATCCTTTCCATATGAAATTCACCTATTCCAATTGCAGCAGGTATGCCTTTTTCGGCTGTTCTAATAGCCATATGCGAATTAGCACCGCCATACTGGGTTATTAAACCCTTAATATTCTTACTTAAAAGCCAATCAAAGCCAGGATCTGCATTCTCTATAATTATTATTTTCCCATCATAATTTTTTTTACATTCTTCCTTTATTAAATTTTTTACCTTTCCTTTAACATTTTTATTACCAATAAAATTTATTTCATTTTTATTAACCATGTAGAAATCGAAGTCTTCTTCTGACGAGATTACCTCAGGTAGTTCAATTAATAGACTTAATTTATATTTTAATTCTCTTTCATCACAAACTTTTTTTACAGACTCCTCACCTAACTCTTCAGATAATATTAGAAGTATTTCATCTATACTTAATAACTTAATCCTATCACTAGAATAGTTACAGAGATTGTTGTTTTTCCCAATATTTTCAAGGATAAAATTAATTCCTTTAGTAAAAATAAATTTTGATTGTTCTCTCCAAATAATTGATTTATGAATGAATTCCTCAATAGTTTTTTCTTTTATAAATAAATTATTTTATAATTCTTTAATGAATTTTATAGGCAATTTTGGGTCTTTATTTCCTATTTGAGAAGTTTTATCTCTGTTAAATGAATTAAAATAATATTGGAAATCTTCATTATAAGATTTACTTTCAATATTATATGTGTCTGGTCTTAGGTGACCATATATATTCAAAAATGAATCTAATGTAACTTTTTTATCAATTACATTAGATAGATCTTCTGAAAATCTAGATGAAATAGTTTTAATACTTCTATAGTAATTATCATATTCTTCATTGCTAATTAAATTTGTAGCTAATCCTGATTTTAGAAAAGAAGCCGAAATAAAGCCACATCTTGCTAAATGTGCAAAAGATTTTGTACCTAGTTCCTCTAAAGCATTTAATATTCTTATAAATTTTAATTGAATTTTTTGATCCTTAGAATCAATTATTTTCGAAAATTTCTCATCAAATAATTTTGAATTATTAATGTGATTATCAATATTATATATTTGCCATTGTGTGGTATCTTTTAATGCCTGCCACCATTCATGAAACTCTTCATGATTTAAACCTTTTTCTCTAATAAATAATTTTTGCCACTTATTAGGATTGATATCAACACATGTTGGGATTACCTCAAATTCTAATTTGTCATGAAAATTTGGATTTAAGGCATAACGATTAACAGCAATATCAAAAATTTTATTTTTTAACCTTTTTTTTAGTTCATTTGGGATAAAAGATTTGATGCTTAAA
The DNA here is from genome assembly GCA_003216415.1 of Prochlorococcus sp. AG-402-O16. Lineage (GTDB taxonomy): Bacteria > Cyanobacteriota > Cyanobacteriia > PCC-6307 > Cyanobiaceae > Prochlorococcus_A. Next base: position 2,153 of record QCIY01000028.1, read on the forward strand.
TTTACATTAACGAAAGGTTGGTTTCCAAATGTTTCAAGCAGGGGGAATCCTCTTAAATCTGAAAAACCATTTTCAAAGCGTTGTTTTGACCAAACACTATCACATATTATTTTCTTATATAAAGACAATGCCAGCATATTTGGTCTAGCTCCAATAATTTCAGCAGGATTCCAATCAGGCATTCTGCCAAATAGTTGAAATTTTGAAGAACTATTTTTTTTTATATCTTTAAACTTTTTCTGAGAACTAATGCGAAATTTATTTTGCAATTCATCAAACTTTTCTTCATTATTAACTGAGGATACCAGAGGTCTTATTTGAAAAATATAAATTTTATTATTGTTATCTAAAGCAAATTCAATATCAAGATCACCTAACCCTGATATCTTTTCAATTTCTCTAATAGCAATTACACATTCAAATACCCATTTAGGAAGACTAGTTAATTTTTTAACTTTCTTGCATATTTTTATGGTTTTAAAATTGCCCTTTCTTCCACTGGTTATACTATCGCTAGAACCACTTGTATCATCATAATTTATTACATAATAAGGTGCATCGCTTACTAGGGTTCGAGTGAATACTACACCACTAATTTTTATGTTCAAAAGCATTGGCTGAATTAACACTTCATTATTTAAGTCTTTTAGACTGTATGATTTAAAAACTTCATTTATAGAAGAATCTAATATTTTTTCTTCACAATCAATATCTAAAATAGTTTTATGCTTTCCTGCCATTGCAGATTCGAAGCCATCTTCTGCAATAGCACTACTTCTTA
>QCIY01000029.1 GCA_003216415.1 Prochlorococcus sp. AG-402-O16
AATTCATTGCGAAACCCAATTTAATCTTAATCGTGCGACAGCGTTTCAAAACTCATATTTTGAAAAAGATAATGATGTCAGTTCAGGAAGTAAAGGAGACTATATATTTAGGGAATTTGATAATAATAATGTTGAAATAGTATCCATTATGTTTGAGATGAAGAACGAAAGTATAAATGGAACTAATAAAAGAAAAAACGAAGACTTTTTAAAAGAATTAGATAAAGACAGAAGACAAAAATCTTGTGAATATGCAGTACTCGTTTCGCTTTTAGAACCAGATAGTGAATTATATAATGCAGGCATTGTTGATGTTTCACATAGATTTCCAAAGATGTTTGTCATAAGACCACAATTCTTTTTGCCAATTATTTCATTACTAAGAAATGCATCTATGGAAACATTAAAATACAAATCACAAATTGATTTAATGAAACGTGAGAATTACGACATAACTAGTTTTGAAAGTACACTTGAGCAATTTAAGAATGCAGTTGGTAAAAACGTATCACTAGCCCAAGATAGATTTAATGATGCAATTTCAGAAATCGATAAATCAATAACCCACTTACAAAAAACGAAGGAGGCTCTAATCCTCTCAAAAAAACATCTTCTATCCGCTGACAGCAAATCTCAAGATTTAACGGTAAAGAAATTAACTAGAAATAACCCAACCATGAAAAAAAAGTTTAATGATTTAAAAAATTCTGAAGATGAAGTTGCTTAAATTAAAAAATAAAATCTGAAATTAAAAATAGTTAAAAATATAGTTAATTAGTAATTTATAAATATACTATTAATAATAAATTCCATAGTTAGAGAAAATAATGTCCACCAACACTCCAATTTTCACTATTGCTAAAGATCTTAATGTTGAAAGTAATAGAATATTATTAGCCTGCAAGAAGCTTGGAATAAATGCTAAAGGTGCTACAAAAAGATTAAATAAAGAAGAGCTAGAAAAAATTAAAAGTTATTTTGATACTGGTAAAAATGTATCAGATGAGATAATTAATTTAAATAAAAATAAAGTCAAATCAAAAAGCAGTTCAAGAAAAACTGAAATGAAAGAAAAGATCAACTATTTTGGAAACAGACTTATTCGCAAATCTTAAATAAAACTAATTTTTTTTAATTACTTAAAGGGATAAACCACAGAAGAAAAAGAAAGTAATTTATTATAAGTAAAAATACTTAAAATGAACATTACCAGAGTATTAAATTCTCTTGAAAAATCTTGGGCAAGGGATGATATTCTTTTAAAAATAAAGAATGGTTTAAGTGCAGATGAGATAGTTAATGAATTTCTTCTAGACAACGAATTACAAATTAAAAAATTAAATACTTTATTAAGACCAGAAGATATTGATTTATTAAGTCAAGTAGAACAATTATCAACTTGCGAATCTAAACTAATAAAGAGGATTAATAATTAAAATTACTTAAAAAATCATCAAACAATAAATAAGAAAAAGATTTCTTTATCTAATCGAGTTCCTACTAACAGAATTGGTTTATTTATGATTAATTGGAGTAATAAGTTTGTAATCATCGCATTACTAACAATTTCAGCCATAGCTTTATCAAAACAAGCATGGGTTTAATTCAATAAGTTAACTTCATTAAAAGAGATTTAGTTTTGAGAACTAAACAAGAAAATTTAATTAGAATTAAAGATGGAAATCTTTATTGCGAACTTGCTGATACTTGGATTGACCCAAGTACTCCAGTAAAAAGAGCGTTGATAACCCATGCTCATTTTGATCACTTTACATTTGGCTGCGAAGAATACATTTCTACTAAGGAGACTGCGATACTTCTTAAAGAAAGAGTTGGAGATAATATCGAAATTAAGATTTTTGATTATGAAGAAGAATTCAAGATAAATGGTATCAATATTTCTTTTCATCCTTCTGGTCACATCCTTGGATCTAGTCAAATAAGATTTATTTTTGCTGAAGAAAAATGGCTGATATCAGGTGACTTTAAACTTCAAAAAGATGAAACTTGCAAACAATATGAAATAGTAAAAACTGATTATTTAATAAGTGAATGTACTTTTGGTTTACCAATATTTAAGTGGGACGAGACTAATAAAATAGCAAATAATATTTCAGAATGGATAGCTAATTCTCCAGAAAAAACATCTTTACTTTTCTGCTATTCACTTGGAAAAGCTCAGAGATTATTAAACGAAATTAATAAAACAAATTTTAAAGGCAATATTTATTCCCATGGCAGTATTTATAAAATGAACAATTGTTATAGAAAACTTGGAATTGATATTAAAGATACTATAAAAATGGAAAATAAAAAAAAAATTGATGAACTTAAAGGGAGTCTAATATTATTACCGCCATCTTTAAGTAAGGGCTCTTATCTAAAAAATTTCAAAAATATTCAAACAGCTTTTGCGAGTGGATGGATGTCAATAAGAGCTCTAAGAAAAAGATCAGGATATGATAAAGGATTCGCAATCTCTGATCATGCAGATTGGGATGGAATTTTGGAAGTATTAAAAAAGTCTGAAGCAAAAAATGTATTTTTTCATCATGGAGATAGTGAAGCCTTAAGTACATATTTAGTTGAGAAGAAATCAATAAATGTTCTTTTCTTAGGTAAATAAATATGAGCTTAAAAAAGTTTTCAGAACTATTTGGCGATCTAGATTCAATTAATAGTACGAATAATAAAATTGAAGTTTTAAAAAGTTATTTTCTATCTAATGAACCAATAG
>QCIY01000030.1 GCA_003216415.1 Prochlorococcus sp. AG-402-O16
CTATGATCATTTTTGCATTTAAAAATTTATTAAATTCTTTGATAGTAAGGTTTAAGTAATCAGTCATTACTATTGGTTCTCCTAAGGATAAACAAAATTGACTCCTGAATTTTGGAGATACTTTGCTATAAGCAATTCCGATTGGAATAATAGTAATGGAGTCTGTTTTTTTTGTAGCTAATCGCGCTAATCTGTATAAACCTTCTTTGAGAACTAATTTTCTACCAAATTTATTAATTTTTCCTTCGGGGAAAACAACAAGTTGTTCACCTTTTTGTATTAGATCAATAGCATATCTTAACGTTGAGAGAGAAGGGGATAATTGATTTATCGAAAAACATCCAAGTCTTTTTAAAAACCAACCTTGCATTCCTCTCATCTCTGATTTAGTAACCATAAACCTACAATCCTTCTGGGTTATCCTTCTACCCAAAGCCATAGTAAGAACTAAGCCGTCCCACCTTGATCTATGGGTAGGAGCCAAAATAATAGACGAATTTATGGGAATTGAAAAATTATTATTAATTATTTTCTTTTTACTAAAAAAAAATCTCAAAACAATGTCCTGAGTAATGAACATCGCTATAAATCCCAAAACTGGGTTTATTTTGTGTTTATTTTTAATGGAATTTTTTTTCAAATTCAATTATTTATATATTAATAATTTAAGGGTATGTTATTTTTTATTAGCTATTATTGGGCGGTTACAAGATTGTCTAGAAATTAAGACTTCAGAAATTATGACTACTTTAGGAGTAAACATTGACCATATTGCTAATGTGAGGCAGGCCAGGAAAACTGTAGAGCCAGACCCTGTACAGTTTGCCTTTTTGGCTGAATTAGGGGGTGCAGATTCAATAACAGTTCATTTAAGAGAGGATAGAAGACATATACAAGATAGAGATGTATTCCTTTTGAAAGAAACAATAAAAACGAAACTGAATTTAGAAATGGCTGCTACAGATGAAATGTTAGAAATCGCTAAAAAGCTTCTCCCAGATTACGTAACACTTGTTCCAGAGAAAAGAGAGGAAGTTACGACTGAAGGAGGGTTGGATGTAAAAAGTAATGTGAATAATCTAAAGAATTTTGTTCGAAATTTAAAAGATTCAAATATCAAAGTAAGTGCATTTATTGATCCTTTTTCTGAACAGATTACTTATTCCAAAGATATAGGGTTTGATTTTATAGAATTACATACTGGTAAATATGCTGAATTAAAAGGATACGACCAATATGATGAGCTTCAAAAGATTATAGAGTCGACACATGAAGCAAATGATCTGGGTTTAGTTGTTAATGCTGGTCATGGTCTTAATTACAATAATGTTAAAGAAATTGCATCAATTAACAATATGAACGAGCTAAACATAGGCCATAGTATTGTTGCAAGGGCTTTAGCGGTAGGATTAGAAAAATCTGTTCGTGAAATGAAGTCACTTATTACATCAAGTTAAATATCAAAATGAAAACATATTATTTCGTCGCGGCAAGTGAAAAGTTTTTAACAGTTGAAGAACCACTTGAAGAAATTTTGAAAGAAAGAGAGCGGAACTACAAAGAAAATGATAAAGAAATAGATTTTTGGCTCTTGAAAAATCCATCTTTTTTGCAAACCACTCAATTTATTGATCTTGCAGCAAAGATTCCATCTTCACCTGCAGCTGTTTTATCGACGGATAAAAAATTCATAACTTTCTTAAAGCTTCGTCTAGAGTTTGTTGCTGTGGGGGAATTCGAATGTCCTAATGCAGAAATAACAGATCCATTTAAAGTTGAGTAATATTATCAACTAGTAAATTGCTCAATCTTTATAAGTCAAACAAAATTGAGGTAATTAGTGATCTTTTAGCAGAAGAATTAAAAATATGTCCTCCCTTTATTACTGAGAAATTAGAAATAGCTGTCCCCAATTATTTTTTGGGTAATTGGTTAAGGGAACAAATAACTATAAAAAATAAAATAAGTGCTCTTTATGAATTAAAAACAATATCAAGTTATACCGAGTCATTATTGACAAATTTTTTCCCTAAGATTGATATGGGCCTATGGAATTATGAGGCAATTAAATGGGGGATTATAGATTC